>JBBEWH010000052.1:0-1512 GCA_037414955.1 Actinomycetes bacterium KLBMP 9797
CAACCCCACCACAATGAAAACGGCGCCCACAATCTCTAACGCAGTCGTCGCGGCACGCCTTGATCATGGAGGAGGTTCAGCGGGTGCCGAGCCGGCGAACGGTGTCATAGCCGCCGCGGGCCTGCCCGAACGCGCTCATCATGTAGGTGGTGTAGCCGAGTTCCGCACCGCGGTCGTCGGACGAGCGGTGAACGGCGCCCAGGTTGCTGGCGAGGGAGATCAGTTTGGCCAGGGTCACCCGATCCCCCTGGAACTGGTTCACCGACATGGTGGCCTCCGCACGCGGATCTTCAGCGCGATCGTGCGGGCGTGCCGGGGATCGGCCGCCAGCGCGCGGTCGGCGTACCCGACCGCCACGGCGACGTTGCCGCGCGCCGCCGCGACCCGGGCCCGCCAGTACCAGTACTCCGGTGTGCCGCGCCGGGCCGCCGGCAGCCCGGCCAGCTCCCGGTCCGCGTCGTCCAGGGCGCCGCCGGCGACGAACGCGCGAACCCGGTCCAGGGCCGCGTCGTGGGAGATACCAGCGGTCAGGTCGAAGCGGTCGAACACCACGGTCGCGGGCACCGCGTACAGCACATTGCTCGCCGGTCGCGGCTGGCCGTCGCCGCGGCGCAGCCGGCTGCGGACCTGCTCCACGAGGACGCCGACGACCGACTGCGGTGCGGTGCCGGACCGGACCGCGCTGCCGGAGTAGCCGCTGTAGTCCTCCAGCGTCTGATCGACCCGCAGCTGCAGGACGGTCACCGTCGTCCCGCGACTGTTCTCGATCACCTGGTCCACCGCGGTCACCACACCGGTCAGCCGCGGATCGCCGGGAGCCGGGCGGGTCGTCACCGTCCATTGAGTACCAGCGGCCGGGGCGGCGACCCGGATGGTGGGCGCCGTCGCCGGTGCCGCTTCCGCGAGGTGGAGCAGAGCGACGTCCAGCGAGCCGTCCCGGTCCACGCCGCGCACGGTAGCGGTACCGGTGGGGGTTTCCAGCGCGACGTCGGCGGGCGCGGCGGTCCGGACGACATGGTCGGCGGTCAGCGCCAGACGGTCCGCGACGAGCACGGCGGCGCCGGCGTAGCGTCGTGGCCGGCCCGGCGCACCGAGCCACACCCGCGCGTCGGTCAACCGGCGCGCCGGTAGGTGACGGTGACCTCGAAGGTCGCCTCCCCGGACGCCTTGGTGAGCAGGGCGCCGGTTTCCGCGAGAAGGGCGACCCCGAAGGTGGCGCTCACCTCGCTGGCCTCCCACCCGTCCGGGGTGGCGAGGTCGCCGATCCCGGCCGCGACGGCGCCGACCCCGTCGGACACCGCCCGCCGCACGTCGTCCAGCCGTCCGCGAAGCCGCTCGGTCAGCTGGTCCCAGCCGATCTCCCGGCCGCTGCCGGGGTCGACCACCTTGACGAGGATGTCGGCGTCGGTCACGCGTCGAGGGTACGGCCTCCCTCCATGATCAAGGCGTCCCTCAAGTCGTCAGAACGACGGTTGGGGGGGCCTGGGCATGGTGGGGGGTTTGAGTGGGCGG
>JBBEWH010000053.1:0-19464 GCA_037414955.1 Actinomycetes bacterium KLBMP 9797
CCCCGACCCCCCCGCCCCCCCCCCCCACTCCGCGCCTGCCGGCACGCCTTGATCATGGAGGGAGGTTAGAGGACGCGGGGTGGGGTGTTGCCGGCGGCGATGATGGCGCGGCGGATCGGCACCAGCATCAGCAGCACGAACCCGGCCACGAAGAACACCACCAGCGCCACGATGCCGACCCGGTAGCTGTTGGTCAGTTGGAACACCAGCCCGAAGGCGAGGGGCCCCAGCCAGCTGGTGCCCTTGTCGCTGATCTCGTAGAACCCGTAGTACTCGCCTTCCTTGCCGGCCGGGATCAGCTGGCTGAACAGCGACCGGCTCAGCGCCTGGCTGCCGCCCAGCACGATGCCGATGGCGGCGCCGAGCGCGATGAACGGCAGCGGCGCCTCGCCGGGCAGCCAGTACGCGGCCAGGACCACCGCGGTCCACAGCACCAGGCTCAGCAGCACGGTCTTGCGGGCGCCGATCCGGCCGGCGAGGCGGCCCAGCGCGAGCGCCCCGAAGAACGCGGTCAGCTGTACCACCAGGATCGTGATGATCAGCGTGTTGGTCTCCAGCCCCAGCTCCTCGCTGCCGAACTGGCTGGCCAGGGCGATCACGGTCTGGATGCCGTCGTTGTAGACGAGGAACGCGAGCAGGAAGAACAGCGTCAACGGGTACGCGCGCATGCCGCGCACCGTGCGGACCAGCTGCTTGAACCCGTCGGTGACGACGTTGGCGCCGGCGCTGGTGTGCAGCGCCGGGTGCTCGCGCATCCACCGCAGCGGCACCAGGGTGAACAGCGCCCACCACACGCCGGCGGACACGATCGACCACCGGGCGATGTCGAGGGTGCGCTGGTCGTCGCCCTCGACGCCGAACACGGTCACCGCGACCAGGTTCAGCGCCAGCAGCAGGAACCCGCCCAGGTAGCCCAGCGCCCAGCCGCGGCTGGAGACGCTGTCCCGCTCGTCGGGTCCGCTCAGCTGCGGCAGGTACGAGTGGTACACGACGATGCTGGCCCCGAACGAGATGTTCGCGATGAGGAACAGCACCCCGCCCAGCAGGTACCGGTCGCCGGTCACGAACGCGAACCCGCAGGTGGCGGCGGCGCCGGTGAACGCGGCGCCGGCCAGCAGCCGTTTCTTGTGCGCCGACCGGTCGGCGACGGCGCCCATCACCGGCAGCACGAACACGGTCAGCAGCACCGACAGCGACACCATGTAGGGGTAGAAGGAGCCGGCCGCGACCTCGATGCCCAGCGGGTACACCGACCGCTCGCACTCGTCGGCGCCGAGCGCGCAGCCGGCCGCCTGCTCGGTGACCGCCGTCAGGAACGGCCCGAGGAACACCGCGATGACGGTGGTCTGGAACGCGGAGTTGGCCCAGTCGTAGAAGTACCAGCCGACCCGGTCGGCTTTGCTGCTCGTAGCGCTCGTCGCGAGGACAGTCACGGATTCCCTTCCTGGGCAGGCCATACGCCGCGGCTGAGGTAGACGTCGCGCAACACGTCGACGCGATCGGTCATGATGCCATCCACGCCGAGATCAAGTAAGTCGTGCATCTCGGTGGGATCGTCCACAGTCCACACATGCACCTGCAGGCCCAGCCGGTGCGCGTACCCGACGAACCGCCGGTCGACCACCCGGATCCGCCCGTACCGGACCGGGACCTGCGCCGCGACCACCGAGACCGGCAGCGTGAGCCGCTGCCCGGTCAGCGACGCGACCCGCAGCCGCGCCACGCCGCGCATGCCCAGCGACGTCGCGACCGACGGCCCGGCGAGCGTGCGCAGCCGGGCCAGCCGGGCGTCGCTGAACGAGGCCAGCAGCACCCGGCCCTCGGCGCCGGCCCGGCGCACCGACGCGATCGTCGGCTCGATCGCCGGGCCGGCCTTGACGTCGATGTTGAACCGGACCCGCGGCCAGGCGGCGAGAACGTCGTCGAGGCGCGGCACGGCGGCCGCGCCGCCGACCCGCACGGTTTCCAGGTCGGCGAAGCGCAGGTCCGCGATCCGGCCGGGCCGGCCGGCGACCCGGTCCAGGGTCGCGTCGTGGAACACCACGGCCACGCCGTCGGCGGTGGCGTGCACGTCGGTCTCCACATACCGGTACCCGAGGGAGATCGCCCGCGCGAACGCCGCGTCGGTGTTCTCGTCGCCTTCCGCTGCCCCGCCGCGGTGCGCGAACGCCAGCGGCGGCTGATCCAGGTACGTCACGCGCGCAGTATCCCAAGTCGCCATGACGACATGAGGGACACCCTGATCATGGATTGGTCGATACAGTGGGTCGGTGATCGCACGGGGGACGGTCGCGGTGTGGGGCCTGTTCGGCGCCATCGCCACCGGGTCGGCGCTGCTGGTCATGCGACGGCCGCCGGAGCAGCGCCTGTCCGACCTGCACATCTACTACGGCGCCGCGCGCACCGTCGCGGACGGGCAGCCGCTGTACGGGTACGTGGCGGAGAACGGCGGCCCGTTCACCTACCCGCCGTTCGCGGTGCTGCCGCTGCGGCTGCTGGCGGCGGTGCCGGAGGGCGCGCTGCAGGTGCTCTGGATGGTGCTCACCTGCGCGGCGGTCGCCGCCATCGCCGTCACGGTCGGCGCGACGGTGACCGGCGGGGTCGCCGACCGGCGCCGCCCGCTGGTCGTCGCGGCGGTCGCCTGCGCGGTCCTGCTGTCCGCCCCGGCGCAGAGCAACCTGCGGTTCGGTCAGGTCAGCGTGTTCATCGTGCTGCTGGCGCTGCTCGACGGCGTGGGCGTGACCCCGGCCCGGTGGCGCGGGGTCCTGGTCGGGGTGGCCGCCGCGGTCAAGCTGACGCCGCTGCTGTTCGTGGTCTACTTCGTGGTGGCCGGCCGGTGGCGGGACGCGGCCCGCGCCGTCGCGGCGTTCGTGGCGTGCGCGGCGGTCGGCGCGCTGGTCCTGCCGGCCGACAGCTGGCAGTACTGGTCCGGCACGATGCTGCGGACGTCCCGGATCGGCGACCTCGCCTCGCTGGGCAACCAGTCGGTGCACGGCGCCCTGATGCGGATCGGTGTGCCGCCCGGCGCGCTGCCGGTGCTGTGGGCCGTGCTGGTGGCGGCGATCTGTGCGGCGGCGCTGCTGCGGGCCCGCCGGCTCGACCGGGACGGCGAGCGCACCCGGGCGGCGGTGCTGGTCGGCTGCGCCACGGTGGCCGCGTCGCCGGTGTCGTGGACCCATCATCAGGTGTGGACGGTCCTGGCCGCGATGCTGCTGATCGCCACGTCGGGCGCGGCGCGGCGGGTGGCGGGGGCGCTGCTGCTGGTCGCGATGACCGTGTCGCTGGGCGTCGTGTTCGGCGACGTGTCCACGTACCCGGGGGTGCAGTTCCTGCTCGAGAACGCGCGCATGTTCGGCGCGGTCGCGGTCTGCGTGGCCGGCTGCGGCGGCGTCGCCGCGGCGGCGGTGGTCGCGCACCGGCGCGGCCCGGCCGCCCTGCGCACGGCGACCGTGGCCGGCGCGGTGTTGGCCTGCTTCGCGCTGCTGCCGCTGCCGGCCGGGGCGGACCCGACGTTCAAGGCCTACACGCACGCCGACGCCGGCAACCCGCGCTACTTCTACTTCAGCCCGGGCGCCGCCCTGACGGCCGGCGCGCCGGTGCGTTTCGGGGTGCTGCGGGAGAAGACCAAGGTGCGCGTCAACGGCGTGGTCTCCAGCGCGGTGGCGCGGCTGGAGTACCGGTCGGCGCCGGGCGGTGCGCCCCGCGACGTCCCGCTGCTGGCGCTGGTGCCGGGACCGCGGGAGTTCTCGTTCCGCAGCGCCAACCTGGCGGCCGGCCGCCTCGTCGCCTACGACGCGACGGGTCGCGTCCTGGCGACCTACACCAACCTCTCATGATCAAGGCGTCCTTCACGTAGTGACAACTACTCGAGGGACGCCTTGATCATGAGAGGGCTTCGGCGGCGAGGCGCCGGCAGTCGGCGAGGGTGTGGGCGGCCAGGGCGGCGCGTACGGCGGGCAACGCGACCGGCGCCATCGACAGGCTGGTGACGCCGAGCCCGACGAGCACCACCGCGAGGCGCGGGTCGCTGGCCGCCTCCCCGCACACCCCGACCGGTTTGCCCAGCCGGGCGCCGGCCTCGGCGGTGCGCCGTACGAGCTCGAGCACGGCCGGCTGCCACGGGTCGAGCAGCGCGGCGAGGTCGGCGTGCTGCCGGTCCGCCGCCATCGTGTACTGCGCCAGGTCGTTGGTGCCGACGCTGAGGAAGTCGCAGGCGGCGGCCACCTGCTCGGCGCGCAGCGCGGCGGCCGGCACCTCCACCATCACGCCGGCGGTGGGCAGGCCGTGCGCGTGGGCGCGGGCCGCGAAGTCCGCCGCCTCCGCGGCCGTCGACACCATGGGCGCCATCACCCACACCTGGGCGTCGTGGTCGGCGGCGGCCGCGGCGATCGCCCGCAGCTGGCCGTCGAGCAGTTCCGGGGCGCGCCGGGCGGCGCGCAGCCCGCGTACCCCCAGGGCCGGGTTCGGTTCGCGCGGTGCGGTCGCGAAGCGCAGCGGCTTGTCGGCGCCGGCGTCCAGGGTGCGCACCACGACGGTGCGGCCGGCGAACGCGGCGAACACCCGCCCGTACGCGGCCCGCTGCTCGTCCACCGTGGGTGCCTCGTCCCGGTCCAGGAACAGGAACTCGGTGCGGAACAGGCCCACGCCCTCGGCGGTGGTGTCGAGGTCCCGGTCGCCGCCGACGTTCACCAGCAGCTTCACCGGGTGCCCGTCCGCGGTACGACCGGGGCCGGTGACCGCGGTGGCCGCGGCGCGGCGGCGGTCCTCGCGTTCGAGGGCGGCGGCGATGGTGCCGGCCGGCGGTTCCACGTCGACGGTGCCGGCGAGGCCGTCGACCAGCACGCTCTGGCCGTCGCCGATCGTGGCGGCGGCCGGGCAGGCCACCACGGCGGGGATGCCGAGCGCCTTGGCCAGGATCGCGGTGTGGCTGGTCGGGCCGCCGCGCTCGGTGACGATGGCGAGCACCTGTCCGGGTCGGAGGGTGGCGGTCTGCGCCGGGGACAGGTCCTCGGCGACCAGCACGAACGGGTACCCGGGTCGCGGGATCCGCGGCAGCGTGGTGCCGTGCAGGTGGGCGAGGACCCGGTCGCGGACGTCGTCGAGGTCGGCGACCCGCTCGGCCAGGTACGGCCCGGCGGCCGCCAGCAGCTCGCGGAACTCGGCGAATCCCGCGCGGACGGCACGGTCGGCCGGGTGCCCGGCGCGCTGGTGGCCGGCGATCCTGTCGGCGAGCACCGGGTCCCGGGCCATCAACGCCTGCGCGCCCAGCACGTCGGCGGCCGGTGCCGCGACGCTCGCCGCGAGCCGTTCCAACTCCTGCGCCGCCGCGCTCAGCGCCGCATGGAAGGGCACCTTGTTATCGCTTTCTGTATAGGAAGGGTCCCCTCCTAACCTCGCGGCGATGCCCACCGCGACGCCGGGGCTGACGCCGATGCCGGCGCTCATGGCGCCGCGTCCAGGTCGCGGGCGAGGAGGGCGGCCAGCTCGTCCAGGGCCGCCTCGGCGCCGTCGCCGTCGGCGGTGAGCACCACCTCGTCGCCGCCGCGGACGTCGAGGGCGAGCACGGACAGGATGCTGCGGGCGTCGGCGGGGTCCCGGCCGTCCTTGCCGATCCGCACCGGCACCGGTTGCCGGGCGGCGGCCTGGACGAACAGGGCGGCGGGCCGGGCGTGCAGCCCAACCCTGGAGCCGACGATGACGCGACGTTCGGGCATGAGTTCTCCTCGCGTGTGGCGGTGCCCGCGTGGTCACCCGTCATGATCAAGGCGTCCCTCACGTAGTTATAGCGACGTGAGGGACGCCTTGATCATGACGAGTCGGGGGTGGGGGAGGACCACCAGCGGGCGAGGGCGCTGGTCGCCGGGTCGTCGGAGTCGACCAGCGTGGCCCACTGCGTGCCGGGTTCGGCCGCCGCGTACCGCGCGACCTCCGCCGCCTCCGGCGCGTCCTGGTACGCGTGCGCCGGGTCGGCCTGCGGCGCCGCACCCAGGTTGGCGGCGTCCGCCCACGGGTAGCCGTCGACGGGCTCGGGCGGCGGGTCCAGGGCGAGCGCGGGCGGGAACACCGGGTCCGGCACCTCGCCGACCGCGTCCGGGTCGGCCCCGACCGGCACGTTTCCGCCGTCCACGCCGGCCACCCCGTCCACGCCGGCCATCCCGTCCCCGCCGTCCACCTCGGGGTCGGCGAGATCGGACACCTCGGACACGTCCGCCAGGTACGCCTCTTGCGGCAGGTCGTGCAGGTCCGGCACGTCCGGCAGGTCGGGGAAGTCGGCCGCCTCGGACGGGTCGAACGACGGGTCGTCGGGTGCCGGCGCCGCCCCGAAACCCTCCGTGGCGCCGGCGCTGTCGAGGAAGTCGGAGCCGTCCGACCAGTCCTCGCCCCACTCGTGGTCCGTCACCGGTTCACAGCCTTGATCATGATGGCTCCTCGCGCGCGGGTAGGAGGGTGCGGGCGCGGGCCAGCACCTCGTCGACCTGCTTGAGCTTGCCGCGCAACGCGTCCCGCTCGGCCTGCAGGACCGCCTTGCGCTTGGCACGTTCCGCCTTGTCCTCGGCCAGCGCCCGGTCGATGTCGGCGATGTGCGCGTCCAGCTCCTTGAGCCGCCGCTCGATCGCGTCGTCCAGGGCGAGGGTGAGCGCGTACTGCAGATCGGTGAACCGGTGGGTGATCTCGTCGGACAGCGCCGCCCGGGTCTCGCCCAGCACCTCCCGCAGCCAGGTGCGGGCCTGCTGCCGGTCGCTCTGCGCGCGCCGCCGGTACAGCATGAACGCGCCCGCGGCCAACCCCAGCCCGATGCCGGCGACCGGGATGAGCAGGCCGCCGCCGACCAGGGCGCCGGCGCCGAGCGCGGACGCGCCGGCCATGACGCCGCGCCCGGCCATGAACGCCATCCCGCCCGCCGACATCGCGATCATCACGTTGTCGGCGCCGGCGCCGCCCTCCCGGCGCGGCTTGCTGGCCAGGGCGTGCCGCAGCGTCGCGTTGAGCCGGCCGATCACGTGCCGCAGCTCGTCGGGGCCGAACACCTGGGCGAGGGCGCGTTCGGCGACCACCCGGAACCGGTACTCCAGGTCGTGGGACAGCCGCACGGACAGCGCGTGCAGCGACCGGTCGAGCTCGGCGGGCAGGGTCTTGATGTCGTCGCCGCGGGCGTTGTCGATGCGGGTCAGGAACTCCTCCTGCACCCCGGTGAGGTAGCCGCGCAGCCGGCCGGTGGCCTCGACCCGGGCCCGCTGCGTCTCGGTGTTCAGCGCGAGGGACCACTGCCGGGACTCGGTGCGCTTGCGCGCCGCGAGGGCGGCCCGTTCCTGCTTGGCCCTGGCCATGTCGGCGGGGTCCGGGTCGGTGGCGGTGATCCGCTCGCCGGCCCGCAGGTCGAGCCGGACCAGTTCGCTGCGCACCGCCCGCAGCACGTTGGCCTGCCGCAGCAGGTGGCCCTTGCCGGCCAGGTCGATCAGCGCGTGCTGCAGGTCGGCGACCCGGGATTCGCGGGCCAGCTCCTGCGCCGCCTCCGGCGGCACCGTGACGGCCAGCTCGGCGAGCCGCGCCGACACCGGGTACCAGGGCGCGGCCCCGAACCGCGGCGCGTGTGCCCGCAGCTGCGCCCGGTCGTCGTCCCAGATGGTGCGCCAGCCCGGGTAGGCGTCGGTCTTGGTCAGCGCGAACACGACCGCGTTGACCCGCTTGCTGGCCTCGATGAGGAAGTCGAGCTCCGGCTGCGCGAACGGCGCCGACGCGTCGACCACGAACAGCAGCGCGTCGGCCTGCCCGGCGGCGTCGAGGGCGACCTCGGCGTGGGCCGGGTCGAGGCCGCCGGTGCCGGGCGTGTCGACGAGCGTCAGGTAGCGCAGCAGCGGCGCCGGGTGGGTGACGGTCACCCGCCGCGGCGGCCGCACCCCTTCCGGCAGGCGGCTCAGCGGCGTCGCCCAGTCCCGCAGGTCGGTCACGTCCAGGGGGACCGGCTCGTCGCGGCCCGGCACGTGGGCCTGGGCGGCCGGCGCCGCGCCGGCGGTGAACTCCAGGTACGCCGAGGTGGTCACCGCCGCGTCCACGGGCGACAGCCCTGGTACCCCGAGCAGCGCGTTGACCAGGGAACTCTTGCCGCGTTTGGTCTCGCCGACGACCACCACGGCGGGCCGCCCCAGCTCCCGCCGCCGCAGCGAGTCGATGTCACCCGCCGCGTCCGGATCCAGCTTCCGCAGGTAAGCGAGCCCCCCGTCCACGCCCCCCGTGAGCAACTTCGCGATCGGCTGCGCCGTCGTCACCCCACCACCCCCGTCGATCTTGCGCTTGTCAGGCGGCACATCGGGCAACTGGACATGACCAGTGCAAGATCGGCGGGGGTTGCCTCGGCGGGGGTCATGCTATGGCTCCGCGGAGGCGTTGGGATAACAGGTAGAAGCCGCGGTGGGCGACCAGGGCCACGCGGGATTGGGCGGGGGTGGCGCCGGCCACGGCGTAGACGCGCCACCTTGTGGCCGCCTCCAAGGCGGCCTTCACCAGTTGGTCGGTGGCGGCGGCGGGCAGCTGCAGGATCCACCGCGGGTCCTCGGACAGCGCCAGCCGGGTCAGCTCCTGCTCCATCGGCTCGGGCAGCGCCACCGTGCCGGTGCTGACCAGCGTCGCGACCTCCAGCAGCCGCAGCCGGTGGTAGTCGGGCTGCTGCAGCACCCGCTCGACCGCGTCGCGCAGCAGCTCCCGGTCGTCCGGCGCCGAGCTCTGGCCGGCCACCTTCTCCAGCCCGGCCAGCGCCCAGCCCGCCTTGATCGCGTCGGTGCGCCAGCGGAACGCCTGGTCGAGGGTGTGCCGCAGGCGCGGGAACCCGGACGCCTGGAACAGCAGCCGCACCAGGTCGCCGCTGGCCAGCTGCGGGTCGGCGGTGAGCCGGCCGAGGGCGAACCCGATCCCGTACAGGTCGAGCAGGCGCAGCAGCCGCTCCCGCCGCTCCCGGGGCACCGCGCACTCCCGGGACACGAACAGGTCCACCGACGCCATCAGCACCACCCGCTCGCCCTGCGGCAGCCGCGCCAGGGCGCGCAGCGCCTCGCAGTCGGCGGCGGTGAGCCGCCCCGCCTCGGTGGTCTCGGCGAGCAGCCCCACCACCGGCACCACGTCGGAGACGACCCGGCGCAGCACCCGGGTCTGGTCGGCGGCGAGGGGCCCGGCCACCGGCCACGGGTCGGCGAACCCGGACACCAGCTTGTCGACCTTGTTGAACAGGCCGAGGGAGTTGATCGGGTTGCTGGCCAGCCGCGACGACACGGACCGGAACGCCTCCAGCGCCCGCAGGTCGTCGTCGCGCACCGACTGGGTGAACACGTACACGATCGCCTCGGCGCCGGAGATCGCACCGGCGGAGTCGTCGTCGAGGTCGTCGTCCATCGGCGCGTCCGGCGCCGGCCCGTCGTCGAACAGGAACCGGCGGGCGCCCTCGCTGACCGACGCGTTCGTCGACGACAGGCCGGGCGTGTCGACGACGGTCAGGTCCCGCAGCCGGTCGCTGGTGAGCGTCACGTCCACGTAGGAGATGTCGGCCCGCGGCACGCCGAGCCGCTGCGGGATCATGCCGGTGTCGTCCAGCGGCAGGCTGGCCCGCGACCCGTCGCGGCGCACCACGTCGACCCGGTCGGCCGTGCCGTACCGGAACTGGGTCACCACGCGGGTGCACTCACCCACCTCGGTGGGCGCCACCCGCCGCCCGATCAACGCGTTCACCAGTGTCGACTTCCCCGCCTTCAGGCGTCCCGCGATCGCCACCCGCAGCGGCTCGTCGAGCCGCCGCCGGACGCCGGACACCTGTGCCTGGGCCGGCGCGCCGAGGCGCGGGCCCACCTCGTCGCACAGCGCGGCGACCCGCGCGGCGAGCGGTCCTGGACCCATGGTGTCGGTCGTCCCTCCTGCCGGTACACACTACGAATATCCTGCCGACGCAGGATCCCATGTTCGTGCCACACCCCACCCCCGCCGGGAGGTTCAGGTGAGCACCGTCGAGGACGCTACCGCGCTGCTGGCCGCGCCCGCGCTGGTGGTCGTCGCCGGCGGCCCCGGCTGCGGCCGCAGCACGGTGCTGCGGCGGCTCGGCGCGGCGTTCCGCGGCCCCGTGCACGCCGGTGGCGGCCTCGCGTCGCTGTCCGGCGTGCCGGCGTTCGCGCTGGCCCGGGCGCTGCGGGTGCGGCTGCCGGCCGGCGACCCGGCGCTGCTGGCCGAGGCGGTCCGCTCCCGGGTACGCGCCGGCCTGCTGCTGCTCGACGACCTGCAGTGGGCGGACGCGGCCACCCTCGCCGCCCTGCCGGCCGTGGCCGCGCACTGCCGGGTCGCGGTGGCGCTGCGCACCCCGCACCGGCTCCCGGCCGCCGCCGTCGACCGGCTGCGGGCCGCGGCCGCCGGCTGGCTGGCGGTGCCGCCGCTGACCCGCGCCGAGGCCACCGCGCTGGTCGCCCGGGTCGCGCCGAACCTGAGCCCGGACGCGACCGCCGCCGTGATCGCCCGCGCCGGCGGCGCCCCACTCGCCGTCGAAAGCCTCGCCCGCCACGCCGCGTCCACCCCCATGATCAAGGCGTCCCTCACGTCGTTGGAGCGACATGAGGGATGCCTTGATCATGAAGAGCCGAAGGATCTGGAGTACGCCGTCGCGGCGGCCCTGGCCGACCTGACCCGACCGGCGCGCACCGCTCTGGCCGCGCTCGGCCTGCTGGGGCGTCCCGCCACGCCCGCGCTGCTCGGCGGCGGCGTCGACGAGCTGGCCGCGGCGGGACTGGTGGCCACCGTGGACGGTGCGGTGGCGCCGGTGTCCCCGTACACCGCCGAGGTGGCCGCCGGACTGCTCGACCCACCCGGCCGGCGGGCGCTGCACCACCGCCTGGCGCGGCTGGTACCGCCCCGGGAGGCCGCCCGGCACCTGGCCGCCGCCGGTGACGGCGCGTCCGCGTACCGGCTGGCCGTCGCGGCGGCCGACCACGCCACCACGACGGGCGAACGCGCGGACCTGCTGCTGCTGGCCGCCGACCTGCCCGGCGCCGACCCGGCGGTGCGCCGCGCCGCCGCGGACGCCGCCCTCGCGTGCGGCCGCCCCCAGGCGGCGGTGCGGGCCCTGACCGGCGACCTGACGCCCGACGCGGCGGTGCGGCGCGCCGAGGCGCTGCTGCAGGCCGGCGACGTCGCGGCGGCCCGGGCGGCGGCCGCGCCGGTGCCCGACGACGCCGGGCCGCACCTGGTCGCCGCCCGCGACCGGGTGCTCCTGCTGACCCAACTCGCCGACGACCCCTCCATGATCAAGGCGTCCCTCAAGTCGTTAGAGCTACGTGAGGGACGCCTTGATCATGGGCGGGGGCCCCTGGCTCAGCTCGCCGCTGGCACGGCGGTAACCCACCCGGGGTTGCGGGCGGCGTTGGCGGCGGTCGCCGCCGCCGTCCGGGATCCCGGCTGGGAGCGGGCCCTCGCCGACGCCGGCGACCGGTGGAGCGCCTGGCTGCTGGTCGAGACCCTGGCCGCCGACGGCCGGCTCGACGAGGCCGCCCGCACCGCCGCCGGCGCGGCCCGGGCCTGCGCGGCCGACCTCGCCTACGGCTGGCAGACCCGGTTCCTGGCCGCCGAGCTGTGGTGCGCGGCGCTGCGCGGCGGGCACGCCGACGACGTGCTGCGCCGGGCCGGCGACCTGGCCGACCGCACCCTGCCGGCACCGGCCCGCGGCTACGCCACCGCCGCGGCGGCCCTGGTGGAGGCGGACGGCGGGCTGCTCGCCCCGGCCCGCTCCCGGCTGTCCGGCGCGTCCGGCGCGGACGCCGTCCTGGACTGGGTGCGCCGGGAGGCGGCGTGGCTGGACGGGCAACCCGACCGGGCGGCGGCGCCGGTCACCGTGGCCGCGCCGCCGCTGGTCGACGGCCTGCGCCGGATCACCGCCCGGTGGGCGGGCCACGACGGCGCGCCCGCCGGCGACGCGTGGACCGACCCGCCCCTGGTTCCGCATCCGGTATCGGCGACGCTGGCGGCGTGGGACGGCGCCGCCGGCTTCGACCGGGCCGCCGCCGCGTGGCGCGGCGTCGCCGCCCGGGAGGAGGTGCGCTGCCTGCTCGCCCACGGCCTGCGCGAGAGCGACCCGGCGCGGGCGGTGCCGCCGCTGCTGGCCGCCGAGCGGCTCGCCGGCGACCACGGCCTGGTGGTGCTGCTGGGCCGGGCCCGCCGGGCGCTGCGCCGGCACGCGGTACGCCGCGACCCGCGCGGCCCCCGCACCGGCGACCGGCTCACCGACCGGGAGACGGCGGTGCTGCGCCTGGTCGCCGCCGGCGAACCCACCCGCCGCATCGCCGGGCAGCTCGGCATCTCCGCCGAGACCGTGGAGACCCACATCCGCGCGTCGATGCATAAGTTGGGCGCCCGCACCCGCACCGAGGCCGCCGCCCGGCTTGGTGGCGCCGGGCACAATGAGCTTGGCCGCGACGGACCGGCCGGCTAGGCGGATGCGGTGACCACTTCGGACGCTCCCCGGTACGTGGTGCCGGGCGCCACGGACGCCACCGCCGTGCTGCGCCGCCTGGCCCGCGCCGGCTGGCGCACCCGGGAGGGGTTCGCGGCGCCGGAGACCGCCTGGGATCTGAGCGAGGCCCGCCTGGTGCTCTACGGCCCGGTGCCCGATGTGGACACCGTCCGGCTGGTGGTGCTCGCCGCGGCCCGCGGCGCCGGGGTGGTCGCGATCCTCGACCCGGCCGGCGAGCTGGGGCGGGCGCTGCGCGACGACCTGGGCCGGCTCGGCCCGGTGCTGCAGGACATCGACGGTGAGCCGGTCGACGACGCGGACCCGGTGGGGCGCCTCGTCCCGGAGCAGCGCGCACTGCTGGAACGGCTCGCCAACGGGGAGACCATCGCGGCGGCCGCGGCCGCCGAGTTCCTGTCGCTGCGCACCGCGAACCGCCGCATCGCCCAGGCCCGCCAGCTGCTCGGCGTCCGCACCACCCGCGAGGCCGTCCTCGCCTACCTCCGCGCCCGCGGCTGACCCTCTCTCCGCCTCACCGGCACGCTTGCCCACCCGCTTGCCACCCCGCGCCGCCCCAAGAGGGCAGCTCTGTGGGGCGTGAATTCCGCACAGAGCTGCCCTCTTACCCGCGTGGGCGGTGAAAGGGGACCCCTGTGGGGTCACACGGCTGGGGTCACAGTGCGGGCCGGGTGGGGTCGGCGTGGCGGGGGCGGTCGGGTTCGTCTGGGCGGAGCGGGCGCAGCGTGTCGGTGATCGCGGTGATGATCCGGTCCGTCGCCTCGCGGGCGGTGCGCGCGCCGGTCAGGTCGACCGGCGGGGCGAAACGCACCCGCACCACCGGGCGGCGCATCAGGGCCCGGGCCAGCCCGCGCACCGCGCCGCGCGGCGCCGCGTACGGCACCAGCTCGTGGGCGCCCCACTGCGCGACCGGCACGACCGGGGCGCCGGTGGCCAGCGCGAGCCGGGCGGCGCCGGTCTTGCCGCGCTCGGGCCACATGCCGGGGTCGAGGCCGATGCGCCCCTCCGGGTACACCAGCACGGTGGCCCCCGCGCGGACGGCGTCCACGGCGCACACCAGCGCCGCGCTGACGGCCGTGGTGCCGCGGCGCACCGGGATGTGGCCGGCGTGCCGCAGCACCGCGCCGACCAGGGGGAGGTGGAACGCGGCGGCGTCGGCCAGGAACCGGGGGTCGGCGCGCCGCGTGTGGCAGGCGGCCATCAGCACCACCGGGTCGACGGGGTTGATGTGGTTGGCGGCCAGGATCACCGGCCCGGGCGGCAGCTCACCGCACACCCGCAGCCGGCAGAACGGCGCGAGTATGACGCGCGCCACGATCAACAAGGCCCGCCACCACCAAGTACTACGGCCGGTAGTATTGATGGCATGGACGCGCTCGACGTCGCCCGCTGGCAGTTCGGTGTCACCACCGTCTACCACTTCCTCTTCGTCCCCCTCACCATCGGCCTCTCCGCCCTCGTCGCCGTCATGCAGACCGTCTGGGTCCGCACCGGCGACGAACGCTACCTGCGGCTGACCAAGTTCTACGGCAAGCTCTTCCTGATCAACTTCGCCCTGGGCATCGTCACCGGCATCGTCCAGGAATTCCAGTTCGGCATGAACTGGAGCGACTACTCCCGCTTCGTGGGGGACGTGTTCGGCGCGCCCCTGGCCATCGAGGCGCTGCTGGCGTTCTTCCTCGAATCCACGTTCCTCGGCCTGTGGATTTTTGGCTGGGACCGGCTGCCGCAGAAGATCCACCTCGCCTGCATCTGGATCGCCGCCACCGGCTCCACCGTCAGTGCCTACTTCATCCTCGCCGCCAACTCCTGGATGCAGAACCCGGTCGGCTACCGCGTCGACCCGGCCACCGGCCGCGCCGAACTCACCGACTTCGGCGCCGTGCTCACCAACAAGGTCGCGCTCATCACCTTCCCGCACACGATCGCCGCCGCGTTCCTGGTCGCCGGCGCGTTCGTCACCTCCGTCGGGCTGTGGCACCTCATCCGGCACCGCACCGAGGACTTCCGGCCCGCCCTGCGCCTCGGCGCCTGGGTCACCCTCGTCGCCGCCGCCCTCGTCGCCGTCACCGGCGACACCCAAGGCAAGATCATGACCGAGGTGCAGCCGATGAAGATGGCCGCCGCCGAGGCCCTCTACCAGACCGAGCAGCCAGCGAGCTTCTCCGTGTTCACCATCGGCTCCCTCGACGGCAGCCGCGAACTGTTCAGCGTCAAAATCCCGTACCTGCTGTCGATCCTCGGCACCGGCGACCCGCACGGCACCGTCCAGGGCATCGACGACCTCCAGGCCCAGTACGCCGCCAGCTACGGCCCCGGCTCCTACAGCCCGGTCATCCCCGTCACCTACTGGAGCTTCCGGCTCATGATCGGCCTCGGCATGCTCGGCGCCGCCATCGCCCTGATCGCCCTGTGGGCGCAACGGCGCGGCCGGGTACCCACCAACCGGTGGCTGCTGCGCGCGAGCCTCGCGCTGCCCGTCCTGCCACTGGCCGCGAACATCTTCGGCTGGGTCTTCACCGAGATGGGCCGCCAACCGTGGCTGGTCTTCGGCGAGATGCTCACCCGCGACGGCGTCTCCCGCAGCGTCTCCCTCGGCGAGGTCCTCACCTCGTTCACCGGCTTCACCCTGGTGTACGCGGCGCTCGCCATCGTCGAGGTGCGGCTGCTGCTGCGGTACGCCCGGGCCGGCCTGCCGTCGCTCCCGCCCCCGTCTTCGCCCTCTTCCTCGTCCTCGGACGAGGAAGACCGTCCGCTCGCCTTCGCCTACTAGGAGACGCCGATGGAAACCGCCTGGTTCGTGGCCGTCGCCGCCCTGTTCACCGGCTACTTCATGCTCGAAGGCTTCGACTTCGGCGTCGGCGCCCTGCTGCCCGTGCTCGGCCGCTCCGACACCGAACGCCGGGTGCTCATCAACACCATCGGCCCCGTCTGGGACGGCAACGAGGTCTGGGTCATCACCGCCGCGGGCGCCATGTTCGCCGCGTTCCCCGCCTGGTACGCCACCCTACTGTCCGGCTTCTACCTGCCGATGCTGCTCATCCTCGTCGCGCTGATCCTGCGCGGCGTCGCGTTCGAGTACCGCGGCAAGCGCCCCGACGCCGCCTGGAAAGCCCGCTGGGACGCCGCCATCGTGGCCGGCTCCCTCGTGCCGGCCGTGCTGTGGGGCGCCGCACTCGCCACCGTGGTGCGCGGCCTACCGCTGGGCGCCGACCACGAGTACGCCGGCGGCCCCCTCGACCTGCTCCACCCGTACCCGCTGCTCGGCGGCCTCACCACCGCGGCCCTGTTCGTCACGCACGGCGCCGTCTTCCTCGCCCTCAAGACCGCCGGCGACGTGCGGCACCGCGCGGCGGCCCTCGCCGGCCGCGCCGGGCCGGCCGCCGCCGCCCTGACGGCGGCGTTCCTCGCGTGGACGCTCGCGACGCGCTGGTCCCCGGCCGCGGCGGCGCTCGCCGCCGGATCGGTGCTCGCCCTGGTCGCGGCCCTTTCCGCCAACCGGGTACGCCGGGAGGGACGCGCCTTCCTCGGTACCGCCACCGCGATCGGCCTGCTGGTGGCGACCCTGTTCACCGCCCTGTTCCCCGACGTGCTGCCGTCCACCCTGGACCCGGCGCACAGCCTCACCGTCGACAACGCCGCGTCCAGCCCCTACACGCTACGCATCCTGAGTTGGGTGGCCCTGGTCTTCGCCCCGCTGGTCCTCCTCTACCAGGGCTGGACCTACTGGGTCTTCCGCCGCCGCATAGCCCCCCACAACATCCCCTCGTAACGCCCCGTCCCCGCTCCTCCCTCCCCCCGCCCTCTGCCCGTCGATCAAGGGCTTGGGCACGTGGTTTGATCTCCGATCCGGGTGCCTGAGCCCTTGATCGGCGGGGTTTTCCTTGATCGGCGTCGCGGCGCATGCGGCGGGACGCCGATGCCGCCGCGCACCTCGCCTCGGCGGTGGGATCTGGGGGCATGGAGTGCCCGGTGTGTGGCGGGCTGATTGGGTCCGGATGGCCGCGGTGCCTGCCGGACGGGGGATCTTTGGTGTGAAACGGGCAGAGCGCTGGTGTTCGCTGGCCGGGTTGGCGGTGGTGGGTGGGTGCGCCGGCCCGGTGCTGTGGATCTAGTCGAGTTAGGGCGGAATAGCGACCCTAACTCGACTAGATCCACATCGTGTCAGCCCCACGGGTCGGGAGCGGTGGGCCACCAGGGTGTGTCCGGGTTGAGCATCTGGTCGACGCAGCGGAACAGCCCGGCGCCGCCGGCGTCGCGAGCACCGTCGACACCGTCGGCACCCGTGTCGCCGGCATCGCCGGCACCTGCCGTGCCGTCGGCACCGTCGGTGTCGTTCACCAGGCACAGCCAGGCACCAGGCACAGCCAGGCGAGTGCCGCGCTCACCCGCACCTCGGGCGGCTGACCCGGATCCGACCACCACGCCCGGGACCAGCCAACCACCCGCTCGTCCCGGTGCGCCAGGCCCAACTGCGCGATCGCCAGGACCAGGCTCGCCCGTACCGCCGCGACCTCGTCGTCCGCCTCGGACACCACATCCGGGTCGACGGAGTTCGGCCCCTCGACGCTCTCGACGTCGAAGCGCGCCCGCAGCGCGGCGACCAACGGCGCATGGTCGGCGGAGGTGGCCGCCAGGGCGTAGCAGGCCGCGCAGCGGACCCGGGGATCGGCGTCGTCGAGCAGCGCGACGAGGATCGGCGCGTCGGCGGTGATGGCGTCCCGCACCGCCCGCACCGACCGGTTCATCGAGTGGCCCGCGTGGTCGTAGCGCTCCTCCAGGTCGGCGACCCGCAGCAGGCCGGCGCGGGTGCCGTCGCCGAAATGCTCCCGCCGGCCCGCCTCCGCGACCAGCAACAGCAGCGCGGCCCGGTGCGGCGTCGACGGGTCGGCGGCGGCCCGCAGCAGGAACGGCACCGCCGGCGCCGCCGCCGACGTCTGCCCCTGATGGATCAACCACCCACCACCCATGATCAGGGCGTCCCTCATGTCGCTCTAACGACGTGAGGGACGCCCTGATCACGGAACGGCACGGGTCAGCGTTTGAAGGTGGTGACGCCGGTGCCCGCGCGCCACAGGTCGATCACCAGATGGTCGGCCGGCACACCCACCCGCGTCCACACCACCTCGGTCACGTCGAGCCGGAACAGGTGCGACGGCCCCGGCGGCGCCCCCTCGCTCAACGCGGCGACCGTCGCCGGGTCGGTGACCTCCACCGCCCGACCCGACAGCTTCGCGTCACCCGGCCACCCCGACGGATCGTCACCGGACGGGTCGACGCTCGCCGAATGCAACGCGAACCGCGGATCACGCCGCAGATCGAGCGCCTTACGCGCCTGCCACATGCTGCCGATCCACAGGTCACCGTCACGGAACTGCGCCTCCGTGCCGCTGATCCGCGGCCCGCCGTCACGCCGCAGCGTCGCCAGGGTCTTGTGCTTGTGCGCGTCGAGGATCCGCCGCACCGCCTTCGCCAGCGCCGGCGCCTGCTCCTCGACCTCAGCCCACCTGGCCACCGCCACTCACCCCGCGTCGCGCAGCTCGGCCAGCCGCGCCTCGACCTCGGCCAGCTCGGCGCGCAGCTTCTCGGCCTGCTTCTCCGCCTCGCTGCGCTCCGCGTCGAGGATCTGCTCGACCGCTTCCTTCACACCCGGCACGTCGACCAACGCCACCATCTTCAACGCCTCGATCGGCTTCACCACATATGGCTTCGCGAGCGCCTTCGCCCCCTGGGTCGCCGCCACCGTCCACTCGCCCTCCGTGTACGCCAGGGTGACGGTCAACCCCGCGGGCGCCTTCGGCTTCGCGGCCTTGGCCGCCTTCGTCGCCTTGGCGGCGGGCTTGTCGGCCCTGTCCACGGCCGGCTCCGGCGCGCTATCCACAGTGGTCACTCTAGCCTCCTTGCGGGGCGCCGGCACCGGCGCTCTCGTGATCATGAACTCGGGTGCCGGCGGCGCGGGCTCCGGCTCAGGCTCCGGTTGTTTGGCACGCGCCTTCGCCGCCTTCGCCCCGCGCGGCGGCACCGACAGATCGGCGGGGGAGAAGGGCAACTCATCGCGCCCGAACCGCACCACCACCCACTCGTCGGACACCCCCGGGTCGGTCAGCTCCACCACCTGACCGATCTGACCGGCGATCTGACCCGCCGAATCGGTGAACATCACCCGCGGCTTGCGACCGGCTGCGAGGGTGTCACGGATCGTCTGCAACTCGTCGACCGACAGCCCCACCATCTCGACCCTCTTCCGTACACCTGTTTGATTACTGCTTCCTACCAGTCGGGTCCGACAACGTCCACTGAGACACTCACCTCGGCCCATGATCAAGGCGTCCTTCACGCCGTGAAGGACGCCTTGATCATGGGCCGAGGTGAGTTCAGGCCAGGGGCTTGGTCATCTCCAGGTGCAGGCTGCCGTCCCAGGCCGCCGCCTCCCGCACCACCCGGTACCCGTTGACCCGGTAGAACGCCTCCGCGTAGAGCACCACGCCCGCCGTGATCTCCGCGGCGCCGGTACGCTCCCGGAAATCCGCCTCCACACGCGCCAGCAGCGCACTGCCGACACCCCGGCGGACGTGGTCCGGGTCGACATACACGTGCCGCAGCCGCCCGTCCCGCCAGCCCGCGCACCCCACCAGCACACCGTCGACACGCGCCACGAACAGCTGCCGCGCCGCCGCCATCCGGCGCAACTCGTCCGGGTCGATGTCGGTGAGCAGCGTCGCCACCTGCTCCGGCGGGTACACGGCCGGCGCCTGCGCGGCGAACGCCGCGTGCCGGATCTCCAGCAACCGCGGCACGTCGGCCGGCACGGCGTACCCAATCTCGATCTTCATCCAACCTCGCCGTGGATCGAGGAACCAGTCGTGGCTATCAAACCACCGGCAAAGCGGACACAATACCCACCGCTCCATGATCAAGGCGTCCCACACCCCCCGCTTAACGCCGGTGGGGAGCCTGTTTGCAGGTGAGGCCAA
>JBBEWH010000054.1:0-15607 GCA_037414955.1 Actinomycetes bacterium KLBMP 9797
AACCCCTCCCCCCCCTCCCACCCCCCGCCCCCCCCCCCCCCGCTCGACCGCGGGGCGCCACGCCTTGATCATGGTCAGGAAAACTGTTCGATAATGTACATTATGTCAACTAGCGCGGGCGGCTACGGCTTCAACGGCGCGAACCCCGGGTTCAGGTTGCCGGTCTCCCGCAGCAACGAATACAACGGCACCCCGTGCGGCGCGTGACCCCACGCGTGATCGCCATCCGTCGCACCCAACAGACCCAGCAACTGCTGCTGCACCGGGTTCAGATCCGGCAGATCCGCGGTGAGCACCTCCCGCTGCTGGATCCACCGGTACGTGTACCCGAAGAACACCGCCTTCCGGGTCACCGGCGAATTGTTGTCCGAACGCGCGTGCCAGATCCGCCGGTCGAAGAACACCACATCACCCGGGTTCGCCGTCACCTCGATCGCGCCCTCCGGGTCCGGCCACGGCACATCCCGGCGCGGCGGACCCTGGATCCAGTTCGTGAGGTGGCTACCCGGCACCACCTTGAAGTTGCCACGCCCCGGCACCGACACATCCGACAACCAGTACGCGAACTTCACCGACAGCCGCGGCCGCGGATCCGTCTCCAACTCCCGGTTCTGCCGACCGCCGTCCTGATGCCACTCGAACCGGAACTTACGCTCCACCGGCACAGTCGGATGAACGTCCAAATGCGAGTGGTAAATGTGGACGTTCCAACCAAGCATCGACCACACCAGACCGAACACCTTCGGGTGATCGATCAGCGGCGCCAAATCCGGGCAGCTACCGACCGCGTTCAACAGATGCAGCGCACCACCGTCCGGCGCGTGCTGCGCATACACCCGGTCGATCGCCGCCGCGTAGTGCGCCACCTCACCGGCGTCCAACACACCCGGCACGATCAGGTACCCGTCGCGCTCGAACTGCGCACGCTGCTCATCCGTCATCGGCGTACCCGGGTGCCGCAGTTGAACAGCCGGCAACGTCGTCGTCATCTGGAAATCTCCTCGGTGTCGTCGCTCCCTGATGACTAGACGACCGCCACCTCGGAAAGGCTGCGCGGAAACCTGTGAAATTCCTTCGAAGACGCCGCACAAAAGGAACACGCCACACTCAACCGGCCCGAAGTACCAACACCCGCCGGTCCCCCGTCACCGCGGCGACCACATCCCCCGCCAACGACACCTGATCCGGCGCCTCCCCACCCACATCCACCGCCCGGGTGGCCTGATCGGCACCCACCGCGTCCACATACAACTGAACGACCACATCGGACCCCGCCACCCGGGTGCCCATCAACACCATCCGGCCACCCCGCACCGCCAACACCAGACCCGAATCCGGCAGCCGCCGCACCTCCTTGCCATCCGCCACACGCAACACCCGCCCGTCGTCCACCGAGTCGAACGGCGCATCCCCGAACACCAGACCGTCCGCCGTCGGATACCACGTCTCATCCATATCCACCGGCAGCCGCCACGCCACCTTGCCCGACCGGACGTCCACCGCCACCGTCTCGTCGTCCTGCCGGTTCTCCACCGCCATACACACCAGGTGCGGACCGCACGGCTTCACCCGCTCCACCGTCAACCCCTGCGTCAACGGCACCGTCCACGCCCGACCGAACCCCGGCAACTTGTACCCCGCCAGCACCGCCCGCCCACCGGTCACATCCAGATCCTGCAACCCGACGACGAGTCCTCCGTAGACGGTCCACTCCTCGTCCCGCAACGGCAGGCTCCCACTCGCCTTCGCCCGACCGGTGCGGGCATCCAACAGATACCCCTTGCCGTCGTCCGCGTTCAGCTCCACCACCGTGTCCACACCCGCCACCAGCGCGTCCCCCAACGCCCCGCCCACCAGCGGCAAAACCCCCGCCGGGCCCTCCGACGGCCACCGCCGCTGCGGCTCGATCCGGTGCGCCTCACCCGACAACGAGTCGTCGTCACCCGTGCGCTTCCACAACTCCTTACCCGTGCGCAGCTCCACCCGCAGCACCGCGTTCGCCGTGAACGTGTCCCGCACCTCCACGATCGCCTGGGTGCCCAGATACACCACGTCGGTGCGCTTCTCCCACGCCTTCTTCCACAACTGCTTCCCGTCGGCCGCGTTCAGCACCACCCGCACCGTCGCGCCCCGGTCCGTCGCCGAATCCTTCGCGTCCAGCACGATCAGATCCGCCACCGACGTCAACCGCACCTCACTCGGCTCCACCGGCACATTCACCGTCCACGCCGGAGCACCACCCGCCGCCGGCACCGCGGTCACCTCCGTCGACCCGCCACCCGCCACCGCGTACACCACCCGCTCCCCCGCCACCACGACGGCGCTCGCGCCGTCCCGCGACAGCTGCGCGGTATGGACCGTCCGCAACGGACGGTCGCCGCCGTTACCGGCGCCGATGTTGAGACTGCCGTCCCACTTCTCCATCAGCCACCGACCGCCCGTCACCGCCCCCGTCACCAGACCGCCCACGAGCAGAAAAACCAACGCCGACACCAGCGCCGCCCGCACCTTGCGCTTCCCGGCCTTCTTCGGGGGTACGCCCACCGCGCGCACCGGACGCGTTGGTCCCGCCACCGGCGGCGGCGTAGGCGCCAGCGGTGGACCGGGCCGCACGGGCGCCAGCAGCGCGCCGAACGCCACCGGCAACTCCGGCTGCTCCGGCACCGCCGGCGCCACCCCCAACCGCGCGTGCAAACGGCTCGCCACCAACGGCATCCGCGACGCCCCACCCACCAGCAGCAACCCCGCCGGCGCCAGCTCCGCCCGCTGCCACACCCGGCGCGTCTCATCCACCGCCCGGGCCACCAGCGGACCCGCCACCCGCTCCAACTCCTCACGGGTCAGATGCATCGGCTCCGGCCGCCCCGGCACCGCCACCGGCGCCACACTCGTCCGGGACAGCATCTCCTTCGCCGCCCGCACCTCCGCCCAGAACGCCTGCCGATCCCGGCGCTGCCCCGCATCCGCCGGCTCCGACAACCGCCGCCACAACTCGGCGTCACCCACCGCCACCAGCTGCCCCAGATGCGCCACCAGCGCGCTGTCCACATCCAGCCCGCCCAGGTCGTCCAGGCCACCGGTCGCCAACACCCGCAACCCGTCCGGCTCCCGGCGCACCACCGCCACGTCGAAGGTGCCGCCACCGAAGTCGAACACCCCCAGGCACTGCCCCGGCGCCACCCGCTGACCCAACACCTCCACGCAGTACGTCGCCGCCGCGATCGGCTCGTCCAGCAGCCGCACCTCACCCAGGCCCGCCCGCCACGCCGCCGCCCGCAACACCGCCCGGCGCGGCTGCCCCCAGTCCGCCGGACACGTCAACACCGTGCCGCCGGCCGGATCCACCCCCGCCAGCCGGGCCTCCTCGGCCACCCGGCGCAGCGTCGCCGCCAGCAACACCTCCACCGGCACCTCGAGCTCACCCAGCAGCACCGTGCCCTCGTCGACCCGGCGCTTCGGATGCGGCTCGAACCGCTGCGGATCGCTCGCGCCCAGCCGCTGCCCGTCCCGCCCGGTGTGCGGGACCCCGGTCAGGTCGACGAACACGCCCGAGGGCAGCAACGGCGTACCGTCAAACAACAATGCGCGCGGCGGTTGCGTCCCGCGGCGCACCACCGCGACGGTGTGCGTCGTACCGAGATCAACCGCGAGCCGTACGGGTTCCTCCACGCGGCCGCATGCTACTGCACCCCCACCATGATCAAGGCGTCCCTCAAGTAGTACTAACGGCTACCGGGACGCCTTGATCATGAGGCGTGTCCAACGGCCCGGTGTGCGACAGTGAGTCGGTGCTGTTCAAAGCCCTGATCTACATGATGCTGCTGTTCGTCCTGCTCGGGTTCGTCGGCATCTGGATCCGCCGCCACCGCGGCCGCTGACCCTAGCTCCACCATGATCAAGGCGTCCCTCACGTAGTTAGAGCAACGTGAGGGACGCCTTGATCGTGAAGGACTTGTCGCGTCGCGGCGTTTTTTGAGGTACTCCCCTATCGCGTATGTGTGCCACCGGGCACACCCTGTAAGGCGTCCTAGGAAGCTGGAATACTGGGTGTGGCGTGGACGAGGAGGTGGGCGCTGGCGCCCACGATGGACGGTTCCGCTTCGACCCGCCGCATCAGGCCCAGCACCACCTCCCGGACCCCGTCGTCGGCGAGCGCCGCGGTCACCGGGCCCACCACCCACCCACCGACGCCCTCGACGGCCAGCACCCGGACACCGGACAGGCCAGCCGCCCGCGCCTCCTCGCCCAACTCGTCGGGGTGATGCAGGTACGCCGTCGTGAAGTAGCGCGGATCCGGCGTACGGTGCACGCCGTCCGCCAAGTCCCCGGCCACGATCGCCGCGAAGACCGGGTCGGCGAGAGTGCCGTCGGCGAGCCCGGCGTGCAGCGACGCGAACCGACTGATCGCCGTCGCCACCACCACGCCGCCCGGACGCGCTACCCGGGCCGCCTCCCGCAGCGCCGCCAGCCGCTCGTCCCGCCCGAGCAAGTGGTAGAGCGGGCCCATCAGCAGCACCGCGTCCGCCGACCCGTCCGGCTCGGCGAGGGCACGCGCGTCACCGAGCACCGCGTCCACGCCGGACCGCCGGGCCGCGTCAACATGCCGGGGTACCGGGTCGACCAGCCGCACGTCGTATCCGAGATCGCGCAGCCAGGTCGCGTACACGCCGGTGGCGCCACCCACGTCGACGACCCGGCCCGGCGGTGGCGGCAGCACCCGCCGCAGGATGTCCTGGGTGCGCAGCCGCTCGATCAGGCCCTGCCCGACCGACAGCCGCTCCCCCTCCTTGTCCAGGTCGTAATAGGCGAGGATCTCCGAACCGGGTGCCCAAGTCCTTGATCGGCGCGGATCTCCTTGATCGACCACTGTCGCGCCAGTCGCGTCGCACCGAACCGGCGTCCGGGCGAGGCGGTGGGCTTGATCTACGAACACTGCGACTAGCCACGATGTGGATCTAGTCGAGTTAGGGTCGCTATTTCGCCCTAACTCGACTAGATCCACGTCACCGGGCCGGCGCACCCACCCACCACCGCCAACCCGGCCAGCGAACACCAGCGTTCTTGCCCGTTTCACACCGAAGGTCCCCCGGCCGACAGACGCCGCAGCCATCCTGGCCCGATCGCCCAGCCCACCACACACAGGGCACCCCATGCCCCCGGCCCGCCGCCAGACCACACCGATCCAGCACACCAGGTGGTCGGATCTCGCGCGGGGCAGCCTGTGCGAGGGCGTGCCGCAGCGTCGCGTTGAGCCGGCCCATCACGTGCCGCAGCTCGTCGGACCCTGACTCCCCTTGGTTGCTGTGCGCCGTCGCGGCCGAGTCCCTTCCCTTCCCTTCCCTTCCCCCGGTGTTGATGACGCCGTTGAGAGCACACCCACACCCCGTAACGCATCCTAGGAAGCTAGACTGTCCGGGATGAGCGCGGAGACGGCGGCACCGGACCCGGACGAGACGCTGGCGGTGCTGCGGCGGCACCGGCCAGACCTGGTGGAGCCCTATCGCCGGGCTCTTCCGGGTGCCCGCGCCGCGATCCTGGCCCGGTTGTGGGGCGCGTTCGCCCGTGAGCCGCTCCCCGGCATCACCGGACAGCACCGGCACGGTGGCAGCCTGACCGTCACGCTCGCCGGCGGCGCGACCCTCACCGGCCCCGCCGACGCCGCCGAGCCGTACGCGCGGGCCCCGGAGAACCTGGCGATCACGCGCGTCACGGACCCGGAGAACCTGGCGATCACGCGCGTCACCGATCCGGTGGCCCTGCTCGCCACGCTCCCGGCCGACACCACCGCGCTCCAGCGGGAGCTGGCCAACAGCGTCGCCAACCTCGCCCTCGCCCGCGCCAACACGCCGAGGAAGGGGAAGGGGAAGGGGAACAGGAACGCGGGAGAGGACCTCGTCGACGTCGAGCAGAGCGTCGTCGACGGGCACCCGCTGCACCCGTGCTGCCGCACCCGGCTCGGCATGTCCACTCTGGAGGTGCTCGCCTACGCCCCCGAGCACCGCCCCACCGTGGACCTCCCGCTCGTCGACGTGCCCGCAGACCGCTGGCTGGGCGACGCCCCGCCCCGGCTCGTCATGCACCCCTGGCAGTACGCACGCGCCACCGCGGAACACCCCTGGCTGCGGGCGACCGCGACCACCCCCGCCCGCCCCCTGATGTCGCTGCGCACGCTGGCGGTCCGGGACTATCACCTGAAGACCGCCGTCGACGTACAGATGACGTCCGCCGTGCGTACCGTCTCGCCGGCCGCCGTGCGCAACGGCCCCGCCGTGTCCGCCTTCCTCGCACGGATCGCGCCACCCGGGTTGGAGATCCTGGTCGAGGACCGCGCCGGCGCCATCCTGGTGGACGGCGCGCCGAGCCGCGGCCTGGCCTACGTGCGGCGCCGCGCCCCGCGCCTCCGCCAGGGAGAGACCGCGGTACCGCTGGCCGCGCTCGCCCTCCCCCGCGAGCACTTCGCGCGGCTCGTCGACGTCCTGATGACACCGCTGCTGACCCTGTTGGACCTGGGCGTCGCCCTGGAAGCGCACGGCCAGAACACCCTCGTCGTCCTGGAGAACCAGCGGCCCACCCGAGTGATCTACCGGGACGTCGGCGGCGTGCGGCTCAGCCCGGCCCGGCTGCGCGCCCGCGGCATCGACCCGCCGCCCCTGCACGGCGACCTGGCCACCGACGACCCCGAGGAGCTGCGCACCAAGCTGCTCGCCGCCGCCGTCAGCGGCGTCCTCGCCGAACAGATCAACCGGCTCGGGGAGGAGCAAGCGCATTGGGACACCGTGGCGATGATCACGAAGAGCGCTTTGGGCAGCGGCGTCCTGTTCCGCGATACGCTGCCGGTCAAGGCGACCACCGCGATGCGTCTCGCGGCCGACCCGCTCACGGACGTGTGGGCTTACCTCCCCAACCCGATGACAGGTAAACGGTGAGCAACACGAAGACGGCCGCGCCGGCTGAGGCCCACCTCGCGGTGCTGGCTCCGCACCTCGTCGAGCCGTTCCGGGCCGCGCTCCCCCGCGCCGCGCAGACCGTGGGCCGGCGGCTGCTGGGCGCGCTGTGCCGGGAGGACATCGGCGACGCCCGCGCGCGGCACGCCGGCCAGGGCCGGCGGCACGCCTTCGACCGCGTCGAGTTCGACGCGGTGCCGGCGGCCGACCCGGTCGAGCTGCTCCCCCCGGCCCTGCGCCAGCACCAGCTCGCGGCCGAGCTCAGCGACGCCGTGGTCAACCTCGCCATCGCGTACGCCCGGCGGCCACCCGAGAAACCCGGCGACGGGCCGGACGCCGAGGCCCTCGCGGCGGAGCGGCTCGCGGTCGACGGGCACAACCTGCACCCCTGCGGGCGTACCCGGTTGGGCTGGGACGTCGACGACGTGCTCGCCCACGACCTGGAGGCCGGCTGGACCCGGATCGGGTTCGTGGCCGTGCCGCGCGCCCTGCACACCGGCGACGACCTCGGTGCGGTGCTCGCCACCGCGTACCCGCATCTGCCCGCGCCCCCGCCCGGCCACGTCCTGCAGCCGGTGCACGCGTGGCAGCGGGACGCGGTGCTGCGCCGCCGCTACCGCGACCTGCGGGTGCTCGACGCCGAGCTGCCGGCCGCGCCGACGGCCGCGCTGCGCACGCTGCTGCTGCCGCCCGGCGCGGACGGGCAGCGCCGCTACCTGAAGGTGTCGCTGGACATCCAGGTCACCTCGACCCGGCGGACGATTTCGGTCGCGAGCACCCGCAACGGTCCGGCGCTGTCCGGCGTACTCGAGAATCTGCTGGCCGCGGAGGCCCGGGTGGCGTTGCTGGCCGAGACCGGCGGCGCCGCGGTGCCGGCCGGCAGTGGCCGCGACGCGTCCGCGATCATCCGCGCCGGCCTGACCGGCCGGCTCGCGGCTGGCGAGCGGGTGGTGCCGGGCACCGCGCTCCCCCTGCTCGTCGGGGGCCTGGTCGACGACCACGGCGGCGGGCCGCTGGCGTTCCTGAGGGGGTACGCCCGGCTGCTGCTGCCGCCGTTGCTGCGCCTGGCCACCCGGTACGGCATCGCCCTCGAAGCCCACCTGCAGAACTGCCTGCCGACGTTCGTGCGCGGCGTGCCGCACCGGCTGGTGCTGCGCGACCTGGCCGGGCTGCGCATCCACCGGCCGCGGCTGGCGGCCGCCGGCGTCCGGCTGGACCTGTGGCCCGGGTCGGTGGTCGGCACCGACGATCCCGGGGTGATGCGGGCCAAGCTCGGCTACACGGCGTTGCAGGCGCACCTGGGCGAGCTGGTGATCGGTCTCGGCGCGTCGCACGGGCTGGACGAGGCGGCGGCCTGGCGGGCGGTGCGCGAGGTGGTCGACGAGGCGTACGAGCCGCTGCGCGCCGATCCGGCCACCGCCGCCGCGGCCGCCGCCGACCACGCCGCGTTCACCGCGCCGTTGGTGCCGCACAAGGCACTCGTGCGGATGCGGCTGGTCGGCTCCGGCGACGTATACCTGCCGGTACACAATCCGTTGCATGATCCCTGACCGGGTGCGGGCCGCGCTGGCCGGCGCCGCGCGGCCGGTGTGCGCGTACGTCTACGACCTCGCCGCGCTGCGCGAGCGCGCCGCCGCCGTGCGGGCGGCGCTGCCGGCCGGCGCCGGGCTGCTGTACGCGGTCAAGGCCAACGGCCACCCGTCCGTGGTGCGGGCGCTCGCCGGCGTGTGCGACGGCCTGGAGGTGGCCTCCGCCGGCGAGCTGGCCCTCGCCGTCGCGGCCGGGGCGCGCGAGATCGCGTTCGGCGGACCGGCCAAGACCGACGCCGCGCTGGCCGCCGCCGCGGCGGCGAACGCCGTGGTCCACGTGGAGAGCGCGCTGGAGCTGCGCCGGCTCGCGCTCGTCGCGCGCGGCCCGGTGCGCGTCGCGCTCCGGGTCAACCGGCTCGGCGGCGGCCTCACCGGCAGCCACCAGATGACGGGTACGCCCACACCGTTCGGCATCGAGGAGGCGGGACTGCCGGACGCGGTGGCGCTCGCCGCGACCCTGCCACACGTGCGGCTGATCGGCTTCCACCTGCACGCCGTCTCCAACAACCTGGACGGGGCGGCGCACGCCGCCTTCGTGGCGAACGCGCTCGCGTGGTCGCTGTCGGCGGGACAGCGCCTGGGTGTCCGCGTGGCGTACGTGAACGTCGGCGGCGGCTTCGGCGTCTCCTACACGTCCCCGGACGCGCTCGACCTGTCCCCGCTATCGGCGACGCGCGTGCCCGACGGGGTCCGGCTGGTGTTCGAGCCGGGCCGCTACCTGGCCGCCGACGCCGGCTGGTACGCCGCCGAGGTGCTCGACCTGAAACGGGCCCACGGGCGGTGGTTCGCCGTGCTGCGCGGCGGCACCCACCACTTCCGGCTGCCGGCCGCCTGGGGCTACAGCCACCCGTTCACCGTCCTGCCGCGGCCATCATGGGAGTACCCGTTCCCCCGCCCGTCCGTCGAGGGCGTCGAGGTGGACGCCGCCGGCGAGCTGTGCACGCCCCGCGACGTGCTCACCCGCGGCCAGGTCGTGGACCGCCTCCAGGTCGGCGACGTCCTGGTGTTCGGCCGCGCCGGCGCCTACGGCTGGGACATCTCCCACCACGACTTCCTCCACCACCCCCACCCCGAGTTCTTGCCCCTCCCCTGAGCCGCTCGTTGAGCCCCTCGTTACTCGGTGACGGGTTGCGGGCGGATGCTGAACCACTGGCTTTCGCCGTCGGAGAGGCGGATGCGTTCCACGGTCTCGGCCGGCAGCGACAGCGTCACCCGCCAGGAGCCGTCCACATAGTCCTCGAAGTAGATGTTCGCCCCGTCGCTCACCACGCGCGTCGCCTCGACGATCAGCTCGTCGGCCGCGACCTCCTTCAACCGGTACGTCGCCACGGCACTCCCCTTTGACTGCCCTCGACACCCAGGGTGTCAGTATAGTGACAATCTTTGATGGAGTGCCCGCGCACCCTCCTCGTGATCAGGGCGTCCCTCACGTCGTTAGAGCGACTACAGGGACGCCTTGATCATGAAGGGGCGACGGCACATCACGACGGGGCGGGAGTGTCCCGGCGGGGTTCACGTACCCGTTTCGAAGGATTTCTTCGCAATGTCTTCCCAGGTCCGGATCTTCCCGTCACCATGAGATCCACGATCTCCGATCTGGGGAGGCCACAAGTGTCCCTTCGCCACCGTGCCCTACTTCTGGCGGCCACCCTCGCCGCCGCGCTCGGGGTCGCCGCCCCCGCGCACGCCGCCGCACCCCGGGTACGTCGCCCTCGGCGACTCCTACATCTCCGGCACCGGCACCCGCGAGTACTACGCGGACAGCGGGTCCTGCCAGCGCTCGCCGCACGCCTACCCGGTGCGCGTCGCCAGCGCGCTCGGCGCGACCCTCACGTTCGCCGCCTGCTCCGGCGCCACCGTCTCCGGTGTCCTCAACGGACAGCTGGGCGGGCTCAGCGCCGCGACCAGCTACGTGTCGCTGTCGGTCGGCGGCAACGACATCAGCTGGGCGTCCGTCATCACGCAGTGCGCCAAGCCGTGGCCCTACACCTGCTGGGCCGAGATCGACAGCGCGGAGAACAAGATCCGCACCGTGCTGCCGGGCCGGCTCGACGGGCTCTACGACCGGATCCGGGCGCTCGCCCCCAGCGCCCGGGTGGTGGTCGTCGGGTACCCGCGGCTGTTCAACGGCGAGGAGTGCAACCTCATCGCCCGCATCTCCCCCGGCGAGCAGGCCGAGCTCAACGCGGCCGCGAACCTGCTCGCCACCACGATCGCCGGCCGGGCGGGCGCGCACGGCTTCGCCTTCGTCGACGCCCGCGGGCCGTTCACCGGGCACGCCGTCTGCGACGACGTCGAGTGGATCAACGGCACGTCCAACCCGATCAGCGAGTCCTACCACCCCAACCGTTCCGGCCACGCCGGCTACGCCGCCTTGGTCCAGACCGCCCTGCGTTAACCCCATGATCAAGGCGTCCCTCACGTCGTTAGAACGACGTGAGTCTGCGAGGCCGTCGTGGGGATCAACGGCACGTCCAACCCGATCAGCGAGTCCTACCACCCCAACCGTTCCGGCCACGCCGGCTACGCCGCCTTGATCATGGGAGGGGGCGGATGGCGGTGGCCACCCAGATGGTCAGGACGGCGAGGAACTCGTCGCGGGCGGCGGCCGCCTCGACCGCGGCGAACCACGGGTCCCACAGCTCCGGCGGCAGCATGCCCACGTCGCGCGGCACGTCCCGGTTGAACAGCGGGATCACCGCGCTCGCCGCCTCCGGCGTGGTGAAGCACAGCGGCACCGGTTCGCACCCGACCGGCGCCAGCCCGGCCCGCACCTGGCGGCGCCGCAACGTGCGGCCCATGTCCGCGTGGTGCCCCGGAACCGCGCTGAACGCCGCCTCGCGTACCCGGGTCACCAGGTCTGAGGGCAACCCGTCGACGGCGATCGACTCCCAGTCGGTGTCGACGAGGCAGACCCGGCCGCCGGCGCGGGTGACCCGCGCGAGCTCGGCCACCGCCGCGTCCGGGTCGGCGACGTGCTGCAGGACGCGCTCGGCGCGTACCCCGTCGAAGGTGGCGTCGGGGAAGTCGAGCGCGGCGACGTCGCCGGTCGCGTAGCGTACCCGGCTGCCGTCGTGCCGCCCCGCGGCCAGCGCGACCGTGGTCGCGGAGAGGTCGACGGCGACGACGTCGCCGTCGGGGGCGACCCGCGCGGCGAGCTGGCGCGCGACCTCGCCCGCGCCGGAGCCGACGTCGAGCAGCCGCTGGCCGGGACGTGGGTCGAGGGCCTCCGCCGCGACCCGGCGGACCCGCTGGATGGCCGGGTCGGCGGCCATCCGGTCGAGGGCGGCGACGAGCACCGCGTGGATCTCCGGCGGCAGCCGGTCCGGGTCGGCGAACGCCGAGCGCGCGCTGGTCATATCGCCACCGTAACGCCCCGCCTCACGTGGGGTGTGGGGGTGATCGAGGACGGGTAAAGACGGCCGGGTGCGATTGCGACTGGACGCGGTGGACTACCTGCTGCTCGGCATGTACTTCGTCACGGTCCTGGGCGTCGGTTTCGCGGCCAGACGGGCGATCCGCACCAGCGTCGACTTCTTCCTCTCCGGACGGTCGCTGCCGGCGTGGGTGACCGGGCTGGCGTTCGTGTCCGCCAACCTGGGCGCGCTCGAGATCATCGGGATGGCCGCGAACGGCGCCCAGTACGGGGCGATGACCGTCCACTACTACTGGATCGGCGCGGTGCCGGCCATGGTGTTCCTCGGCATCGTGATGATGCCGTTCTACTACGGGTCGAAGGTGCGCAGCGTCCCGGAGTACCTGCGGCTGCGCTTCAACCGCCCCACCCACCTGCTCAACGCGCTGACGTTCGCGGTCGCGCAGGTGCTCATCGCCGGCGTCAACCTGTACGCCCTCGCCCTGGTCACCCAGGCGCTGCTCGGCTGGCCACTGTGGACGTCCATCGTGCTCGGCGCGTTCGTGGTGCTGGCCTACATCACCGTCGGCGGGCTGTCCTCGGCCATCTACAACGAGGTGCTGCAGTTCTTCGTCATCCTCGCCGGCCTGGTGCCGATCACCGTGCTGGGTCTGGTGAAGGTGGGCGGCGTCGACGGGCTGATGGACGCGGTGCGGGACGGCCCGCTCGGCGACGCCGGCCTGCACACCTGGTCGCACACCGCCGGCACCGACAACCCGCTGGGCGCCAACTGGATCGGCATCGCGTTCGGGCTCGGCTTCGTGCTGTCGTTCGGGTACTGGACGACGAACTTCGCCGAGGTGCAGCGCGCCCTGTCCGCCCGCTCGACGAACGCGGCCCGCCTCACGCCCATCATCGCCGCGTTCCCGAAGCTGTTCATCCCGGTCGTGACCGTCATCCCCGGCCTGGTGGCGCTGGTGACGATCCCCGGGCTCGGCGCCGAGTCCGGGGATCTGCAGTACAACAACGCGATCCCGCTGCTGATGAACGACCTGCTGCCCAACGGCGTGCTCGGCATCGCGGTCACCGGCCTGGTCGCGTCGTTCATGGCCGGCATGGCGGCCAACGTCAGCGGCTTCAACACCGTGTTCACGTACGACATCTGGCAGGCGTACGTGCGGCCCGCCCGCTCCGACGACTACTACCTGCGCGTCGGGCGCCTCGCCACGGTGGCCGGGGTGCTGCTCGGCATCGGCACCGCGTTCATCGCCGCCGGGTTCAGCAACATCATGAACTACATCCAGGCGCTGTTCTCGATGTTCAACGCGCCGCTGTTCGCCACGTTCATCATCGGCATGTTCTGGCGGCGGATGAGCGCCTGGGCCGGCTTCTGGTCGCTGCTGACCGGCACCGTCGGCGCGGTGCTCACGTACCTGCTCTACCAGGGCGGCGCGCTGGACTTCAACTCCGACCTGGAGCAGAGCTTCTGGGGCGCCGGCATCGCGTTCGTCCTGGTGGTGATCGTCGCCGTGGCGCTGACCCCGCTGACCCGGCCGAAACGCGACGACGACCTGCGCGGGCTCGTGCACGGGCTGTCCCCCGACCTGTCCGGCTCGTCCGGCCTGGCCTGGTACCGCTCGCCGGCGCTGCTCGGCGCGATCGCCGTCGTGCTCGCGGTGCTGCTGTACATCCCGATCTTCTAGGAGGTCTCGATGACTTCGTCATCATCGTCGTCGTCATCATCGTCGGAGCAGGAGCAGGAGCAGGACCAGGAGCAGGAGCGGCGGTCGGCCGCCGCGCGACTGTTCGACGTCCGCCGGGTGATCGGCGGGCTGTTCGTCGCGTACGGCCTCATCGTCGGCGCCGTCGGCCTCTTCGACACGCGGGCTGAGATCGACAAAGCGGAAGGGGTACGCATCAACCTGTGGGCCGGGGCCGGCATGCTCCTGGTCGGCCTGATCTTCCTGCTCTGGCAACGCCTCCGCCCCGCCGAACCCCCCGCTCCACCCCCCTCCGACGACTCCCCATGATCAGGGCGTCCTTCACGTCGTTCTAGCTACGTGAAGGACGCCCTGATCATGGGAGTGAGGAGGCGGGCGATCGCGCGCTCGGCACGGGCGACGGCGGCCGGGTCACGGCGCAGGCGGAGGGCGTAGTTCAGGGCGGTCATGATCCCGGCGAGCTCGAAGACGACCTGCTCGGGATCGGTGTCGGCGGGCAGCTCGCCGGCGCGCACCGCGGCCCGGACCCGCAGGCGCAGGTCCCGCTCCCACAGCGCGGCCAGTCCGGCGATCGCGTCCCGCACCCGGCCGGGCCGGTCGTCGTACTCGCTGACCGCCGCCATGAAGAAGCATCCGCCCGGGAAGACCGGACGCTCCAGGTAGGACACCCAGGCGGCACAGATCGCCCGCAGGCGCGCCAGGCCAGGGCCGTCGGCAGCGCGGTCCACGGCGCGGTGGGTGGCGCGGTCGGGGACCTCGCGGGTGAAGATGGCGGCGGCCGCGTCGACCACCTCCAGTTGCAGGGCCTCCTTCGAGCCGAAGTGCCCTAGCAGTCCCGACTTGCTCATGCCCAGGTCAGCGGCGAGGCGACCGATCGTGAGCCCGTCCAGGCCCGCGACGGAGGCGACCTCGACGCCGCGCGCCACGATCGCCGCGTGTGTTTGGCCGGTGTCGATCACGGATCTACGCGGACTCACCGCCCGAACCTATAGCATCCGACCGTTCGGTCGCTATAGTTCCGGGCATGGTCCCCGTGATCACCCACGCCCTGCTGGCACCACTCGCCCGGCTCGTCTACCGGCCGGTCGTCGAAGGGCGCCACCACGTACCCCGGCGCGGGCCGGTCATCCTGGCCAGCAACCACCTGTCCTTTATCGACAGCTGGGTGATCCCGATGGCGGCGCCGCGCCCGGTGGCGTTCCTGGCCAAGGCGGAGTACTTCGACAAGTGGCACACCCGCGCCCTGTTCGGCGCGCTGGGGGCGGTCCCCGTGCGGCGCGGCGCCCACCGCGCGGCGCAGGCGTCGCTGGACGCGGCGCTGCGGGTGCTGGACGCCGGCGGCGCCTTCGGCATCTACCCCGAGGGCACCCGCTCCCGCGACGGGCGGCTCTACCGCGGGCGTACCGGCGTGGGGTGGCTGGCGCTCACCGCGCGGGCGCCGGTGGTGCCGGTGGCGCTGGCCGGCACCGAGAAGATCCAGCCGGTCGGCTCCCGGCTGCCCCGGATCCACCGGGTGACCGTGCGCTTCGGCGCGCCGCTGGTCTTCGGCCCCGAGTACGGCGACGCGGATTCGGCGGCGGCCCGCCGCCGCGTCACCGACGAAATCATGGACGAGATCGCGGCCCTGTCCACCCAGGAACGCTCCCCCACCTACAACCAGCCATGATCACGCCCCTTCCCCGCCGATCAAGGGCTCGGGCACGTGATTCGATCACTGATCCGCGTGCCCAAGCCCTTGATCGGCGGGGATCTCCTTGATCGGCGCCAACGGCCGGCGCCAACGCCCGACGCCCACGCCCGACGCCCACGCCCGACGCCCAACGCCCGACGCCCAACGCCCGCCTCCGCGGCGGCAGCGCCGACGCCCGCTCGGCTCCGCGCACACCGCTCCCCACCACGGCACCGGCACCGGCACCGGCACCGGCACCATCGGGCCTCAGCGGTGGGGGGGGGGGGGGAGGGGTGGGGGCGTACGTGGCGCTGGCATCGCGGTCGCAG
>JBBEWH010000055.1:0-24870 GCA_037414955.1 Actinomycetes bacterium KLBMP 9797
CCCGTGCGGCCCCCGGGTGGCCCACCCCCTGTTTGGGGCGCACAAATCCGGGGGGTGCCCCACCGCTGAGCGCCGTGAAGGACGCCTTGATCATGGGAAGGAGCGGCGTGGAGCCGCTGCCACACGGCTATACGAACGACACTCGCGGCGACGCCACCGTGGTGGTCAAGCGATACCAGGGCCCGGACGCCGGCGAGCGCCGGGCGCGCGAGGTCGCGATGCTGGCCGCCCTGCGCGGCCGCCTGCCGGTGCCACCGCTGCTCGCGCCGGTGCCACCGCTGCTCGCGTCCGACGACGGTGCGGTCCACACCGGACGCGTTCCGGGCGTACCCGGTCAGGAGTTGCTCGCCGCCGGCCACGCCGAGCCGGTGCTGCGCGCCTGCGGCACCGTGCTCCGCGAGGTGCACGCGCTCGACGTCTTCCCCGGCGAGGCGTTGGTCCACGGCGACTTCGGCCCCAACAACACGCTGCACGATCCCCAGACGTACGCGGTGACCGCCGTCGTGGACTGGGAGTGGGCCCGGCCCGGCCCGCCGGTCGTGGACCTGGCCTGGTGCGAGTGGATCATCCGGATGCACCACCCCGCCGACGTGCCCGCCCTCGACGCGTTCTTCGCCGGGTACGGCCACCGTCCACCATGGGCCCAACGGCGGGCCGCGATGCTCGCCCAGTGCCAGGCGATGCTGGCGCTGTGCGAGCGCTGGTCGCCCGACGCGGCGGCGCTGTGGCGGTCCCGGACCGCGACCACCGCCGCCTGGCGCCCCTAGGCACTGGCGAAACCCATGATCAAGGCGTCCCTCAAGTCGTTCTAATGACGTGAGGGACGCCTTGATCATGGGTTAGGCGGGAAGGGTGATGGTCGCGAGCATCAGGCCGTCGCGGACCAGGTACCGGCCCGGGAACTCCCGCCACTCCCGCCCGGCGACCACCGGGCCGGGCACCAGCAGCCGCGCCGCGAACGTCGCCGTCACCGGGTCGATGTCGACCTCCGCCTCCGCGAAGTCCAGCCAGCGCCCGGTCAGCGGGTACCACGTCTTGTACACGGCCTCCTTCGCGCAGAAGACCAGCCGGTCCCAGCACACGCCGGGGGCCGCCGCCGCGAGGCGGCCCAGCATCGCCCGCTCCCCGTCACTGGTCACCGCGCCGAGCACCCCGTCCGGCAACGGCTCGTGGGGCTCGGCGTCGATGCCCACGCTGGCCACGTCGGTGTGGCGGGCGAGGGCGGCCGCCCGGTACCCCGCGCAGTGCGTCATGCTGCCCACCACGCCCGCCGGCCACCGCGGCGCGCCGCGCTCGCCGGGCAGGATCGGACCCGGGGGTACGCCCAGCCGGCGCAGCGCCGCCCGCGCGCAGTGCCGGACGGTGGTGAACTCCTGGCGCCGCTTGGCCACCGCCCGGGTGAGCAGCGCCTCCTCCTCGGGGAAGAGCGTGGCGCCGGGCGGGTCGGCGAACGCCTCCTCGGCCACCACCGCGGGCGGCAGGATCTCCGTGATCAGGGCGTCCCTCATGCCGTTCTTCCTACCTGAGGGGCGCCCCGATCACGACGGCGAGGTGGCCTCGGCCGGGGGTACCGGTGCGGCGGGGTCGACGTTGTCGCGGTCGCCGGGCCCCGAGTGCGCGGGCGCGCCGGGTACCGGCCGGGTGTCCCCCGAGCCGCCGCGGATCCGCACCGCCACCCCGGACAGGTCGTCGAGCGGCACCGGGCCGACCAGGCGCGAGTCGACCGCGGCGGCCCGGTTGTCGCCGAGCAGGAACACCCGTCCCGCCGGCACCGCCCCGACCGGGAACGGCCGCGTCTCGGCGTCCACATAGGGCTCGCGGACCGGCGCGCCGTTGACCACGACGGCCGCGCACCGGCCGGTCGGGCCGGCCGGGCAGCCGACGGTGTCGCCGGGCAGCCCCACCACCCGCAGCATGGTCTCGAACGCCACGCCGTCGTGGACCAGCCGGACGCGGGCCACGTCGCCGCGCGCGGGTGCCAGATCCCGGTGGAAGACGACCCGCTCGCCGACCCGTACCGTCGATTCCATGTTGGCGCTCGGCTGGGTGACGGTGTAGTAGTCGCCGCGGCCGAGCAGCGACGGCGCCGCCAGCGCGCCGACCACGGCGAGTCCCGCGCCGCCGGCGACCAGCGCGGCCCGCACCCGGCGGGGCCGGCGGGCGCGCGCGAGCACCGTCTCCGCCAGGTCGGGCCGGGCGCGTACGGCCGGCGCGGCGTCCGCCGCGAGCGCGCGCAGCAGCGCACCGGGGTCGTCCAAAATCGGTGGGTTCGTCATCGCGCCGGCTCCTCTGTGACGGTGGTGGTCAGCGCGGCCCGGACCTTGTCCAGGCCGCGCGCCAGGTTGCTCTTGACGGTGCCCGGTGAGCAGCCCATGAGCGCCGCGGTCTCGGCCTCGCTCAGGCCGTCGATGACGCGCAGCACCACGGTCACCCGCTGCCGCGGCGGCAACGCCGCGAGCACCTGGTCGAGATGGGCACGCGCGGCGACCGCGTCGGCGTGGTCGCCGTCGGCGGCTGGCCGGTCGGTGTCCGGATCCGCGGGTACCGGCACCAGGTGCCGCCGGCGGCCGCGGTCCTTGACGAGGTTGACCAGGGCGGTGCGTACGTAGGCTTCCGGCGACTCGAGCCGTTTCGGCCAGTGTCGCGCCAGCCGCACCAGGGCGTTCTGCAGCACGTCCTCGGCCTCGGTGGCGTCCGGCACGAGCAGGCGCGCGAACCGCAACAGCCGGTCACCGTACGCCCGCACGAACGCCGTGAAGTCGCGCTCTTCGGAGGGGGTCACACCCTTCAGAACGAGATCCGCGCACCCGTCGTTGCACGCCCCCATGATCAAGGCGTGCCGCCCCGCGGGAGGGCGGCGGGAGGGTCGGTCCCCCCCCCCCCTCCCCCCGCCCCCCCCCCCGCCGTCCCCGCGCCGGGCGGCACGCCTTGATCATGGGGAGGGCTAGTCGGGGAGCAGGGGGACGGAGTCGCCGGGGTCGCGGCCGAGGAGGGTGCCGCGGGTGACGGCGCGGGACCCGTACCGGTCGCGCACCGCGTCCAGCGCCGCGTCCAGCGCCTCGCCGCTCCACCGGTCGAACGGCAGCTCCAGCTGCACGGCGTCGCCGTCGTCGAGGTTGCCGACCGCCACCCCGACCAGCGTCACGCCGCGCCGCTCGATCGTCGGCAGGGCCGCCGCCAGCAGCCCGCGCGCGGCGTCGAGGATCGTCCGGGTGTGCGCGGTCGCCCGCACCAGCGTGTGCGACCGGGTCGCGCGGGTGAAGTCGGCGAACCGCAGCCGCAGCGTCACGGTCCGCCCGACCCGGCCGGCGCGGCGCATCCGCCGCGCCACCCGGTCGACCAGCCCGGCCAGCACCGCGTCAAGATCCTCGGGGGTACGCCGGGCGCGGCCCAGCGCGTGCTGGGCACCCATCGATCCCCGTCGCCGCCCCACCTGTACCGGCCGCGGGTCCCGCCCGGTCGCCAGCGCGTAGAGGTGGCGGCCGGCCCCGGGGCCGACCAGCGACACCAGCGCGGCCTCGCCGATGCGGGCGACGTGCCCGACGGTGTTGATGCCGCGCTCGCGCAGCCGGCCGGCGGTGACCGCGCCGACGCCCCACAGCCGCTCGACCGGCAGCGGGTGCAGGAACGCCAGCTCGCCGCCGGGCGGCACGGCCAGCAGTCCGTCCGGCTTCGCCACGCCGCTGGCGACCTTCGCGAGGAACTTGGTGCGCGCCAGGCCGACCGTGATCGGCAGACCCACCCGGTCACGCACGTCGCGCCGCAGCCGGGCGGCCAGCTCCATCGGCGTGCTGCCGAGCCGCCACAGCCCGGCCACGTCGAGGAACGCCTCGTCGATCGAGATCCCCTCGACGACCGGTGTGACGTCGCGGAACACCGCGAAGACGGCTCTGCTCGCCGCGGTGTACGCCGACATGCGGGGCGGCACCACGACGGCGGCCGGACACAGCCGGCGGGCCTGGTGCCCGCCCATCGCCGTGCGCACCCCGCACGCCTTGGCCTCGTAGCTGCACGCGAGCACGACGCCGCCGCCGACGATGACCGGCCGGCCGCGCAGCGCCGGATCGTCGCGCTGCTCGACCGACGCGTAGAACGCGTCGAGGTCGGCGTGCAGGATCACGCCGACCATCTTCGCACAGATGTTCGACTGAGGGCAGTAACGCGACGGACGTCCCGAGCGCCCTTCCGATGTCGGCTGGAGCGTCCTCGGGTACCCCCAGATCCGAGCTGGCGTCGCTCCAGCCGACCCCTTCGCTACAGCGGCGGGCCCACGTCCCGGCGCTGTTCCACCCTGCGGTACTCGACCGGTTCGGCCGGTTCGGTGGTGACCACCTCGCGGCGACGGTTGCCCCAGATCAGGGCGGTCATGACCAGGCCGACCACGCCGGCGCCCATCAGGATCCAGCCGACGACGTCAAGGTCGAGGCCGCCGACGCTGGCGTTCAGGGCGAAGGTCAGGATCGCACCGACCGCGAGCAGGAAGACGCTGGTGCCGATACCCACGACATGCCTCCTTGGGGGTGAGTGGCTGTCCTGGGCATCGCATACCCGGTCGTGCCGGAACCGAACCCGTTCGCTGGCGTCAGGCGGGCGCGACCTCCAGCTTGAGAGGCAGGCCGAACAGCGGGAACAGGCGCTCGGTGTCGAGGAAGTTGTTGATCGCCCGGATCTTGCCGTCGGTGATCTCCAGCACCATGAGCGCCCACGGGCTGCCGTCCGCGTGGTACTCCGCGAACGCGGGCAGTCCGTTCGCCATGGTCGGGACCAGCGTGGCGCCCCGGCAGACGCTGCCGGTGCCGAGCATCCAGTCGCGGATGTCGTCGCGGCCGCGCAGCCACAGCGGCAGCGGCGGCATCGACAGCGTCGCGTCCTCGTGCAACAGCGTAGTCAACGCCGACATGTCGTACGCCTCGAACGCCGTGACGTATCGCGCGAGCAGCGTGCTCTGCTCCTCGTCGAGCGGCTGGAGCGGCTCGGCGCGCAGGTCGTTGGCGGCGATCGTGGCCCGGGCCCGCTGCAGCGCGCTGTTGACCGACGCCACGCTGGTGTCGAGCAGCTCGGCGACCTCGTTGGCCGACCAGGCCAGCACCTCGCGCAGGATCAGCACGGCGCGCTGGCGGGGCGGCAGGTGCTGGAGCGCGGCCACGAAGGCGAGGCGGATCGTCTCGCGCGCCACCGCCTGCTCGGCCGGGTCGGCGGACTCCGGCAGCACGCGGGAGTCCGGCACCGGCCCGAGCCAGACGTTCTCCGTCAGCGGCTCGCCGGGGTGGTCGGCCCGCCCGCTGCCGGCCGGACCGAGATCCATCGGCCGCGCCCGGCGCTGGGCGCTGCCGAGCATGTCGAGGCAGACGTTCGTCGCGATCCGGTACAGCCAGGAGCGCAACTGCGACCGCCCCTCGAAGCGGTCGAGGCCTTTCCAGGCGCGGACCAGGGTTTCCTGCGCGGCGTCTTCGGCCTCGAACGCGGACCCCAGCATCCGGTAGCAATAGCCGGTCAGTTCGGATCGATAGCCGTCGAGGGTGCTTACCTCCACATCCGCCAACCTAGCCGAACCCCTACCCATCCGTGGGTGCGGCTGTTAGCGTCCGTTTCACGCTGGTCTTTTCGGCTGATCCTGACCAAACCAAAAGTACACCCCTGGGTCGGCCATTGAGCGTGGGGAGGTACACATGTCACGAATCCACCGTTTCACCGCGATCACCGCCGCGGCGCTGCTCGCCACGGTCGGCGTACCCGCCGCGGCCGCCGCCGCCCCGGCGCCCGAAGGCACGATCAGGGCCACGCCCGGCGCGGAGGTCGTGCCCAACAGCTACATCGTGGTGCTCAAATCCGGCACCGCGCGGTCGGTCGCCAGCCGGCACCAGGCGACGGTGCGCAAGACGTTCACGCACACCGTGCGCGGCTTCTCGGCGACCATGTCGGAGCGCAGCGCGCGGCGCGTCGCGGCCGACCCCGCCGTCGCGTACGTCCAGCCGAACGTCATCCACCGGGTCAGCGCGACCCAGACCAACCCGCCGTCGTACGGCCTGGACCGGATCGACCAGCGGAACCGGCCGCTCAGCTCGTCGTACACCTACAACACGACCGCGTCGAACGTGCGGGCGTATATCGTGGACACCGGCATCCACACCACGCACGCCGACTTCGGCGGGCGGGCCAGCAGCGGGTTCGACGCCATCGACGGCGGCGCGGCCGACGACTGCCACGGGCACGGCACGCACGTGGCCGGCACGGTCGGCGGCACCGCGTACGGGGTGGCCAAGGAGGTGCGGCTCGTCGCGGTGCGGGTGCTGGACTGCGACGGCAGCGGCACCACCGAGCAGGTCGTGGCCGGCATCGAGTGGGTCACCGCCAACGCGCAGGAGCCCGCGGTGGCGAACATGAGCCTCGGCGGCGGCGCCGACCCCGCGCTCGACGAGGCCGTCCAGGACTCGATCGCGTCCGGCGTCAGCTACGCGATCGCGGCGGGCAACGGCTTCCTGGGCCTGTTCGCGCTGGACGCGTGCACCCAGTCGCCGGCGCGGGTGCCGACGGCGATCACCGTCTCGGCGACCAACAACACCGACCAGAAGGCCAGCTGGGCCAACCGCGGCAGCTGCGTGGACATCTTCGCGCCCGGCATCAACATCACGTCGACCTGGAACACGAACAACACCGCGACGAACACGATCAGCGGCACGTCGATGGCGACGCCGCACGTGGCCGGCGCGGCGGCGCTCTACCTGGCGAACAACCCGACGGCGACGGCCGCCCAGGTGCACGCGGCGATCGTCGACAACGCCACCAACGGCGTGGTGACCAGCCCCGGCACCGGCTCCCCCAACCGCCTCCTCTACACCGGCGCCTTCTAACCCTCCTCATGATCAAGGCGTGCCGCCAGGCGGTAGTGCGGCGTGTGGGGGGCCTTGCTCAGGTGGAGGCGGGCGGCGCTCCGGGCGCGCCGGAGCGGGGCGCGCTAGGTGGCGCGGTCGGCGGCGCGGCCGAGGGCGATGAGCCGCTCGCGCTCCTCCCGCCACCGCACCACGGCGACCCCCACCGCGAACGTCAGCGCCGGCGTCAGCACCAGCACCGCCCACTGCGCCGGCACCGGCGCACTGGTCGAGTGGCGCCACCCGCTGAACCACTGCTCGATCACCAGCTGAACGACGATCACCGGCGCGAAGAGCACCACGACCCGCCGCCGGACCGGCGCCGCCAGCCGCCACACCGCCATCGCGACGAGCGCGCCGCCGGCCAGGTAGCACGCGCTCAGAGCGGTCATCATCAGACCGGCGGTGAAGACGTAGGACCCGCCCTCGGGCCGGCCGCCGATCAGCAAGCTCACCACCGGCGCCGCCGCGGCCACGAGCACACCCGCGCCCGCCAGCGCCAGCCCGCGGCCGCCGAGCAGCGTCCGCGCGCGGTGCCGCGTCGCCGGCACGGTCAGCGCCGCGGCGGTCAGCACGGCCAGCAGGTACGGCCACATCGAGCCGATCACGTCGCCCGCCTCGCTCGGGAACCGCAGCACGGCGAGCGCCGTCTCCCACGCCACCGCGGGCCACGCGACGATGGCCGCGGTGCGCCGGAGCCCCAGCAGGGCCGCGGCGGTGACGAGGAACCAGAACGCCAGCCGAGGGGCGGGTCCCCCGGACACGATGATCCGTGGCTCCTCATCCGACCACCACTCCACGGCGAGCGCGCGACCGTACGGGTGCAGGCGCAGCCCGAGCAACAGCAGCGCGCCGAGCAGCCCGACGACCGCCGCCGCGTCCCGCCACTCCACGCCGGCCAAGCCGCGCACCGCGACGCCCAGCCGCCGCCCGCCGGCCGAGACCAGCAGGTTCGCCGCGTCGGTCAGGCGGGGGTACCGCTGACCCGGACGGGCGCCGGCCATCAGCACACCGAGCATCTCCTCCTCGTACACCCGGCGGTGCTCCCACGGGTACCACGCCAGCAGCCGCCGGTAGCGGGCTTCCAGCTGATCGCTCACGCGCCACCTCCCCACGCCGGGCGGTGGGCGCGCAGCCGGGCGGACGCGATCCGCGCGTTGTGCCGCAGCCGCTCGGCCTCGACGGCCAGCCGCTCGGCGCCCAGCGCGGTGAGCCGGTAGTAGCGCCGCAGCCGGGAGCTCACCACCTCTTCCCGGTCGACCTCGATCAGCCCGTCGGTGCGCAGCCGGTCCAGCACCGCGTACAGCGTGCCGGCCCGCAGCTCGACCCGCCCGTCGGAGATCCGGCGCACGTCGTCGATCATCCCGTATCCGTGTTGGGGCTGCTCCGCCAGCGCGGTCAGTATCAGAAACGCCGGCTCCCCCAGCGCCAAGTTAGCCACGGTCGCAGAATATACCGAACTTTTGAATATTCCGGTGCCCTTCCTCCATGATCAAGGCGTGCCGCACGTCGGCCGCACGACCTGGGGGGGGCCTAGTTTATTTGTGGGTAGGGTGCTTCGGTGAGCACTCGGTATGCCGCCGTCGACGTGCACTATCCGGCGGCCGGCGGCGCCGTCGCGGCCGCCGTGGTGGCGGCCGACCCGCGGTACGCGTCCATCGTGGACGAGCACGTCACGCGGCTGGCCGGCGTCCCGCCGTATCGCCCGGGCGCCTTCTTCGAACGCGAACTGCCCGCGCTGCGCGCCGTGCTCGCGGCCGCCGCACCGGTCGACCTGGTGATCGTGGACGGTTACGTCGACCTGGACCCGCACGGCCGGCCCGGGCTCGGCGCGCACCTGCACCGCGAGCTGGCCGTGCCGGTCGTCGGGGTGGCGAAGACCGCCTTCCGCGGCGCCACCCACGCCGCCGAAGTGCGCCGCGGGGCAGCCACCCGGCCGCTCTACGTGACCGCCGCCGGCATGCCCCGCACCGACGCCGCGGCGCTCGTGGCCGACATGGCCGGCCCCTACCGCCTGCCCGACGCGCTGCGCCGGGTCGACGCACTGACCCGACCGCACCCCGAGCCCTCATGATCAGGGCGTCCCGCACGTCGTCCTCACGACGTGCGGGACGCCCGGGGCTTGGGGGGCGCGGGGGGCGCGGCCGGCGGGGGGCCGCCATGGCCGGCCCCTACCGCCTGCCCGACGCGCTGCGCCGGGTCGACGCCCTGATCATGGGCGACTCGGGCGGCGCGACTCAGGCGGCGACTCAGGCGGCGATCGGGCCGAGCGGCAGCGCGGCGCCGAGCAGGTCGTGGTTGGCCCAGAACTCGACGACCCGGCCACCCGCCACGCGCACGATGTCGGTGCCGGTGACCGGATCGGACCGGCCGGGGCGGATCAGCTCCCACCGGCCGGCGACGAGGTCGCCGCTGATGATCGGCCCCACCCGCGTGACGAGCCGGCCGTCCGGGCACACCGCCCGCATCGCCGCGACCCAGGACAGCAGGGCCCGCTTGCCGCTGGCCGGATGCGGACGGCCGTCGACGGCCGGGACGTGCACGGCCACCGCTGGCGCCACGATCTCATCCGCCTGGTCGAAGTCGCCGTTGCGCAACGCGACCCACCGCTCCCAGACGGCCCCGCGCTGGTCGGCCGACGCGTATGCGTGCTTGTGATCGGGGTTCACAGTCATACGTCCATGGTGGACGCCAACACGGACACCCCCATGTCCGCCTTTACCACAAGACACCATCTCACCCTCCGCGCCCCGCGCCGCAGTCGCGATCTTGACGCCGTACCGTCGCTATCACGACGCTGGAGCGTCAAGATTCACGGCGACGCGACCGGGGGGAGAGCGCGGCTCGCGGGCGAGGACGGGGCGCGGAGGCGGCCGGGCGCCAGCGGGCGGGACGGCGCGACCTCCAGCGTGGCGGTGGCGCGGCGCACGCGGTCGAGCCGGAACTCGCGCTCGCCGCCGCGCAGGCGGCACCAGCCCACCAGGTACCACAATGGACCATCGCCGAGCAGGGCCACCGGCTCGACCAGCCGGCGGGAGGCGGTGCCGTGCCGGTCGACGTAGTCGATCGCCAGCACCGCCCGCCGCACCACCGCCTCCTCAGCCGCGCGCAGCACTCCCGGATCCGCCGGCACCGCTCCCGGAGAAGGCGCCCCGGTGGGTGGGGTGACCGAGGACGGAGCGGGGTCGGCTGGTGCCGCGCGGAACACCGACGCGGCGCCGGGTGACGGTGTCACGAGGTGGACGCGCGCCGCCGCCGACCGGGCCGCGACCACGTCCCGCTCGGGCATGACGGCCAGCAGCTTGTGCAGCACGGACCGGGCGGCGTCGGCGAACGGCGTACCCACCAGAACGTCGAGCGCGATGGCGGTCGCCACCGCCTCACGGGGGGTGATGTTCACCGGCGGCAGCGTGTGTGCCTTGTCCACCACGTAGCCGCCGCGGCGGCCGGTCTCGGCGTAGACGGGCACGCCGGCCTGCTGGAGCGCGGCGATGTCGCGCCGGACGGTGCGCTCGTCGACCTCGAACCGGGCGGCGAGCCACTGCGCGCTGCGCGGGCGGGGCGACACCGCCCGCAGCTCCTCGACGAGGGCGTAAAGCCGATCCGTACGGTTCACGCGCCGACGCTACCCACCCCCACCGACATTCCCACCCACCCATGATCAAGGCGTCCCTCAAGTCGTGAGAACGACGTGAAGGACGCCTTGATCATGGGGACGGGCTGACGTCGGCGAGGCGGAGGATGAGCTGGGAGAGCGCGGGCGTGCGGTCGGAGCAGGCGTCGGCGCCGTGCCGGGCGTCTTCGGCGGCGGCGGGGTCGCCGAGCGCGTCGTACGCCCGGGCCAGCATCGCCAGGGTCGCCGGCTTCGCCGAGCGGATGTCCAGGTCGTCGTAGGTCTGCAGGCAGCGCCGCAGCACCGGCACCGCCGCGTCGGCGCGCCCGTCCCCGATCCAGCTCACCGCGAGGTCGCGTTCGAGGCCGGTGGCCCACACCCGGTCGCCGAGCGCGACCGCGAGCCCATGGCTCTCCTCCAGCAGCCGCACCGCCTCGCCACGACGGCCGAGGCCGGCGGCGGCGGACGCGCGGTGGCGCAGCGCGGCCAGCAGCACGTACCGGTCGCCGACGCCGCGCAGCCGCTCGACCGCTTCCCGCGCCGCCGGGTACGCCAGGGCGGGTTCGCCGCGCACCAGCCGCGTCAGGGCGAGGGAGTTGAGGCAGCGGGCCACGACGAGCTCGGCGGCGCCCTCCCGGCGGGCCTCGGCGACGGCGGTGACGTCGACGTCGAGCGCCTCGTCGAGCCGGCCGAGCCCGCGCAGCGCCGCCGCGTGGGCGGGCGCGGCGAGCACGGCGGCCACCGGATCGGCCGCGGCCCGGAACAGGGCGACCGCGCGGCCCGCGGCGAGCGCCGACTCCTCGTACCGGTTCTGGTAGCCCAGCAGCACGGCCTGGTCGCTGAGCACGCAGGCCAGCCCGTGCCGGTCGCCGAGCCGGTCGAACGCGGCGCCGGCGCGGGCGAAGCCGGCGGCGGCCTCGCCCAGCTCGCCGTGCACGAGGCTCAGCACCCCGGCGAGGAACTCGACGCGGGCGCCCGCGGCGGAGCCGGCGGCGGCGGTGCGCCGGGCCGCCCGCAGGACGGTGCGCAGCTCGGCCCACCGGCCGCGGGCCCAGAGGTAGGGCGCGAGGCTCTCCGCGAGCGCCGGCGTGGCGGACCCGCCGGCGTCGACGACGCTCAGCAGCAGCGGCAGCTCCGCGTCGAACCACGGGAACGGGTCGCCGGCCGGCCCGGCGGGACGGAACCAGGTGAGCGTCCGGGGCAGCCCGGCAGCGGCCGCCGCGGCCTGTGCGGCCACCAGCGACGTCACGCCCGCCGGCGCCGGCAGCGACCGCGCGTACACCCGGACCAGCTCCGGCAGCCGGTAGCGCACGCCCTCGACCGGCTCCAGCAGCCCCGCCTCCACCAGCTCGTCCACCAGTGTGGGGAAGGGCCCCTTCCTATGCGTAAAACGATGGGAAGGGGCCCTTCCTTGCACGAGCCAGGGGGCTAGCGTCACCGGGCCGAGTCGGGCCAGGCGGGCGAGTGCGTCGCGGGCCGGCGCGGACAGCGACGCCACCCGGGGCGCCAGCGCGTCCCGGACGGCGGCCAGCTCGTCCAGGCGGTGGGTCTCGTCGTCGAGCCGGTCCGCGAGCTCGCGCAGCCGCCACGGCCGGCCCGCCAGGCGGGTACCGGCGATCCGCACCGCCAGCGGCACGTTGCCGCAGGCCGCGACGATGCGGGCGGCGGACACCGGCTCCTGGGCGAGGCGGTCGGCGCCCACCGCGTACCCGAGCAGCTGCCCGGCTTCGACGGCCGTCAGCGGCGGTACCACCAGGTGCACCGCGTCGATCAGGCCGCTCAGCCGGGTGCGGGCGGTGACCAGCGCGGCGCTGCCGGGCGTGCCGGGCAGCAGGGGCCGGACCTGGTCCGGGTCGGCGGCGCCGTCGAGCAGCACGAGGACCCGGCGGTCGGCGACGGTGGCCCGCCAGGCCGCCGCCCGCGCCGCCACGCCGTCGGGGATCGCGGCGCCCAGCGATCCCAGCAGGTCGGCGAGCACCGCCGCCGGGTCGCGGTCGCCGAGGTGCGCGTGGAGCTGCCCGTCGGGGAACGCCGGCCGCGCGTCGTGCGCGGCCACCACCGCGAGCGCGCTCGCGCCGACGCCGGGCTGTCCGGACAGGACGACCACCGGCACGGCCGGGCCGGGCGCGAGCAGCGCGGCGAGCCGGTCGCGCAGGTCGGCGCGGCCGACGAAGCCGGCCGGCGCCGCCGGCAGCTGGCACACCGCCCGCCAGGCCGCCGGCGCGGCGACGGGGTCGCCGCGCAGCACGGTGTGGTGCAGGCGGCGCAGCTGGTCACCGGGCTCCACCCCCAGCTCGTCGACGAGGGTGGTCCGGGCGCGCTGGTACGCCGCGAGCGCCTCCGCGCGCCGGCCGGCCCGCGCCAGGGCCACCATGAGCTGGCCGTGCAGCCGCTCCCGCAGCGGGTGGGCGGCGACGAGGCCGGGAAGTTCCGCGAGAACCTCGGGCAGCCGCTCGCCGGCCGCCAGCTCGGCGTCGAGGTGGTCCTCGACGGCGTCGAGCCGCTCGGCTTCCCACTGCCGGGCGTACGCCTCCAGGGGCGCCGCCGGCACGTCGGCCAACGGCTGGCCGCGCCACTGCCCGAGCCCGTGCCGGAAGTGGCGGGCGGCCACGAGCGGGTCGGTGGCCGCCCGGCCGGCCGCCACCGCGCGCCGGAACACCGTCAGGTCGAGCCGGTCCGGGGCGAGCGGCAGCCGGTATCCGCCGCCGCGGTGGTCGATGGCCACCCCGGGCAGGCGGTCGCGCAGCCGGGAGACGTAGGTCTGCAGGTTGGACCGGTGCGATGCCGGCGGCCGGTGCGGCCACAGCGCCTCCACGACGACGTCCAGCGGCACGGTGTGCCCCTCGGCGGCGAGCAGCAGGGCCAGCAGCGCGCGCTCGTGCCGGCTGCGCAGCGGCACGTCGGCGCCCCCGTCGAGCGACGCGCGCAGCGGACCCAGCACCCCGAACCTCACGGCAGCACACCGTACCTTGTGGACCCGTGTGGTCCCCATGTGGCGATCGTGTGGCGGTGGGGCACAGACTCCAACCGCTTCGCCAACGGGGGCGCGGCATGCCGGGCGCCGGAACGGGCGCCCGGCTCGCTGTGTTCCCGAGCTGCGCCCGCCACTAGAACACGTTATAGTTCTGGCGTGAAGTTCACCGTCGGTGTCGCGCTGAGCCCGCTCGACCAACTTCTCGACCTGGCCCGCACCGCCGAGGAGTGCGGCTTCTGGGCGATCGCCCTGCCGGACTCCATCCTCTACTCGGAGCGGGTCGCGGCCGCCTATCCGTACACCAAGGACGGGCAGCGGTTCTGGGACCGCGACTCGCCGTGGGTCGACCCGCTGATCGCCGCGGCCGCGATGGGCGCGGTCACCAGCCGGATCCGCTTCCACACCCAGGTGCTCAAGCTCGGCCCGCGCAACCCGGTGCTGCTGGCCCGGCAGGTCGGCTCGGTGGCGAACCTGACCGGCAACCGGTTCGGCCTGGGCGTGGGCCTGGGCTGGTCGCCGGAGGAGTCGGAGTGGTGCGGCGCGCCGTTCGCGCACCGCGGCGCCCGCGCCGACGAGGCCATCGAGGTGCTGCGGCTGATCCTGGGCGGCGGCATGGTGGAGTACCGCGGCGCGCACTTCGCCTTCGACAAGCTCCAGATGAGCCCGGCACCGACCGCGCCGGTGCCCATCTACGTCGGCGGGCACACCGAGCCGGCGCTGCGCCGGGCCGCGCGCGCGGGCGACGGCTGGTCGTCGGCGATGATGCGTTTCGACACGCTGCGGGCCACGATCGCGCGGCTGGCGGCGCTGCGCGCGGAGTACGGGCGGGCGGACGCGCCGTTCGAGATCCAGGCGGTGTGCGTGGACCGGTTCGGTGTGGACGGCTACCGGCAGCAGGCCGAGGCGGGCGTCACGGACGCGATCGTGGTGCCGTGGCTCATGTACGGCGCCGGCTTCGACGCCGACCTGGCGGCCAAGAAGGACGCGCTGCGCCGCTTCGCCGCCGACGTCCTCGCCCCCCTCTCATGATCAGGGCGTCCCGCAAGTAGCTCTAACGACTTGTGGGACGCCCCGGGCAGGGGAAAGCCGCGGCGACGTCGGCGTCGGTCAGGCCGAAGTCCCCGAGGGTGTAGCGGTGTGCCGGGCGGCGCCCGGCATCGGCCAGCAGCGCGGACATCGCGTCCCGCGCCGGCGCGGTCAGCGGCGCGCCCAGCCGGTCGTAGATGCCCTCGACCGTCCGCAGTGGAGCCGCCACGAAGTCCTCATAGGACACGTCGACGAACCGGTCCGGGTCGTGCCGGGCGCGCGCCGCCGCGAACCGCGCGAGGCCGCGGCTCCACAGGTCGAGCTGGGTGCGGCCGATCACCGCCGGCTCGAACGCCGCCGACCAGCCGCGCGACGCCTGCGCCGCCAGGCTGCACACCGACGCGATCGCCGTCCGCGGCGCGCGGTGCGTCTGCACGACGAGCGCGTCCGGGTACGTGGACAGCAGCGCGTCCAGCGCGAACAGGTGGCTCGGGTTCTTCAGCACCCAGCGGCGCCCGGCGTCGGGGAGCCCGATGAGCTGGAGGTTGCGCCGGTGCCGCCGGTAGGCCGGGGTCCAGTCCTGTGCGGACAGCCAGGCGGAGTACCCGGGCAGGTAGGCCAGGCACTCGTAGGACACCGACATCGCCGACTGGCGCAGCAGGTGCCAGCACTCCTCCACCTGCTCGGCGCCGATCTCGTGCACGCCAAGGAACTCCGGGTGGGCCGCGCCGTGCTGCCGGTACCCCTCCTGGAGCAGCGCGAAGACCGGGTGGTCCGGCCAGGTGGCGCGCGGCGGGCGGGGCTGGGGCGCGTCGGCGAGCCAGAGTTCGAGGCCCTGGTGGGCCGGGTCGGCGGCGAGCAGCCGGTGCAGCGCGGTGGTGCCGGTGCGGGGCAGGCCGGTGACGAAGACCGGTCGCTCGATCGGCACCCGGGCGTGCTCGGGGTACTGCCGCCAGCCGGCCTCGGCGAGCAGCCGGGCGATCAGGGCGCCGCGCACCATGGCCCGGGTGACCCGCGCGCCGATCGGGGTGAGCGCGGCGTCCTCGGCGTACGACGCCAGCAGCGCGGCGAGGCCCTCCCGGTAGCCGTCCGCCGGGTCGCCGAAGTCGGACAGGCCGGTGCGGCGGGTGGCGGAGGCGTGCAGGTCGTCGACGGGGTTCATGTGTGGAACTCGCCGGCGTTGACGTCGAGGCACTGGCCGGTGATCGCACGGGCCAGGTCGGAGGCCAGGAACACCACCGCGTCGGCGATCTCGTCCGGCTCCGGCAGCCGGCGCAGGTCGGTGGTGGCCGCCACCTCGTCGTACACCTGCCGCTCCGGGACGCCGCGCTTCGCCGCGAGGTAGCCGAAGTAGCCCTTCAGCAGGTCCGCCCAGATGTAGTTGGGCGCCACCGAGTTGACCCGGACGCCGCGCGGGCCGAGCTCGCTGGCGAGGCTCTGGGCCATCGCGAGCAGGCTGGCCTTGCCCATCTTGTACGCGCCGAACGTGCGCCGGGAGTGCCGCAGGACCGCCGAGTTCACCACGACGACCGCGCCGCGCGCCTCGACGAGGGCCGGCACGGCGAGCCGGGTCAGGCGCAGCGCGGCGTACACATTGGTCTCGAAGCTGGCGCGGACCGCGTCCAGGTCGATGTCGGTGAGCCGTTGCAGGGGCGGCATCACGAACGCGTTGTGCACCACGACATCCAGCCGGCCGCACTCCTCGACGGCCACGCGCACCAGGCGTTCGGCCGACGCCTCGTCGGTGATGTCGGCGACCACCGGCACCGCGCGCCGGCCGGTGGCGGACACCTCCTTGGCCACCTCGTCCAGAGTGGACGCGGTGCGGGCGGCGAGCACCACGTCGGCGCCGGCCGCCGCGCCGCGCAGCGCGATCGCCTTGCCCAAGCCGGGCCCGACGCCGGACACGAGCACGACCTTGTCCTGGAGAAGCACGGACCTCACCCCACCATGCGATCGGCGACGGCGGCCTGGCGGGCGGCGATCCGGGCCCGCCACGCCGCCGGGTCGATCCGCTGGTAGTGCGGCAGCTGCTTGGGCAGGTCGTCGACCGGCACCAGGTCGACGCGCGGCCCGTCGGCGGCGGTCAGCGGGCGGGACAGCCGCTGCCAGCGCAGCTGCACGTAGCCGCGCCGGTGCCCGGTGCGCTCCAGCCAGTTGGCGACGCCCGGGTCGCGCTCGCTGATCACGTATCGGATCATGCCGTCCGGGTCGGTGACCGCCTGGTGCGCGGTGAGGCTGGTCTGGTGGTGGACGTAGTCCAGCGAGACGTACCACATGCTGCCCAACTGGATGCCCTGATACGGCGCGTCGGACGCGGGCACGGTCACCACCATCGCCACGTCGTCGTCGAGGTCGTAGTGGCCGACCGAGGAGAACTGGGTGGCGAGCCCGCCGGGCGTGCGCCGGGGCGGGGTGAGCGTGTTGACCGGCAGCGTGAGGTAGAACCGCTCCGGGAAGGCGAGAAACGTCTTCAGCCGGCTGAGCAGGATCTTGCCGGCCACCCGGTACCGCTTCGTGAGCGCGTCCCGGTCCGGTGGCGGCGGCGCGGCACCGGCCCGATCGGCGCGGTGGATGCGGATCGTGCCGCGCTCCTCTGTGGACCAGTCACTGTAGACCTCGCGGACGATCAGCATGGCCGCGCCCGGCGGCAGCCGGAACGCGTCCGGCCCGGTCACGTCCGGCCCGAACCGCAGCGTGAAGCGCCCGTCGGCGCCGATCCGGACCTCCCGGTCGTCGAACGCGGCCAGGCTGCCGGGCACCACGACCGGCGAGTAGTCGCCGTCCATGAGCTGGAAACTGAGGTCGGTGGTGGTGCCGCGCCGGCCGGTCACCACGTACTCGGCGTCGTCGCGCAGGTAGGCGTGGAAGTAGAGGGCGTCCGGGTTGTCCAGCCCCATCTTCGTGGTCGGCCCGGTGGACTGCGTGAAGTACGGGAAGTCGCGCTCGTACGCCCACGCCAGTTGCAGCGACGCGCGGACGCTGCCGGCCAGATAGTCGTACCCCTCGACGAGGTCCTGTTCGGACCGCACGTGCGGCGCGGCCGCGATGAGCCGCTCCGCCTCGGCGACGGCTGCCGCGAACGGCTCGGTGAGCATGCGCCGATAGTAGAACACGTTCTAGAAAAGCGGCAACGTCCTCGATATATTCGACCCGTGCGGGCGTACCGGATCATCGAGTGGGGCGCGCCGCCGCGCGCCGTGGAGGTGCCGGCGCCGGAGCCCGGCCCCGGCCAGGTCCTGGTCCGGGTCGGCGGCTGCGGCCTGTGCCGGTCCGACCTGCGGATGCCGCACCTCGGTGCGGCGGCCGCGCACCTCGGCTGGACGCTGCCGTTCACGCTCGGCCACGAGACGGCCGGCTGGATCGCGGAGCTCGGCCCCGGCGTCACCGGGTGGGCGCCGGGTGATCCGGTGGCGCTGGTCTCCGCCACGTCCTGCGGCACCTGCTGGCACTGCCTGCGCGGGCTCGACAGCGCCTGCCCGCGCGGGCGCACCGGCCGGGGGTACGGGCGGGACGGCGGCCTCGCCGACCACGTGCTGGTCGAGCACCCGCGCGGGCTGCTCCGGCTGGGCGGCCTCGACCCGCGCACCGCCGGCCCGCTCACCGACGCGGGCGCCACCGCCTACCACGCGGTGCGCCGCGCGCTGCCCCGGATCGCGCCGGACGGCACCGTCGCCGTGCTCGGCGCGGGCGGGCTCGGCGGGTTCGCGATCCAGTTCCTGCGCGCGCTCACCGCCGCCCGGGTGGTGGCGGTCGACGTCGCCGCCTCCGCATTGGAGCGGGCCGGTTCGCTCGGTGCCCACGAGACGCTGTCCGGCGTGGACGGCACCACCGCCCGCGCGCTGCGCAAGCTCAGCGGCGGGCGGGGCGTGGACGCCGTCCTCGACTTCGTGGGCGTCGACCAGACCATCGCCGCCGGGCTGGCGGCCCTGCGCCCCGCGGGCGCGTACGGCCTGGTGGGCGCCGGTGGCGGCCGGCTCGACGCGCCCTGGTTCGGCACCCTGCCGGCCGACGCGGAGATCTTCACCCACCAGGGCTCGACGATCGCGGACGCCCAGGAGGTGCTCGCACTGGCCGCGGCCGGCCTGGTGCGCAACGAGGTGGTGGAGTTCCCCTTCGACCAGGTGGCCGACGCCTACGACCGCCTGGCCGCCGGCACCCTGGCCGCCCGCGCCGTCATCACCCTCACCCCTCCCCCGTCATGATCAGGGCGTCCCTCACGTCGTTAGAGCTACCTGAGGGACGCCCTGATCATGGGGTTAGATGGGGCCGTGCGGGTGTGTGTGGTGGGTGCCGGGGCGATCGGTGGGGTAGTTGGCGTCCGGTTGGCGGTGGCGGGCGGCGTCACGACGTCGGTCCTGGCCCGGGGGCAGACCCTCGCCACGCTCCGCGCGCACGGCTGGCGCCTGCGCACGGCGGGCGGCGAGATCACCACCCCCGTGGTGGCGAGTGACGACCCGGCCGAGTTGGGGCCGCAGGATGTCGTGCTGCTCACCGTCAAGGCGCACGCCCTGCCCGGGCTGGCGCCCACCCTCGGTCCGCTGCTCGGCCCCGACACGGTGGTGGTGCCGGCGGTCAACGGCGTGCCGTGGTGGTTCTTCGACGGCATCGGCGGCGCGTTCGACGGGCTGCGGCTGCACGCGGTCGACCCGACCGGCTCGGTCGCCGCCGCCATCCCCACCGCGCGGGTGGTGGGCTGCGTGGTGCACATGAGCGCCAGCGTCGACGCCCCCGGCGTGACCCGGCACCACGCCGGCGACGGGCTGATCCTCGGCGAGCCGGCCGGTGGCCCCAGCGCCCGGGTGTCCGCGCTCGCCGAGCCGCTGCGCCGCGCCGGCTTCGCCGTCACGATCTCGGACCGGATCCAGACGGACGTCTGGTACAAGCTGTGGGGCAACATGACCATGAACCCGATCTCCGCGCTGACCGGGACCACCACCGACCGCATCCTCGACGACGAACTGGTGTACGGGTTGGTGCGCGCCGTCATGGGCGAGGCGGCCGCGATCGGCGCGCGGATCGGCTGCCCCATCGCGCAGACCGCTGAGGAGCGCAGCGCGGTCACCCGCAAGCTGGGCGTGTTCAAGACGTCGATGCTCCAGGACGCCGAGGCCGGCCGGCCGCTGGAGCTGGACGCGCTGGTGACGGTGGTCCGGGAGATCGGCGTGGCGGTCGGCGTGCCCACCCCCTCCCTCGACGCGCTGCTCGGCCTGACCCGCCTCGCCGCGACCCAACGCGGCCTCTACCCCACTCCATGATCAAGGCGTCCCAGTAGTCGCTATATAGACGACAGGGACGCCACGCTCATGGGGCACGGGGACGGAGCGACACGGAAATAGGGGACTAATCACGCACACCCGGTGGGAAGGGCCGCGAGCGTGTAGAACAGGTGGGTGACGATCGGCGATGCCCGCCGCTGGTGCGGGCAGTGTGACCGGCGCACCCGTCTGGTCGCCGACGGGCGGCGGTGCGACCGCTGCAACCCGCTCGCCGGGCGCGACCCCGATCCCTACCGTCGCCGGCCGTGGTGCGGCGAGTGTGACCAGCGCGACCGCATGGTGCGCGACAATGCGGGCGCCAGCAAGTGCCGCCGCTGCCACCCGTTGGGCCGGCCGCCGACGCAGTGGCCGATGTACGACGTGCCCGCCGGCTACACCGAGCAGCTCATGGCGTGCGAGTGGCTCTGCTACATCTCCCCCACCCTGCGGCGGGTCGGCGCCGACCGGCTGCGGGTGCTGCTGCAACGGTGGTTCGACGTGGGCTGGACCCCGCGCGACGTGGTGCACGCCCTCGACCACGCGCCGACCGGCGAGAGCCAGCCCGGCGACGTGCCCACCGCGACCAGCGATCCGAGGATCACCGAGGCGTACGTGAAGCGCCGCCTGCGCGCCTGGCTCGACGAGGAGCAGAACCCGCTGCCCGCGATCAACCAGCAGATCTCCGGCAACCGGGAGCGGCAGGTGGCCGCCCAGATCGCCGCCCGCGAGGAGTGGCGCCGGCAGGCCGCCGCGGCGGTGCCGCCGAGCCGCTCGTTCGGCGCCGCGCAGGCCCGCAAGATCGCCCGCGACGCGGCGAGCCGGGGCCTGCGCCAGCGACAGCAGGGCCGCGACCGGGAGTTGGCCCGGCGGGAGGCCGAGGTCGCGTCGACCCGCCAGGCGGCCGCGCACTGGCGCGAGCTGCTCGCCGGCGAGCCCGCCCCGCCACCACCCCCGCCGCCCGACCGCCGCCTGCGCGCCGCCCTAACCGGCCCCACCCAAGTGATCAGCCTCCAGACGTTATGGGCCGTAGCCCGCGCCGAACGCGAGCAACCTCCGCCGCGTTGATCGAGGAAACATCGTGGCTATGATGTCCCGATTTATCGTGACTTGATAACCACGATCCTTCCTCGATCAACGCGGCGGGGTGGCGGCGCGGCGTCTCGGGGTTAGCGCATGCCGAAGAGGGAGCGGGTCACGCGGGTGCGGCGGATCAGGAGGTCGTAGGACGTGAACAGCGCCACCAGGGAGATGGCGACGATTGCCGCGTACTTGGCCAGCATCGGCGCGTCCCACCGCACCACGAAGTAGGCGACCACCACGACGATCGGCTGGTGCAACACGTACAGCGGCAGCACGGCCGGCCCGACGTAGGCGTACCCCCGCTTGACCAGGCCCGGCGGCCGGTCGACGGCCGGCGGCGCCGGACCGCGACGGCGGTCGAGCAGCCCGAGGATCGCGACCACCCAGCACCAGCCGGCGGCGCCGAACGCCAGCCGGGTGCCGATCGCGAGCGGGGTCATCTCGGTGAACGGCTCCTCGGCCATGGTCATGCCGGGCACCACGGCCACGAACAGCACCAGGCCGAGCACGGCCGCCAGCACCGCGTCGCGGCGCATCGCCGCCCGGAACCGGCCGTCGGCGGCGAGCGCGAACCCACACAGGAAGAACAGGAGGTACGCCCAGCGGCTCCAGCCGGCGAACGCCTCCTCCATGCCGAGCAGCGCGGTGAGCACCGCGATCAGGACGGCGGGCAGCAGCACGGCGCCGCGCCACCGGGTGGCGGCGGCGAGCCGCTCGGCCGGCAGCCAGCGCGCGACGGGCGCGAGCAGGAGCGAGAACGTCAGCAGCAGCACCACGAACCACAGGTGGCCGGTCTCGAAGTGCTCCCCCTCGACGACGAACGGGAAGTCGGCCAGGTCCAGCCGCACGTCGAAGAAGCGCGGCAGGAACTCCAGGTACGACTCGTCGTAGCCCGGGTCGGCGGCGCGCAGCCGCAGCCACTGCGGGATCGGGATGAGGGTCACGAGGGCGAACAGCAGCGGCACACCCAGCCGGCGCAGCCGCTCCACCGCGAACCCGCCCGGCCCGCGCCGGCGCATCGAATACCACGCGCCGAGGCCGGCGGCCAGGAACAGCATCGGCATCGCCCACACCACGCCGAACCCGGAGAGGATCCGCACCGCACCGGTGGTCTCGGCGTTCTTGACGTAGAAGTCGTCCTCGGTGTCGAACACCAGCCCCGCGTGGAAGAAGACCAGACCGAGCACCACGAACGCGCGCAGCGCGTCCAGCTCGCTCCGACGCTCAACCGAAGCGGAGGTTGCGGTGCGTGTCCTGTCCATCGCGCCAGATCGTGCCACGGCAGCGCGGTTTCCGGCGAGTAACATCCGGCATTAACATCAGACGATGCGACGGCTGCGACTCACCGACCCCAGGGTGGTCTGGCTCAGCGTGGCACTCGTGCTGGTCCTGGTCGCCTGGGGCACGGTGGTGTCGTTCAGCACGCTGCTGCGCCCGTCCGGGTGCCAGAGCACCCGGGTGCTGCGGGTCGCCGCCGCGCCCAGCATCGCCGCCGCGGTCCAGGCGGCGGCGCCGCTCGCCCGGGTCGACTGCGTCCGGGTCGACGTGCTGGCCCGCAACTCGGCCCTGTTCACCGAGGCGCTGGCCGAGCCGGCGCTGGCGGACGAGCCGGCGCCGCACGTGTGGCTGCCCGAGTCGACGTTCTGGCTCGGCCGGGCCCGCGCCAGCGGCGTCTACGAGCTGCCCGAGCGCGGCACGTCGGTGGCCAGCTCGCCGGTCGTGGTGGCGATGACCGAGCCGGTCGCGCTCCAGCTGGACTGGCCGCGCCGCCCGGTGCCCTGGTCGGCGCTGCTCGGGCCGGCGCCGGCGGCCGGCGTACCGGTGGGGTTGCCCGACCCGGCCACCGACCCGGTCGGGGTGGCCGCGCTGGTCGGCGTGCAGGCGGTGACCGCCCGCCGGCCGGACGCCACGGCGGCCGCGTTGCGCCGGCTGGTGCCGCACACCGTGACACGGGTGGCCGACCTCTACCAGCGGCTGCCGGAGGCCGGCAGCGGCGCGGACACGCTGCACGCGTTCCTCAGCACCGAGCAGGCGCTGCTGCGCCACAACACGCGCCAGCGCGGCGTCCCCCTGGTCGCCGCGTACCCGGGCGCCACCGTCCCCACCCTCGACTACCCGTACGCGGTGCTGCCCGGCACCGGCGCCGACGAGGTCGGCGTCGCGGCCCGGTTGCTGGCGGCGCTGCTGTCCCCCGCCGGTCAACGCGCCCTCGCCGCGGAGGGGTTCCGCGCCCCGGACGGCGCCCCGCCCACCGGCACGGCGCTGAAGCCCGCGCCGCCGGTGCCGATGCCCGGCGAGGACGCGCTGGTCGACGTGCTCAGCGCGTGGACCGGGGTGCACCTGTCGGCGCGCATCCTCGGCGTGGTCGACGTGTCCGGCTCGATGGCCGAGCGGGTGCCCGGCGGCGACACCCGGCTCGGCGCCACCATGCGGGCCGCGCAGGAGGGCGTCGGGCTGCTGCTGGACACCACCGACGTGGGCGTGTGGCTCTTCTCCACCGCGCTGGAGGGCGACCGCCCGTACCGGGTGCTGGCGCCGACCCGGCCGCTCAGCGAGCAGCGCGGCCAGTTGGTCGGCCGGCTCGGCCAGGTGCGGGCCAACTCCGGCGGCGCCACCGCGCTGTACGACACGACGCTGGCCGCCTATCAGAGCGCGCGGCGCAACTGGGCGCCCGGCCGGATCAACGTCGTCCTGATCGCCACCGACGGCAAGGACGACAACGCCAGCCGGATCAGCCGCGCCCAGCTGCTCGCCGGATTGCGGGAGCTGCACGACCCGCGCCGGCCGCTGCCGATCCTGTTCATCGGCATCGGCGGCGACATCGACCGCGGCGAGCTGAACGAGATCGCGAAGGCGACCGGCGGCCGGGTGTTCGAGTCGCGGGAGCCGAGCGGCATCCGGCAGATCTTCTTCTCCGCCCTGGCCGACCTGAGCTGCCAACCCCCGTCCTGTCGCCAATCCTCCTGATCAGGGCGTCCCTCATACGACTGACCTGTCTCGAACGTGACTGCGCGTGGCCGGCGCAAGTGCTGCTCTAGAGAGCACAACCTGGAGCGAGGACACGGCCCATGGACGAACTCCCTGAACACGCGTGGGATGAGGCGGAGACGATCTTCACCGCGGACGACGACGCGCAGACACCCGAACTGGACGTACCCGACGACGAGATCACCGGGCGTGACGCCGACGCCGGTCTCGGCCTGCTCATCCGGATGGCCGGGGAGGCCAACGATGGCTAGATATCCCCAGCGACCGAGCGGCGTGCAGGTCAACGGCGCCAACAACCGCGGCTGGGGCAGCGGCTGGCCGCGCTGCCAAAGCGACAAGATCGTGACGATCCGGTTGCGCAGCGGCCTGCGGCTCGGCACCCGGCGGGAGATCGCCGAGCTGGTGCGGCTGCTGCTCGACGAGTGCGAGCGGCGCGGGTACGACCTGAAGCCCGAGCAGACCGGCGGCTTCAACTGCCGGCCGATCGGCGGCACCAACCGGCCCAGCAACCACAGCTGGGGCCTCGCCGTCGACCTGAACTGGCGCCGCAACCCCATGCAGAAGACCCTCAAGACCGACATTCCACCGTGGATGGTCCAGCTGATGTGGGCGTACGGCTTCTTCTGGGGCGGTTGGTACAACGGCATCAAGGACCCGATGCACTTCGAGTTCGTGCGCACCCCCGCGCAGGCCGCCACGCTGACCGCCCGCCTGAAGAAGGCGCTCGCCACCGAGTACGACGCCCCGGTCCGCATGGCCCACTACCGGGCCGCGGGGCGACCCGGCCTGTTTGGAGACGACATGTTCAACCCCTTCCTCGTCCAGGTCCAGGGAGACCGACGGATCTTCATCGTGACCAGCGGCGGCGTCTTCCACGTGAAGAACCCGACCCACTTGAAGTACCTCCAGGAGGGCGGCGTGTCCGCCACCATCAAGAAGATCGCCAAGGCCGAGCTCGACGAACTGCTCGAGGTCGAAACCTCCTTCTAGCCCATGATCAAGGCGTGCCCCCAGGAGCGAGGGGGACCCGCGGGGCGGCGTGAGAAAAGGGGTGGGCGGGGT
>JBBEWH010000056.1:0-3381 GCA_037414955.1 Actinomycetes bacterium KLBMP 9797
CCCCTCACCCCCGGCACCCCGTGCGAGCTAGAACGACGTGGGGGACGCCTTGATCATGGGGATGGCCGGAGAGTGGCCGCGCGATGGCGCGGCCTGCCAGCCTCCTTCCCCGGTGGCACCGAGTCCTGGGGAGACGGCACATGCGACGGAAGCGACTGCCGGCACTGATGGCCGCACTCGCCGCCGCCGGTCTGCTGGTGGCCGGCACGGCGAGCGGCGGCGCGGCCGCGCCGGCCGGGCCCGACGCCATCGGCTGGCAGATCGAGGACCCCGCGCCGGTGGCGCAGGACGGGCCGGTCACGCTCGCCGCCGCCGAGGGCGAGGTCGCGTGCGACGGTGACGGCGTGAGCGGCAAACGGGCGCAGATCGTGTACGTCCGGGAGACGGCCGACGCCGACCGGCTGGCCGACTTCCGGGCCACGTTCCAGCAGTTCGCCACGCAGATCGACCAGGCGTTCATCGAGGCCGCGACCGCGACCGGCGGGTACCGGCGGGTGCGCTGGGCGCACGACCGGTACTGCAAGCCGACGGTCAGCTCGCTCGTGGTGCCGAACGGCGAGCTCAACGCGTTCGAACCGCTCGTCAGCGCGCTGAAGGCGGCCGGCTACAACCGCACCGACCGCAAGTACGTCGTGTTCGCCGAGACCACCGCGTGGTGCGGCCTGGCCGGCGGCGGCAAGGGGGCCAACGACGACCGGCCGGGCGCCGAGAACCGGTACAACGTGGGGCCGGACATGGCCACCATGGGCTCCGGCTGCTGGCGCTGGGCGACCGCCGCGCACGAGCTGCTGCACACGCTCGGCGCCGTGGTGCCGACCGCGCCGCACGCGTCCGCGTACGGGCACTGCTACGACGACGAAGACATCATGTGCTACAACGACGGCGGCATCCCGAACCCGCCGGGCGGCATCGTCAAGGTCTGCACCGACGGCCCGGTCGACTACATCGACTGCGGCAACGACGACTACTTCAACGTCACCCCGCCCGCCGGCAGCTGGCTGGCCGCGCACTGGAACGTGGCGAACAGCCAGTTCCTGCTCAAATCGGAGCGGGTGGACCCGGCGCCGGCCGCCGGGCGGTTCACGGCGCTGGCCACGCCGGTCGGCGTGCTGGACACCCGGGACGGCACCGGCGCCACCGCCGGCAAGCGGGGCGCCGGCAGCACGACCGTCTTCCCGGTCAGCGGCGTCGGCGGCATCCCGGTGTCCGGCGTATCCGCCGTCCAGGTACGGGTGGCGGTGGGCAGCGCGACCGCCGCGACGTTCCTGGAGCTGTGGCCGGAGGGCCGGCCGACGTCCGGCCTGTCGAAGATCGGCGTCGGCGCGGGCGAGAACATCTCCAATGTGGCGGTGGTGCCGGTCGGCGCCAGCGGCAAGCTCGCCGTCTTCAACGCCTACGGCAGCGCGGACCTCATGATCGACGTCGAGGGCTACTACTCCGCGTCCGGCGGCGGCTTCGTCCCGGTGACGCACACCCGCCTGGTCGACACCCGCAGCGGGCTCGGCACCGCGACCGGCGCCATCCCGTCCGGCGGCAGCCGCACGATCACGCTGACCGGCTCGGTCGTACCGGCCGGCGCCACCGCCGCCGCGGTCAACCTGCTCGTGCCGGGCGCCACCGCCGCCGGGTGGCTGGCCGCCGCACCGGCCGGGACGGCCAGCGGCCGCGGCGTGCTGAACTACGTGACCGGCGCGACGCAGTCCGGCGCCACGGTGAAGCTGTCGGCCAGCGGCCAGGTGACGTTCCACAACAAGGGCAGCGCCGCGATCCACCTGGTGGTGGCCGCGCAGGGCTACTACACCGGCACGGCCGGCGCCGCGCTGACGCCGTCGCCGGCCCGCATCGTCAACACCCGGCTCACCGGTACCCCGCTGGCCGCCGGCGCCACCCTCGACGTGCCGGTCGCCGGCGTCAGCGGGATACCGGCCGACGTCTCCGCGCTGGCCATGAACCTGACCGTCACCAGCCCGGAGCAGGCGGGATACCTGCAGGCGTGGCCGGTCGGCGGCGCCAGCCCGACGGTGTCCGTCATGGACTTCAACGCGGGCGTCTGGCGGGCCAACGGACTCGTGCTCACGCCGGGCACCGGCGGCGCGATCCGGATCAAGAACGGCAGCGGCGGCACCATCCACGTGATCGTGGACGTGCACGGCTGGTACGCCCCTTAGCTCGATTCCTCACCCCCAAGTGGTGGGGGGGGCCCCCCCGGGGGGGGGGGCCCCCCCCCCCACATGCTGTACGGGAGGGCGGCGGGGGGCTGCTACAAATCATCCGGGCGTCCCGGTAGTCGTTATAACGACTACCGGGACGCCTTGATCATGGAGAGGTCAGCCGCGGAGCGGGAGGCCGGCCCGGGCGTAGACGTCGTCGAGGAGCGACATGGTCGCGACCGAGTCGGCCGGCGGGGTGAGGTTCGCGGTCGGGTCGCCGCCGACGGCGGCGGCGAACGCGCGGAGCTGATGCGTGTACGTGGTCTCGCCGCCGAACCGCTCCCGCCGCCGCTGGCCGTCGACGGTCACCGTGAACCGGTGCGGGAACTGGGGTGCGGCGAAGTTGGTGGCCAGCAGCGTGCCGCGCGCGCCGGTGACGCGCGCCCGGATGCGGAACAGCGTCGACGACCACATCGAGGTCTGGATGCGGCCGGTGCCGCCGCCCGCGAACGCGAACTCCGCGGTCATCGCCCGGTCGATCCGCCGGTCGCGGCGCAGCGTCAGCGCCCGCGCGGCGGTCACGGCCGGCTGGCCGGGCGCGAGGAGCCGCAGGCAGTGCACGGCGTAGCAGCCGGCGTCCATCAGCGCGCCACCGGCCAGACCGAAGTTGTACCGGATGTCGGAGAACACCGGCAGCGGGAAGCACATCGCCGTCTCCACCCGCTCGATCCGCCCCAACTCGCCACCGTGGACGATCTCGGCCATGCGGTGGGCCAGCGGGTGGTACCGGTAGTGGAAGGCCTCCATCACCACCAGGCCGGTGCCCTCGGCGGCGGCCGCGACCTCCCGCGCCTCGGCCACGTTGGCGGTGAACGGCTTCTCGCACAGCACGTGCTTGCCGGCCCGGAGCGCGGCGATGGTCCACGCGGCGTGCAGCCCGTTGGGCAGCGGCACGTAGACGGCGTCCAGCGACGGGTCGGCGACCAGGTCGTCGTACGAACCGTGCACGGTCGGGATGCCGTGCTTGGCCGCGAAGGCCGCCGCGCGCCGGCGGTCGCGGGCGGCGACCGCCGCGACCTCGACGCCGTCGACGGCGCGGGCGGGTCTCACCAAGGCGGCGGGGGCGATGCGGGCCGCGCCGAGCACACCGATCCTCACCGCCGCGAGTCTAGACCCGACCTCCATGATCAAGGCGTGGCCGGGGGGGGTTGGGCGGGCCCCGCGCGGGGGG
>JBBEWH010000057.1:0-9358 GCA_037414955.1 Actinomycetes bacterium KLBMP 9797
CCCGGTAGTCGTTACGACGACTACCGGGACGCCTTGATCATGGAGGGGTGTCACTGGAAGGGGGTAAGCGGAACGGCGGATGGTCGGCGCTCACGCGGTGCCGCAAGCTTCATCCCGTGTGGACTCCGGAGGAGATGGACGCGATCTGCCAGGCCCTGCGCGCCGAATCCCGGGTCGCCGACGAGGCGCTCGTCGAGGGAATCGCGCGCGAGGTCGACGACTACCGCGATTGGTACGCCAAGCACCGCGCCTCCCAGGCGGTCGCCGACGCGGTCGCGCCCCCCGACGACCTGCGCGAGCGCCTGTGGCTGATCGGCTGGATGATCTACGAGGCGAGCTGGCAGGCCCTGCGGTGGGCGCGCCCCGCCGACGGCGGCGGCGAGCTGGACAACACCGCCGCCCGGTTCGTCCGCCGGCTGGCCGAGGTCGCCCGCCTCCTGCCGTGGCCGCACTTCGCGCCGCGCGCGCTGGGCGCGATCCGCGCCGACGCGCTCCTCGCGTCCAAACGGGACACCCCGCAGGGCTACAACGAGGCGTTCCTGCTGCACCGGGAGGCGCGCGAACGGCACGACGACTACGTCGCCAACCACGGCTCCGCGGCTGGCCGGGAGCTGGAACTGTTGGGCCTCAAGGAGATCTACCTCCAGCTGGTGCTCGCCGAGACCGGCACGGCGTGCCGCACGGCGGAGCGGGTCGTCGGCCGCTGGGTGGACGAGATCGCGCGCGACGCGGCGGACCGCCAGTGGGACGAGGACGACGAGGACCACTGGGTCCAGATCATGTTCCAGCAGCTCTCGCTCGGCGTGACGATCGGCGAGCAGGCCCTCGACACGGCCGCCGAGATCGAGCGGGAGCACGAGTTCGCCGACGGGGTGGACCGGCGGCGGCTGGCGGTGCGGACGGCGTACCGCAACCCGGGCATCATGACGGCGCGCGCGGCCCTGCACCTGTTGCCGCTGACGTACGAGATGGCGGAACTCGGCCTGCGGCCCGGGTCCGACTACGAGAGCTGGGACGAGCTGCGCGCGGCGACGGTGCGCCGGCTCGTGAAGGCCTACCAGGCGATCGAGAAACCCGTCGTCGACCGGAACGGCGCGCCGGTGCCGCTGGTCGCCGACCACCGGCGCTCGGTCGTGCAGCTGCGGCTCAACGCGGCGCTCGTGCTGCCCGGCCTCGCACTGCCGTCCACCTTGGACTTCGCGGACTGCCTGGTGCGCGACCCGCTCGACGACGGCGCGGCCGAGGAGCTGTCGGCTTGGCTCGCCGCGACGGACGCCGCGGGCCGCCGCAACGGCAACGCCAACGCGATCGGGAGCGCGACGCTGCCGGCGTTCGTCCGCGGCGTCGACGCCTGCCGCGCCGCGCGCGGCGTGCCCGGCGGGTACCGGGAGTGGCGCCGGCGCTGGTTCGCGCTCGACCGGTACATCGACGAGGACGAACCCGGCCGCCGCACCCGCGTCCACCAAACCCTCACCCCGTAGCCCCACCCCGCCGCCCCGCGCCGCGGCGCCCCGCGCCTTTCTCTCCCGCCGATCAAGGGCTCGGGCACATGGTTTGATCTCGGATCCGGGTGCCTACGCCCTTGATCGGCGTTCATCTCCTTGATCGGCGTGCGTCTCCCTCCCGGTCGGTCGCGGTGAGGGCTTGACGCCGTCGGTGACGCCGTCGGCCGTCCGGTCTGGTTCGGCTCAGCGGTGAGGCACGTACCCTAAACCGGTCCGATGAGGTTCATATCTCACCGCTGAGCAGGACCAGACCGTGCCGCGCGCCTACGCCGGCAAGCGACTGATCTTGGCGGTTGCGTGGCCCCACGTGCCCGGGTCGCGGGCCGCCCGACACCCCACCACCGCGCATGTCCCCGCTACCGCGCATGTCCCGCTGCCGCGCACGTCCCGCGCCGATCAAGGACACCCGCGCCGATCAAGGGCGTAGGCACCCGGATCCGAGATCAAACCACGTGCCCAAGCCCTTGATCGGCGTGCATCTCCTTGATCGGCGTGCGTCTCCCTCCCGGTCGGTCGCGGTGAGGGCTTGACGCCGTCGGTGACGCCGTCGGCCGTCCGGTCTGGTTCGGCTCAGCGGTGAGGCACGTACCCTAAACCGGTCCCATGAGGTTCATATCTCACCGCTGAGCAGGACCAGACCGTGCCGCGCGCCTACGCCGGCAAGCGACTGATCTTGACGGCCGCGTGGCCCCACGTGCCCGGGTCGCGGGCCGCCCGACACCCCGCTGCCACGCATGTCCCACCACCGCTCATGTCCCACCACCGCGCTTGTCCCGCGCCGATCAAGGACACCCGCGCCGATCAAGGGCGTAGGCACCCGGATCCGAGATCAAACCATGTGCTCAAGCCCTTGATCAGCGGGACGAGGCGGCCTCAGGGACGCCTTGATCATGGAGCGGATCATGGAGCGGAGCGCCGAGCGGCGGGCGCCGGGCGCTGCGTCGACAGGGCGGCGGGGCGGGACTGGGCGTTTCGTGGGGTGCCTAGCGGGCGTAGGCGGTGAACAAGGCCCACGCGGACTCGGGCCAGTCGGCGTCCACCCACCGGAGTTGGGCGTCCCGGAGCGCGACGTCGAGCCGGGCACCGGCCCGGCTGGCCCGCACGATCGCGGCGGCGATCCGGCTGGCGGAGAAGTCCTTGACCTCGTCGATGGCGGCGACGACGCACTCCCCGCCGCCCGCGAGCACCGCCGTGACGAAGTTCAGCGGTTCGGCCTGCTCGACGTTCACCAGCCGGCCGACGTGGCACGACGCCATGAGCAGCGCCGCCGGCCAGTGCAGGGTCAGTGCCCGGCCGGCACTGACCGGCCCGTCGGGCAGCAGCAGCGTCTGGCCGAGCCCGTCGCCGATACCGTGCGCGGCGACGTGCGCGAACCGCCACGGCCCGGCGCCGCCCGCCGACCCGCCACCACCCGCCAGCCCGCCACCACCCGCCGACCCGCCACCACCCGCCGACCCGCCGCCACCCGCCGACCCGCCGCCACCCGCCGACCCGCCGCCACCCGCCAGCCCGCCGCCACCCGCCGACCCGCCGCCACCCGCCGACCCGCCGCCACCCGCCGACCCGCCGCCACCCGCCAGCCCGGCGCCGTCACCAGCCCGCACCGCGCCGCCCGGCAACGCGGTATCACCATCCCGCGCGACGCCACCCGCCAACGCCGTGCCGCCCGCCGACGCGATGTCACCAGCGCGCGCCGCGCCGCCCGCCAGGGCGGATGCGAACGTGCCGGGCACCTCGACCGGCTCGGCGCCCGGCTCCAGGTCGCACGCGCTGAGCGGCACTGCTCCGTCCGCCCGGGCGCGGATGCCCCACGCCTCCCGCTCGCGCTCCACGTTCACCCCGCCGGCTCCGGACACCAGGTGGATCAGGGCGGGGCCGGCGACCGGTGCGGTCGGCGCACCGGACAGGCAGGTGAGCACCGGCGTCTGCGTGATGACCGCCCGGTGGACGAGGCGGGTGCGCCCGTCCAGCCGCAGCGCCGCCCACGGCATCAGGCTGAGCGCCGAGTGGGCGGAGATGACCAGCGGGATGGGCGTCTTCACGGTGGCCCGCGCGAGCGCGTTCCGCAGCCGCGGCGGCAGGAGCTGCTCGCCGAGCGCTCCCCAGTCCGCGTCGGCGGCGAGCGCCGATGTCGGGGCCGCCGCGACGAACGCCGCCAGCGCGTCGCCGACGGCCAGCCGGCGGAACGACAGCGCGCCGCTCGGCTCGATCAGCGTCTGGAACCAGGTGGTCGCGCCGGTCACCGTGTCGGGCAGGCCGATGATGTCCAGCGCGTACCGGTCGCCCACCGCGTCGATCACCCGCGCGACGTTCGCCGGTACCGGCAGCACGGTCTCCGCGAGCATCGGCGAGACCGCCTCCGCGATGCGCAGCCGGAGCTCGTCGAGGGCTTCTTCGGTACCCGCGGTGGTGTCGCCGCCGAGCGACTGGCCGGACTCGATCTCCACCGCCTGGTCGATCAGGGTGCGCAGCCGCCGGCCCGCGCGCCAGGTCCGCCAGCTCTTGTCCACATCGAACCGGTCGGCGCGCATCCGGCCGGCGAAGCCGGACTGCTTGGCGGAGAGCACCACCCGCAGGCCGAGCTCCGCGGCCTGGCGGCCGGGCAGCGCGGCGGCGGCGCCGGCCAGATCGCCGTAGACGCGCCGGAACGCCGCCGCGAGCGGGCTGCGCGAGCGGCAGATCACCCGCCATCGGGTGCGGACCCGTTCGGTGGTACGTAGCGCGGCGTCGAGCAGGTCGACGGCGCGGTTGACGGCGGGCAGGCTCCGGTCGCCACCGGCGACCAGCAGATCGGCGCGCGCCAGGGACAGCAGGAGGTCCTCGATGTCGTACCGCGCGGCGCGCTGCCCGGTGCGGTGCAGGTACCGCTGGGCGCGGGCGAGCCGGTCCGACGCCTCGTCGAGGTCGCCGCACGCCCAGGCGGCCAGCGCGTGCGCGTGGTCGACCCGGTGCCGGCTGGCGAACTGGCTGGCCGCGACCGCCTGCCAGTATCCCCGCGCCGCGTCCTCGAGGATCGGCCGCACCTCGGCCGCGCGGCCGCCGAGCAGGTGCGCCGCCGCGAGTTCGTAGTGGTAGTCGGCGCGGTAGACGTCGGCGCCGGTGCCGACGAACTCCCGGTCGGGCCGGTCGGCCAGGGCGATCGCCGCCGCGTAGTCACCGCCCAGCCGCACGTCGCGGATGGCCCGGTACCGGATGGTGCGCCCCCGGTACAGGTCCGTGTCGAGCTCCTCGCCGGCCCGGGTCTCGCGCGCGGCGTCCAGCGCCGCGAGCGCCCGCGCGTGGCACGTGGTGACGTCGATGCCGCCCAGTGATCCGGGGCCGCCCGGCGCGAGGCCGCCGGGTGGTGCGAGGCCGCCGGGTGGTGCGAGGCTGATCCGCAGGAGCTGGCAGAGCCGCACCAGCACGCCGGCGTTGTCCCAGGCGTCCAGCCGGATCGCCAGCGAGTCCGTGTCCCGCGCGGTGTCCCGGTACGCCCCGAGGGCCTCCTGGAACAGCTCGGTCTCGTGCCGGGCCGTCTTGCTCTCCCGGACGATGTCGATGGCCTCCTCCGCGTCCCGGGCGAGCATCATGAGGTCGTCGCGGGCGAGGACGCGCCGGACCGCCCCGGGCAGGGCGGCGTCAGTCGGCATCCGCACAGTATCGGGCGCGCCCGCGCGGGCGTCGATCACGCGAACGGGGGTTGCCGTCAGTCGGGTTGCCGACACGCTCCGGCCGTTGACTGGCTGATCAGTTGTGGTGGGCTGGACAGCTATGGACGAGGAGGACCGGCAGGAGCTGCGGGCCACTGTGGAGGACGCGGTCGGCGGCGCCCGTGACGAGGACGGCTGGGCCCGCGTCGACCGCGCGCTGGCGCTGGTCGACGAGTCACTCCGGGGCGGCACCGGGGACTGGCGCCGCGGCCGGAACGCGTTGTTCGCCGAGTTGCACGGGCGGGCGCTGCGGGGCCTGCACCACTCGCTGCCCGAGCCGGACGCCAAGCCGGCTCCCCCGCCGACGCGGGAGCTGGCCAACCGGCTGCTGCATCGCCTCGGGCTCCCGCCCGCGCCGCCTCCCCCGCCTCCTTCGCCCTCACCCGCGGCCGATGACGCCGCGTAGGCCGGCGCTCGCCGTCCACACGTTCTTCGCCGCCGGGTCCGCGCCGGCTCCGCTGCGCGCACTGTGGGACGGCGTCGCCGGCCTCGGCATGGACACGCCGATCGCCGGCCGGCCGGTGGACCTTCCGGAGGTACCCGGTCCCGGCCCGGACGGCCTGGAGGTGCTCGCCGCCCGGCAGCGGGTCGTCCCGGGCGCGGTGTACGAGGCGCTGGCGTACCGGTCGCACGACACCGTCGGGGTGAGCGTGCTGCTCGCCCCGAACGACGACCGCGTCGACTGGCGGGCGCTGCGGGAGCAGTGGGCCGCCCACGCCCCGCGGGCCGATGCCGCGCTGGGCACCGTGACCGTCTACCTCGGACTCGCGCCGCGCCGCCCGTGGCGCCTGGGTCACGCGCAACGGGCGGCCCGGCTGGTCCGGCACGTGCCGGACCAGCCACCATCGACAGTGGACCGGACCGCGGACTGGTGCCGGACCGCCGACGGGTTGCTGGTATCGGAACTATCGCCGGACGCGGGGCACGCACACCGCCGCCTCGTCGTCCTCGCCGACGCGGCCGACGAGTCCACACTGGACGAATGGACGTGGCTCAGCGACGGCCGGGAGCTGCCGCCGCTGACCCGATACGTGTTGCACGCGGCCAAGCTGCGCCACCAGGAGCGGGTCCTCGTGGCCGCGCGACCCGGGCTGCGCGCCGCCGTCGAACGCACCGAGCGGGCCTGCGACACGCTCGCCGAACTGTTGCGCACGCCGGAGCCGTCCGCGCCGCAGCTCCGGGCCGCGGCCCGGGACCTGGCACTGGTGCAGGCCGAGCAGGGTGGCCTGGTCATGGCGTCGACCGACGCCAGCGACATGGCGGAGACGGTACGCGCCGCGCGGCACAACATGGCCGCGGCGCTCGGCCGGAGCCCCCGGTGCCGGCCCGGTGGCCCGTTCGACCGGGACCAGGCGACCGCCACCTGGCTGACCGAACAGCTGGCGATCGAACGCACCTATGTGGACTCGGCGGCCCGCAAGGCGGACCAGGTGGGCCGGCTCGCCGCCGCGGCGCTGGACGACCGGCACCGCCGCCGGCAGGAGGCGCTCACCCTCTTCCAGGCGTCCGTGCTGGGCAGCCTCCTGATGGCGCTGGCCGCCGTGCAGAGTCTGCAGTACCAGATACCGGTACCCGGTCCCCTGATGGCGCCACTGGTCTGCGCGCTGGCGATGGTGGCGCTGGTGCTCCCGGCCGGCGTCCTGCACTGGCCCCGCCGCGGCACCCCGGCGCCCCCGGCGTGGCGCTTCGTCGCCGGCGGGCTGGTCGCCGGGGCCAGCCTCGGCTGGCTGGCGGCCACCGCCGGCTGGTGGGTGGCCCGCGACGCGGCCGCACCGCCGGCGTGGTCCTGCCTTGTCGCCGCGCTCGCCGCCCTCGTCGCCGCCACGACCACCCTCACCACCATCAAGACCCTGCCATGATCAGGGCGTCCTTCACGCTGTTATAGCGGCGTGAAGGAGGCCCTGATCATGGAGGTGGGTGGCCAGGCCGTCGAGGACGCGTTGCAGGCCGTACTCGAACACCGCGTCCAGGTCGTAGTCGAACCGCTGGTTCATGATGTGCCGCAGGTTCGGATACCGGCCGGAGGCCAGCACCCGTTCCGCCACCGGCTGGTACGTGTCCGCCCACTCGTCGTTGGTCACGCCGGTGTCCCGCTCGGCCAGCGTCTCCGACTGGAGGCTCACCGCGGTGCCCCGCACGAAGCCGAACACCGTCAGGTGGGCGTGCATCGTCTCGGTCACACCGAGCCCCAGCCCGCGCAGCGCGCCGAGGCTCCACTCCGCGTACCCGAGCAGAGCGGGCAGCGCCTGCGGGCGGGTCATCGACAGCACCTCGGCGGCCCACGGGTGCCGGCGAAACACCCGCCACATCTGCCGCCCGGCGAACTCCAGGCGCGCCCGCCAGTCCGGCGGCGGCCGGTCCGGCAACGGGGCGTCGGCGAACACCGTGTCCACCATGGACAGGATCAGCGCCTCGCGGCCGGCCACGTGCCGGTACAGGGACATGGTGGCCACGCCGAGGTCGGCCGCCACCCGGCGCATGGACAGCGCGGCCAGGCCCTCCGCGTCGGCCACCGCGATCCCGGCCCGGACCACCCGGTCGGTCGACAGCTCGCGGGCCGCCGCGCGGCCGCCGATCCGCGGCGCCCGCACCACCGTGCCGGCGCCGGGCCGCGTCTCCACCAGCCCCTCGTCGCGCAGCGCGGCGATGACCTTGGTGGCGGTGGCCATGGCCACCCCCCAGTCGCGGGTGATCTGCCGGGTCGACGGCACCCGGTCGCCGGGCCGGAGCCGCCCGGACTCGATGCGCTCCCGGATCTCCGCCACGATCCGCTGGTAGGGCGGTAGTGCACTAGTGCGCTCTACGGTCACGCGCCCAGCGTACTAGCGCAAGCCTGGGGGCACGTGGACCGCGACCATACGGTGTACGCATGACTGAACGCGACGTCCTCATCTCGGGGGCCGGCATCGCCGGCCTCGCCCTCGCCCACTGGCTGCGCCGGTACGGCTTCCGCACCACCATCGTGGAGCGCGCCCCCGCGTTGCGGGCCGGTGGCCAGGCGATCGACATCTGCGGCACCGCCCGGGAGGTGGTGCAGCGGATGGGCCTGCTGGACGCGATCCGGGAGCGGCACACCGGCACCCACGGCATCGCCTACCTCGACCGGCGCGGCCGGCGGGTCGCCGCGATGGGCGGCGACGCGTTCGGCGACTCCGGCGGCGTCATCGCCGACATCGAGATCCTGCGCGGCGACCTGGTGCGGATCCTGCGGGAGGCGGCCGGCGACGGGGAGTACCGCTTCGACGACGTCATCACCGAGCTGGTCGACGGCGACGACGGCGTCAAGGCGAGCTTCCGGCACGGGCCGCCGCGCCGGTTCGACCTGGTGGTGGGCGCGGACGGGCTACGGTCCGGAGTGCGCGGGCTGGCGTTCGGCCCGGCGGCCCGGTACGTGCGCGACCTCGGCCACTACATCGCGTACTTCCCGGCGCGGACCGGGCTGGCGTTTGACGGCTGGGCGCAGATGTACAACCTGCCGGCCGGCAACGGCGTGGACGGCCGGGTATGCCTGCTCTACCCGGTGGGCTACGGCGGCGAGGTGCGCGCCCTGTTCGCGTTCGCCGGGCCGCCCCGCCCGGATGCGGACGTGCGCGGCGTCGAGGCGCAGAAGCGGCTGCTGGCGCGGGTATTCGAGGGCGCCGGCTGGGCGGTGCCCGACCTGCTCGCGCAGCTGCGGCACACCGACGACGTTTACCTCAGCCGGGTCGGCGAGGTGCGCGTGGACCGCTGGTCGAGCGGGCGCGCCGTGCTACTCGGCGACGCGGCGTTCGGCGGATCGCTGGGCATGGGCACCAGCATGGCGCTCGTCGGCGCCTATGTGCTGGCCGGCGAGCTCGCCGCGGCCGGCGGCGACCACCGCGCCGCGTTCGCGCGGTACGAGGCGGAGATGCGCACCTACGTGGAGGCCAACCAGAAGCGGCCGCCCGGCGGGGTGCGCGGGTTCACGCCCCGCACCCGCCACGGCATCTGGCTGCGCAACCAGCTCATCCGCGCGATCCCGCACCTGCCCGGCAAGGGCACGATGATGGGCGGCATCCAGAAGGCCGCGAACGCGATCACCCTGAAGGACTATCCCTCATGATCAGGGCGTCCCTGTAGTCGTTCTAACGACGTGAAGGACGCCGTGATCATGAGGAGGGCGGGGGTGACGTCGGGGGCGGGGCC
>JBBEWH010000058.1:0-22843 GCA_037414955.1 Actinomycetes bacterium KLBMP 9797
TCAATCCCTCACCTCAGGGGGGCGGCTTTCATGCCAAACAACCCACCCCCCCCACGCCTCGATCATGGGCAGGGCGTGGTTCACGTCGCTGGCTGGACCCGCTCGAACCGTACCCGGCTCAGCCATCCCGGGAGGTCGCTGAGCACGTACAGCTCGCCGTGCACGTCGGCGTCGATCGCGGTCGGCTGGGTGGGGAAGTTGCCGATCGTGGCGGACTCGTAGCCGCCCTCGGGCTTGGGACGCACGGCGAACGCGAGAGTCGAGCAGTAGTCGCTCGCGATGTAGGTGCCCCATGCCTCCGGGGTGGCGGACCCCCGGTACACCACGCCGCCGGTCACCGAGCAGCTCTCCGTCATGAAATGCTCGTACTCGAAGACCGGGTCGGTGTACCGCACGCCCGGCCGGCATTGGCCCGGGTCGAACACCGGGGTGCCCTCCCGGCAGGACCAACCGAGGTTCGCGCCACGCTGCCACGGGCGGATGTGGTTGACCTCCTCGACCAGGCCCTGGCCGACGTCACCGATCCACAGCGAGCCGTCGACCGGGTCGACGGAGAACCGCCACGGGTTGCGCAGCCCGTAGACCCAGATCTCCGGCCGCGCGCCGCGCGTGCGGACGAACGGGTTGTCGGAGGGCACGCAGTAGGGCTTCGCCCCGCAGGTGCGGTTGACGTCGATCCGCACGATCTTGCCGAGCAGGGTGCCGAGGTTCTGGCCGGCCTTGAACGGGTCGTTCGCGTGGCCGCCGTCGCCGAGGGACCAGTAGAGGTAGCCGTCGCGGCCGAACGCCACCTGTCCGCCGTTGTGGTTGCCGTACTCGGCGTGCTCCTGGGTGAGCAGCACCTGCACCCGCTCCGGAGCACCGATGGGCACCCGCGCCAGGGTCAGCGCGCCGGCCGGCAGGCTCGTGTAGGCCACGTAGAGGATCCCGGTCCGGGCGAAGTTCGGCGCGGGCGTGATGCCGAGGAGGCCGCGCTCGTTGTCCGACGTGTCGATCCGGGCGGTCAGGTCGAGCACCGGCTCGGCAGCCAAGCCGGTGTCGGGGTGGTAGGCGCGGACGGTGCCGTCCTTCTCCGCGATCAGCATCCGGCCGTCCGGCAACCCGGTGAGCGCGATCGGACGCTGCAGACCGAAAGCCACCCGTTCGGATACCACGGTCAGCTCGGTGAGTGGCACCGCGCGGGCGTGGGATGTGCCGGCAGCGGCGGTGCCGGCCGCCGACACCAAGGGCAACAGGACCAGAACGAGCAGGCCGGCCAGCATGGTGGTCGGGCGACAACGCCGTCGCGACATGTTCAGCTCCTTGAGCAGAGTGGTGGAAGCAATCTGGGAGCGTGGCCCACAATACATCGACTCTCGACAATATCAAACCCGCCGCCTAGCCCCCATGATCAAGGCGTCCCTCATGTCGCTAGAACGACTACAGGGACGCCTTGATCATGGGGGACGGCCGGGATGACGGCGCGATGCAGTTTCTGTGCGATGCCCGTGAATGCCTACCGCCATTCTGTCGTCGTGAATGTGGCTACCACGATCAGCCTGGCCCCCACGTTCCGGGTCCTCGGACCGGTGGAGGTGCGCCGCGACCGGGCGCTGTTGCCGATCGGCGGACCCCGGCTCCGGGCGCTGCTCGGGGCGTTGCTGTTGCGAGCCAACCGGACCGTCGAGCGCCGATGGTTGATCGACGCGGTGTGGCCGGACTCGGCGCCGCCGTCCGCGGAGGCGAACCTGCGCCAATACGTGACCAAGCTGCGGCGGGTGGCGCGCCAGCAGCACCTGACCGACACGGTCCGGCTGCACTGGGCGTGGCCGGGCTACCGGCTCGAGATCCCCGCGGCCGAGCTGGATCTCACGATGTTCCAGCGGCTCGCCGACCGCGGGCGGGCGGTGTTGGCGGCCGGTGACCCGCTCGCCGCCCGCGGGTACCTCACCCAGGCGCTCGACCTGTGGCAGGGCGAGCTGTGCGAAGGCCTGCCGCTGAGCCCACCGCTCAGCGGTGAGCGGTACCACTGGGCGGAGGCGCGGGCCGCCGCCGGTGCGGCCCTGGTGGCCGCGCAGCTCGCGCTCGGGGCGTACCGGGACGCGGCGGCGCGGGCCCGGCTGCTGATCGAGGCACACCCGTTACGCGAAGAGCTGCGCGTCATGTTGATGATCGCGCTCTACCGGACGCAGAGCCGGGGTGAGGCCCTGGCCGCGTACACCGATGCCCGCGACACCCTGGTCGCCGAGCTGGGCATCGAGCCGGGCCCGCCGCTGCGGCGCCTGCACCAGGCGGTGCTGACCGATGACCCGCTCCTGCTCGGCGACGCCGCTGAGTGGCTCGGCGACGCCGCTGAGTGGCTCGCCGCCGAGTCCACGCCGGTGAGCCACCCGCCGGCGCGGCCGGTCAAGCCGCGGTCGTGCCCGCGGCCGGCGCTGCCCTGGCGGGCCCTCCATGGCTGAGCCCACGTACCGCCGGGCCGTCGGCGCGCTCGTCGCGCTGTCCATCGCTACCTTCTGCTATGTCACGGCGGAGGTACTGCCCGCCGGCATGCTCACGATCCTCGCCGCCGACCTCGGCCGCTCCCGGTCGGAGATCGGACTGCTCGTCACCGGCTACGCGCTGGTCGTCCTGCTGGCCTCCGTACCGTTGGCCCGCCTCACCCGGCGCGTACCGCGGCGCCTGCTGCTCACCGGCACCCTCGGCGTCTTCGTGCTCGCCACGCTGCTGTCGGCGCTGGCTGACAACTTCCGGGTGCTGCTGGCGGCCCGGCTGCTGACCGCGGTGACCCACGCGGTGTTCTGGGCCGTCGTCGCGCCGGCCGCGACCGGGCTGTTCCCGGCGGAGATCCGCGGCCGGATGGTGTCCCGCCTCGCCATCGGCACCGCGCTGGCGCCGGTGATCGGGGTGCCGCTCGGCACCTGGTTGGCTCAGGAGACCTCGTGGCGGGTCACGTTCGTCGCGCTGAGTGGCGTCGGGCTGGTCACCTGCGCGGCCATCGCCGTGCTCCTGCCGACCGCCGCGCCGCGGTTCGAGGGCGCGGCGTGGGGTACGGCGCCGGACCGGCGCAGGTTCGCCCTGCTGCTGCTCGTCATCGGCCTGACCGTCACCGGCGCGGTGGTGACCAACACGTACGTCACGCCGTTCCTGACCGACGTGAGCGGCTTTCCGCCGGCCTCGCTCGGTCTGCTGCTGTCGATCAGCGGCTCCGGCGGTGTGCTCGGCACGCTGCTGGTGGGCCGGTTCCTGGACCGGTACCCGTGGGCGTCCCTGTTCGTCCTGACCGGACTGCTGGCCGGCGTCCTGCTCGGGCTGTCCGGCGTGGGACCGGCGCCGGCCCCGACCGTAGCCCTGCTGGTGCTGTTCAGCATGGCCTTCGGCGGCTTGGCGGCGGCCATCCAGCACCGCGCCCTGCAGGTGGCGCCCGGCGGCACCGACGTCGCCTCCGCCGCCACCAGCTCGGTGTTCAACCTCAGCATCGCGGCGGGCTCGGCGCTCGGCGCGGTTCTGATCACGACCGTCGGGTTGCGGGCCACGCCCCTGTTCGGCGGCGTCCTCGCGGCCGCGGCCCTCGGCGTTCTGCTGATCGAGGCCCGGCTGCCCGCCTCACCGCGGGTTTCCCCCACGCCGGAGCCCGCCCGGCGACCGGCCAGCTCTGGGAGACGACATGCGTAACTCGCTCAGGTGCAGCGTGATCATTCCGACCTACAACCGGGCGCGGCTGCTCGGCTACACGTTGGACTCGCTCGTGCGGCAGGATCTGCCGGCGGAGGAGTTCGAGGTGATCGTCGTGGACGACGGGTCGAGCGACGCGACCATGGCGGTCGTGGCCGGCTACCGCGGCCGCCTGAACCTGCACTACCTCTTCCAGCCCGACGAGGGGTTCCGGGTGGCCCGCGCGCGCAACCTCGGCATCGCCCGGGCGGCGGGCGAGATCTGCGTGTTCGTGGACTCCGGGGTGCTGCCGCACTCCGGGTGCCTGCGGCAGCACCTCGCCAGCCACGACGCGGTGGCCGGTCCGGCCGCCGTCTGCGGCTACGTGTACTGCTTCAACCTCGACAACGAGGACGGGGAGCTGATCTGCCGGTCCGTCGATGTCGCCGATCCGGACGCCAGCATCGACGCGATCCGGTCGGCGGGGCGCTGGCCCGACGTCCGGGAGCGGTTCTACGCGCGGTTCACCGACGACTTCCACGACGTACCGGCCCCCTGGTACGTCTACTGGACGTGCAACGCGTCGGCCCGGACCGATCAGGTGCGCGCCGTCGGCATGTTCGACGAGGCGTTCCGCAGTTGGGGGGCCGAGGATCTCGACCTCGGCTACCGGCTGCATCGCGACGGCGCGCGGTTCCTGGTCAACCGGTCGGCCAGCGCCATGCACTATCCACACGAGAAGGTGTACGACCAGCTGGCTGACTCGCTGGTGGGCAACTTCCGGTACATCGCCCGCAAGTACGGCACACCCATCACGGACTTGCTGACCATCGCGCCGCCGGTCGGCTTCGTGGAGATCAACGACATGATCCGCGACCGGCGGTTGCCGTCCTGCGCCGACCACCTCCGCGACCTCGACGCCCGAACCGCCCGGGATGTTTCGACCAGCGATCTCCGGTCGTGACGTCCCGGGCGGGCACGATCACCGGTACCGTGGCTCGGCGTGCTCGAGGTACGGCCGGCGCCGGGTCTGGTCGTGCACGATGTTTCCGTAGCAGAACCACGTGTCACGCGGAAAGAAGTCGTCGGGGAGCTTAGCGATATACGTGTTGCTGTGGTCCTTGATCCGCTGCCAGAGCTCGGCCACATCGATGCGGTGCCACCGCGCCGCCGCGGCGATGGTCGGACCGATCAGATACTCGCCGAGCTTGAAGTCGAACATGAAGCTGTGCAGGATCTGATAGTTGTACTGCGTGCGCCGCAGGCAATTCCAGTCGTCGTGCCGCACCACGGTGGGAAGCCCCAGCTCCCGCATGAGATCGAGGTCCTTGGCGACATCCTCGGCGTCCCGCACCACCACGCCCACCGGCTGGCAGGAATCGTCGACGGCGATGAGGATGTTCTGGCCGTGCGCCTCCAACTGGAGCCCGTGCAGCAGCAGGAACTGGAAATACGTGTCCAACAGCGGTGCCACGATGTCCTCGTACAGGAAGTCCGTGGCGCTCTTGGCGCTCCGCTCGATGAGCTGCGCCACGATCGGCGGATCCGTGGGACGTTTCGAGTCGCGGGCGAACAGCGCGAATCCGGGAATCATGGCGGCGATCGCGTCGTTGCGGGGGAACGGATCCGGCTCCCGGACCACGAACCCCCACTCATAGCTGGCGTCCCCGTCCGGCAGGTCGATCACGCGGCCGAAGACCTCGCGCAGGAAGTAGCACCGCGGGGGCAGTTTTCCGGTGGCGCCCGCCCGGCTGAGAATGTCGGTGATCTCGATCGCCGACCCGGCCTGCCGGCGCCCGATGTGCCGCACGCCCCGCCCGATGAGTTCCTGGTACGCCAGCTTGACGAACCACCCCGGTCCGGCGGTCAGCTTGACCGTCCGAGCGCTCGCGGTGGGCGCCACCCACGGCTCCCGATCGGAGCGCCGGGACCCGAGATGGGGCAGGGTTTTCGGGAGCATGTCCGGGTGGATCGCCATCGTGCCGGCGAAGAGGTCATCGGGCGGGTCGCCGAAGTCCATGATGGGCACGCCGTCGGGAATGTCGACGATCGGCAGCGCGAAGGCATCCGCACCCAGCCGCAGCGAGGTCGCCTCGGAGGTGGAGTACACGTCGGTGAACCCGCTCGGCGATCCGTCGTTGACATAGCGCTCCATGTACACCAGAGAGCTGGTCTCGCCGAGCGTGCGGGCGTCGGTCAAAATCACGTCGTTGGCTCCTTTGTCACAGTCGATTTCGTCGCAGTCGGTTTTGTCACGGTCGGTTTGTCGCGGTCGTTTGTGTCGCGGTCGTTTGTGTCGCGGTTGGTGGTGTCGCGGTCGGTCCGATGGGTTCGCGATGGGCGATCCACCGGTGGAAGTCGCGGGCCGTCGCGAACGTCCGAAATGGCCGCTCCAGCCCGAGCGTCACGGTGGTGGGCTCCTTGAACTCGAACATTCCCGAGGGAATGAGGACCGGTCGCACTCCCGCGATGTTGGCGGCGACCACGTCGGACCTCCGGTCACCCACGTAGAGGCAGGACCGCGGTGGCACGCCGAGCGTGGCGCAGCAGGCGAGAATGGCGTGCGGTCGCGGTTTGGCGGTCTCGCCACCGGGTGTGGCCACCGCGACCGCCGTCGGCGGGAAGTAGCGATCCAGTCGGGTCTTCTCGAGCTTCAGTCGTTGCAGCTCCGGGCGGCCGTTGCTGACGATGCCCAGCGGCACGCCCGCGTTCGCGAGATGGTCCAGGCACCCCACCACGCCCGGCTTCGGCATGAGGCACGCGTCCCACGGATACGACATGCGCGACGCCACGACCCGGATCAGATCCTCGTCGGCGTTGTCCAGGCCGAGTTCACCGGCCAGCGCGAGCAGTATTCCGACATGGTCGGAGCGATCGAAGTACCAGTACAGCTCGTTCCACACCCGGAGTGCGGCGTCGATATGCCACGCCGCTACGCCAAGGTCGCGTAGCGCCAGCCGTTGGCACCTGATATGGCAGGAACGCGTGTTGACCAGAGTGTCGTCGATGTCCCAGATGACCGCGGCCAGGGCCATTATCCGGCGGCCCGGCCATCCACCATGGCAGGGGTCCAACGAGGCCAGTCACGATTGTCATTGAGTGGCCGGCCGTCGACGCGCATCACCGGCCGCGGGTGGTCCAGGTGCCACAGCTCGTCATCGAAGCGGCGGAACCCGTCCAGCAGGGTGGCGCGGTCGACCACGTCGTTGTCCTCGCCGCCCCAGCCCTCGAAGCGCTCATCGAATCCGCCGAGCAGATGGAACGCCGCACCGGTGAGCCAGAAGCAGGCGCCGGGCGGTTCGCGCAGGAGGTATGCGCGGATGGCCTCCCGGCGTATGTCGGGCGCCGCACGGAAGCAGCGTTCCCGAATGGCCGCGTGGGTCGACGGCGCGTCGAGACAACTCATCCGGCGATAGGGCAGGTGGCCGACCGCTCCCGGTTCCGAGAACCGTGCGGCGTTACGGGCGACAAAATGCCGGTCCACGAGCACGTCGGCATCCAGGACGCAGAGGAGTTCGGTCGGCACCGGCGAATTCAGCACACCGGTGTTGACCGTCCGCGATTTGTTGAACATATTCGGCTGGCGCAGGAAGAGGTACTGCTGGACGAAGGGCTCGATGACGTCCCGCCAACGCGGCCGATCATCGGCTTCCACGACCGTGACGAAGAACTGCCCGGCGCCCGGAGCCTGGTCGCGCAGCGCCGCCACGCAGGCCAGCAGATTACGCAACCGGCTGTCCCCGGTGCGGTCGCGGAACGGGATCACCACCTGGACGCGCGCGTTCGGGTGGTGCGTGCGGGTGCCACCGGCGGCCGACATCGACAGGTGGTCCGTCAGCGCCGCCGCGGTGACCGGGGTGGCGTGCGACGACGCGGCGACCTCCGCCCCCAGGAAATGGTCGATGTAGATCGCTTGATCCGCCGCGCGGATCGCCCGGCCGGCCCGGTAGGCCATCGCCGGTTCCCGGTCGAACAGTGTGGTGAGCCGGGCCTGGAGCTCTCGATACCGGCGCACGTTCCGCGCGTCGCGGGCGATCCGCCGATAGCAGTCCGCCACGGGTCCGTCCCGCGACGCGAGGCGTTCCCATTCCGCGCGAATGCTGCCGTACGCGGCCGCACCGTCTTCCCAGAATGTCGCGCTGGCCGCCGGCGCCGCCGGGTCGTTCAGCAGCACCGCGTAGTCAGCCAGGCGACCGGCAACGTGAATGTGTTCGCGATTTTCCCGCATCACTCCTCCTGGTGTTATGACCACCAATTCCCCGCCGGCATGGTGTGCGGTCCACCGTACGAGCGGCGAGTACACCCACCGCATAACGGGAGAACACGACGACGGTGATGAGCGACAATGCCGCGAGGTGATCAGGCGGAGGCGTCGATAATGGTTTGCGCCCGTTCTTCGAACACGCCGTACTCGGCCTCCCGGGCGATCGCCAGGGCGCGCCGGGCGTGACCGAGGGCCCGCTCGTGGTCGCCGAGGCACCGGTGCTCCGCGGCGAGGCCGATCAGCGCCTGCGCCTCCGGGTACGGCTCGCCGATCGCGCGGGCGAGTTCCCGCGCCTGTTCGTGGTGCTCGACCGCGTCCCGATGCCGGTCGGTGCGGTGCGCGACCGCGCCGAGCGTGTTCAGCACGTCCGCTTCGAGCCGGCGTTCGTTGAGCTCGCGGGCCAGCGCGAGGGCGGCGTGGCCGAGCTCCGCCGCCGCGGCGGTGTCGCCCTGATCGCACCGCACGGCGGCCAGGACGCGCATGGTGAACGCCTCGTTGGTCCGGTCGCCGAGCTCCTGGAAGAGGGGGAGCGCGCCGGTGAGGTGCTCCGCCGCCGCGTCGAGGCGGCCCCGGGCGTGCAGGACCTCGCCCAGCTCGCCCAGCGCGGAGGCCTCCCCCAGCCGCGACCCGATCTCGCGGTTGATGGTCAACGCCTCGGTGCCGCACTCGCCCGCCCTCGCCAGCCGTCCCATCTGCAGGTAGGCGCGGGCGAGGGAGTCGAGCGTGATGGCCTCACCGCTCCGCCACCCGTTCGCGCGGCACAGCTTCAGCCCCCGGTCGAGGTATCCGACGGCCCGCCGCAGCCGCCCCGAGTCCCGGTACATGACGCCCAGGTTGCCGATGGTGGCGGCCTCCATCCGCACCCATCCGGTCCGTTCCGCGAGGGTCAGCGCGGCGGCGTACCGTTCGATGGCCGGCCCGGCCTGGCCCAACCGGGAGTGGCAGTCGCCGAGGCTGAGCTGCGCCGCGGCCTGGGCGCGCAGCTCGCCCTCCGCCTCGGCGGCGGTCAGGCCGACGCGGGCCGCGGTCTGCCAGTCCACCGTGTGCATGCGCAGCCAGAAGTACGCGCGCAGCGTGTCGGCCAGCAGCCAGGCCACCGATCGTGGTCCGTGCTCGGCGGCGTGCCGGATCGTGGCGACGAGGTTGACGCGTTCCGCGTCCAGCCAGCCGAGCGCCGCCTCCTCGTCCGCCATGGTGGCCGGGTTCGGCACGTCGACGGCCGGCACCGGCAGGCGCATCGTGTGGGGATACAGCAGACCCGCGGCGCGGTCGGCACCGTGCAGATACCAGTCGTGCAGGCGCCGCAGCGCGGCCTCCCGGTCGACCACGGTGTCCTCGCTGCCGGCGCGCTCCGCCGCGTAGTGCCGCAGCAGGTCGTGGCAGGTGTACCGGCCGTGCCCGGGCTGGTTCACGAGATGCACCGTGACCAGCCGGTCCAGCAGGCGGCGGGCGTGCGCCGCGCCGGTGCCGGCCAGCGCCGCGACCGCCTCGGCGGTGACGTCCGGCCCCGGAACGAGGCCGAGCAGCCGGAAGACCCGCCGGGTGTCGGCGGGCAGCGTCCGGTACGACAGGTCGAAGGCGCGCCGTACCCCGGTCTCCTCGTCGCCGTCGACGTCCAGCTCGGTCAGGCGGTCGCCGGCGCGCAGCGCGGCGACGTAGTCGGCGATGCTCGGCCAGGGGTGGCTGGTGAGGTTGGCGGCGGCCACCCGCAAGGCCAGCGGCAGGTAGGAGCAGATCCTGGCCAGCTCCGCGGTCGCCGCCGGCTCGGCCGCCACCCGGTCCCGGCCGAGGATCGTGGCCAGGAGGGTGTGCGCCTCGTCCCGGGTCAGCACGTCGAGGGTGACGCTGCGGGCGCCCTCGCGGGCCAGCAGACCGGTGAGCCGATCCCGGCTGGTGACCAGCACCAGGCAGCCGGAACTGCCCGGCAGCAGCGGACGGACCTGATCGGCGTCGACGGCGTTGTCCAGCACCACCAGCAGCTGCCGGTTGGCCAGGAGCGACCGGTACCGGCCGCCCGCGGTCTGGACGTCGGTCGGGATCCGTTCGGCCGGCTCGCCGAGCGAACGCAGCAGGTGCGCGAGGGCCTCCACCGGTCGGACCGGCGCTTCCGGGGCGAAGCCCCGCAGGTCGACGTACAGCTGCCCGTCGGGGAACTGGGCGCGGACCCGGTGGCCCCAGTGCACCGCCAGCGCGGTCTTCCCGATGCCGGCCGTGCCCGCGATGGCCGAGATGACCACCGCGGTCGCCGCCCGCGCGCGGGCGGGCAGCAGCTCGTCCAGTCCGCGGAGGTGGTCGGCCCGGCCGGTGAAGCCGGACACGTCGGCGGGCAGCTGCGCGGGTGCCTCCGGCGCGCGGCCGGCGACGACGGGCGCCTCCGAACTCGGTTCGACCGCCGGATCGCCGCGCAGGATCGCGCTGTGCAGCTGCTGCAGCGCCCGGCCCGGGGTCAGCCGCAGCTCGTCCGCGAGCCGGGCGCGCAGCTGGTCGTAGACCACCAAGGCCTCCGGCTGCCGGCCGGAGCCGTGCAGCGCGCGCATGAGCTGCCCCGCCAGGCGCTCGCGCAGCGGATGAGCGGCCACCTGCTCGGCGATCTCGCCGACCAGCTCCCGCTGTTTGCCCAGGGCCAGCTCCAGGTCGAAGCATTGCTCGACAGCGGCGAGCCGCTGCTCCTCCAGCCGGGCCGCCGCCGCCTCGACCGCACGGCCGGTCAGACCCAGCAGGGCGGCTCCGCGCCACAGCCGCAGCGCCGAACGGAGCGTGGTGACCGCCACGGCCGGCTCGCCCCGGCGGGCCTGGTCGAGGGCATCGGCCACGAGGTCCGCGAAGACCTGGGCGTCCAGCTCTCCGGGGCGGATCCGGATCCGGTAACCGTGCCCCTCGCCGACGATGGCCGGCTCGGATGCCGCGCCGCTGACCAGCGCCCGGCGCAGGGCGGAGATGTCGTTCTGGACCTGGCGCCGGGCGGTCGCCGGCGGGTCGTCTTCCCACAGCGCGTCCACCAGGTAGTCCAGCGGCACCACCTGGCCGGCGTTGGCGAGCAACACCGCCATCGTGGTGCGCTGCCGGCGCCCGGCCAGGACAACCGTGCGATCGCCGTCGACCACCGTGAGTGGCCCCAGGATCAGAAACCGCACGCCGCCTCCCCAGGTCTCGGCAACGATACTCGTCACTAGCCACGAGCGGGGGCACCCCGGACGCCGACCCATGATCAAGGCGTCCCTCACGTCGTTAGAGCTACGTGAGGGACGCCTTGATCATGGGCGGGGCTACGATCGGGCGCATGGAGCGAACGGTGCGTCGGGTCACCCTGCGTGACGTGGCTCGGGCCGCTGGGGTGTCCCACCAGACCGTGTCCCGGGCGATCAACGACAAGGGCGAGATCGACCCCGAGACCCGCCGCCGCATCCTGGACGCCGCCCGCGAACTGCACTACCGCCCGAGCCGGCACGCCCGCGCCCTGGTCCGCTCCGACCTGGTCACGGTCGGCCTGATCGTGCCGGACGTGGTGAACCCGTACTTCCCGGAGTTCGTCGCCGGCGTGATCGCCGCGGCCGACACCCGCGGGTGGCAGGTCGTCGTCGGCAGCCTGGAGAACGACCGGGACCGCGAGCTGCCGCTGGTCCGCTCGCTCGGCCGGCAGGTCGACGCCGTCGTCGGGTACCTGAGCCGCGACGACGACGCCCTCACGTCGTACGCGGAGGGTGTGCCCCTGGTCGTCGTCGACCGCGGGCCCGAGCCGTCGGTGCACGGCTCGGTGCGGGTCGACCTCGAGGCCGGGGTACGGGACGCGCTGCACCACCTGATCGACCGCGGCCACCGGCGGATCGGCATGATCGACTGCCCGTCGGTCTGCGACCCGGCGGCGCGGCGGCGCACGTTCCTCGCGGTGGCCGCCGAGCGCGGGCTGCCGGTCGACGGGGGCTGGATCACGGTCGGCGAGCAGTCGCTCGACGGCGGCGCCGAAGCGTTCGCGCGCCTGCGCGCCGCGCACCCGGACCTGACCGCGGTGTACGCGTTCAACGACCTGGTGGCGATCGGCGCGCTCCGCCAGGCCCGCCGCGACGGCGTGCGGGTGCCGGCGGACTGCGCGGTGATCGGCTTCGACGGCCTCAGCGTGGGCGAGCTGCTCGACCCGCCGTTGAGCACCGTCCACATCGACAAGCGGCGGCTCGGCGAGCTGGCCGTCGAGCAGGTCGCGGCCCGGCTCGACGGCACCCCGGCGGCGCCCGCCGTGCTGCGCCCGACGCTCCTCCCCCGCGGCACCACCTAATCCCTCATGATCAGGGCGTGGCCCCCACCCTGAGAAACGGGTGTTGGGGGCCCACGACCCCCAAACCCCCCCTGAGCGGGGCGCCCCTCACGCTGTTAGAGCGACTTGAGGGACGCCCTGATCATGAGGGGTCGCCTACGCTGGCGGGGAACCATCGAGGGAGGCACATATGTCCGCACCGCCCGACCCGATGACCATGACGCTCGCACGCGAGCATCCCTTCGACCCGCCCGCCAGTCTGCGCGGCGACCGGCCGATCCGCCGGCTGTCCTTTCCGGACGGTCACCTGGGCTGGCTGGTGACCGGATACGAGCCGGCGCGCCAGGTGCTGAGCGACCCGCGCTTCAGCGCCCGCCAGGAGCTGCGACACGTCCCGGTGCGGCTGCCGATCGCCGATCAGCCGGGTCCCGCGCGGCCGGGCTGGTTCGTCCGGATGGATCCGCCCGACCACTCCCGGTACCGGCGGCTGCTGACCCGGGAGTTCAGCATGCGCCGGATGATCGCGCTGACGCCGCGCATCGAGGCGATCGTCGAGGAGCACCTCGACGCGATGGCGCGCCAGGGCCCGCCGGCCGACCTGGTGCGGGCGTACGCGTTGCCGATCCCATCGCTGGTCATCTGCGAACTGCTCGGCGTGCCGTACGCGGAACGCGACCACTTCCAGCGGCAGACCGCCACGCTGCTCACCGTCGGCGCCAGCATGGAGAAGTTCCACGAGGCGGTCACCGCGCTGGGCCAGTTCCTGTACGGCCTCGTGCGCACCAAGCGCGCCGCGCCCCAGGACGACCTGCTGAGCGGCCTGGCGGAGCACCCCGAGCTGACCGACGAGGAGCTGACCGGGATCGCGATGCTGCTGCTGATCGCCGGCCACGAGACCACCGCGAACATGCTCGCCCTCGGCGCCTACACCCTGCTGCGCGAACCGGACCAGCTCGCCGCGCTGCGCGCCGACCCGGCGCTGGTCGAGAACGCGGTCGAGGAGCTCCTGCGCTACCTGTCGATCATCCATATCGGACTGACGCGGACCGCGCTGGAGGATGTGGCGCTCGCGGGCGAGCGGGTCGCGGCGGGCGAGACCGTGGTGGTGGCGGTGAACGGGGCGAACCGCGACGCCGCCCAGTTCGACGACCCGGACCGGCTCGCGGTCGACCGGTCCGCCCACGGGCACCTCGCCTTCGGGCACGGCCCGCACCAGTGCCTGGGCCAGCAGCTCGCCCGGATCGAGATGCGGATCGGATTCGCCGCGCTGCTGCGCCGCTTCCCCGATCTCCGGCTGGCGGTGCCACCGGAGGAGGTGCCGCTGCGCACCGACATGGCCATCTACGGCGTGCACCGCCTCCCCGTCACCTGGACCCCATGATCAAGGCGTCCCGCACGTCGCTAGGACTACGTGAGGGACGCCTTGATCATGAGGTGGAGCGGCGGCCGCCGCCGCGGTAGCCCGTGGAGAACGCCGCCGCGCCACCGGACGCCGTGCGGGGCGACGCGGTACGCGAGGAAGCCGTGCGGGACGAGGCCGTGCGGGGCACGGTGGCGGCCGGCGCGGCGGCCCGCCCGCGGGATCGGCCGCGCCGGGACGGCTCGGTCGCGGCCCGGTCGGCGGCCGGCGCCGCCGGCGGCGCGGCCACGAAGGCGCGCGGTCCCGGGGCCAGCTGGGTCAGCAGCGGGTGCCCGGGGCGCAGGCGGGTGGTCTCCGGCGTGATGCCGGCCTGGCGGGCCAGCGCGCGCACGTCCCGGACCTGGGCGTCCGTCATGAGGGTGACCACGGTGCCGGACGCGCCGGCGCGGGCGGTGCGGCCGGAGCGATGCAGGTAGGCCTTGTGCTCCGCCGGCGGGTCGGCGTGGATGACCAGGGCGATCTCGTCGACGTGGATGCCGCGGGCGGCGATGTCGGTGGCGACCAGCGTCGTCGCGCTGCCGCTGGCGAAGGCCTGCAGGTTGCGGCTGCGCGCGGCCTGTGCCAGGTTGCCGTGCAGCTCCACCGCCGGCACGCCGGCGGCGACCAGCCGCCGGGCCAGCACCCGCGCGCCGCGCTTGGTCCGGGCGAACACCAGCGTGCGCCCCGGCGCGGCCGCGAGGTCGATCAGCACCGGCAGCCGGTCGTCGCTGCTGACGTGCAGCACGTGGTGGGCCATCGCCGCGACCGGCGACAGCGACGAGTCGACACTGTGGGTGATCGGCTTGGCCAGGAAGCGGCGCACGAGCACGTCGACGCCGCCGTCCAGGGTGGCGGAGAACAGCAGCCGCTGGCCGTGGCGCGGCGTCTGGTCCATCAGCCGCCGCACGACCGGCAGGAAGCCGAGATCCGCCATGTGGTCGGCCTCGTCCAGCACCGTGATCTCGACCGCGTCGAGGTGCGCGTGGCCCGCCTCGAGGTGGTCGGCGAGCCGGCCCGGGCAGGCGACCACGATGTCCACGCCGGCGCGCAGGCCGCGGATCTGGGCGGCCGGGCCGACCCCGCCGAAGACGGTGAGGGTGCGCAGCGACAGCGCCCGCGCCAGCGGGGCGATCGCCGCCTCGATCTGGGTGGCGAGCTCCCGGGTGGGCGCGAGGATCAGCGCGCGCGGGCGGCCCGGGCGCCGGGGCGCGGTGCCGGCCGCCAGCCGGGCCAGCACGGGCAGCGCGAACGCGTAGGTCTTACCGGATCCGGTGCGGCCGCGGCCGAGGACGTCGCGCCCGGCCAGGGTGTCGGGCAGCGTCGCGGCCTGGATCGGGAACGGCTCGGTCACCCCCTGGGCGGCGAGCGCCCGGACGAGCGCGTCGGGCAGGCCAAGGCCGGTGAAGGTGTCAGACCCGGGAGTGGCCGGCGCGGCCACGGATGGCGCGGGAGTGGATCGCGCGGGAGTGGATGGTGCGGGGACGGATGGTGCGGCGGTGGATCGCGGGCGGCGGACCGCCATGAAGTCTCCGAACGTAGAGGGGCAAATCCCCAGCCTACCCCACCCATGATCAGGGCGCCCGCCACGCCGTTCGCACGACGTGAGGGACGCCCTGATCTTGGGATCAGCCGATCGGGATGTCGCCGCCCTGACCCCACTGCACGGAGAAGAGCAACCGGACGTACCAGACGCCGTCGGACGGCCGCCAGACCGTCGCCTCGGTCAGGCCGTCCGCGTTGAAGTCGCCGGTGACCGGCACGTCACCGGGCTGGCCCCACTGCACGCTCCACAGATTGCGCACGTACCAGACGCCGTCCGAGGGCCGCCACACCGCCACCTCCGCGACGCCGTCGCCGTTGTAGTCGGCCTGGATCGGCACGTCGCCGCGCTGACCCCACTGGACGTTCCAGAACAGCCGCACGTACCAGACGCCGTCCGAGGGCCGCCAGACCGCCGCCTCCGTGAGGCCGTCGCCGTTGTAGTCCGCCGGCACCGGCACGTCGCCGCTCTGACCCCACTGGACATTCCACAAGCCGCGCACGTACCAGACGCCGTCCGAGGGCCGCCACACCGCGATGTCCGTGATGCCGTCCCGGTTGTAGTCGGCCGCCACCGGGACGTCGCCGCGCTGACCCCACTGGACGGAGAACATGCCGCGCACGTACCAGACGCCGTCCGACGGGCGCCACACGGCGACGTCGGTGCTGCCGTCGCCGTTGTAGTCACCGGGCACCGGCACGTCGCCGCTCTGGCCCCACTGGACCGAGAAGAGGCCCCGGTCGTACCAGACGCCGTCCGACGGGCGCCAGACGGTCACATCGGTGGCGCCGTCCCCGTTGAAGTCGGCCGCGCTGTCCAGCGTGGAGTTGAGCAGCAGGTTGGGCGACCCCTGCACGTCGGTGACGACGCCGGCGGTGGCGTTGCGCACGATCGCGTCCCGCACCCGCTGCGGGGTCGCGTTCGCGTGCTGGGTGAGGTAGAGCGCGGCGACGCCGGCCACGTGCGGCGACGCCATGGACGTACCGGTCAGGGTGCGGGTGCCGCTGTCGCCGAGGTTGGACGCCGACACGATGCTGGCGCCCGGCGCGAACAGGTCGACGCACGGCCCGAAGTTCGACGGCACGTCGGCGCCGCTGTACCGGGCATCGGTGCTCGTGGAGTTCGCCACCGTGATCGCGGCGGGCACCCGCGCCGGCGACTGGGTGCAGGCGTTCGTGCCGGAGTTGCCCGCCGACACCACCACCGTGATGCCGCTGGCGATGGCCCGGTTGACCGCGTCGTCGACCACGCTCGAGGCTCCGCCGCCCAGGCTCATGTTGACCACCGCCGGGCGCTGCGCGTTGGCGGTCACCCAGTCGACGGCCGCCGCGATCGTGGACACGGGCGAGGTGCTCTGGCCGCAGCCGAAGACCCGCACGCCGTGGATCCGTACCCCGCGGGCCACACCGAAGGTGGCGCCGCCGACGGTACCGGACACGTGGGTGCCGTGGCCGATGCCGTTGCAGTCGTCGCTGCGGCCGTCCCCGACGAAGTTGGCGTCCAGGGTGGCCCGGCCACCGAAGTCACCGTGCGTGGTCCGCACGCCCGAGTCGATGACGTAGACGTGCACGCCGATGCCGCTCTGGTTGGCGGCGTAGACGCCGTCGAGCGGCCGCGCGCGCTGGTTGATCCGGTCGACGCCCCAACTGGCGGTGGCGTCCAGGTGCATGAGCGAGTCGGTCTCCACGTAGGCGACGGCCGGGTCGCGCCGCACCTGGTCGAGGGCGGCGGCGGGGAGCGCCGCGGCGAACCCGTGCAGGCCGGCGGTGTACCGGTGGCCGATCCGCGCACCGCGGGACCGCGCGCCGGACTCGACGCGGTCCCGCGCGGTGGATGCCGCGTCCTTCTCGTAGACGACGATGTAACGACCCGCGAGCACGTCCTTGACGGCCGTGCGCAGCGGCGCCGGCGACGGGTCCGCGGGCGCCGCTTGCGCGGCGTAGGGCGTCGCGGCGACGGCCGCGACGGCGACGACAGCGGCCAGGAACGTTCTTCGCTTGGTGGGCATGGCGCCTCCTTCGACGAGGGTTGCGTCGTCGAGTGAGCCCCATCGGTGGCCGACCCCGCCCGCGAAAGTGGACATCGCTGAACATCACCGGACACGGCCCTGTCGGGCATCCGATACAGCTCTCGCTGGACATCCACCTTTCTCTATGATTCGGGGAGTCCATGGGCGCGATCGGCTGGGGGGCACGGTGGCGGGACCGCTGACCGACATCGAGACGCTGGACGACCTAGGACGGGCGCTGCGCCACCTGCGCCGCCGCGAGGCGCGGGAGCGGTGCCTACCGGAGCTGACCTACCGCGAGCTGGCGGCCAAGACCGGCTGGTCGGTCGGTGCCATCGGCGGCTACTTCTCCGGCAAGCTGCTGCCCTCGACCACCCGCTTCGACACGCTGATCCGGCTGCTCGGCGCCACGCCGGTCGAGCAGGGCACGCTGGCGACCGCGCGGGACCGGGTCGGCGACCGCCGGCCGCGCACCATGGATCCCGCCGTCCCGCACCAGCTGCCGGCCGACGCGTACGGCTTCACCGGCCGCGACCGCGAACTCGACACCCTCATGGGCGGGCCGGCCCTCGCCGTCGTGTCCGGCACCGCCGGGGTGGGCAAGACCGCCCTCGCCGTCCACTGGGCACACCGGGTCGCCGACCGCTTCCCCGACGGCCAGCTGTACGCGAACCTGCGCGGCTTCGACCCGCGCGGCGCCCCGCTGGACCCGGCGGCGGTGGCCCGCGGCTTCCTGCTCGCGCTCGGCACGCCGGCCGAGCGGATCCCCGCCGACCTCGACGCGCAGACCGCCCTGTACCGCAGCACGCTCGCCACCCGGCGGGTCCTCGTGCTGCTGGACAACGCGCACGACGCGGCCCAGGTACGGCCGCTGCTGCCCGGCGCGCCGGGCAGCGTGGTCGTGGTGACCAGCCGCAACCGCCTCACCGGCCTGGTCGCGACGGACGGCGCCCGGCCGGTGACGCTCGGCCTGCTCTCCGCCGGCGAGGCGCGCGAGATGCTCGCGCGCCGGCTCGGCGACGGCCGCGTCGCGGCCGAGCCCGCGGCGGTCGCGGACATCGTCGAGCGGTGCAGCCGGCTGCCGCTGGCGCTGGCCATCGCCGCGGCCCGCGCCGCCACCGACGCCGACCTGCCGCTGGCCGGCCTCGCGGCCGAGCTGGCCGGCGCCGGCCGGCGCCTCGACGCGCTCGGCGCCGGTGACGCGGCCGCCGACGTCCGCACGCTCTTCTCCTGGTCGTACCGGGCGCTACCGGCGCCGGCCGCCCGCATGTTCCGGCTGCTCGGGCGGCACCCCGGCCCGGACATCGGGGTCGCCGGCGCGGCCAGCCTCACCGCGGCCACCCCGGCGGCGGCCCGCGCGTCCCTCGTGGAGCTCACCCGGGCCAGCCTGCTGACCGAGTACGCCCCGGGCCGGTTCACCTGCCACGACCTGCTCCGCGAGTACGCCGCCGAGCTGGCCCACGGGGACGGCGACGCCGCCGCGCGGGTCGTGGACCACTACGCCCGCACCGGGTACGACGCCGGCACGCTGGTCGACCCGACCTGGGAGTTCGATCCGCCCGCCGGACTGGCACCGGGGGTACGGCCGGAGGTGTTCGCCGACCGCGGCGAGGCGCTGGCCTGGTTCACCGTCGAGTACCCGGTGCTGCTCGCCGCGGTGCGGTTCGCGGCGGGGCACGGCTTCGACGACCGGGCCTACGAGCTGACCGCGGCGCTCGGCCGGTACCAGGAGCTGCGGGCGCACTGGCAGGACTGGGCCGACAACCTCATCACCGTGCTCGCCCCGGCGGAGCGGCTCGGCGACCGCGCCCGCCAGGCCCGGCTGCACCGCGACCTGATCAGCACCTACGCCTGGTCCGGCCGGCACGAGACCAGCGTGGCCCACGCCGGCCAGGCCATCGCGCTGTTCCAAGCGCTCGGCGACGACCCCGGCCAGGCCCGCTGCCACCGCAACCTCTGCCTGACCTACGAACGCCTGGGCCAGTACCGGCAGGCGCTGGAGCACGCGCGCGCCAGCCGGGACCTGTTGCGGGGCAGCGAGGACCGGGCCGGGGTGGCGTACGCGTACAACTCGGTCGGCTGGTACCACGCCCTGGTCGGCGAGTTCCCGGCGGCGCTGACCAACTGCCGGCAGGCCATCCCGTTGCTGCAGGAGTGCGGCGACCGGGTCGGCGAGGGCACCACCTGGGACAGCCTCGGCTACGCGCATCACCACCTCGGCGAGTACCGCGAAGCCGTGGCCTGCTACGAGCGGGCGCTCGCGCTGTTCCGGGAGTACGGCGACCGCTACTACGAGGCCGACACGCTCGACCACCTGGGCGACACGCTGGCCGCGCTCGGCGACCACGACGCCGCCCGCGCCGCCTGGCACACCGCCGTGGCCATCCTGGACGACCTCGGCCGCCCCGAGGCCGCGAACCTCCGCCCCAAACTCACCCCCGCTCCATGATCAAGGCGTCCTTCACGTAGTTAGAACTACGTGAAGGACGCCTTGATCATGGAAGTTGCCGCCGCCGTTACACGTGGACGGCGACCGGGGTCGGCGCCTCGTCGGTGGACTCAGCGGTGCCGCCGCCCGCCGGCCGCTTGTCCGAGCGGATCAGCAGGAACGTCAGCAGCGCGGACGCGCCCAGCAGCACCGCGCTCACCGTGAACGCGACGTTGTAGCCGTGCACGGCGCCGAGCGCGGCCTGCTCCGGCCCGTGGTCGGTGATGTACGACGCGGTGGCGGTCGTGAACACCGTGTTGAGCAGCGCCACGCCGAGCGAGCCGCCGACCTGCTGGGTGGTGTTGACCATCGCGCTCGCGACGCCCGCGTCGTGGTTGTCGACGCCGGTCAGCGACGTGTTGCCCAGCGGCACGAACACCAGCGCCATGCCGATCGCCATGATGACGAACGCCGGCAGGATCAGCGTCAGGTACGACGAGTCGATGCGCAGCTGGGTCAGCCAGATCATGGCGCCGGTGGACATGGCGCCACCGACCGACATCATCGCCCGCGGCCCCACCTTGGGCAGCAGGCTGCTGCCGACGATCGCGGTCACCACCAGGGCGAGCGAGAACGGCAGGTAGGCGACGCCGCTCTTGAGCGGCGAATACTGCAGCGTGCCCTGGAAGTAGTAGGTCATGAACAGGAACATGCCCATCATGCCGGCGCCCAGCAGCACCGAGACCAGGAACGAGCCGCCCCGGTTGCGGTGCAGCACCACCCGCAGCGGCAGCAGCGGGTGCTTGGTCCGGGCCTCGACCACGACGAACGCGACCAGCAGCACGGCGGCCACCGCGAAGCAGGCCAGCGTCACCCCGGAGGTCCAGCTGTCCTCGGCGGCGCGGGTGAACCCGTACACCAGGGCGACCAGACCACCGGTGGCGAGCACGGTGCCGGGGATGTCGTACTTGGTGTCGCCCTCGGCGCGGCTCTCCCGCACGATCGGCAGGGCCAGCGCGACCGCGGCCAGCGCGATCGGGATGTTGACCAGCAGCGTCCAGCGCCACGTCGTGTACTCGGTCAGCAGGCCGCCGAGGATGAGGCCGATCGTGGCGCCGACGCCGGAGATGGCGCCGAACACGCCGAACGCCTTGGCGCGGTCCTTCACGTCGGTGAAGGTGACCGTGATCAGGGAGAGCGCCGCCGGCGCGAGCAACGCGCCGAACGCGCCCTGCAGGGCGCGGGCCGCGAACAGCATCTCCGCGTTGGTGGCGGCGCCGCCCAGGCCGGACGCGAGGGCGAACCCGATCAGACCGATCAGGAATATCTTGCGGCGGCCAACGTAGTCGGCGATCCGGCCGCCGAGCAGCAGCAGGCCGCCGAAGGCCAGCGTGTAGGCGGTGACGATCCACTGCCGGTCAGCGTCGGAGATGTCCAGCGCGTGTTGCGCCGAGGGCATTGCGATATTGACGATCGTGCCGTCGAGCACGACCATGAGCTGTGCGATCGCGATGACGACGAGCGCTAACCAGCGCTTCGGGTCGACCGCGGGCACCGCCGGCGCGGTGGCGGTGTTGAACGACATGTCGGTGTGCCTCTCGAACAGGGGTGGCTGCTTCTCGCCTCAAGGTAAAGATCACCACCGACAAAATCCTTCGCATTTACGCTCGAAGGTGTCGACCGTCACAGACCTTCTCATGATCAAGGCGTCCCTCAAGTCCCCGCCCACCGCCCCTACGCCACAGCCGACGTGAGGGACGCCTTGATCATGAGAGGTACGCGGACCAGCGGGCGTGCACCGACGCCAGGTAGTCGGGGTCGCTCTGCGCGACCTTCGGGAAGGTCGTGAGGCGTTCCCACGGCCGGCAGGCGTCGATGACGGCCCGGCTGTTGTGCAGCGGCGCGCCCTCCGGCAGCATCGGGTCGAGCTTGCTGCCCCAGGACCGCTTGAGGATCTCGATGTCCTGGGCCGGGTCGGTGCGGGTGGACATGGCCCAGACGACCTGCTCCAGGTTGGCCGGGTCGATGTCGTCGTCGACGACCACGACATACCGGTTCATGTACGCGGCGGCCGGCAGCTGGGCGGCGAGATAGCCGACCTGCCGGGCGTGGCCGGCGTGCCGCTGCTCGATCGCGACCGCGATGAACAGCCGTCCCCCGCCGGCCTCGTGCGCCCAGGCGCCCGTGACGCCGGGCACCCCGGTCGCGACCAGCTCGTCGTGGATCATGGCCGACTTCATGACCGTGCGCATGTACGAGTAGTCGTGCGGCGGCCGGCCGGGCGGCGCGCCGAGCAGGATCGGGTCGTCCCGGTGGTACAGCCGGGTGATCTCCATCGCCAGGTCCGGGCGGCGCTTGCCGGAGTAGTAGCCGGTCCACTCGCCGAACGGGCCCTCCTCGCGGGTCAGGTCGGGGCGCAGCCAGCCCTCGATCGCCAGCTCGCTGCCCGCCGGGATGGGCAGGCCGGTGTCCGGCCCGTAGACCACGGGGACCCGCTCGCCGAGGACCGCGCCGGCGTACGCCAGCTCGGACACGCCGCGCGGCACCTCGGTGCCGCCGACGATGAGCAGCAGCGGGTCGTGTCCGAAGGAGACGGTGACCGGGGCCCGGCCCTCACGCGCGAACCAGCGCGCGATGTCCTGCGCGCCGTGCTTGCCGGGCACGGCCGCGATGGTCGCCGACCGCCCCTCGTCCTGGACCTCCATGCGATAGCAGCCGCCATTGTGGACGCCGGTCTCCGGGTCGCTGGTGACCACGAAGCAGCCGGTGCCGATGTAGCGGCCCCCGTCGTGGGCGTGCCACCGCGGCACCGGGAAGGCCAGCAGGTCCACCTGATCGCCGGGCACCTCGTTGGCCAGCAGCGGCGCGTCGTCGACGGGCCGCACCGGGTACCGCGCGGCGCCGGCGGCCCACTCGGTCGGCTTGCCACGCAGCGCCTCGACCAGGGCGGCGTCGTCCAGGTCGGCCCCGAGCCGCAGCGCGTGCCCGAGCCGCCGGGCCGAGCCGGTGCTGCCGGTCAGCACCCGCCCGGTGGGGTAGCCCGGAATGTCGCTGAACAACAACGCGAGCGGCCGCGGCGCCCGATAACTAAGCTCCGCGATCGCCCCGATCTCCAGATCCCACGAAGCCCCCGGCACCCGCGAGAGCTCCCCAAACTCCTCGACGGCGCTGATGAACGTCCGCAAACTCAACACCGGCTCCATCACCACGCCCGGGATGATATGCCGTCGATCTTGCACTTGTCAGGTGCCATATCGGGCATTCGGGCATGACAAGTGCAAGATCGACGGGGGTTAGGGGGTGGCGAGCGCTTCCGTGGGGG
>JBBEWH010000059.1:0-44149 GCA_037414955.1 Actinomycetes bacterium KLBMP 9797
GGGGGTTGGAGCCGTGTTCTGTCGCTGTGGGGGGGGCACACTGGCGGGGGGGGGGCCCCCCCCCCCCCCCCCCCCCACGGGGGTTAGGGGGTGGCGAGCGCTTCCGTGGGGGCCAGGCGGGCGGCGCGGATCGCGGGGTATAGGCCGGCCGCCGCGCCGATCAGCAGGGTCGCGGCGACGCCGCCGGCGGTAGCCCAGGCGGGGACCACCGCGGGCCAGGCGCGGGTGACCGCGTATCCGGCGGTTACCGCCGTGCCCAGGGCCGCGCCGCCGGCGCCGCCCAGCGCGGACAGCAGCAGCGACTCGGCCAGGAACTGCGACCGGATCTGCCCCCGGGTGGCGCCCAGCGAGCGGCGCAGCCCGATCTCGGCGCGGCGCTCCAGCACCGAGATGACCATCGTGTTCGCCACCCCGACGCCGCCGACCAGCAGTGCCACCGCGCCGAGGCCGAGCAGCAGGCCGGTGAACGCCTGGTCGCTGGCCCGCTGGGCGGCCAGCGCGTCGGACGGCCGGGACACGTTGACCTCGTTCGGCGCCGTCGGGTTGGCGGTGGCGGCCAGCACCGCCCGGACCGCCTCGACGGACGCCTCCACCGATCGGGTGTAGACGGTCGTCGGGTGCCCGTCGAAGTCCAGATAGGACTTCGCCGCCGGCCAGCCGACCAGCGCCGCGGAGTCCAGCTCGGGCGCCAGCGGCACGGCCTCCAGGACGCCGATGACCGTGAACCAGCGGCCGCCGACGGAGACCCGCACGTCCTCCCCCGCCGCGCCGATGCCCAGCCGCCGGGCCGCCGCGTCCCCCAGCACCACGGCGGGGTAGTTGGCGGTGGCCGCGTTCAGCCACGTTCCGTTCCCCAGCGCCGCGCCCACAGTGGACAGCAGGTCCAGGTGGGCGGCCAGCACCGACATGCCGCCGGTCTGGCCCGCCGGGATGCGGTCGTTGCGGTACACCTTGGCGTCCGGCACCGTGCCGGTCGCCGCCACCTGCCGCACCGGGCCGATCCGCCCGATCATCGCGACCGACTCGTCGGGCAGCGTCGCGTCGGCGCCGCCGATCGTCCGGCCCGGCGCGACGGTGAGCAGGTTGGTGCCCAGCGCGTCGAGCTGCCGGTCCAGGTCGGCGCGGCTGGACGCGGAGATGCCGACCACCGACACCATCGCCGCGATGCCGATCGCGATGCCCAGCGCGGACAGGAACGCCCGCAGCGGCCGGGTCCGCAGCCCCGCACCGCCGACCCGCAGCATGTCCGCGACCCCGAGACGGGAGGGCCTCACGGCAGCACCTCCCCGTCCCTCATGGACACCTGGCGCGGCAGGGTCGCCGCGATCTCCTTGTCGTGGGTGATGACCAGCACCGTGGTGCCGCCCGCGTGCAGCTCCCGGAGCAGCGTCATCACCCCCGCCCCCGATGCGGAGTCCAGGTTTCCGGTCGGCTCGTCGGCCAGCAGCAGCGCCGGCTCGCCGACCACGGCCCGCGCGATCGCGACCCGCTGCCGCTCGCCGCCGGACAGCTCGTGCGGCAGGTGGTCGAGCCGGTCACCCAGACCGACCCGCACCAGCGCGGCCTCCGCGCGCCGCTCGCGCTCCTTCCGGGGTACGCCCGCGTAGAGCAGGCCGTCCGCGACGTTGTCCACAGCGGACTGTCCGACCGCGAGGTGGAACTGCTGGAACACGAAGCCGATCCGGTGCGCCCGCAGCGCGGACAGGTTGCGGTCGGACAGCGCCGCCACGTCATGCCCGTCGATGCGCACCGCCCCGGCGGACGGCCGGTCGAGGGTGCCGATGAGGTGCAGCATCGTGGACTTGCCGGACCCGGAGGGGCCGACGATGGCCAGCAGCTCGCCGTACCCGATCCACAGGCTCACCCCGCGCAGCGCGGCGACGCCGCCCGGGTACTCCTTGGTCACCTGGTCCAGTTCGACGACCGGAGTGCTCATGCGGGCACCCCCACGACGGTGCCCTCGGTCAGCCCGTCGCCGGTGATCTCGACCCGGCCGCCGGCGAACATGCCGGTCTGGACGGCCACGATCCGGGTGGTGGCGCCGTCGACGACCTGCACGCCGTACCCGCCCTCGGCCAGCGCGAGCAGCGCGGCCACCGGCACGGTGAGCACCTTGTCGCGCTTGGCCGCGGTGAACCCGACGTCCAGCGACGCCGCGTCCAGGCCGGCGAGCTTCGCGGCGTCCGCGACGGTGACCGTCACCTCGATGACCGTCGTGTCCGGCTCCTGGCCCTCGCCGGGCTGGATGACCGTGGTGACGGCGGCTATCTTGCCGGCGACGCGGGTGCCGTCCGGCAGGGTGACGGTCACCGCGGTCCCCTTCTTCGCCAGCCGCTGGTCGGCCACGTCCAGCTCCACGGTGACCACCCGGGACGTGCCGGTGGTGTGGAACACGGTGGTGCCCGGCCCTACCTGGCCGCCCAGCGCGGTCTCGTGACTGTCCACCCGCACCGGTCCGGAGGCGTACACGACCCGGCCGAGCTCGACGGTGCCGGTCCCGGTCAGGCCCAGGTCCTCCTGCCACTCCTCGACGGCCGCGGCCGTGGCCGACGTGTACTCGTCGTCCACCGTGAACCCGTCGTACCCGAGCGCGCTCAGGTTCTTCTCGAACTGGGTGACGTCGGGGCCCTCGGTGCCGGCCGTCAAGGCCCGGTACGCGGGCAGGCCGCCGTAGAGCAGCACCACCGGCGCGTTGTCCACCTTGTACAGCGACTGTCCACGCGTGACGGTCGAGCCCGCCACCGGCAGGCCGGTCAGGGTGCCGCTGAGCCGCCCCGTCAGCGCCGTGGTGTCCCCGTACCCCAGCTCGCCGCTCTCGGTCTGGGTGTCCACCAGCGTCTGCCGGGTGACCGGCGCGGTGGCCGGCGGCGCGGCACCGCGCTCCGGCTCGTCGGACGCGTTGCCGGACGGCAGCCCGAACCCGCTCGCGGCCGCGACCGCGGCGCCGGTGGCGACCACGACGGCCGTCACCGCCACGACTCGACCGGTGCGCCGGCGGCGCCGCCGGTTCGCCGCGCTCACGTGTCGCTCCGCTGCTCGGTCTTCTGGCCGCGGCCGGGCCCGCCCGGCATGTGGGCCGCGTGGCACTTGTCCTGAGCGGCCTTGACCGCCGGGTTGTTCATGTCGACCTGGTTGCCGTCGATGGCGATGCCGCCGTCGGCGCGCGGGTCCGGGAAGTCCGGAACGCCGTTGTCGCGCATGCACTGCGCGAACTTGCGCGCCTGCTCCATCCGCTCGGGGTCGGCCTTCGGCGGCTCGCCGCCGTTCGGCAGGTACTGCTTGCACTTGGCCTGCGCCGCGTCGACCTTCGTCTTGTCGGTGCCCTGCGGCAGGGCCAGGCCAATGCCGCCGCCCTCCTGGAACTCCGGGTCCGGGAACTCCGGTACCCCGTTCTCGCGCATGCACTGCGCGTACTTCAGCATGTTCTCGCGCGTCTCGCCCTCGTTGGCCGGGCCGGCGCTGGTGCTCGGCGTCGGCGTGCCGCCGGCGCTGGCGATGCCGTCCGTGCCGTCGTCCGGGTCGGCACAGCCGGCCAGGGCCAGGCCGAGCAGCAGGCCCACGGCGAGCCATCTGGGTGTTCGCATGGTCGGTCTCCTCGATCCGGCGGCCGGTCGGCCGCCCGGTGCCGACTACACCGGACCGGGGTTTTCCCGGGCGTCACCGCGAACGGTGACGCCGAGTTGACATGACCGTCGGTCACCATGGAGGCATGCGGATCCTGGTGGTGGAGGACGAGCCGTTGCTCGCCGACGCGGTCGCCGAGTGGTTGCGCGGCGACGCGCACGCGGTCGACGTCGTGTACGACGGCGGCGCCGCGCTGGAGCGGATCGGCGTGCACGACTACGACGTGGTCGTGCTGGACCGGGACCTGCCGGTGGTGCACGGCGACCGGTTGTGCGCCCGGATCGTGGACAGCGGCGGCACCGCGCGGGTGCTCATGCTGACCGCCGCCGCCGAGATCGACGACCGGGTCGCGGGATTGGCCCTCGGCGCCGACGACTACCTGCCGAAGCCGTTCGCGTTCCGGGAGCTGGCCGCCCGGGTGGTGGCGCTGGGCCGGCGGTCCCGGCCGGCCGCGCCGCCGGTGCTGGCCCGGGCCGGCATCCGGGTCGACCAGCACCGCCGCGAGGTGTACCGGGACGGCCGGTACGTGCCGCTGTCCCGCAAGGAGTTCGCGGTGCTGGTCGAGCTGCTGCGGGCCGAGGGCGCCGCGGTCTCCGCCGAGCACCTGCTGGAGAAGGCGTGGGACGAGAACGCCGACCCGTTCACGCACGCGGTGCGGATGACCATCCTCAAGCTCCGCCGCAAGCTCGGCGACCCACCCGTCGTGCTGACCGAGCCCGGCGTCGGCTACCGAATCCCATGATCAAGGCGTCCCTCATGTCGTTCTAACGACGTGAGGGACGCCTTGATCATGGATGAGCGAACAGGTGAGAGATGAAGAAGCTCTTCGGCCGGCTCACCATCCGGGCGCGGCTCACGCTGGTGTACGGCGGGCTGCTGTTGCTGGCCGGCGTCCTGCTGATCGGCGTGACGTACGCGCTGGTGTCCCGCGAGTTGGGCGGCGGCGGGCGCGCCATGATGTCCAGCAGCGTCGGGGAGGCGCCGCCCGCCGGAGCCTCCGCACCGCCGCCCACGCAGTTGCAAGAGGCACCGCCCGCCGCCCAGCGGATCGTCAAGGACGTCACCAACGACGCGTTGACCACGCTGCTCACCCAGGGCGGCATCGCGCTCGCCGTGATCAGCGCCGCCGCGATCGCGCTCGGCTGGCTGATCGCCGGCCGGCTGCTCCAGCCGCTGCAGCGGGTCACCGAGACGGCCCGCCGGATCGCCGACGCCCCGGCCGCCGACCGGGGACTGCACGAACGGATCGCGCTGGACGGCCCGCGTGACGAGGTACGGGAGCTGGCCGACACGTTCGACATCATGCTGGAGCGGCTGGACCACTCGTTCGACGGCCAGCGGCGGTTCATCGCGAACGCCTCGCACGAGCTGCGCACCCCGCTCACCCTCAACCGGGCGCTGCTGGAGGTCGCCGTGCACCGGCGCGGCGCGTCGGTGGAGACCCGGCAGCTCGGCGAGACCCTACTGGAGATCAACGGCCGGCACGAGCGGCTCATCGACGGCCTGCTGCTGCTCGCCCGGTCCGAGCGGGTGCTGACCGAGCACTCCTATGTCGACCTCGCCGACGTGGTCGAGCACGTGGCCGCGCAGCTGCCGGCCGGCAAGGTGACCGTGCTGACGGACGCCGCCGAGGCGCCCACCACCGGCAACCCGGTGCTGCTGGAACGGCTCGTGCAGAACCTCGTCGAGAACGCGGTCCGGTACAACGTGCCGGACGACGGGTGGGTGGGCGTGCGCACCGGCAGCACGCCGGACGGCGCCGTCGAACTGGTGGTCAGCAACACCGGGCCGGTCGTGCCCCGGTACGAGATCCCGGATCTGTTCGAACCGTTCCGCCGGCTGGGCGAGGAGCGGACCGCGGCGGCCGTGCCCGGCGCCGGCCTGGGGTTGTCGATCGTGCGGGCGGTGGCCCGCGCGCACGGCGGCGACGTGCGCGCCGACCCCCGCGACGGCGGCGGCCTCACCGTCACCGTCACCCTCCCCCTCGCCCATGATCAAGGCGTCCCTCATGTAGCTCTAGCGACGTGAGGGACGCCGCTGTGGGTTAGGGGAGGTGGGCCGGGGGGAGGGTGGCGCGGCGGCGTGCCAGGTGGGCGCGCTCGGCGGCGTTGCCGGTGCGTGCTGCCGCCGCCTCGTAGGCGCGCGCCGCCTCCGCCGCCCGCCCGAGCCGGCGCAGCAGGTCGGCGCGCACCGCGTGGAACACGTGATAGCTGTCCAGCGCGAGCGCGTCCACCAGGTCCAGCGCCGCCGCCGGCCCGGCCACCTCGGCCACCGCGACCGCCCGGTTGAGCGCCGCCACCGGGCTCGGCGCCACGGCCATGAGCTGGTCGTACAGCGCGACGATCTGCGACCAGTCGGTCGCCGCCGCGGTCGGCGCGTCGGCGTGCACGGCGGTGATCGCGGCCTGGATCTGGTAGGGGCCGGGCCGGTCGCGGCGCAGGCAGCGCCGGACGAGCGCGTGGCCCTCGGCGATCAGCGACCGGTCCCAGCGGCCGCGGTCCTGCTCGGCGAGCGGCACCAGCGCGCCGTCCGGTGTCGTGCGGGCGGGTCGCCGCGCCTCGGTGAGCAGCATGAGCGCCAGCAGGCCGAGCACCTCCGGCTCGTCCGGCATCAGCGCGGCGAGTAGCCGCCCGAGGCGCACGGCCTCCGCGCACAGGTCCGCGCGGATCAACCGGTCGCCGCCGCTGGCGGCGTACCCCTCGTTGAAGATCAGGTAGACGACCGCCAGGACCGCCCGGAGGCGGTCCGGCAGGTCGGCCTCGCGCGGCACCCGGTACGGGATCCGCGCGTCCCTGATCTTGCCTTTGGCGCGGACCAGTCGCTGGGCCATGGTGGACTCGGGTACCAGGAACGCGCGGGCAATCTCGGCGGTGGTGAGCCCGCCGAGCAGCCGCAGCGACAGGGCCACCCGGGCGGCGGGCGCGAGCGCCGGGTGGCAACAGGTGAAAATCAGGCGGAGCCGGTCGTCGTCCACAGGGCTCTCCTCGGCCGGTTCGTCGCGCGCGTGCAGCAGCGCGGCCTGCGCGTGCCGGTCGTCGCGGGTGGCCTCGCGGCGGAGCCGGTCGATGGCCCGGTTCCGGGCGGTGGTGATGATCCAGCCGGCCGGGCTCGGCGGCGGCCCGCTGGCCGGCCAGCGCCGCACCGCCTCGGCGAACGCGTCCTGGACCGCGTCCTCGGCGACGTCGAGGTCGCCGAAGACGCGGGTCAGGACGGCCACCGCGCGGCCGTACTCGGCACGGAACACGCGGTCGACGTCGCCCGTGGGCGCTCCGGTGGTCAGTGCGACTCCTGGAAGGGCCGCACCTCGATCGGCAGCGCCCGGATCGCGCGGGCCAGCCGGCCGCCCCAGTCCAGGGCGGCGTCCAGGTCCGGCACGTCGATGATCGTGAAGCCGCCGACGTGCTCCTTGCCCTCGACGTACGGTCCGTCGGTCATGAGCACGTCGCTGTCCTGGGCGCGCAGGACGGTCGCCGTGCTGGCCGGGTGCAGCCCGCCGGAGAAGACCCACACGCCGGCCGCGCGCATCTCGTCCTTCAGGGCGTTGATGTCGCGCATGATCGGCTCGAGGAACTCGGGCGGCGGCGGGTCGCCGTCGGGCTGGTAGATCGTGAGCAGGTACCGCGCCATGGTGTCCTCCCGGTGGAGTCGCGGCCGGCGGCTTGCCGGCCCTCACCCCCTACACGAATACCCACCGCCCCATTCGACACCCTCCCATGATCAGGGCGTCCCTCACGTCGTTATCACTACGTGAGGGACGCCCTGATCATGGGGCGTGTCGGGGGAGATTCCTACTAAGCCTATGGGTTATCCTGAGAGCATGGCCCTGCCGGACTTCCTGGTCGCCGGTGTGCCCAAGGCTGGCACGACCGCGCTGCACTCGGCACTGACCCGCCACCCCCAGCTCTTCCTGCCCCGGGTCAAGGAACCCAAGTTCTTCCTCTCCGACGGCCGGCCGCCGCGCGGCGGCGGACCCGGCGACGCGCAGACCTACCAGAAACACGTGTGGCGGCGCACCGACTACGAGGCACTGTTCGCGGACGCGCCGGCGGGCGCGCTCCGCGGCGAGGCCACGCCCTTCTACCTGTACGACCGGGCGGCGCACCGGCGCATCCACCGGCTGCTGCCGGAGGCGAAGCTGATCCTGCTGCTGCGCGACCCGGTCGACCGGGCGCACTCGAACTGGACCCACCTGTGGAACGCCGGCCTCGAGCCGGAGGCCGACTTCCGCACCGCCTGCGCGCTGGAGGAGCGCCGCAGGGCGGCCGGGTGGGCGCACTTCTGGCACTACGTCGGCCTCGGGCGGTACGGCGCGCAGGTGCGCCACCTGTACACGGTGTTCGATCCGGCGCAGGTGCTACTGCTGCGCTACCGGGACCTGCGCGACGAGCCGGCCGGCACCCTCGACCAGGTGTGCGCCTTCCTCGGCGTGCGCACGGGGGTGCTGACCGAGGTGCCGCCGGAGAACGTCAACCGGCACGTCGTCGAGCACACACCGGTGAACGCCGCGCTCCGGACGGTGCTGCGCACCGGCGGGTGGTTCGGGCACCATTTCCCGGTACCGTTGCGCAAGGCCGCCCGCGGGCCGCTGCTCACCCTCCTGCACCGCAAGAAGGGGCGCCGGCCCGGGCCGACCGTGGCGGACCGGGTCGCGCTGCTGCCCTCGTTCGCCGACGACATCGCGCTCCTCGAAGACGTCACCGGCCGGTCGTACGCCGACTGGCTGGTCGCCGACCGCAACACCAGCCCACGCCGTTCGTAGAGGAGATCCTGTGACGTCCACCGTGACCGCCGCACTGCCGCTGCCCCGCTGGGAGGAGTCCGTCGTGGTGGTGGAGCCGCCCGATGGCGGCGGCGGCGCGTGGGCGGGCGCCCCGAGCGCGCTGCTCGCCGACGGCGAGATCGTGCTGGCGTACCGGCTGCGCCGCCCACTCGGCGCGGGCCGCGGCTACGCCAACGTGATCGCGCGCTCGCGCGACGGGGTGTCGTTCACGGTGGTCGGCGAGGTGCGCAAGGAGCGGTTCGGCGCCGAGTCGCTGGAGCGGCCGGCCCTCGCGCGCACGCCGTCGGGGACGTGGCGGCTGTATGTCAGCGCGGCCACGCCGGGCACCAAGCACTGGCGGGTCGACCTGCTGGAGGCGGACGACCTGGCCGGGCTGGCCGACGCGCCGGCCCGCACGGTGCTCGCCGGCGACGAGACGGTGGGCGTGAAGGACCCCGTCCTGCTGTACGCGGACGGCGGCTGGCACCTGTGGGCGTCCTGCCACCCGCTGGAGTCGTGGGACGACGCCGACCGGATGGCGACCTGGTACGCGACCAGCCCGGACGGCATCGACTGGACGTGGCGGGGCGTGGCGCTCGCCGGCCGCCCGGGGCAGTGGGACGCCCGCGGGGTCCGGGTCACGTCGGTGGCGGTGGCCGGTGACACGCTGCTGGCCAGCTACGACGGGCGGGCCTCCGCTTCGGAGAACTGGGAGGAGCGCACCGGGCTCGCCACCGGCGCGCGGCTGGACGGCGGCGGCTTCGGCGCGCTGGTCGCCGACGACCGGTCGCCGCTCGGTTCGCCGCACGCGCCGGGCGGGCTGCGCTACCTGACCGCCGTGCCGCTGCCCGACGGGCGGCAGCGCGTCTACTTCGAGGCTACCCGCGCCGACGGCGCCCACGACCTCCGCACCGACCTCCTCCCCCTCCCATGATCAAGGCGTCCCTCAAGTAGCTCTAACGACTTGAGGGACGCCTTGATCATGGGGAGGATCGCGTCATGGGTGAGGGGTTCGACTTCCTGCCGTGGCGGTTCTGGTCCGAGGCGACCGACGACGAGCGGGAGCGGCAGCTGGCCTGGCAGCGCGAGCTGGCCGGGCGCGGGGTGCGCGGGGTCGGCGCGCGCTCCTTCGTCTCGCCGCTCGCCGCGGTCTACGACACCAGCCTCACCGTCGGGCAGGACTCGTACATCGCCGCGCACGCCTACGTCACCGGCGAGGTGGCGCTGGGCGACCACTCGACGGTCAACCCGTACGCGGTGGTGCGCGGCCGGGTGCGGGTCGGCGACGGGGTGCGGATCGGGGCGCACGCCTCGCTGCTCGGGTTCAACCACTCCACCGCGCCGGACCAGCCGATCCACCGGCAGCCGGTCACCTCGCAGGGCATCACGGTCGGCGACGACGTGTGGATCGGCTCGTCCGCGATCCTGCTCGACGGCGTCACCGTCGGCGACCACAGCGTCATCGGAGCGGGCGCGGTGGTCACGAAGGACGTGCCGGCGTGGTCGGTGATGGGCGGCAACCCGGCCCGCCGGATCCGGGACCGCCGGGACCGCCGCGACGGCCGCACCCGCCCGGCCGGGCTGACCGGGCGGCTCGAGCGGTTCGCGAACCAGGCCCGGGAGGAGGCGGCCGGCCTGCTCGACCGGTACTGGCGGGCCGGGAGCTTCGTCAACCAGCCGGGCGCGCCGACGACGGTACGGGCCGGTTGCGACGCCGTGGAGATCGCGGACCTGCTGCTCGGCGGGCCGCCGCCGCAGCTGCCGGCCGCGGACCTCATCGCCCAGCTGCGCGCCGCCGAGGTCGGCCTCACCGGTGACGCCGCGTATCACGTGCTCTGCGCCGGATACGCCCTGGACCTGCTCGGCAGCGGCCTGGCCGCACCGGTCGCGCTGCCCCCGGACCCGCTGGTGTCCACTCTCGACAGTCTGCCGTGGACCACCGCCGCGTGGTCGGCCGGCGCCTGGGTGGACAGCTACGGCACCGCCCTGTACTGGAACCGGCGACTGTTCGGTGTGGACGGTCCACGGGAGACGCTGCTCGGCTGGCTGCTGACCCGGCAGGACCCGTGGACCGGCCTGTGGGGGACGCCCACCGCCGCGGAGGGCCGCCGCCAGCCGGTCAACGGCTACTACCGGCTCACCCGGGGCACGTTCGCCCAGTTCGGGCTGCCGGTGCCGCGGCCGGAGGCGACGATCGACACGGTGCTGGCGCACCGCCGCGACCCGCGGTTCTTCGCCGATGGGCGGGGCACCGCCTGCGACGTGCTCGACGTGATCCACCCGCTGTGGCTGTGCGGGCGGCAGACCCGGCACCGGCGCGACGAGGCCGCCGGGTGGGCCCGGGACCGCCTGCTGGCGACGCTGGACCGGTGGCGGCCGGGCGCCGGCTTCGCCTTCAGCCCGACGCCGCTGACCGCCGGTCCGGCGCCGGCGGCCGGCCGGGAGCACGAGCCGAGCCTGATGGGTACCGAGATGTGGCTCGCCATCGTCTGGCTGCTCGCCGACGTGCTCGGCGAGAGCGGCGCGCTCGGCTACCGCCCGCGCGGCGTCCACCGCCCCGACCCCGCCCCACTCCCATGATCAAGGCGTCCCTGTAGTCGTTAGGACTACTTGAGGGACGCCTTGATCATGGGCTAGAAGCGGACCGGGAGGTGGGCGAAGCCGCGCAGCACGAGCCGGTCGCGGCGCTCCGCCTCCCCCGCCGGCGCCAGCCGCGGGAAGCGCCCCAGCAACAGCGGGAACGCGATCCGCGCCTCCAGCCGGGCCAGCGCCGCGCCCAGGCAGAAGTGGGCGCCCGCCCCGAACGACAGCGGCACGTTGTCGGGGCGGAACGGGTCGAACGTGTCCGGCGCGGCGAACCGCTCCGGATCCCGGTTCGCCGCGCCGATCAGCACCGTGACCTCGACCCGCTGGTCGAGCGCCTCGCCGCCGACCTCCATCGGCTCCGCCGGTACCCGGGTCGTGACCTGCACCGGCGCGTCGTAGCGCAGGAACTCCTCGACGAACGCCGGCGCCTGGGCCGGCGCGCGGCGCAGCCGGGCGTGCGCCTCCGGGTGCGCGAACAGCGCCGCCACGCCGTTGCCGATGAGGTTGGCGGTGGTCTCGTGGCCGGCGAGCAGCAGCAGCGCCAGGTTGCCGAGCAGCTCGGCGCCGGACAGCGCGCCGGCCGGCGCGGCCGCGATCTGGCTCGTGAGGTCGTCGGTGGGGCGCTTGCGACGGTCGGCGACCAGGCCGATGAAGTAGTCGCGCAGCTCGGTCGCCGCCCGGTCGGCGCGGTCCGCGGCCTCCTCCGTCAACGTGTACTCGACGGCCTCGGCGAAATCGACCGACACCGGCCGGAACCACTCGCGATCCGACTCGGGCACGCCGAGCAGCTCGCAGATCACGGCCACCGGCAGCGGCACCGCGAAGCTCGCCATCACGTCGGCCGGCGCGCCGCCGTCGGCCATGGCGTCGAGCAGCGCGCTGGCCTGCGCCTCGATCGCCGCGTGCAGCCCGGCCGCCCGGCGCGGCGTGAACGCGCCGCTGACGAGCTGCCGCATCCGGCGGTGCGCGGCGCCGTTGGTGTTGAGCACCGAGTCGGTGAGCAGCGCCTGCGCCGGGCGGGTCGCGTGGGCCGGGCCGAGGTGGCGGCGCAGCATCTCGCGGTCGACGACCCGCATCCGCGGGTCGCGCAGGACCGCGCTGGCGTGCCGGTACGAGGTCACCACCAGCTGGTCCCCCAGGCGGAGCAGCGGGCCGTGGGCGCGGAGCGTGGCATAGAGGGGGTACGGATCGCGGCGCCCGTCGGGCCCCCGCAGCTGCCCGGCGGCAGCGGTGGCGTCCATGTCCCCGATCCTGCCGTATGACCGCCATCGCCCGCTGCACACACCCTCTACGGCATCCTAGGACACTAGCCTCATTCTCCCGTGATCAAGGCGTCCCTCACGTCGCTAGAGCTACATGAGGGACGCCTTGATCATGAGGGGTCCTAAGCTGCTGGGGTGCCGACCCGTCGGGCGCTGCGGCCCATCGACCTCGCCCGGTCGGTCGGCGTCTCGACCCAGCAGATCCGCAACTACCTCGCCGACGGCATCCTGCCGCCCGCGCCGCGCACGCCGACCGGCTACCGGGTGCTCGACGACCGGCACCAGCGGGCGCTGTCCACCTACCGGGCGCTCGCACCGGGGTACGGCTGGGCGGCGGCCCGCGAGATCATGCGCGCCGTGCACGCCGGCGACGAAGGGCTGGCACTGTCCCTGGTGGACGCCGCACACGCCGCGCTGCACGCCGAGCGCGGCTCACTGCGGGCCACCGCCGAAGCGCTGGAGACGGTGGCCGCCGCACCGGCGCGCGCCGAGCCGGACGGGCTCCGGGTGGGCGAGGTGGCCCGGCTCCTCGGGGTGCGGCCGTCGGCGCTGCGGGTGTGGGAGTCGGCCGGGCTGCTGGTGCCGGAGCGGGAGCGCGGCACGCGGTACCGGCGGTTCCGCGCCACCGACGTGCGCGACGCCCGGATGGTCGACATGCTGCGCCGCGGCCGCTACCCGCTCACCGCGATCCGGCCGATCCTCGACGGCCTGCGCCGCACGGGCGGCAGCGCCGCGCTGCGCGCGGCCGTGGCCGACCGCCAGGCGGCGCTGACCCGCCGCTCAGCCGCCATGCTGGCCGGCGCCGCCGCGCTCCACGCCTACCTGTCCCCCTCATGATCAGGGCGTCCCGGTAGTCGTGAGAGCGACATGAGGGACGCCCTGATCATGGGAGGAGCGGACGGCTGTCGCGAGCCAGATCAACGTGGCGCCGGCCGCGACGTGCAGGGCGCTGGTGAGCACCGACTCGGGCAGCCGGGCACCGAACGCGAACACCGGCAGCACCACCGTGTACGCCCACGCGGCCGCCGCCGGATAGACCCGGGCCCGGACCATCGCCAGTCCGAACAGGACGCACCCGGTCACGAGCAGGGCGACGCTGCCCAGCAACAGCGCCCGGGTGGTGCCGGCGAGCACCGGGTCGTCGAGGAAGTACACCGCCGCGTTGAGGGTGAACGCGGCCCCGCCGAACAGGCCGAGCCCGATGATGTTGACCGCGTAGCCGATCGCGGCCAGCCGGCCGCCGGCGCGCGCCTGGCCCAGGTACAGCGCGGTCAGCAGCGGCGCCGCCAGCGCCGGCGACAGCGCGAGCACGACGCTGGTGGGCGCGGTCTCGCCGGTGAACGCCTCGACGGCCCCCGGCAGTGCGATGAAGAGCCCGGACACCACACCGCAGAGGGTGCCGAGGCGAAGCAGGAATGTCATGCCGGGACCGTAGGCGCGGCCGGCCACCCGCCAGAAGTGCCATCCGGCACGTGCCGGACGGCCCTCCCCGCCCGGCGGCGCGGGCCGTACCGTGACGGTGTGCCGGTCCGGTGGGTGTCGTCGCTGCTCTACGGCGTGGTGCTGGTCGCCGGCGGATACGCGGACCTCGCCGGCCTGGGCGACACCCGGTTGGTGCCGTTCGCCGGCGGCCTCGCCGTGCTCGTCCTGCTCGACGTCGTCGAGCGGCGGCGCTTCCGGACGGCGGCCGGCGACCGGGCCGGGGAGCCGGCGCGCACGCCGGCGGCAGCGGCGGTGGCCCTGCTCGCCGCCCGGCTCGCGCTCTTCGCGGTGGTCGCCGCCGCCGACGGCTCCGGCCTGTCCCGCGTGCTGTTCCTGCTGGTGCCGTTCACCGCGTACGTCGCGTTCGGCCGGGCGGCCGCCCTGGCGCTCGGCGCCGGGTGCGCGGGCCTGCTGGTCGCCGCGTTCACGCTGACCGAACCTGGCTGGTACCGCAGCGCGGAGCCGGTCTCCGACCTGCTGATGTTCGGGGTCGGCCTGGTGCTCACGATCGCGATGGCGGCGGCGGTGGTCGACGAGCGGCGCGGCCGGGCGCGGCTGCGGGCGTACGCGGCACAGGTCGCCGAGCTGTCCACGGCGGCCGAGCGCAACCGGCTGGCCCGCGACATCCACGATGGACTGGGCCACCACCTGACCGCCGTCTCGGTACTGCTGGAGAAGGCCGCCGCGTTCCACGACCGCGACCCCGCCGTGGTGCGCCAGGCGGTCGACGACGCGCACCGGGCGTCCCGGCGGGCCCTCGACGACGTCCGCCGGTCGGTGCGCGCGCTGCGCGCCGACGCCGCGCCGTTCCGGCTGTCCGCGGCGCTCGGCGACCTGGTGCGCGCGGCCGGCGACGGCCGGCCGGCGATCACGCTGGAGTGTGCCGGCGACGAGACCGGGTACGGCGCCGAGGCGCTCATCGCCCTCTACCGGGCCGCCCAGGAGGGCATCACCAACGCCCGCCGGCACGCGGGCGCCCACCGGATCCGGGTCTCCGTCCACTGTGACGCGTCGAGCGCCCGGTTGGTGGTGGCCGACGACGGCCGGGGCTTCCCGCCGGAGCGCGCCGGGTTCGGGCTGCGCGGGATGCGGGAGCGGATCGCGCTCGCCGGCGGCACCGTCGACGTCGACAGTGGACCCGCCCGGGGCACCCGGCTGACCGTGACGATCCCGCATGGCTGAGCCGGTCCGCGTGCTGGTGGTCGACGACCAGGAGCTGATCCGGGAGAGCATCGCGGCCATCCTGGACATCCAGCCGGGCATCACGGTCGTGGGCACCGCCGCCGACGGCCGCGAGGCGGTCGAGCGGGCGGTCGCGCTCGCCCCCGACGTGGTCCTGATGGACGTCCGGATGCCCACGATGGACGGTCTCGAGGCGGCCGCGGCGCTGCGCGAGCGCGCCCCGGCGTGCCGGGTCGTCATGCTCACCACGTTCGACGACGAGGAGTACGTGGTGCGGGCGCTGCGGGCCGGCGGCAGCGGATACCTGCTCAAGGATCTGCCGGCGCGCGAGCTGGCGCAGGCGGTGCGGCTGGCCCACGCGGGCATCGTCCAGCTCGACCCGGCCGCCGCCGGCCGCCTGGCGGCGGCGCTGGCGCCGCCCGCGGCGCTGGACCCGCCGCCCGCCGCGCTCCCGTTGACCGACCGCGAGGTGGAGGTGCTCCGGCTGGTCGCCACCGGGGCGACGAACCGGGAGATCGGCGCGCGGCTCTACCTCACCGAGGGCACGGTGAAGAACCACGTCTCGCGCATCCTCACCCGGCTCGGGCTGCGCGACCGCACCCAGGCCGCCGTCTACGCCCGCGACCACGGCCTCTGCTGAGGCGTTCCGCCATGATCAAGGCGTCCCTCATGTCGTTAGGACTACATGAGGGACGCCTTGATCATGGAGGATGGACCGATGCGGTATGACGACGTGCTCGACCGGCTCCGGACGGCCTACGACGGCGGCGCCGCCGAGCGCGACCAGCGGGCGAAGGATGCCTGGCGGCTCGCGGAGCGGGAGGCGTTCCTGGCGCGGCTGCGCGAGCACGGCGCGACCCGGCTGCTGGAGATCGGGGCGGGCACCGGGCAGGACAGCGCGTACTTCCAGCAGAACGGCCTCACCGTGGTCGCCACCGACCTGTCCCCGGCGATGGTCGCGCGCTGCCGGGCCAAGGGCCTCGACGCGCGGGTCGCCGACTTCCTGAGCCTCGACGTCGCGCCCGGCTCGTTCGACGCGGTCTACGCGGTCAACTGCCTGCTGCACGTGCCCGACGCCGACCTGCCGGCGGTGCTCGGCATCGTCCGCGACGCGCTGCGTCCGGGCGGGCTGTTCTACCTCGGCGTGTGGGGCGGCGCCGACTGGGAGGGCAGCCACGAGCACGACCACCACGACCCGCCGCGGTACTTCCGGTTCCGCAGCGACGAGCGGCTCCAGCGGTACGCCGGGGAGCTGTTCGACGTCGTCGACTTCCACACCGTCCCCGTGGGCGAGCACCGCTTCCAGGCCCTCACCCTCGTGATCAAGGCGTCCCTGTAGTCGTTCTAACGACTACAGGGACGCCCTGATCATGGCTAGGGCCAGAGGCGGTGGGGGGGCAGCACGGCGCCCCGCGCGCGCGGCGCCCCCCTCGAGCGACTCCAGCTTCGCCCACGCGATCTGCGGGTGCACCCGCCCGCCGAGACCGCAGTCCGTGCCGGCGATGACGTTCTCCCGGCCCACGCCCTCCGCGAACCGGACGATGCGGTCCGCCACCACCTCGGGGTGCTCGACCAGGTTGGTCGCGTGGCTCACCACGCCGGGCACGATGACCTTCCCGTCGGGCAGCCGGACGTCGCGCCACACCTTCCACTCGTGCTCGTGCCGCACGTTGCCGGCCTCGAACAGGTACGCGCCGGCGTTCACCGCGAGCATCACCTCGACGATGTCGGCCATCGGGATGTCCGTGACGTGCGGCCCGTGCCAGCTGCCCCAGCACAGGTGGAACCGGATCCGCTCGGGTGGCAGGTCGCGGATCGCGTGGTTGAGCGCCTCGATCCGCACCATGGTGAACCGCCGGTACTCCTCGACGGTCGGCGCCGGGTTGATCTGATCCCAGTTCTCCGCGACGCACGGGTCGTCGAGCTGCAGGATCAGCCCCGCCTCGACGATCGCGCGGTACTCCTCGCGCATCACCTCGGCGCAGGCCCAGAGGAACTCCTCGTCGTCGCGGTAGTACTCGTTGGCGAACCGCGCGCAGCTGCCCGGCGCGACGGCGTTGAGGAAGCCCTCGGTCACGCCGGCCGCCGCCATCGCCGCCTGGACGTTGGCGATGTCCCGCTGGACGGCCTCGTGGCCGGTGTAGCTCAGCGGCGCCCGGCACACCGGGAACCGCACCGGGCTGTGGCCGATCGTCACACCCGACTCGGGGTCCTGGTACGCGTCGGCGAACTGTTGCCAGTCGCGCCGGTCGGGGAAGGTGGTGAGCACGATCCGGCCGGGCTCGGAACGCTGCGGCGGCATCTTCCACAGCTGCTTCGCGTCGGCCAGCTCGAGGCCGCCGAGCCGCGGGAAGACATACGTCCACCAGGCGCCATAGTCCACTGTGGCGCCCATCGTGTGCCCGTACTCCCCGTCGTTGGGCACGTCGACGCCGATCTCGCGCTGGCGGCGCACGACGCCGGTCACGGCGTCGCGCAGCCGCTCGTCGAACGCCGCCTGGTCGGTGTCCTCACCGACCAGGCGCGCGCGGTTGAACTCGATGAGGTCGGCCGGGCGCGGAAGGCTGCCCGCGTGCGTCGTCAGGATGCGGTCGCTGCTGCTCCTCATCGACGTAGGCTACGCCCGCGAAGCGCTTCCGTCCTGCACACAATCTCCACAGCGCCGTACGCGGTCGAGCGGCTAGCGTCATCGAGTGGACATGATCACGTACCTCGATCGCGCGGCCGCCAGCGACGCCGGGCGGCGCTACAAGAACGATCTGCTCGCGGCCCTCGACGTGCGGTCCGGCGACGTCGTGCTCGACGTCGGTTGCGGACCGGGTACCGACCTCGGGGCGCTCGCCGACGCGGTCGGCACGGACGGCACGGACGGCACGGTGATCGGCGTCGACATCGATCCGGCGATGCTGGACCGGGCGCGGCGGCGGACCGCGGACCGGTCCACGGTGGAGATTCGTGCCGGCGACGCCCACGCGCTGCCGCTGCCCGACGCCAGCGTCGACCGCGCCCGGGTCGACCGGGTGCTCATGCACCTCGCCGACCCGCCGCGGGTGCTGGCCGAGCTGCGCCGGGTGGTGCGGCCAGGCGGACGCGTGGCACTGGCCGAACCCGACTGGCACACCCTGGTCATCGACGATGTGGACACCGCGACCAGCACCGCGTACACGGACTATGTGACAACGGCCGTCGTCCGAAACGCGGCGATCGGCCGCCGGCTCGGCCGCCTGCTGGCGGACGCCGGATTCGCGCCCTCGGTGCGGGCCACGGCTGTCGGGTACGACGATTACGTGACCGCCGAGGCTGTCCTGCGCATGCCCGCCGTGGCGGAGCGTGGGTGGCGCTCCGGGGCGCTCGACGAGCATGCGACCCGCGCGTGGCTCGACCGGCTCGCCCGTGGCCCCTTCCTGGCCGCCTTCACCCTCTTCACCGCCATCGGCAGCTGAGCGAGCGACCGCTCGGCCGGTAGGCCGGTAGGCCGGTAGGCCTTCGCCAAGAGCATTTGCCCAAAATCAGTTCGACACGCCGGTCTCGGCACTGATTTTGGGCAGATGCTCTTGACCCTGGCGCTGCCGCGTCAGGCCGGTGCTCTTGGACCCTGGCGCTGCTGCGTCAGGCCGGTGCTCTTGGACCCTGGCGCTGCCGCGTCAGGCCGGGCCGCGTGCCGGCTGCGCCAACCCGCTGCGCGGACCGGCCACGCCGATCAAGGAAATCTACGCCGATCAAGGGCTAGAGCACCCGAAACAGAGATCCAACCACGTGCCCGAGCCCTTGATCGGCGGGCGGGAGAGGCCCCGGGCGGGAGAGGCCCCCCGGGGGGGGGAGGCCCGGGGGGTAGGGAGCGCTGGTGGCTACAGGGACGCCTTGATCTTGGGGTTGGTCGGTTGGGTGGCTGCGGGCCACAGGGCGCCCGCCAGGAGCAGGCCGGTCAGCGGGATGAAGTCGAGGGTGACAAGCGGGAGCGCGATCCCGACGAGCATCAGCACCGGGCTCCACCACGGCAGGCGCCGGGCGACCGCCAGCAGCACCGCCAGGACGAGCAGGCCGACGAAGAACAGCTGCGGCCCGACGGCGTAGAAGGCCAGGTCGACACCCGGGACGTCGCGGAACTGCTGGGACAGGTCGCTCATCTCGGCCCGGTCCGCGGCCATCAGGCCCTCGACGATGTCGGCGCCGAACTGGACCATCGTGCACACCAACCCGACCAGTGTCAGGCCAACCGCGACGGCCCGCCACGGCGTCCGCGGGAGCAGCCGGCCGAGCAGGAGCGTGACGGGTACGAAGAGGACCATCCCGGCGAGGCCGGCGAGGTGGGCCGCCTGCCAGTCCAGGCCGGGCCCGTACTGGTCGTCGGCCTTGCCGATCAGGCGTAGCACGCCGTAGAGCGAGATGAGCAGCGGCGCGGCGGCCAGCGTGGCGCGAGGTGTCATGGCTCTGATCCTCGGCCGCGCGCGGGCCCGGCGTCCTCCGGGACAACCCCCGCCAGCGCCCCGGACATTTCGCCGCCCCCACCCCTACGGGCCATGATCAAGGCGTCCCTCAAGTAGTCCTAACGACTTGAGGGACGCCTTGATCATGGGGAGTATCGTGCCGCTCGTGGCGACGGCGATCGTGATCGGCAGCAGTGACGGCATCGGGCTCGCGCGCACCCGGCGGCTGCTGGCCGCCGGCCGGTCGGTCACCGGCGTGCGCCCGCGCGGCGGCCGTGGATGATCTCCGCGGACCGGGCGCCCGCCTCCACCGGGCCCGTTGATCGAGGAAGTTCCGTGGGTATCACATCCGCATAATTCCGGACATCATAGCCACGAAACGTCCTCGATCAACGAGTGCGGCGTATGAAGATCTACCCATGAGCACCGCCACGGCCGCACCGCCGGAGCTGAGCCGCCGCCAGACCAACGTCGTGTTCGCGACGATCCTGCTCGGCATGCTGCTCGCCGCGCTCGACCAGACCATCGTCTCGACCGCCCTGCCCACGATCGTCGCCGACCTGGGCGGGGCCGGGCACATGGCGTGGGTGGTCACCGCGTACCTCCTGGCGGAGACCGTCGCGACCGTGCTGGCCGGCAAGTTCGGCGACCTGTTCGGCCGCAAGCGGGTGTTCCAGGTCAGCGCGGTGGTGTTCATCGGCGGCTCGGCGCTGGCCGGCATCGCGAACAGCATGGTCCTGCTGATCGTGGCGCGCGGCATCCAGGGCGTCGGCGCCGGCGGCCTGATGGTGACCGCGATGGCCCTGATCGCGGACGTGATCCCGCTCCGCGAGCGCGGCAAGTACCAGGGCGCGCTCGGCGCGGTCTTCGGCGTCACCACCGTGCTCGGACCGACGCTGGGCGGCCTGTTCACCGACCACGCGAGCTGGCGCTGGTGCTTCTACGTCAACGTACCGATCGCGGTGGTCATGATCGCGATGGCGGCGCGGACGATCCCGGCGGTCCGGGCCGTGACGCGGCCCATCATCGACTACGCCGGCATCGCCTTCGTCGCGCTCGGCGCCGCCGGCCTCATCCTGGCCCTGGAGTGGGGCGGCAACGAGTACGCGTGGGGCTCGGCGACGATCATCGGCCTGTTCGCCGGGGCGGTGCTGCTGCTGGCCGCGTTCGTGCTGGTGGAGCTGCGCGCCCCGGAGCCGATGCTGCCGATGGGACTGTTCCGCAACCCGGTGTTCGTGGTGTGCGCGATCCTCAGCTTCATCGTCGGGTTCGCGATGCTCGGCGCGCTGACCTACCTGCCGGCCTACCTCCAGTACGTCGACGGCGTCACCGCCACCGAGTCCGGCCTGCGCACCGTGCCGATGGTGTTCGGCCTGCTCGCCACGTCGATGCTGTCCGGCACGGTGGTGAGCCGCACCGGGCACTACAAGGCGTTTCCGATCGCCGGCACGGCCATCATGGCCGTCGGGCTGTACCTGATGTCCACCATGGACCAGAATAGCGGCATCTGGCTGGAGTCGCTGTACATGTTCGTGCTGGGCCTCGGGATCGGCCTCGCCATGCAGGTGCTGACCATCGTCGTGCAGAACACCGTGCCGTACGCGCAGCTCGGCACCGCCACGTCGGGCGTGACGTTCTTCCGGACGCTGGGCAGCTCGTTCGGCACCGCGGTGTTCGGCACGCTCTACGGCAACCGGCTCGAACCGAACCTGCGGGAGGCGCTCGCCAGCGCGCCCGGGGTGTCCGCCGAGGCGGCCGCGAACCCCGCCGCGCTGCGCGCGCTGCCGGTCGAGCTGGCGACGCCCATCATCGACGCGTACGCGAACACCATCGGCTTCGTCTTCCGCTGGGTGGTGCCGATCGCGCTGGTCGGCTTCGTGGTCGCCTGGTTCCTCAAGCAGGTGCCGCTGCGCGACACCGCCCGCGCCGGCGCCACCGACCTGGGCGAGGGCTTCGCCGCCCCGGACTCCCCCGACCGGGTCGTCCAGCTCGAACGGGCGGTGGGTGCGGTGATGCGGCACGCGCGCCAGGACGCGGAGTTCCACCAGCGGATCCTCGCCGACTCCGGCACCGCGCTGAGCCCCGGCCAGGCGTGGGCGCTGAACCAGGTGCACCTGCGCGAACGGGTGCACCAGACCGCCACCGTCACCGCCCTGGCCCGCGCCCACCACCTGCCGCCGGACGTGCTGGAGCCGACCATCGCCGGCGCCGTCGCCGCCGGGTACGCCACCCGGGTCGGCGATCTGGTGCAGCTGACGCCGAACGGCCGCGCACAACTCGGCCTGCTGCACACCGCCTGGCGCCGCTGGCTGGACACCCAACTGAACGACTGGTCAGCGACCGACCCAACCGACCGCCAAACCCTAGACGAGGCCCTAACCAACATCGCCCACCGCATACTAGTAACCGACCCCCACCCCACCCCACCCCTCTCCCCCACCCCCACCCTCTCCCCTCGTTGATCGAGGAAGTGTCGTGGCTATCGAATCCGGATAAAGACGGACATGATAGCCACGGCACGTCCTCGATCAACGCGCCACCTCGACGGCGGCGTACGCGATCGCGGTTGCCGCCGTCAGGGTCAGCAGGCATGGGGCTAGGGCCGCGGGGCCGGAGTGGGCGATCAGCCAGCCGGCCGCCGCCGGAAGCAGGGCCGAGCCGGCCGCCGCGGCGGCCACCTGGAGTCCGATGGAGCGGTCGGCGCGCGCCGCGCCGACCCGGTCCGCGGTGGTGAGCGTCAGCAGCGGGAACATCGGCGCCGCCGCGAACCCCAGCAGGACCACGCCGGCGATCGCGGCCGCGCCGGGCAGCATGGCCAGCGCGGCCCCGCCGGCCATGCCGGCGAGGCCCGCCACCAGCACCCGGCGGGCACCGACCCGGTCGGCCACCGGCCCGAGGACCAGCCGGCCCACCACGAGCGCGATCCAGTACCCGGACACGGCCGCCGCGCCCACCGCCGGCGCCACGCCACGGGCGCCGGTCAGATAGGTGTACGCCCACAGCGTGGCGCACGACTCCAGTCCATTTTGGAGCGCGAAGACCGGTGCGCCGGACCACGACGCGCGGCCGGCCACAGTGGACGGGGCGGGCGCGGGCGCTGCCGTCCAGGACGGGGCGGGCGCGGGCGCTGCCGTCCAGGACGGGGCGGGCGCGGGCTGTGCCGTCCAGGACCGGGCGGGCGCGGGCGGTGCCGTCCAGGACCGCGCCGCGCCGGCGAACCCGACCGCGAGCAGCGCCAGCACCACCGCCACGGCGCCGAAGGCCCAGCGCCACGACAGGCCCAGATCGGCGGTACCGGCGACGACGAGGGGGCCGGCCGCCGCACCGAGGCCGTAGCAGCCGTGCATCCAGGTGATCCGCCGGGCGTTGAAGTGGCGCGCGGCGTGGGCGTTGAGGCCAGCGTCGATGGCGCCCGAGCCGACCGCCAGGACGGCGGCGGCCGCGAGCACCACCCAGAACGCGGGCGCGACCGCCTGTGCGGCGAGCGCGATGGCGGCCAGCGCGGTGCTGACCGCCAGCAGCCGGCCGATGCCGGTCCGGCCGACGAGGTAGCCGGTCGCGGCGCTGGCGAGTATGGAGCTGACCACCGCGATCGGCGGCAGCAGGCCCACGGCGGCGACCGGCTGGTGAAGGGTGTGTCGCATCGACGGCCAGGCGACGCCGAGGAGGCCGTCGGGCAGCGCGATGCTGATGAAGGACAGGTAGGCGAGCACGCGCGACTCCGAGCGCAGCATGGATCGCGGCGTGGCACCAAGGCGGCACGCGGCGACCGGTGGACGGGGACCGTGTCAGCGCGTGCCCGGTTGCCCGGGTCGCCCCTCACCATCCCCGCTGCTGCTCGACATCGACTCATCTTAGGCCCTGCCCCATGATCAGGGCGTCCCTCAAGCCGCTCCAACGACTACGGGGACGCCTTGATCATGGGGTGGTAGACGTCCCACAGCTCGCCGAGGAAGAAGCGGCCGAACTCGCTCAGGGTGTGCGCCGGCCGCGGCCCGGTCGCGCGGAACGTGGTGAGCTGCCGCAGGAAGTCCGGCGCGTGGATGGTGATCACGCCGCTCGCCACCACCGGCGCGGTCGTCCCGTCGTCGCCCGGCGGCAGGTGTCCGGCCAGCACCCGCACGGACAGCGTCGTGGTGTCGCGCCACAGGTCGACGCCCGGGTCGTCGTGCACGTCCTTGACGCCCAGCAGCGTCAGCGGTTGGCCGTCCGCGCCGTCGAAGTGCAGCCGGTACCGCATCCACCGCCGGTTCGCCGTCGGGTCCGCCACGAACAGGTTGAACCACGCGGCCCGCACCGGGCGCCGGCCGCCGAGCAGCGCGCTCTCGACGTATCCGGTGGCGCCGGCCTCGTGGGCGGCGTCGGCCACGAACCGGTCGACGTCCTCGACGGTGATGGTGAGCCGGAACATGAGCCGGTGGTCGCGTTCCCGGCCGAGCGCGGCGCCGCGGCCCGGATCGTCCACGCCCGCCGCGACGTAACCCTTCATCTCCTCGGTGAAGGACACCGTCGACAGTGGCGCGGGCCGGTGGGCGGCGGCCGGCGTCCGCGCCGCCAGCATGCGGTCGCAGGCCCGGTCGGCCACCGCGGCGATGGTGAGCGCCGGGTTCGGCCCCACCGGGCCGGGCAGCAGCGCGCCGTCCAGCACGTGCAAACCCGGAAAACCGAAGACCTGCCCGTACGCGTCACAGACGCCCTCGCCGGAGTGGCGGCCCATCGGAGCCCCGCCCAACGGGTGTACGGTGATCAGCCGCCGCATCCACCACAGTGGATTGTCCACATAGCGCGCGCCCAGCTCGCCGGCGATGGCCCGCATGGTGCCGCGCAGGCGGCGCAGGTACTCCGCCGAGGTCTCCGCGCGCCACCGCACGTCGAGCTGGTCGCCGCGCAGCCGCAGCACGCCGTCCGGCACGTCGCGGCCCATGCCGAGCAACGGCAGCGAGCCCTCGGCCAGCCGGCCCGGGCCGACCAGCGCGGCCAGCATGGCCGACACGTTCGCCGTCGACGACCGGGTCAGCCACGCCCACAGCCGCAGCAGCGCGAACCGGGCCGCCCGGCCGGTGTTGCTGTGCTGCCGCGCCGCCTCGGCCAACCACTCGACGAACACCGGGTACCCGGCGTCCTCGATGTAGAAGCCGCGCCCGGTGGCGTCGCCGCCGTCGACGGCGTCGCCGACCCGGATCGCGCTGGTGATGACCGGCCCGCGGCTGCTCTCGATGCGCCGCGGGCCGGCGCTGTTGCGGGCTCCGATGAGGAACCCGATGAGATCCCCGTTGCCGCTGAAGCGGTTGCCCAGGACCTCGCTGACGCCGGGCAGCGCGGCGCGGTTGCGCAGCAACAGGTAGCTGCTGCCGAACGCGCCGGCGGCCAGCACCAGCCGGTCGCAGGTGATGCGCCGCTGCGGCAGGTCGCGGGTCGCCGTGCGGTGCCCCTCCGCGTCCAGCTCGTGGGTGACGTAGCGCACCTCCCAGCCGCCGCCGGGCAGCGGCGCGAACGCCCGCACCTCGCTGCGGACCCGCAGGTCGGCGCCGTGGTGCCGGGCCGCCGACAGGTACGTGTGGTCGAGGCTGTTCTTGGCGCCGTCGTTGCAGCCGATGTCGCACTCGCCGCACAGCCGGCAGCTACGGCGCGGCAGGCCGTGCAGGTTGCCGTACGGCCCGTCGGGAATGGGCGACCCCGGGGCGGCGCCGAACGAGATCGCCAGCGGTGGCGTGCTCCACGCCAGGCCGAGCCGGTCCGCCGCGTGCCGCATGGCCGCCGTCTTGCGGGTCTCCGGGTACGGGTAGGGCGTGCCGCCGAGCATCCGCTCCACCGCGTCGTAGTGCGGTTCGAGATCGGCCCGGCTGATCGGCCAGTGCTCGTACCCGCCCCGGGGCAGCGGCGACTCGTGCACGAACCAGCGCTCGTCCTTGCGCAGCAACACGTTCGCGTAGATGAGCGAGCCGCCGCCGAGGCCGCTGGACACCACGCCGTCGAGACCGCCGCGGAACGACCACACGTCGAAGAGCCCGTGCAGCCCCGCGCTCGGATCCCACAGGTTGCGGCCCATCTCGGCCGGGGTCCGCGCGAAACTCCCCGGCGGGTACGCCTTGCCGCGCTCCAGCAGCACCACCGACCGGCCCGCCTCGGCCAGCCGGTACGCCGTCACCGAGCCGCCGAAGCCGGATCCGACCACGACCGCGTCGACATGTTCGTCACGCATGGCCCGTCACCCCGACGCCGTCGCCGCGACCCGCGCCGGACGGGTGCGGTGCCGCTCCAGGAACGTCAGGAAGTGCGGGAAGACCTCCTGTGCCACGTGCGCGCCCATGAACGGGTCCTGATGCCCGTACCCCGGTAGCACGCACAGCTCGTGCCGGCCCGGCACGATCTTCTCCAGCTCGCGGTGGCACACCACGTTGGAGTCGGTGAAGACGTGGTTGCGGTCGCCGGTGACGAACAGGACCGGCGTCTCGATGTCCGCGACGTCGCTCAGGTAGTCGTCCGGAAGGCTGGCGAACCGGGGGTCGCCGGGGTACATCTTCACCGCCCGCCCGGCCCGGACCATCTTCCGCACGTGCCGGTAGTAGTGGACGCTGGTCGCCCCGTACAGGTCGCCGCCCCGGCGGTGGGTCACCTCGGCCAGCTTCTCGTGGCTGTACAGCGCGGGCCAGCCGGTGCCCCACATCAGGCTGAGCATGTGGCAGGCCGGCACGTCGCACTCCCGGTGGAACAGGGAGACGGCCTTGGCGAACAGCTTGCCCCGGGACATCCCGGGATCCTCGCTCCACCGTGGATTGAGGTAGGGCAGCCCCATCACCGTCTCGGTGAGGAACGGCGCGACGGTCCCCTTGACCCGCGACCAGCCGGGTATCCGCGGGGTGAGCGCGACGCTGTTGGCGATGACGCTGCTGATGCCGTCGACCGCCTTGCCGAACAGGCTCATCGTGAACGACACCGCGCCCAGGCAGTGCGAGATCACGTGGATCGGCCGGTCGCCGTTCTCCCGGCGCATCAGCGCGACCGCCGGCGGGTAGTCGTACAGCGCGATGTCGTCCATCGTGTACCGGGTCTTGAACAGGTTGTAGGAGTGCCGGTTGCTCATCCGGTAGTCGAGGCACCACACGTCGAACCCGTGGTCGAGCAGATAGGTCACGAGGTTCTCGTGCTCCGGCATGATGAACATGTCGGTCGACGTGGTCAGGCCGTGGATGACCAGCACCGACGCGTCGGCCGACGACCCGCGGCGGAAGCGCAGCATGCTCAGCCCCAACCCGTCCGCGGTGTGGAAGAAGTACGGCGTGACCCGCGCGTCCGGGACACCGTCTAGTGTGTACAGTGGAATCTCACGTGGCATGGCTCTCTCCCTGCGCCGCGTAGTAGTCGTTGGGGTCCACCTTGGACCGGCGGGCCGGGTCGCGGGACGTGCGGGTGTGCATGTAGCGGAACGCGCCGTGCTCGATGCAGAGGTCGTCGAGGCGGGTCACCAGGTCCTCCAGCACGTCCGGCGGCAGCCCGGCGCGCGCGATGCCGAGAAAGAACGTCATCTCGCAGAACCGGTCGTCCGGACCGCCCCGCGCCAGGTACGGCGAGCGGATCGCCTTGACGTACACCGAGATGGCCGTGAAGCAGCCGTGCCGCCGCCGGAAGTCGCGCATCAGCGCGTATCCACTCCGGAACAGGGCCTCGTACCGGTCGGCCGGCGCCAGCACGATCAGCATGCGCGTCGGGTCGCCGACGGTGGCGTCGAGGATCTTGTCGCTGAAGCTCTCGACGTTCTTCATCGTCGCGTACCGCGGGCTGACCAGCACACTGGTCAGGCCCACGTACTTCAGCGCCCGGTCGACGGCCCGCGGCAGCCGGCCCGCCACCGCGCCCAGCGCGTGCCAGAACGTGTAGGCCACCGTGTCGCGCAGCCGCGCCCACCGCGACTGCCGCGTCTCGTGGTACGCCGAGAACTGCCCGGCACCGAGGCTCCGCCCACCCGGGAGCGGGAAGTCGACCCACACCCCGCGCGCCATCACGGCGGCGCCCGGATCCCGGATCGCGCGGCCCGAGGCGGCCATGAACGCGTCCGCCGACCAGTAGTGCCGCTGGTCGTTGCGCAGCACCGTCCGGTACTTGTCGACGCCGATGATCCGCACCGTCAGCGTGGTGATGACGCCGTGCCGGCCCAGGCCGGCCAGGATCGCGTGGAACCGCTCGGGGTGCTCGTCGCGGCCGCACGTCACCACGTCACCCGCCCAGGTGACGTACTGCAGCGCCCGCACCGTGTCGACGAACATGCCGTACCGGTGGGAGGCCGGGCTGATCCCCCCGACGGACGCGAAGCCGCCGACCGTGATGTGGTTGTGGTCGCCGACCACCGGCAGCCCCAGCCCGCGCGCGGACAGCCGCTCGTCCACCTCGGCGGAGATCGCGCCGGCCTGCACGGTGACGGTCAGGTCCTCCTCGTCGACCGCCACGATCCGGTTCAGCTTCTCGGTGAGCAGCACGCTGCCCCGGTCCGCGAGCACCAGATCGTTGCTGGAGTGGCCCTTGCTGCGCACCACGAGCCGCTCGCCCAGCGCCCGCGCCTCCGCGACCGCGTCGACGACGTCCCGCACGCTCCGCGGCAGGTAGATCTTCCGCGGGTGCTTCGGGGCGATCGACGGGTCGCCGATGCGCGCCCAGTCGTAGCCCAGACTGTCGATGCTGTCGTGGGTGAACGTCTCGTGGCTGTTGATCCTCTTCCGCCAGCCCGGCACGCGCGACATCGTTACCGCCTCCCCCTTCAGCCCTCCCGCTCGACGCGTGACTTCAGCGCGGCGCCCAGCCGCCGGTAGCCGTCGAGGATGGGCCGTCGCAGCAGCCACATCAGCAGCGGTGCCAGCACGCCGGTCGCCGACTCGGACTGCGCGAACCGGCAACGCGCCGTGCCCAGCGGCGCCAGCACGAACCGGCGGTCCACATCGAACAGACCCGGCACCCGCTGGCGCGCCAGCCAGCGCAGCTCGTGCGGTGGGTCGACGGCGGTCAGCCGTGGCCGGAGCGTAACCGGCCAGCGACCGAGCCGGAGCGTGACCCGGATCCGCTCACCCGTCCGGACGACGCCCGACGCCTTGGTGATGAACGGGTTCCACGCCGGGAACGCGCCGAAGTCGGTGAGGACCGGCCAGATTTCGGCGGGCGCGGCCTCGATCTCCACAGCCCAGTGCGGCTCTCTCACATCAGTCACCTGTTCCCCCCGTACCGGCCGACGGTACGCCCGCGCCGAGATCAAGGCGCCCGTCAAGTCGCTATTACGACTGGAGGAACCCCATGATCAGGGCGTCCTTCAAGGCGTTCTCACGACGTGAAGGACGCCCTGATCATGGAGGGGAGCGCAACGCGGCCGGGGTTGTGGGCGTCAAGTACACAGGGAGTCGCGGACGAGCGGGGGGACCTGGACATGGGGATGCGGCACGCGTCGATCGCGGCGGTCGTGGTGGCGATGGTGATGGGCATCGGCGGCGCGGCGCGCGGTGCGCCACCGCCCACGCCACCCGGGGCGCCGGCGGGCGCGCTGCCCGCCGGTTGGGAGATCACCACCGGCCCCGACGGGCCGGCGCTGACCTGGCGGGCGCCGCGGCGGGTGCCGATGGGCGACGCGGCCGTCGAGTTCCACGCCGGCGACCGGCTGCTCGGCCGGCCGCGCCCGGACCGGGACGGGCGCGCGTTCCGCCTCGACCTCGACGAGGTCGCCCCCGGCGCGCTCACCGACCTCCAGGTGCGCGCGGCCGGGCGCCGGCTCGACGCGCCGGCGCGCGCGACCCGCCGGCCGCCCGGGACGCCGGCGCCGCCGGCCACACTGCCGCCGGCCCCCGTCGACCCGGGTACCCCGGGTCCATATCAGACGGTCACCGGGGAGTACACGGTGCCGGCGGTGCGCCTGCCGGGCTTCCCCGAACCGGTGGAGATGCAGGGCGTCGTGGTGGCCCCGAAGGGCGCCCCGGGGCGGCGGCCGCTCGCGCTGTTCCTGCACGGCCGGCACTACACCTGTTACACCCCGGGCGCCGGCTGGGACGGCGCGACCGGCGACTGGCCGTGCCCGCGCGGCACCCGCCCGGTGCCGAGCCACCGCGGCTACCTGCAGGCGCAGCGGCTGCTGGCCTCCCAGGGGTACGTGACGGTGTCGATCTCCGCCAACGGCGTCAACGGCCAGGACTGGAACGCCGAGGACGGCGGCGCGCAGGCCCGCTCGTCGCTGGTGCGCACGCATCTGGCCCGCTGGGCCGGCTGGGCGGGCGCGGACCGGGCGGCGGCACCGGCGATCGTGCGCACCGCGCCGCCCGCCGACCTGTCCCAGGTGCTGCTGATGGGGCACTCGCGCGGCGGCGAGGGGGTCAATCGGGCCGCGCTCGACACCCTGAGCCCGCCGCCGGCCGACCAGGAGGGCTACCCCGGGCAGGTGCGCTGGACCATCCGCGGCACCGTCCTCATCGGACCGACGATCTTCGGGCACAACCCGGCGGCCGACGTGCCCTCGCTGACCATCCTGCCCGGCTGCGACGGCGACGTGGCCGACCTGCAGGGACAGATCTATGTGGACGGGACGCGCGGGGTGGGCGCCGGCACGGCTCCGCACAGCGCGGTCTACGCGGTCGGCGCGAACCACAACTACTTCAACACCGAGTGGACGCCCGGCCAGGCGGCCGCCCCGGCGGGCGACGACTTCGGCAGCGAGGAGCCCGATCCGGTGTGCTCACCCGGCACCGCCACCCGGTTGACCGCCACCCAGCAGCAGGCGGCCGGCGCCACCTACATCGCCGCCGCCGCGCGGCTGTTCGTGGCCGGCGACGACCAGGTCCTCCCGCTGATCGACGGCTCACCGGTCCGGGCGCCGTCCGCCGGCCCGGCCCGGATCCTCGCCCACGCCATCGGCGCCGGTCGCGCGCCGCTGGTGGTACCCGATCCGTCCGTGCGGGTCAGCGGCGCCGGCCGGGTCTGCGCGCAGGTCGACAAGCGCGACCCGGCGGCCGCGTGCCTGTGGGACGACCCGGCGACCGGCGGCGACCAGTCGCCGCACTTCGTGCCGTTCGAGTACGTGCCCGCGGATCCCGGCCGGCACGCGGTCGCGCTGGACTGGTCGGCGACGGCCGGCCGGGTCAACGTCCGGCCCGCGCAGCCGATGTCGGTGGCCGGTTCGCGGTCGCTGGCCCTGCGGGTCATCGTGCCGCCGAACAGCACCGGCACCCGGCTCGCGGTCGGCGTGACCGACGCGTCGGGCCGTCGCGCGTCGCTGGGCGAGGTCCGGCTGGACGGGTTGCCCGGCACGGCGTACACCACGTCGTACTGGGGTCGGGAGGTCCGGATACCGCTGCGCGCCGCCGCCGTCCGCGGCCTGGACCTGCGCCGGATCGCGGCGCTCGAGCTGGTCGCGAGCGGCGGGTCCGGGCGGGCCTGGCTGCTGGACGCGTGGGGCTGGCGGCCGGGCACGCCGGCCGTCCAGCCGGCGGCGCCCGTCCGCGTCGACCTCGGTGAGGTCACCGTCCGCGAGGGGGACAGCGGTTCCCAGCTGTACCGGGTGCCGGTCCGCGTCTCCGGGCGCGGCACCGGGCAGGTGCGGTTCTACGTCCTGGACCCGCTGACCGGCGCGCTGGCCAGCAGCCGCGTGGTGCCGGTGGTCGCCGGCCGCCGGCTGGACTACTGGGTGCGGGTGCCCGGCAACACCCGGTTCGGCGACGACCAGCTGTACTGGGTGGGCGCGACGGCCGTGCGCGGCGCGGTCGTGGGCGACGCCACCGGCGGTGTGCGGGTGCTGGAGAACGACCCGATGCCGGAGATCACCGTCGAGCCGGTCGCCACCCGGGTCGCCGAGGGCGAGTCCCTGACCTGGCGGGTGCGGCTCTCCGCCGTCGCGGACACCTACCTCTGGACGACCCACACGGTGCTGCCGCCCGCGGCCGGCCCGGAGCTGTCCACCACGGACGTCGACCCCGACTGGCTGCGCTGGGAGACCGGCGAGGAGCCGCTGCCGTCCCGGCCGCTGTCCCAGGTCGGCGGGTTCACGCTCGTCGGCGTCGTGCCGACCGGCGAGCTGACCGGGGAGATGACCGTACCGACGATCACGGACGCGGTGGCGGAGCCGGCGGAGCACTTCAGCGCCGAGGGCGGCCTGACCGGCACCGTCCTCCCCTCCCCCTAACCCATGATCAAGGCGTCCCTCATGTCGTTAGAGCTACATGAGGGACGCCCTGATCATGGATGGTTCGCCGCTTCGCAGCTGGCGCTTCGCGGCTGGCTAGCCGCGGACCGCCGGGTCGGACTTGCGGTCGGCGGCGGCCGGCGCGCCCGCCAGCCCCGGTACGCCGGCGCGGTGACCGCCGAAGCAGCCGTTGCCGCCGCCCGCGGTCTCGTAGCCCTGTGCCCCGTTGATCCAGCTCCCCGAGAGGTTGCCGGAGTAGACCAGGTTCGCCGTGTCGGCGAACGTCCAGACGACGATCCCGCCGACCTGGTAGTACCGCCCGCTGTGCACGAACGGCGTCGACGTCCAGGTGCCGTCCGCGTTGAAGGTCTGCGTGAACGAGCCGGTGATGCTCCCGTCGCAGCCCCAGTCGGTGGTCAGCTCCCAGGTGCCGACGACGTTCGGCACCACGGCGGCCAGGGGTGCCGCGGCCAGGTCCGGCCCCTTGCGGGCGGCCGCCCCCGCCGCGCCCGTCGCGCCGACGAGCCCCAGGCCGAGCACGAGCAGCACCGCGCCCGTGCGGCGCGCCAGCCTGCCGCGCATGGTGAATACCTTCATCTTTACCCGCCTTCCGATCGTGATTCCTCTTCGCGCGCGATCCGTTGAGGCCTCGACAATCAGAGAACGTTCATCGTCACCGAATACCCACTGTCGCGGGTGCGACAGCCGGGCCCGCCTCCATGATCAGGGCGTCCCGGTGGCCGTTCTCGCGACATCAAGGACGCCCTGATCATGGCGAGGGCCGCGCATGCGGCGGTGCAGCAGCACCGCGCCGGTGAAGACCACCGGCGCGACCAGGGCGCGCACGGGCGTCACCGGCACGCTCAGCAGCAGCCCACTGGTGGCGCCGAACCCGATGGCGCTGGCGCGGTGCCGCCACACCTCCCGGAGTTGACCGCGGAAGGTGGCGATACCGTGATGCCGCAGCGGGATGGCCAGCACCAGCAGCCCGACGAAGAACCCGTTGAACGCCGCCACCGCGATGAGCGCGGCCAGCACGTTCACGCCCGGGATCAGCAACACCGGGGTGAGCAGCAGCCAGCCGAGCTGGAGCACGACGGTCACCAGCACGGCCTGCCGCACGGCGCTTCCGCAGGCCCGCCACAGCGGCGGCGGGTCGGGGTGTGCCGCGCCGAGCACGCGTTCCAGCCGGCGGGCGAGCAGCACGTAGCACGGCGCGCCGAGCACGATGCTGAGCGGCAGCACGAGGTAGCCGACGGCGGCGTGGATGGCGAGGTAGGCGCTCCACTCCAGCGGCGTGGCCAGCACCGTCCGCATCCACCCCGGCCAATCGTCGGCGAACGAGAGCAGCCAGTCGACCAGCGTGTGCGCGCCGGCCTCGGCGGCCGCCACGATGCCGTACATGACCAGTGCCAGCAGCGCCAGCGGCACGATCGCGTACGGCCACAGGCTCGGACTGCTGGCGAACCGGCCGGCGCCGCGCGGCACGCAGCCGATACCGGCGAAGAGGTTCACGATGGGCCGGGTGGTGCGGTAGGCCACCGCCCGCCCCACCTGACCCGCCCGCCGCGCCGCGACGCCCGCCTGCCCGTGCGCGAGCCGCGACACGGCCGACTCCGACGCCACCGCCCGCCCGTACCGCGACATCGGCGCCCGCTCGTCAACAGGCCGCAGCGTGGGCGCGGTGGGAGTCTGCGGGATCGGCGCGGACGCCGGGTCCGTGGGTGCCGGGTCCACCCGGTCCTCGCGCTGACCGCGGATCTCGTTCCAGGACACCCAGCGGAGCCTACTGCTCCACAGTAGATCGTCGCGTCCCTCGATCGAGGAAACGTCGTGGGCATTGTGTCCGCTTCATGACACCCGATACCCACGCAGGCCCACCCCACCGGGCACAGGCCCATGCTCAGCGGTGCGATATCCACGTTATGGCGGCGTCATGACGTGGATATCGCACCGCTGAGCGTGGCCGACGACACGGCACCGCGGGAGAACGGCGTGAAGGACGCCAGCGGGTTAGCGGACCCACGCGGGGATGACCTTGTCGCCGTCCGGGACGGCGCAGTCGGGTGCGACCACGGTGCCGTCCAGCGGGTACGCCCGCAGGCCGGCCGGCGCCACCACGACAGCGACGAAGTCGTCCGGCTCGGCGGCGGTGATCCGGCGGGGCACGTCGGCGGGGATGACCACGGTGTCACCGGCCTCGACGGCGTGGTGCTGCCCGTCGAGCTCCACGGTGGCGGTGCCGGCCAGCACGGTCCACACCTGCTCGGCGTCGATCGCGTGCAGCGGTCCGGCCTGGCCGGCGCGCATGTCGACCCGCCACACGGCCTGGGTCGCGCCGCCCTGGGTCGGTGAGGCGAGCGTGGTCATCACGGCGTTGGGTGTTTGCGTGCGCCGGGTCTCGGCGCGGCGGATGACAGGCATGAGCAGCTCCCGTACGTTAGACAACGTGGCTGTCGAAATAGTGAACCAGGTTGTCCATCGTGTCAAGTGAGAGCGACCCCCCGGGCTTCGAACTGCCGCTGCGGCTGCTGATGGGCTTCCGCGTGCTCATCGACGCGGTGCACGCCGAGCTCGCCGCGCACGGCCACCCCGACCTGCGGCCCCTGCACGGGTTCCTCTTCCAGGCGATCGGCGCGACCGGCACGACCACCGCGGAGCTGGGGCGCCGGCTCGGCGTCTCCAAGCAGGCCGCGGCCAAGCACGTCGACGCGCTGGAGCGGCTCGGGTACCTCGAACGGATGCCCGACCCGCACGATGCCCGCAGCCGGATCGTGCGGCTGACCGGCCGTGGCCTCGACATGCTCCACCAGTCGGCGCGCGTCTTCGACGAGCTACGCGCGGACTGGGCGCGGACCCTGGGTGCCGACCGCCTCCGCGCGCTGGAGGCCGACCTGCGCAAGGTCACCCCGGCCGCGACGTTCCCGCTCGACGTCCCCGGCTGGTTCGGCACCTGACCCAGGATCACGGCACCACCCCATGATCAGGGCGTCCGGCACGTCGTGAGAGCAACGTGCGGGACGCCCTGATCATGGAGCGAGTGGAGCGAGTGGGGCGAGGACGGCGACCAGTTCATCGGCGAGGGCGTCGTCCAACGGGTGCGGGATGGCGAGGAGCCGGTACCACAGGACGCCGAACACGATGTCGACCACGGTGTCGGGCGACGCGGCCGGCGGCAGGTCGCCGCGCGTCCGCGCCCGGTCGAGGATGACGCGGAGGGCCTCCCGGCGCCGCTGGAGGAAGTCGGACCGGAACCGCTCGCCGAACTGGGCGTCGATCTGCGCGTGCACCATCAGGGCGCGCAGCGTGTCGGCGACCCGCTGGTCGCGCGCCAGGGCGAAGCTGCCGGCGAGGAACGCCCGGAGGTCGGCGGCGTAGCTACCGCCGTCGGCGAGGGGGATGCCGAGGTCGGCCTTTGCCGCGAGCGCGTCGAACAGCACGTCGGCCTTGGACGGCCACCACCGGTAGATCGTCTGCTTGCCGACCCCCGAGCGCGCCGCGATGCCCTCGATCGTCAGGCCGGCGTAGCCGACCTCGCCCACGAGCGCGTACGCCGTGTCGAGGATCGCCTGCCGGCTCTCCGGACTGCGTTTGCGACCGCGCCGGGCGGGCGCCGTTGGCTGGTTCACGGGTACCCATGCTAGCGTAAATTCAATACGAGACGTTGCGGTTCGAATTAGGAGGACCTGCCGTGAACCAGCACACCGCCCTCGTCGTCGGGGGCACCGCGGGCATCGGCCTCGCCACCGCCCGGCAACTGAGCCGCCAGGGCGCCGCCGTACACATCGTCGGCCGCGGCAAGCGGCGGCTCGACGCACTCACCGACACCGACCCGGAGCTGATCGGCCACCAGGCCGACGGCGGCGACCGGGCGGCGATGGACGCCGTGGTCGAGGCGGTCGGCCCGATCGACTGGCTGATCGTCACGCTCAGCGGCGACGAGGGCATGGGTAAGGTCGCGGACCTGGACCTGAGCATGCTGCGCCGGGCCTTCGACGCGAAGTTCTGGGCGCACCTGACCACCATCCAGGCGGCCCTGCCCCGCCTACGCCCGGCGGGTTCGATCACGCTGCTCGGCGCGATCACCGCCCGCGCCGCCATGGCCGGCACGGCCGGCATCGCCGCACTCAACGGTGCCGTCGAGGCCCTCGTCAAGCCGCTCGCCGTCGAACTGGCACCGATCCGCGTCAACGGGGTCTCGCCGGGCGTGGTCGACACGCCGTGGTGGAGCGGGGTGCCCGACGAAGCGCGGCGGGCGTACTTCGCTCAGGTCGCCGCCGTCCTGCCGGCCCGGCACATCGCCACCGCCGACGACGTCGCCGAGGTTGCCGTGCTGGCGGCCACCAACCCCAACCTCACCGGCACCGTCATCGAGGCGGACGCCGGCGCCCGCCTCGTCACCCTCGCCTGAGCCCTCCCGAGAGGACTCCCCCATGATCAGGGCGTCCCTCATGTCGTTCTAGCGACGTGAGGGACGCCCTGATCATGGGTTACGAGACGAGGCGGAAGGTGGCGTCGCTGCGGCCGGCGGCGTCGGTGATGGGGTCGAGCCGCAACTGGTAGTTGTAGTGCCGGATGTGCCGGTCCGGGTAGTTGTACGACTGGTACGAGGCCCAGCCGCTGTTGGCGAGCCCGGCCACCTGGCGGAACGTGGCGTCGCCGGCGAAGGTCGACGTGCCGTCGTTGGCCGCCAGCACGAAGTCGTACCCGTAGTGCCGCAGGTAGTACCCGGGGTAGTTCACCGAGTGGAAGGACACGTACCCGGAGCCGCCCGCCAGGCCCGGCACCACCCGGAACTGCGAGTCCGCGAGCGGGCTGACGTTCGGGTCGATGCGCACGTCGAGGTTGACGTGCCGCACGTACCGGTCCTGGAAGTTGTACGACTGGATGCGGTTGACCGGCGCCGACGAGCCCCATCGCCCCAGCACCCGGCTCTCCTCGGCCGCGGTCAGGTTCATGATCGAGCCGTGCCGCTTGCGGCTGCCGCCGAGGTTGTAGTCCGAGCGGGTCCGGAAGTTCTGCGTGCTGCCCAGGTTGGTCGAGGTGATCGGCATGTAGCCGCGCCCGGTGGCGTACTGGTCGAGCCACAGCGCCCATTCGTTGCGCCCGTTGAACTGCGCCCACATCGGACCCTCGACCACGTTGCCGCCACCGGTGCCGTTGGAGATGCCCATGTGCGACAGGTTCCCGAGCGTGGTCCAGGAGCCCAGGATCGAGTTACTGGCCTCGATCGTGATGTGGCCGTCCGCCGACGCGCGGTAGTACCGGTACCCGCCGACGCTGTTCGCCACCTCGACGATCTGGGTGTCGATGATGCCCTGGCCGGAGCCCCGGTTGATGTAGAGCTGCGGCGCGGTGACGGTGCGGAAGTCGCTGGTCCGCACGTACCAGATGCGGTGCTTGGTGACGCCGTCGCGCAGCGAGTTGGTGGCCCAGTAGACGACGTAGTCGCCGGTCGCCGGGTTGTAGATCGCCTCGGGCGCCCAGGCGTTGCCGGCGCCGGAGATGCCGGACGCCACGTTGAGCAGGCGGGGCGCCGACCAGTTGACCAGGTCGGTCGACTCCCACACGACCAGCGAGTGGCTGCCCCGGTTGGCGGCGTCGCTCCACGAGGTGCCGCTGGCGATCCGCAGGTCGGTCGCGATGATCCAGTACCGGTCGCCGGCGGGCGACCGGATCAGGGCGGGGTCGCGGACGCCCCGGGTGCCCACCGTCGAGACCAGGACGGGCCCGCCGTTGTTGAGGTCGGTCCAGTTCAGCCCGTCCCGGCTGTGCGCGAGGTAGATCTGCTCACCGGTCGCCGACTCGCCCGTGAAGTGCGCCATCAGGTACCCCGTGAACGGGTCCAGCGCCGCCGCTTCCCGCTTCGTGGTGATCGCCCAGGAGGCGAGCAGCAGGGTGACCGCGGCCAGCACCGCGCCGACCCGGGTGAGCACTCTGGACATAGGAATCTCCTCTGTGGCGCGCGAGCCTGTGGAGCGCATGACCCCCGGTGTTAGCGTTCACAAAGAGCATCGTCACTATTTCGAACGTGTGACGAAGTTTCAAGGCTCAGGCCGCCGCTGTCAAGCGGCGAGTTCCCGCTCGACGCCCAGCGTCCGCAGCACGCGCAGCACCACGCCGTGCGCGTTGACCACCCGGAAGTCGATCCCCGCGGCGCGCGCCGCCGCCCGGCCGCGCAGCAGCACCCGGACCCCGCTGCAGTCGCAGAAGCCGACGTCCGCGAGGTCGACGACCAGCGCGGCGGGTGGTGGGTCGGCCGACAGCGCGGCCATGATGGCGTCGTTGAGCACTCCCCGGCTCGCCAGGTCGATCTCGCCGTGCGGTGTGAGACCGACCGTGCTGGGCGACCGCCGGACCATCGGTGCGGTCAAGGTCGTCATGGCGGCACCTCCCGCCGCTCCGAGTGACCTGCTCGAACCACTTCACGCTACGCCGGTCGGGGCGGCGGCGCACGCGCGAGCGTCAGATCCGTCACGCGTTGTTAACAAGATGTTGAAGGCACGGCCCCCTACTGGCGGGTGGCGGTCGCTTCCATCGGCGGGGTGACCATGACCAAGGCCGTCGCCGCCGCGGCGCTCGCCCTCACCCTCCTGCCCACCGGCCCGGCGCAGGCCACCGGCGGGCACCCCGCCCCGACCGCGTCCTGCTCCCCCGACGCGGCGCTGCTCGGCTTCTCCGATCAGCTCGACAAGACCACATTCGACGGCAACCCGGTGTCCGGCCTGTCCGCGCTCGCGCTGACCGGGCCGTCCCGCGCCCTCGCGCTCGTCGACAACATCGGCACCACCCCCGCCCGGGTGTACGGGCTGGACCTCGCCACCGACCGGCGCGGCGTCCGGGCCGCCGTCCGCGGCGTCACCTACCTGACCCGGCCGGACGGCACGCCGTACACGGGTGCCGACTTCGACGGCGAGGGCCTCGTCGCGGAGCGCGGCAGCGTCCTCGCCAGCTCCGAGACCGAGCCGTCGATCCGGCGCTTCCGGCTCGCCGACGGCCGCGAGACGGCCGCGCTCCCGGTGCCCGACCGGTTCCGGGTGGCGCCCGCCGGCCAGGCCGCGACGAACCAGACGTTCGAGGCGCTCACCGCGACCCCCGACCACCGCACGCTCTACGCCGGCATGGAGGGGCCGCTGTCCGCCGACGGCCGGGACGCGCAGGGCCGCGGGTTGCAGCGCATCATCGGGTACGCGGGCCGCGCCGGCGCCGCCTACACCCCCACCATCGAGTACGCGTACCGCACCGACCCGAACCTGGGCCTGGTGGAGCTGGTGGCCCTCGGCGGCGGCCAGTTGCTCGCCCTGGAGCGCGGGTTCACCGCCGGCGTGGGCAACACCGTCCGGGTGTACCGGGTCTCCGCCACCGGCGCGCCCGACGTGTCCGGTGTGGATTCGCTGAGCACGCTCACCGACCCGCGCGCCTGGCTCGGCAAGGAGCTGATCGTCGACCTGGTGGACTGCCCGCCGTCCGGCGCCACCGCGAAGCAGCCGCAGCCGAACCCGTTGCTGGACAACGTCGAGGGCATGGCGCTCGGCGGTCCGCTGCCCGGCGGCCGCCGCCTGCTCCACCTGCTCTCCGACGACAACGGCAACGCCGCGCAGACCACCCGGGTGTACGCGCTCAGCGTCCGCATCCGGCCAGAGTCGACACTGGAGGCGCGGGCCCTGCTGTCCGCCACGGCGTACCAGCCCGGCCCGGTCTCCGGCACCCAGCTCGCGCCGACGCCGGTCAACGGGGTCACGCCACCGTTCCCCGGCCAGCCGATCCCCGGCTTCTCCGCCGTCATCCCGGCCCGCGCGGGCGACCTGTCCGGTCAGCGCCTGCTCGCCATGCCGGACAACGGTTTCGGCGCCAAGAACAACTCGGCCGACTTCCTGCTCCGGGCGTACTACGTGGAGCCCCGCTACCGGACCGGGGAGATCGCGGTCAAGAGTTTCATCAGCTTCCGCGACCCGGACCGCAAGGTGCCGTTCCCGATCGTGCGGGAGAACACCGCCGACCGGCTGCTGACCGGCGCCGACTTCGACATCGAGTCGCTCGCCCGGGACGCGCGCGGCGACCTGTGGCTGGGCGACGAGTTCGGCCCGTACCTGCTGCGCGTCGACCGCACCGGCAAGGTGCTCCAGGCCCCGATCCCGCTGCCCGACGGGGCGAAGTCCCCGCAGTCGCCCGACCTCGCACCGGGCGAGACGCCGACGATCCCGGGCAGCCGGGGCTTCGAGGCGACGGCGGTCAGCGCGGACGGCTGGACGCTCTACCCGATCCTGGAGGGCGCCAAGACCGACGACCCCGACCAGCGCCGCCGGATCGTGTACGAGTTCGACGTGCGCGCCAACCGGTACACCGGTCGCACCTGGTCGTTCCGGGTCGCCGACCCGTCCCTGGTGGTCGGCGACGCGGCCGTCCTGGATGGACGGCGGCTGCTGCTCATCGAGCGGGACAACGGCATGGGGCCGCAGTCGGTGGTCAAGCGGCTGGTGGTGACCGACCTCGACCGGGCCGCGGCCGACGGGTCGCTGCCCCGCCGCGACGCCGTCGACCTCATGCGGATCGCCGACCCGCGCGGCGTGTCGACGCCGGCCCGGCCCGGTGAGTACGGCGTGGGTGAGTTGTTCTCGTTCCCGCTGCAGTCGGTCGAGTCGGTGCTGCCGCTGGCCGGCGACCGGGTGCTGGTCGCCAACGACAACAACTTCCCCGGCAACGACGGCCGCATCCCCGGCCGCCCGGACGACACCGAGTTCATCGAGATCACCGTCCCCGGCTTGCGCTAACCCCGTGCAAGGAAGGGCCCCTTGTTAACACCGCACCGTGTTAGCAAGGGGCCCTTCCTCTCGGAACGCGATTGCAAGGGCCCCTTCCTCACCACGAGGAGCGTTAATAAGGGGCCCTTCCTTGCCGTCAGGCGGAGGGGAAGCGGAGCCAGACGCCGTTCGCGGTGTACAGGGGCACGGCGCGCACGCCCGCACCGTGCACGGTGATGCGGCCGAACCGGCCGACGAGGCCGTTGGCCCGCAGCACCGGCAGCGTCGCGCCGGCCGGCGGCACCTCGCCGGCGAAGCGCACCTCGAGCGCGCTCTCCCCGTGCAGCCGGACCGGCCCGGACACGGCGAGCGCGGCCTGCCCGGGCCCGGCCAGCGTCACGTCCAGGACGCCGCCCGCCCCCTGGCGGTACTCCCCCCGCACCTTGACCGCGGCGGACCCCGCCGCGATCCGCAGCGTCGCGTCGCGCACCTCGACGTCGCCGGTGCCGAGGGCGCGCGGCGCGGCCGCGACCAGCGTGCCGCCGGTGACCCGGGTGCCGCCGCGGTAGCGGTTGTCGCCGCTCAGGGTCAGCGCGCCGGCGCCGCGCTTGACCAGCGCGCCGTCGCCGTCGATGTCGTTGCGCCAGGCGTCCGCGGCGCTGAAGCCGCCGGCGGTGGCGTCCATGTCCACGTACACGTCGTTCTCGAACGCGCCGTACCCGTCGGCCGCCGCGAACAGGTTCAGCCGGCCCCAGCTCTCGGGGCCGTCCAGCAGCGGGTACCCGGACGGCAGCGCGGTCGTGCGGAGCACCGCCCGCCGCTGGGCCTCCCGCAGGTACGGCAGGCGCGTCTCCAGCAGCACCTCGGCGCCCTTCGGCACGGTGAGCGGCACGGTGCGGCCCTGCCGCTCGAGGATGTAGGTGAGCCTGGGCGTGACCGACGCGCGGTTGACGGCCCGGTCCGCGTACGGGTCGGTGTCCAGACCCGCCCCGTGGGCGTACCCGAAGAGGTCGGTCGTGCCGGTGCGGGCCTGGAAGTACGCCTGGGCCTGTGCCCGGGCGGCGGTCTTGAGCTCCGCGAACCGGGTGTTGCTCAGGACCGCGGCCGCCAGCGCGGTGCCGAGCGTGCGGCCACCGATCACGTCCAGCGGCGAGTGCATGCCCGCGACGATCCGGGTGTGCGCGTACGCGGTGGCGCACGCCAGCAGCTCCTGGAACCGCTCCGGCACCGCGTAGGCGAGGCCCAGCGCGGCCAGGTAGAGCGCGTTGGTGTGGCCGCTCACGAACCCGCCGTCGTCGGCGGGGACGGTGCTGCGCTGGCGCAGCAGCTGCGGGGCGGCGAGCACCGGGGAGTCGTAGACCGGGTAGCCGTACTCGTCGACCGCGCCGGTGTCGACCACCTGGTTGTCCTCGCGCAGCCGCCACGGGCGGGGGTACTGGTAGGCGAGCTTGCTCGGGTTGCTGGAGGTGAAGTCGCCGCGCACCGTGTTGATGAGCTGGACCACCAGGCCCAGCTCGGACGTGGGCGAGCCGGCGCCGATCGCCGAGCCCACCGGCGCGTCCGGCGGCACCGCGTCGTTGACCCGGTCGGGCGGGGTGCCGTCCGGCGCGGTGAGGACGCCGGTGACCGACTTGGCGCCCTCCCGGTACAGGGGCGTGAGCGGGCCCAGACCGTCGGCGATGGAGTAGCTCTGGTGCCGCCGGTCGATGATGAACGACTGCTTCGCCTCCTCCGGGGTGCGCGCGGCGGTCACCTCGGCGACGTACCGGATGTTGGCCGCCAGCACGTCCGACCGCACCGGGATGCCGGAGTCCCACGTCGGCCCGGTCTTCCACAGTTCCGACATGCCGGACAGGATGCGGACCGCGGCGTTGGTCTCCGCGGTGAGGTTGGCGGTGGTGTTGGTCGCGTAGTCGTCGACGAACGGCAGCGGGGCGGCCGACGCCGCCCCGGACCACGCCGCGGGGCCGGCGATCAGGCCCGCCGCCACGCCCACGCTGTATCTGAGAAATTCTCGTCTCTCCACGCGGCGCATCTTAACCGCATGACCAGGCTAAACGTCCATCATGGGGGGGCGCCACGCAAAAGATCGACGGGCTGGCGGGGCGGCGACGGCCGCCGCAGGTCGGCCGCCGCCACCAGTCCATCGCGTCACGGTCGCGCTACGGCGCCGGAGGCACCTCGCGATAGCTCTCGGTGTAGTAACCGCCGACCCGCTCGCGGTACGCCGCGCTGTCGAACGTCTCCTTGTCGTACTCCGGGGAGTTCTTGATCTGCTCCTTGGTGCGGTCCACGTAGACCTTGCGGTTCTCGTGGTCGACGCGGTCGACCGTGCCCGCCGGCAGCAGCACCTTGCGGCCGAAGATCCACGGCCCGGTGTCGACCACCAGGTAGGCGGCGCCGACCTCGTCGTTGGCCTCGTCGATCGAGCCGATGCCGCCGTCGAGCGCCTCGACGTCGTACCCGGCCAGGTCGCCGGCGGCGCGCCGGTCGTTCTCGGGGGTGTCGGGACGTCTCGTCGGCACGTCCTCTGCCGGCGGCGCCCCCGGATTCAGGATGCTCGGGTCTCGCCAGACCCAGGGCAGGAACGGAAACGGTTGCATGCCTTCCTCCTACCCACCCCCACGCCGTTCCTCACCCTCTCCCCATGATCAAGGCGCTTCGCCGTGCTCATGGGGAGGGGTGACGTAGCGGGGGCGGCCGGCGGCGACGCCGGCCACGATCTGGAGCAGGAGTACCCCGATCAGCATGGCGAGCGGCGTCTCCCAGCCGCCGGTCACGTCGCGCAACAGCCCGAACAGGAACGGGCCGGTGCCGGCCAGCAGGTAACCGAAGCCTTGCGCCATCCCGGACAGCCGCGCCGTGTCGTCGCCGGTCCGGGCGCGCAGCGCGATCACGGTGAGCGCCAGCGAGAACACGCTCATGCCCAGGCCGAGCAGCACCGTCCACAGCAGCGGCGCGGCGCCCGGCGCGACCACCAGCCCGGCCAGACCGGCCAGGCCGCACCCGCCCAGGGCGACGATCCAGCCGCTCTGGCCGCGCGGGCCGCCATCGGGTCCGGGCCGGCCGGCGAACGGCGGGATCAGCAGGCTGATCGGCAACGCCACCAGCGACAGCAGCGCCAGCAACAGCCCGGCGTCGCCGCGGCTGACGCCCGCGTCCATCAGCACCTGCGGCAACCAGCCGATCACGACGAACGCGATCAGCGCCTGTAGGCCGAAGAAGAGGGTGATGACCCACGCGAGCCGGTTCCGCGACAAGGACTCCGACGGCGTGCGGGACGCCCTGATCACGGCTGGTGCGGACCGGCCGGGCGCGGCCGCGAACCAGATCGCGAAGGCCAGCAGGGCGAGTGTGGCCCAGGCCGCCAGCGCGGGTCGCCAGCCGCCGAGCGCGTCCGCCAGCGGCGGCGTGAGCGCGAAGCCGAGCACCGCGCCGAACTGGAGCGCCGCCGTGTAGACGCCGGTGACCAGCCCGACCCGGGTGGGGTACGAACCGCGCACGACCACGGGCATGAGCACGGCCACGCAGGCCACCCCGCACGCGGCGACCAGGGTGCCGGCCAGCATGACCGACGGCCCGGCCAGCACCCGCACCAGCAGCCCCGCGGCGAGCACGCCGAGCGCCAGGCCGATCGCCACCCGGGGGCCGGCCCGGCGGGACAGCGCCGGTGCGACCGACCCGGCCATGGCGAAGCACAACACCGGGATGGTGGTGAGCAGCCCGGCCCAGGTGGAGGTGGCGCCGAGGGCGCCGCGGGCCTCGTCCAGCAGGGGGCCGACGCTGGTGATCGCCGGGCGCAGGTTCAGGGCGGCGACCACGATCGCGAGGGGCGCGGCGTACCGCAAGATCCGTGTCACGGCCCCACTCTTCCATGATCAAGGCGTCCTTCACGTCGCTCTAACGACCTGAAGGCACCCATTGTGATGGGGTTTGTGGGG
>JBBEWH010000060.1:0-5084 GCA_037414955.1 Actinomycetes bacterium KLBMP 9797
TCTTCCATTATCCCGGCGTCCTACCCGCCGCCCTAACGCGGTGACGGACGCCTTGATCATGGGTTAGGAGCGGTGGGCGGGGAGGGCGGCGGCGAGGACGGCGAGCAGGAGGCACAGGCCGACCGCGCCGCCCACCACCGGCCACGGCACCACCAGGTCGACCGGCGCGCGGACCTGCGCGCTGAGCCCCGCGCGGATGCTGACCAGCGCGGCCACCGCGACCGCCCCGCCGAGCAGCGTGCCGATCGCCACCACCACGGCCGACTCGGCGGCCGCCGTCCACGCCATCTGGCGCCGGGTGGCCCCGGCGAGGCGCAGCACCGCGAAGTCGCGCACCCGGTGCACGGCCGACATCAGCAGCGTGTTGGCGACCGCGAGCGCGCCGTAGCCGGCGGACACTCCGATCATCAGCACCGTGAAGATCCAGACGAGCCGGTCCTCCGCCCGGTCGGCCTCGGCCGCGTAGGTGTCCACGTCGACGACCCGCGCACCCAAGCCCGCCGGTGCCGGGGCGCGCAGGAACAGCGCCGGAGCGAGCGCCGACGGGTCGTGGGCGCGCACCAGCGCGCGCGGCACCATGAGCGGCACCGCGCCATCGTCGACCACAGTGGACAGCGTCAGCGGCACGATCTCGCCGTCGGCGAACACCACCGGCACGGTCGCGCCCTCGGCCCAGCCACGCTCGTCGGCGAACCACCGGACGACGGCCACCTCGGATCCGTCCACACCGGACACCGGCACCGGCTCGACACCGATGTACACAGTGGACGACAGCGGACCGCGGCCCGCGGCGTCGGACAGGCCGGGCGTGCCGTCCGGCACCACGACCGCGGCGGCGTCGACACGGGCGGCGCGCCGCGCGGCGTACGCGTCCGCGGAGGTGGCCACCATGCCGGACACGATGACGGCGAACGCGACCGTCAGCAGCACCGGCGCCGCGGTGCCGGCGGTGCGCCGGGGCGCGGTGAGCGCCCCCTCCCGGACCAGCATGCCGGTCGCGCCGCGCGCGTGGCGCAGCGGCCAGGTGAGCGCCCGCACCACGGGCGGCACCACCGCGGGCGCGAGCACCGCCGCACCGAGCACGAGCGCCATCGCGCTGCCGAGGGCGAAGGTGCCGCCGTCCCGCGCGTCGTCGGCGGTCGCGGTCCCCAACGCCAGGGCGAGGCCGGCGACGGTACACACCAGACCCGCGACCCACCGCGCCCGGCCCATCGGCCGGGCCTCGACCGCGGCCTCGCGCAGCGCCTCCAGCGGCCGGATCCGCGCGGCGCGACGCGACGCGGACCACACGCCGAGCAGCGCCACCGCCGGTCCGGCCGCCAGCGACACCGCGACCGGCCAGGCGACGAACCGCACCTGGTAGCCGGCCGGTTCGAAGCCCGCGTCGACCAGTACCCCGCCGAGGGCCGGCGCCAGCGCGGCGCCCAGCACCGTGCCCACCGCCGACGCGGCCGCGCCGACCGCGAGCGCCTCGCCGTACAGCATCCGCCGCACCTGCCGCGGCGTGGCGCCGATGGTGCGCAACAGCCCCAGCTCGCGGCGGCGCTGCGCGACGGTGAACGCGAACGTGGACGCCACCACGAACACGGTCACGAACCCGGCGAGCGCCGCCAGCGCGGTGAGCACCTGCATGCCGATCCACCGGGTGCGGGCGTCGGCGCGCGGCTCCAGCGCCGCGCGGTCGTCGCCGGTCAGCACCGTGCCGTCGCCCCCGGCCACCCGCCGCGCCGCCGCGGCGACCTCGGCGACGTCCGCGCCGGGCGCGAGCACCAGGCCGATCGCCCGGACCCCGGGCGCCAGGCGCGCGGCCGCCGCGTCGCTGAGGAACAGGCCGGGTCCGTCGACCACACCCGTCACCGTGTACGCCGCCGGCCCGGCCGCCGTCAGCAGCGTGACCCGGTCACCGGGCGCGCGCCCGGGCGCCCGCCCCAGCACCACGTCCCGATCGGAGAGGGGCGCCGCGCCCGCCGCCAGCGACGCGCCCCCGAGCCGGGCGCTGGCCCAGCCGTGGCCGGCGGTGACCGTCTCGTCCGGCCGCCCCTCGACGACCGGCTGGGCGTAGAACGTGCGGTCCGGCACCGCCGCCGCCACGCCCGGGATGGCCGCGAGCCGGTCCGCGAGGCCGGTCGCCGCCGACGACGACCACGGCCGCGGCTCGGGGAACGGGTCCGCCGGGGTGTCGGCCACCGGGCCCTGGACGAGCACCGCCGCGGCGGCCACCCGGTCCGGTACCCGCGGCTGGCCGGACGCGAACAGCAGCGTGCTCAGCGCGACCACCGCGACGCCGACGGCGGCGGCGACGAACGCGCCCAGCAGCGCCGACCAGCGTCCCCGCAGGGTCAGCATGACGCCTCCAGCGGGGCCGTGCGCTCCTCGACCACGCGCCCGTCGGCGAGGATGAGCACCCGGTCGGCGTACCCGGCGGCCACCGGGTCGTGGGTGACCATCACCACGGTCTGGCCGTGCTCGTCGACGAGCCCGCGCAGCAGGTCGAGCACCTGCCGGGAGGTGGTGCTGTCGAGCGCGCCGGTGGGCTCGTCGGCGAAGAGCACCGCCGGCCGGCTGAGCAGCGCCCGCGCGATCGCCACCCGCTGCTGCTCGCCGCCGGACAGCTGGCTGGGCCGGTGCCCGGCGCGGCCGGCGAGCCCGACGGCGGCGAGCGCGGCGGCCACCGCCGCGGGATCCGGCCGCCGGCCGGCGAGGCGCGCCGGCAGCGCCACGTTCTGCGCCGCGGTCAGCGAGGACACCAGGTTGAACGCCTGGAACACGAAGCCGATCCGGTCCCGCCGCAGCGTGGTCAGGGCGGTCTCGTCCAGGCTGTTGAGGAGGGTGCCGTCGATGGTCACCGTGCCCGCCACCGGCCGGTCGAGGCCGGCCGCGCAGTGCAGCAGCGTCGACTTGCCGGAGCCGGACGGCCCCATCACCGCGGTGAACGTGCCCGGCGCGAACCCGACGGTCACCCCGTCCAGTGCGGTCACCCGCGCGGCGCCGGTGCCGTACACGGCGCGCACCTCGCGAAGCATCACTGTCGTCATGCCGGAAACCCTGCCGGCGGCGGCGCGCCGGCACATCCGGCCGGGACCGGCACTTCGCGCTCGTCCCGGTGCGGTAGCGGACGCCGGGCCGCCGGCCCGGCGTACATCCCGGGTATGACCTGCCGGGGGCGGACGCCGCCGGGCCGGTCAGCCGATACCGTCGGTGCGTGGCCCCGCTCGTCCCGCTGCTCGCCCGCCGGTTGCTGCCCGCCGGCGACGCGGCGCTCGCCGTCACGCTGGTGGCCGTCTGCGGGTACGCGGCGTACGAGCAGCCGGTCTCCGGTGGCGCGCCGGAGCCGGCGTGGCTGCCGGTGCTCACCGGGCTCCTGGTCGCCGGCCCGGTGCTGGTGCGGCGGCGGTGGCCGGTGGCGGTCGCCGTCACGGTCTGCGGCACCGCGACCGCGGTGCTGGCCGCCGGCGTCGTGCCCGACTTCGCCGCGGGTGGCCCGGCCGCGGCGCTCGGGTGCGCCCTCTACACCGTCGGTGCCGCCATCCCCGGCCGCCGGTCGGTCGCGACGGCGGCCGGCTGCCTGGCGCTCCTGGCCGCCACGCTGCTCGCGGTCAACCGCAGCGGGGGCGCAGCCGACTTCGGCTTCCTCTTCGTGCTGCTGTCCGGGGCCTGGTTCATCGGCTGGCTGGTCCGCGAGCGGCGGGCGCACGCCGCCCAGGCCGCCCAGCAGCTCGCCCAGCGCGCGGTCGCCGACGAGCGGCTGCGCATCGCGCGGGAGATGCACGACATCGTCGCGCACAGCATGAGCCTCATCGCGGTCAAGGCCGCCGTCGGCAACCACGTCGCCGAGGCCAGCCCGGCGCAGGCCCGCGACGCGCTGCGGGTCATCGAGGAGACCAGCCGCGGCGCGCTGGTGGAGATGCGGCGCGCGCTGGGCGTGCTGCGCGACGGCGCGGCGTACGCGCCGGCGCCCAGCCTCGGCGACCTGCCGGCGCTGGCCGATCAGGCGGCGGCCGGCGGCGTCTCCGTCTCCCTCGCCGTTCCCGAGGATGCCGCGCTGCCGGAAGCGGTGGCGCTGTCCGTGTTCCGCATCGTCCAGGAGGCACTGACCAATGTGGTCAAACACGCCGCGCCGGCCCGCTGCTGGGTCGCCGTCACCGTCCACTCCGGAGAGGTACGCGTGGAGGTGACCGACGACGGGCGTTCCGCCGGCCCGCCCGCGGCGCCGGGGCACGGCCTGATCGGCATCCGCGAGCGGGTCACCATGTACGGCGGGGAGTTCGCCGCCGGCCCGCGCCCAGAAGGCGGCTTCCGCGTCGCCACCACCCTCCCTTACGGAACCGCCGCATGATCCGGGTGCTCATCGCCGACGACCAGGCCCTGCTGCGCGGCAGCTTCCGGGTGCTCGTCGACCTCGCGCCCGACCTGACGACGGTCGCGGAGGCCGGCACCGGCGCCGAGGCGGTCGCGCTGGCCCGGGACCACCGGCCCGACGTGGTGCTGATGGACGTGCGGATGCCGGAGATGGACGGCATCGAGGCGACCCGGCGGATCTGCGGCGACCCCGCGACCGCGGAGACGCGGGTGCTGATCCTGACCACGTTCGACCTGGACGAGTACGTGTACGCCGCGCTCCGCGCCGGCGCCAGCGGGTTCCTGCTCAAGGACACCCCGCCCACCGACCTGCTCGCCGCGATCCGGGTGGTCGCGACCGGTGACGGGCTGCTGGCGCCGAGCGTGACCCGCCGGCTGATCGCCGAGTTCGCCCGCCGTCCGGAGCCGGCCCGGCCGCTCCCCCGGCGGCTGGACGGCGTCACCGACCGGGAGCGCGAGGTGCTCACCCTGGTCGCGTCCGGACTGTCCAACGGGGAGATCGCGGATCGGTTGACGCTCAGCCTCGCCACCGTGAAGACGCATGTGAGCCGGCTGCTGAGCAAGCTGCACGCCCGCGACCGCGCGCAGCTCGTCATCGTCGCCTACGAGACCGGCCTCGTCACCGCCCACCCCTCATGATCAAGGCGTCCCTCACGTGGCTCAGCGGTGGGGGTTTCAACGTATTTTGGGGGCCAAAATAGGGTGTATGACCCGCGAGCGCGGTT
>JBBEWH010000061.1:0-28234 GCA_037414955.1 Actinomycetes bacterium KLBMP 9797
GCGGTGCGATATCCACGTTATGAGGGCCTCATAACGTGGATATCGCACCGCTGAGCCTGATACGCCCGTCATGCCGCGCCCACTGGTGTGCGAGCGGTGATCAGCGCGCGTGGCCACACCCGCGGAAGGCGTCGGTTTGTCCGCGTTGTCCTGACGGCCCCACGCTCCGCACCTTCGACGCACCACCGCCCGCGCCAACCCGGGTGCCAGAGGTCATCGGGCTTCGACCCGGCGAGCCACGGCAACCTTGGCCATGTCAGGCGAGTTGATCTTGAAATCGCGACGATAGACCTTGATCGGGCGGACATGACCAAGATCGCGCCGAGGACCCCGCGGTGTGGCCAAGATCGACGGACGAGGCACCCCCGCAAGGCCAAGATCGACGCGGTAGGCCCGGCGCAACGCGCCTCGCGCAACGCGGCTCCTCATGATCAGGGCGTCCTTCAAGTAGTTCTACCTACTTGAAGGACGCCCTGATCATGGAAGGGTTAGAGGGTGGCGCAGGCGCCGGTCGCGGCGCCGCGCACCGTGTTGCGGGCGCCGTAGTCGGCCACCGAGGCGGTGTCGCGGCAGGCGAGCGCGCCGGTGACCCGGTTGCCGGCCAGGATGACGGTGCCGCCGGCGATCGTCACCGCGCCGGTGAACGACGTGCCCGCCGCCGTCACGGTCCCCGTCGTGCCGGCCAGCCGGGTCACACCGCGCACCGCCGCGCCGAGCAGCTGCACCGTCGCGGCCCGGTCGGCGATCAGCCCGCCGTCGACCGACCCGCCGGAGATCACCACCGAGGCGCCCGGACGGACCAGCACCCGGCCGGTGACCCGCGCGTCGCGCAGGCAGGTGACGCCGGTGCGCGCGACGAGGTCGCCGCGGTGCCGGCCGGACACCGTCGCGGTGCAGGTGGGCGACGAGCCGGGCAGCACGGTGGCCTGGAAGCTGTCCGGCTGGCCGATGTTGCCCGCCGCGTCGATCGCCCGGTGCTCGACGGTGTGCGTGCCGTACCCCGGCTCGGTCGGCTCGAACACCGCCTTGGACAGGCCGCCGGAGCCGAGGTTGCCGTAGACCAGCGACTTGATGACCGTGCCGGTCGGCGTGAACCGGAACGGCGTGCCCGCCGGCGCGTCCGGCCAGCCGAAGTAGTTGAACCAGCCGTCCCGGTTGAGCCGGAACTCACCCACCGCGAAGCCGGGCTGGTCGTCCACAGGGGACAGCTTCATCGTGAACTGTTCGAAGTAGACGTTGTGCCGCCCGGAGAGCGCCACCACCGGCGGCGAGAGGGTAGCCGGCGCGACCGCCGCGGTGTTGTCGACCGTCCACTCCCGAGTGTCGCCGGGCGCCCCCGGCGACGCCGGGTCGGTCACGGTGGCGGTGAGCCGGTGGGCGCCCGGCGCCAGGTTCAGCGCGCCCAGGTCGAGGTTGCGGCTGTTGCGCGGGTTCGGCAGGACCGTGCCGTCCAGGCGCCACGTCACGTCGAGCACCCGGTCGACCGGGTGGGTCGTCTCCACGTACACGACCTCCTGGCCGCCGACCGCGCGGCCCTGGGTGGGCGTCGACGCGGTGAACGCGACCGGCACGGTCGCGGGCGGCGGCGCCGCGCCGACGGTCCAGCGCCGGGTCTGGGTCAGGGCCGGCCCGGTGCGGACGGCCGGGTCGCGCACGAACGGCGTCGGGTCCTGGACGGTCACGGCGACCTGGTCGCCGGCCCGGACCCCGAGAGGTCCGAGCGCGAGGTTCCGGCTGTTTCCGGTACCGGCTACCGGCTGGCCGTTGACCGACCAGCGCACGTCCAGCTCGTGCTCGAGCGGGTGCTGGGTCTCCACCCACAGCACCTCGGCCGGCCCGACCGTCCGGCCCGCCGGCGTGGCGGTCAGCGCCATCGCGTTGGTGTCCCGGCGGCCGGAGATGCGCTGCGTCATGATCTCCCGGCCCACCTGGTCGTAGTGGAAGCCGATCCAGCGCATGATGGAGTGCTGGCTGGGCCGCCACACGCCGGAGTCCTTGTAGAGGCCACCCTCGTACCGGCCGATGACGCCGCCGGACTCGCTCTCCTCCCCCAGCCACCGCCACCACTTCGCCCGCTGGTCGCGCAGCTGCTGCTCGGTCAGCAGCGTGTGGTGCCGGGACGACGGCTCCCCACCGGTGTAGGGGCCGCCCGGGGTGGGGCGGTCGCTGTACGGGTACTCGTCCTGGAGCTGGCCGAGCGAGTGGCCGAGCTCGTGCGGGCTGATCAGCGGGCCCTGCGGCGCCCCGCCGGACGTGGTGGCGTTCGTGCCGCCGATGCCGCCGTAGGTGTCGGTGTTGGCGATGGCGAGGATCTGCCGGTTGCTGGCGGTGACGCCGAGCGGCGCGACGAGGTCGGCCAGGTACCGTTCGAGCGCGGCGGCGCCGTACGGCTGGAACGTGATGCCGCGGGCGAGCGGGTTGACGCAGCCGTCGGCGTAGTGCAGGCCGAGCGGCGTGATCCGGTCCGGGTCCGGCGGGTCGTCGTCGGGGTCGCACCGGATGCCGGACTCGCCCGAGACGATCTCGATGGCGTACACGTTGAAGTAATTGCGGTAGCCGCGGAACGGCTCGATGCTCCACTGCACGTTCAGGTGGCGCTCCACATCGGACCGGAAGGTGTCCTGGTCGGCCGCGGTGTAGCCGTCGCCGAGCAGCACCAGGTTGAGCCGCTCGCTGGCCGGGCCGGTGACCTGGATCGGCACCAGCGTGGCGCTGCCGACCTCCGGGGCGGCGGCCGCGCCCGTGGTGGTGGGCGCCACCACCAGGGCACCGGCCAGGACGACGGTGGTGAACGTGGCAAGCCTCATCGGCCTGACGCTAGCCACGCCACTACAGATAGACACCCGTCATCTGACGGAACTCCTGGACCACCGCGTCCGTCCACTGTCCAACCCCATGATCAAGGCGTCCTTCACGTAGTTGGAACGACGTGAAGGACGCCTTGATCATGGGGTTACGCGTGGAGGTAACGGCCCTTGCCGCTGTGCTTGACCGTGTACATGGCCGCGTCCGCGTCGCGCAGCAGCGACTCCAGCCGCGCGCCGTTGCCCACCGCGATGCCGATGCTGGCCCGGATCGCCAGCTCGTGCCCCTCCACGCGCACCGGCTCGGTGAACGCGGCCAGGATCTGATCGGCGATGGCCGCGGCGCCCGCCGGCGAGGTGGCCGGCACCAGCACCGCGAACTCGTCGCCGCCCAGCCGGGCCACCGTGTCGGTCGGCAGCACGCACCGCCGCAGCCGCTCGGCGACCGCCACCAGCAGCGCGTCGCCCACGTGGTGCCCGAGCACGTCGTTGACCGGTTTGAAGTCGTCGAGGTCGATGGCGAGGATGGCCATCTCGCTGTCCGGGTGCGGCGCCTGGCTGGCCACCAGCCGCACCCGCTCGTTGAACAGCGCCCGGTTGGCCAGCTTGGTCAGCGCGTCGTGGGTGGCGTCGAAGCGCAGCCGGTCCTCCAGCTGCCGCTCCTCGGTCACGTCGCGGGCGTTCACGATGATGCCGCCGACGCTGGGGTCGTGGAGCAGGTTCGTCGCGACCAGCTGGAGCCACCGCCACACCCCGTCGACCCGGCGCGCGCGCAGCTGCGCGGTGACCGTGGCCTGCCCGGTCGTCGCGAGCCGGGACAGCATGCGGTCGACGACCAGCCGGTCGTCCGGGTGCACCAGGCGACGCGGGTCGACCGCCTGCCCCTCGGGGTCGACGCCGAGCACCCGGCGCAGCGCCGGGCTGGCGTACGTGACCAGGCCGCGCCGGTCGACCACCAGCGTGATGTCGGAGGCGTGCTGGACCAGCGACCGGAAGCGCCGCTCCTGCCGCCGCAGCGTCAGCAGGCTGCTGTCGAGGCTGCGCAGCAGCTGGTCGTTGTCGGTGATGGCGACGCTCTGCCGCGCCACCACCAGCGCGGTGATGGCGACGGCGCCCAGCACGACGCCCCAGCCGCGCAGCGTGAGCCCGTCTCCGGCCAGGTCCACGACGAGCAGGACCTGGGTCGCGGCCACCGCGACGTAGGGCAGCCGGCTGTGCCGGCGCTGCCGCCGGGCGGTCAGCCCGCTCGGGTCGGCGCGCATGTCGAGCTGCTGGATCCGCGGCGTGGCGGCGAGCAGGAAGCACGGCAGCAGGCGGGTGAGCAGCAGCGACCGCGGATCCGCCGACTCCGCCACGACCGCGTTCAGCGAGGTGTCGAGGCCGACCAGCCCGGCGGCGACCATGCCGGACACCCCGGCCCGGAACGTGAACGGCGCGGCGCCGCTGAGCAGCAGCTTGCACAGGCCGAACGCGGAGGCCAGCATGAGCCCGGAGCCGACCAGCGCCACCACGATCCGGGTGGCGGTGTCCGGCGTGGGGCCGGTGAGCGACAGGTACCAGGCGAAGACCCCCGCCGCGCACATCACGGTCGCCCCGTCGAGCCACAGCCGCAGCCGTTCGCGGCCGGCGACCCGGATCGGATGGGTGAGCATGACCCACACCACGCAGCCGACGCCGGTGGCGACGAGCACGCTCTGCGTGGTGCCGGCCGCCACGTTGACCGCCGGGTCGACCGCCGACATGACGGTCTGGAGCGCGTCGGCGACCAGGAAGAAGATGCCGCCGAGCCGGGTCGCGCGCCAGAACCGGCGCACCACGCGGTCGATGCCCGGCGTGTCCGCCACCCGCGTGGCGTACCAGACGAACACGACGTCGAGCGCGGCCTGCGCGAGCCAGGAGGCGACGTCGGCCGCCGGCGCGAACAGGATCCAGGCGGTGACGAGCAGGGCGGCGGCCGCGAGCCCGGACAGCACCGGGTCGCGCGCCAGCGACGTAGCCGCGCGCGGCGGTCCGATGGTGTGCCCGGTGGGCGGTGGGGTCACCTTTTCCCTTCGTTGTCGCCCGGCTTGTTGATCACCCGGCGTCTCCGGGCGCGTACAGATCTCGACAATATCCGCTGGTAGGCCGCGCGGAACCCCTCGGTTGATCAGCGTGTCCCCGGTGTCGTTCTTCGGACACCGGCGGACACCGGAGGACGCCGCGGGACACCGGAGGGGGTTTCGCTTCCCCCAGGACCGGAGATGTGTAGTGGAAAGCCATGCGTGGGGAAGATGGGCCGAGACGATGTTGACCGCCGCTGTCGCCGCAGACCCCGCCAACGGGGTACTGGTCGTCACCCTCCGCGGCCTCTTCACCGTCCAGAGCGCTCCCACGGTCCGTGACGCCCTGCTCAAGTGCCTCGCCGAGGCACCGGACGCCGTCCTGGTCGACGTGTCCGAGATGCGGGTGGAGACCCGGTCCCGGCTGGCCACGTTCCCCGCCGCGCAGCGCGCGGCGGGCGCCGGCGCGGCGCCGATCATCCTGTACGGCGCCGGCCCGGACCTGCGCGTGCTGATGCGCGGCCGGACGCTGGGCGGGGTGTGCGTGTGCGAGACGCTCGGGGACGCCCTGGCCGCGGTCGCCGCCCGCGACCCGGCGACCGCGCCGCGCCGCCGGCTCACCCTCCCGGCCACGCCGTCGGCGCCGGCCCAGGCCCGCGCCGAGGTGGCGGCGGCCTGCCAGGACTGGCGGGTCGGGCACCTGACCGAGCCGGCCACCCAGGTGATCTCCGAGCTGGTCAGCAACGCCGTCCAGCACGCCGGTCCCGGTGACGTGCACCTCACCGCGGCGCTGCGCGGCCGGTACCTGCATCTGAGCGTGCGGGACCACAGCGCCCGGCAACCGGTGGCGGCCGGCAACGGCCGGCCGGCGACGCGCGCGGACCGCGGGCGCGGCCTGTTCCTCGTCGACGTCTACGCCACGGCGTGGGGCAGCACCCCGACCAGCGAGGGCAAGACGGTGTGGGCCACCCTGCGCGCCACCCCCACTTCCCCATGATCAGGGCGTCCCTCACGTCGTGAGAGCTACGTGAGGGACGCCCTGATCATGGGGAGAAGATCATGGCAGTGGGCCGGCGAGGTAGACGACGTCGGGCTCGCCGCGCGGGACCGGCACCGGATACGTCCGCACCGGGCCGATCGCGGCGGCCAGGCGCTCGGCGTAGCGGGGTGCGGCGTTCGCGCTCCACACCGCGACCACGCCGCCCGGCGCCAGCCGGGCGCGCAGCAGCGCCAGGCCGCTGTCGTCGTAGAGGGCGGCGTTGCCGTCGAAGACGGTCCAGTCCGGCCCGTTGTCGATGTCCAGGCAGATCGCGCCGAAGCGGTCGCCGGTGGCGCGCAGCCACGGCAGCAGGTCGGCGGTGACCACCTCGACGCGCGGGTCGTCGAGCGCGCCGGCGCTGAACGGGGCCAGGTGGGTGCGGTGCCAGCCGACGAGCGCCGGCTCGATCTCCACGACCACGATCCGCGCGGGCTTCGCCGAGGCGGCCGCCTCGGCGAGCGAGAAGCCGACGCCCAGCCCGCCGATGAGCAGGGCGGCGCCGTCCGGTGCGGCGCCGAGCGCGGCCCGCACCAGCAGCCGTTCCGACTCGCCGGCGCGGGTGTCCATGAGGAACACGCCGTTGCTGATCACCTCGTGGTGCCCGCCGGACGCCCGCAGGACGAGCTCGCCGCGTGCGGTGACGACCCGGTCCAGGGTGACGGTAGGCACACCCACAGCGTAGTCCCATGATCAGGGCGTCCCTCATGTCGCTCTAACGACCTGAGGGACGCCTTGATCATGGAGTAGCCGCGCCCTTCGTCAGGAGGCCGAGCGGGGTGGGCTACCGTGGGGCGTTCGCACGGCTTCGGACACATGTGGGGACGGATGACGGACGCAGTCACGACGGATCGGGTCGACGCGGGTGACCACGCCTGTCTCACGTTCACCGATCCGGAGGAGCGGCTGGATCTGGTGGCGGCGTTCGTCCGCGACGGGCTGCGCTCCGGGATGAAGGTCGTGTGCTGGACCGACGCGACCACCCCGGAGGCGCTGACCAGCGAGCTCGCCGGCCGGGCGGTGCGACCCAAGGCGGCCCTGCGGCGCGGCCAGCTGCGCATCGTGCCGGTGGCCGGGTCCCTGCTGGGCGACGACGGCGGCGAGGGCGGCGACGGGGCGACCGCCGCCGGCATGGTCAAGGTGCTGGCCGGCGAGGTCGACGCCGCCGGCCGGGAGGGATACCGCGGGCTGCGGGTCACCGTCGACATGGGCTGGGCCACCCGGCCGCTGGGCGCCGCGGACGAGCTCGTCGCGTTCGAGTCGGCCGCCGCCAGCCTCTTCGACGACGGCCGCCTGTGCCTGATCTGCCAGTACGACCGGGACCGGTTCGACGGGGTCACGCTGGCGTTCGCCGCGAAGGCGCATCCGAAGACGGTCGCCGCGCAGGTCTACGTCGAGCACCCGCTGCTGCGGGTATGCCGGCAGTACAGCCCGGCGGGGCTGCGGGTGGCGGGGCAGCTGGACTATCGTCACGTCGACGTCCTGGAGCAGGCGCTGGCCGAGTCGCTGCGCCTCGATCGACACATGCACGTGAATCTGACCGGGTTGGAATACATCGACGGCGCGTGCGCGGGCCTCATCGTGGCGACCGCGACGCGGCTGTCCGCGTCCCGCCGGATGACGGTCACCTGCCGGCGCGCGGTCGCGACCGTACTGGATCTCGTCGGCGCGCGTGCCGCACCCCGGCTTCGGGTACAGCAGGTCAATGAGCAGCCCTGACCGTCCGGTCCGCAGTTCGCCGACGCGGCCCGGTGGGCACGGGCCGGGTGTGGTCGACGTGGACCTGCCCTTCGACGTCGACGGGCTCTACGCGCTGCGCGCCACCCTCGCCGCGCACGCGAGCCGCCTCGGCGCGCCCGACGAGCAGATCGAGCACCTGCTCATCGTGGCCAGCGAGCTCGCGGCGAACGCGATCCAGCACGGCGGCGGGTCGGGGCGGCTGCGCCTGTGGCATTCCGACGGTCTGCTCTGCTGCCAGGTCAGCGACCGCGGCCCGGGCATCACCGACCCGGGGATCGGCACGTCGCCGCCGGACCCGGCGAGTCTCAACGGCGGGCGCGGGCTCTGGATCTGCCGCAACCTCGCCAGCCAGCTCACCATCGCCCGCGGCCCCGACGGCCGCGGCGCCGTCATCACCGCCGCCATCCCGCCTCCGCGACCCTCTCCTCCATGATCAAGGCGTCTGTCAGGTCGCTACGACGACGTGCGGGACGCCCTGATCATGAGGAACGGAGCCAGACCGCCGCGTACGGGCCGACGTGCACCTCGGCCGCGCCGCCGGCGGCGGCCGTGACCGCGCCGAAGTTGCCGACCCCGGTGCCGCCGTAGCACTCCGCGTCGGTGTTGAGCACCTCGGTCCAGCGGCCGGCGACCGGCAGCGTCAGCGGGTATCCGATCCGCGGCACGCCGGAGAAGTTGACCACGCAGGCCAGCCACTCACCGTCCGGGCCGCGGCGCAGGAACGACAGCACGTTGGCCGCCCGGTCGTCGTGCCGGATCCACCGGAACCCGTCCGGCGACGTGTCCAGCGCCCACAGCTCCGGCGCGGCGCGGTACACCCGGTTCAGGTCCCCCAACAGCCGCGGCACCCCGGTGTCCGGCAGCGACCAGTCGAGGCCCCGGGCCTCGCTCCACTCCCGCGCGTCGGCCAGCTCGGCGCCCATGAACAGCAGCTGCTTGCCGGGGAACGCCCACATGTAGGCGAGGAACCCGCGCAGCCCGGCCAGCTGCTGCCAGCGGTCGCCGGGCATCTTGCCGAGCAGCGAGCCCTTGCCGTGCACCACCTCGTCGTGGCTGATCGGCAGCACGAACTGCTCGTCGAACCCGTACACCGACGGCCAGGTCACCTGGTCGTGGTGGTAGCTGCGGTGCACCGGGTCGCGCTCGACGTAGCCGAGCGTGTCGTGCATCCAGCCCATGTTCCACTTGAGACCGAAGCCGAGCCCGCCGTCGTGGACCGGCCGGGAGACGCCCGGCCAGGCCGTCGACTCCTCCGCGATCATCACCACGCCGGGGTGGTTGCGGTACACGGTGGCGTTCAACTCCCGGAGGAAGTCGATCGCCTCCAGGTGCGCGTTGTCCCCGTACACGTTCGGCGCCCACTGGCCGGGGCCGCGCGAGTAGTCCAGGTACAGCATCGAGGCGACCGCGTCCACGCGCAGCCCGTCGACGTGGAACTCCTCCAGCCAGTACAGCGCGTTGGCGACGAGGAAGTTGCGCACCTCGGGGCGGCCGTAGTCGAAGACCAGGCTGCCCCAGTCGGGGTGCTCGCCGCGCCGCGGGTCGGGGTGCTCGTAGAGCGGCGTGCCGTCGAACCGTGCCAGCGCCCAGCTGTCGCGCGGGAAGTGCGCCGGCACCCAGTCCAGCAGCACCCCGATGCCGGCCTGGTGCAGCCGGTCCACCAGGTACCGGAAGTCGTCCGGCGACCCGAACCGGGACGTCGGCGCGTAGTACCCGGTGACCTGGTAGCCCCACGACGGGCCGTAGGGGTGCTCCATGACCGGCATCAGCTCCACGTGCGTGAAGCCGAGCTCGGTCACGTACGCCGTCAGCTGGTCGGCCAGCTCCCGGTACGACAGGCCGGGCCGCCACGAGCCGAGGTGCACCTCGTACACCGACATCGGCCGCGCGTGGTGGTCGCCGCGCCGCCGGGCGATCCAGGTGTCGTCGCCCCACTCGTACCGCGACTCCGCGATCACCGACGCGTTGCGCGGCGGGCACTCGGTCGCCTGCGCCATCGGGTCGGCCCGCTCGGTCCAGACGCCGTCCGCGCCGAGCACCCGGTACTTGTACCGGTGGCCGGCCGCCGCGCCTGCGACGTGCCCCGCCCAGACGCCGCTCGGGCCGAGCCGCTCCAGCGGCGTGCCGGCCCAGCCATCGAAATCACCGATGACCTGGACCTCGCGGGCGTTCGGCGCCCACACCGCGAACCGGCAGCCACCGGGCCGCGGCTGCGCGCCCAGCAGCTCCCAGAGCCGCTCGTGCTTGCCCTGGGAGAGCAGGAACAGGTCAAGATCCCCGATCAGGGCCCGGTCCGCGTCGCCGCGCGGCGCCCACGAATCAGACCGGTGTGTGAGGGTACCGAGCATCAGCCCACCGCCAGCAGGTTGCCCTCACGCGCCGGGACGGCCGGGCGGCCCTGCGCCATGCGCAGCTCCGCCTGGCGGGCGGCGAACGCCGGCGCCTGCGCGACGGCCGCGGAGTACACCGCGGCGGTGCGCGCCGCGATCGACGCCCAGCCGTAGCGCTCGCTGACCATCGCGCGCGCCTTCTCGGCCAGCGCGCGGGCCCGCCCGGCGTCGGCCAGCAGCGTGCCCACCGCGTCGGCGAGCGCCTCCGGGTCCTTCGCCGGGAACGTCATGCCGTTCACACCGGGCTGGACGAACTCCGCGAGCCCGCCGGTGGCGGCCACCGCCAGCGGCGCGCCGGCCGCCGCGCCCTCCAGCGCGACCATGCCGAACGGCTCGTAGATGCTCGGCACCGCGAAGCAGTCGGACGCCGCGATCACGGCGGGCAGGTCGGTGCCGCCGAGGAAGCCGGGGAAGGTCACCGCCTGGGACAGGCCGAGGCGGTGGATGTCGGCCTCCAGCTCCGCCCGGTACGGCCCGTCGCCGGCGATCACCAGGCGCAGGCCGGGGTGCGCGGCGCGCAGCTTCGGCAGGCCGGCGATGAGGTGCTGGACACCCTTCTCGTACACCAGGCGGCCGGCGAACGTCAGCAGCGGGCCGGCGCCGGCGAACCGCTCGCGCGCCGCCGCCACGGCCTCCCTGGACACCTGCCAGCGGTCGATCTCGACGCCGTTCGCGACCACGTCGAGCTGATCGACCGGGGTCTCGAAGAGGCGGTTGACCTCCCACTTCATGTATTCGGAGCAGACCACCACGCGCGTCGACTCCTGGGTCAGCCACCACTCCACGCCGTGGATCGTGCGGTTCATCTCCTCCGGCAGCCAGCCCTGGTGCCGGCCGGCCTCGGTGGCGTGGATCGTGGACACCAGCGGCAGGTCGAGGTGGTCCTTCAGGGTCATCGCGGTGTGCGTCACCAGCCAGTCGTGGGCGTGGATGACGTCGTACTCCCCCGACTCGGCCGCGCGCAGGGCCGCCCGGGTGAGCGTGTGGTTGAACGCCATCGTCCACGCCAGCAACGACTCCGTGGCGAGCGGGAACACCGGCGGGTCCTCGGGGGCGCGGACGATGCGCACGCCCTCGGCGTACTCCTCCAGCGGCGCGCCGGGCGCGTGGCGGGTGACCACCGTGACCTCGTGGCCGGCGGCCGCGAGGGCGACGGACAGGGCGTGGACGTGGCGGCCGAGGCCACCGACCATGACCGGCGGGTACTCCCAGGACAGCATCAGGATGCGACGCTTCGGGTCGGGCGCGGGCCGGGACGCCGACGGGATCGCCGTGTGCGGGAGGGACGGGGTGGGAACAGGGAGGGGGCGGTGGGCGCCGTCGTGCTCGTCGACCCGCAGGGTCACTGCTGCTCCATTCTGGGGTGTGAAGGTACGTGCTTACGCCGGCCGGCGCCGATGGCGGCAGGTCTGGGGAGGGCTGGGGAGGGCTGGTGGACCGAACGGCCCGCACCTATGAAAAGCCATCCTTGTTACGCGCGCATTCCAAAGGCGTCAGATCGTGAGCGAGGACACGATACCCCCTCATGATCAAGGCGTCCCGCACGTCGTGAGGACTACGTGCGGGACGCCTTGATCATGGTCAGCGGGAGACGCAGAACTCGTTGCCCTCCGGGTCGGCCATCGTGACCCAGGCGAGCGGCCCCTGCTGGCCGCGGTGCAGGAACCGGGCGCCCCGGGCGGTGAGCTTCTCGACGACCGCCTCGACCTCGTCGTCGCCCACCCGCACGTCGAGGTGCATCCGGTTCTTCACCGTCTTCGCGTCGGGGACGAGCTGGAACAGCACCCGGGGACCGCGGCCGTCCGGGTGGGTGATCGCCGCCCCGGCCTTCCAGACGAGTCCGCCATTGTGGACGGTCGTGTCGTCGTCGGTGGCGTACCCCTGGGCGATCATGCGCCGGATGAACGCCTCGTCGGAGGGCTCCACCTCCCAGCCCAGCGTCTCGGCCCACCAGTCGGCGAGCGGGTGCGGGTTCGTGCTGTCCTGGGTGACCTGGAACTCGTACGCCATGGTGTTATCCCTTCGTTGAGTAGAGGTCGCGCAGCAGCGCGATCTCGGCGCCGTGGTGGATCGCCTCGCGGTTGATGTGCAGCACCAGCGCGGCCAGCGGAAACTCGGCGTACGGGCCTTCGCCCGGCCCGCACGGCCGGGCCAGCCCTTCCGCGCCCAGCCCGCGCACGCCGGCGGTCCAGACCGCGTACGCCGCGTCGAGCTGCCGCAGCGCCTCGGCGGCGGTGCCGGCGTACGCCCAGGTGTCGTAGTCGCACGGCGGTCCGCCGAAGTGGGTGGCGGCGCGGACGCCGAAGACGCCGACGATGAGGTGCCCGAGCCGCCACGCGATCGTGGTGACCGGCGGCGGGCTGGGCTCCGGCCACGCGTACTCGATGACGTGGTCACCGCGGCCGTGCGCGGCGCCGGGGTCGGCGTCCGCGCGGCGCCGCACGCTCCACGCGCCCGGCGCCGGCTCCCAGCGGTACTCGTCGTCGGTCAGGCCGTCGAGCCGCGGCCGGAGGTGGTGCCGCCAGTGCCAGTCGAGCTGGTCGACGAGCTCCTTGTTCCAGTCCATCCCCATACCGACCACGCTAAACCCAATCGCGGACAGCCCCCGTCCTCAATCACCAAGCCGCCCCGCGCGGCCGGGCGCCGCGCGGCGAGGCGCCGCGCCGATCAAGGCCCAGCCCGCCGATCAAGGGCGCCGGCACATGGTTTGATCTCGGATCCAGGTGCCCGAGCCCTTGATCGGCGGGGTTGTCCTTGATCGGCGCGGCGGAGGCGGGGCGCGGCGCTCGCGGCGCGGCGGGGCGGGGGCGGCGCGTCCGGCTCCGCGAGGGGCGTGCTGGTCATGAAATGGTGCTGGCGTGGTGGGCGGCCGCGAAGCGGTCGGCGAGGGTGCGCAGCTCGGTGATCAGCTCGGGCGGCTCCAGCACCGCGAAGTCGTGGCCCAGCAGCGCGATGTGCAGCGCCAGGAAGGGCAGCGAGTCGGCGCCGGCCACCATCAGGCAGCTCGCCTCGTCCACCGCCTCCACCACGCCCGCCGTCGGCGGCACCCGCGCCACGATCTCGGCGGCGGGCGCGCGGATCAACACCCGCGCCCGGTACCGGTAGGGACCGGCCGACACCGCATCGGCGACGAACGCCGCGGCGTCCGGCGGGTCGTGCGGCGTGAAGCGGACGCCCGTCGACCGCACCCGCTCGATCCGGTCGACCCGGAACGTGCGCCAGCCGTCGCGGTCCAGGTCGCGCGCGACCAGGTACCACCGGAAGCCGGTGTGCACGAGGCGGTGCGGTTCGGCGGTACGGGTCGCCGCTGATCCGGCGCGGCCCTGGTACCCGAAGGTGATCTGGTGGCGGCTCTGGCACGCCTCCGCGATCACGGTGAGCGCCGCGGGGTCCACCGTGGGCGGCTGGCCGGCGAGCGGCACGGTCGCCTGCCGCAGCGCGGCCGCCCGCTGGCGCAGCCGCGCGGGCAGGATCCGTTCCAGCTTGCCGAGCGCGCGCAGCGAGGTCTCGGCGATGCCGGCGACGGTGTGGCCGGTGGCGGTGCGCAGGCCGAGCACGACGGCGACCGCCTCGTCGTCGTCGAGCAGCAGCGGCGGCAGCGTCGATCCGGGTGCCAGCCGGTAGCCGCCCGCGACGCCGGGGGTGGCGGCCACCGGGTATCCGAGCTCGCGCAGCCGGGCCACGTCCCGGCGCAGCGTCCGGACCGTGACGCCGAGCCGCTCGGCCAGCTCCGGGCCGGTCCACTCGGGACGGCCCGGCAGGATCGCGAGCAACCGCAGCAGCCGCGCCGACGTGTCGAGCATGCCTCCAGTCTGACTCCTCTCATGATCCCTCCGGAACGCCTTGATCATGGGACAGCGGGGGTGGATGCGCGTTGGTACAGTCCTCTCGACGTGACGGGGATGGGAGAACAGCGGTGTCGGCAGGCTTCCGGTCGCAGCTGGCGCAGCTGTTGAAGGCACGGGTTCCGCTCCTCTACGTCGAGTCGTACGAGGAGCAGCGGGTGGTCGCGGAGGTCGTGGCCACCGCACGGGACAGTGCGCTGGTCCGCACGCCGCGCGGGGTCTGGACCTGGTCGGCGACCGAGGGGCTGGTGGGGCCGGACGGCGCCGGGCGCCAGGGCACGACGAACCCGTCGGCCATGCTGGACTCGGTGCTGCGCCTCGACGAGTCGTGTGTGGTGGTCCTGCGGGATCTCCATCCGCACCTCGGCTCCGCCGAGCGTTCCGGTGACCCGGGGGTCGTCCGCCGGCTGCGGGACGTGGCGGCGGCTTTCAAGTCCGGCCCGGTGCCGCGCGCCCTCGTCCTGGTGTCCCCGGTCCTGCGCATCCCGCCCGAGCTGGACCGGGACGTGACGATCGTCGACTTCCCGTTGCCGACGGAGCGGGAGATCCGGGTCGTCCTCGAAAGCTTGATCGCCGCGAACGTCACGAGCGGCCGGATCCAGATCAATCTGGACGATGTGGGGCGGGAACGGTTCGCGAAGGCCGCCGTCGGGCTCACCCTGCACGAGGCGGAGAACTCGTTCGCCCGGGCCATCGTCAACGACGGCGTGCTGGACATGCGCGACCTGCCGGTGGTGCACGAGGAGAAGCGGCAGGCCGTGCGCAAGGCGGGGTTGTTGGAGTTCGTCGACGCCGGCATCGACCTCGCCGACGTCGGCGGCCTGGAGACGCTCAAACGCTGGCTGGCCAAGCGGGACGGGGCCTGGCTGGCGGCGGCGAGCGAGTACGGGCTCCCGGCGCCCCGGGGCGTCCTCATCACCGGCGTGCCGGGCTGCGGCAAGTCGTTGACCGCGAAGGCGGTCGCGGCGACGTGGGAGTTGCCCCTGCTGCGGTTCGACATCGGTCGGGTCTTCGCCGGTCTGGTCGGGTCCAGCGAGCAGAACCTGCGCACCGCACTCCGGACCGCCGAGGCCACCTCGCCGTGCGTGTTGTGGGTGGACGAGATCGAGAAGGGGTTCGCGGCCGACGCCGCCGGTGACTCCGGCACCTCGGCGCGGGTATTCGGCACGTTCCTCACCTGGATGCAGGAGAAGACCCGGCCGGTCTTCGTGATCGCCACCGCCAACAACCTTGAGGGGCTGCCGCCCGAACTGCTGCGTAAGGGGCGGTTCGACGAGGTCTTCTTCGTCGACCTGCCCACCCGGGTCGAGCGCAGGTCGATCTGGACCGTTCACCTGCGCCGACGGCTGCGCGCCCCGGCGGCCGCCGGCTCCCTGGTGGTCGACGACGCGCTCCTGACGGAACTCTGCGTGTTGACCGAGGGCTACTCGGGGGCCGAGATCGAGCAGGTGGTGGTCAGCGCCCTGTTCGAGGCGTTCGCCGCTCGGCGGCCGCTGGTGAAGGACGACCTGATCCGGTCGGTCGCCAACATGGTGCCGTTGAGCGTGACGCAGGCGGAGCGGATCGGCGCGCTGCGCGACTGGGCCACCACCCGCGCCGTGGCCGCGACGGCGGCCGAGGACTGGGATTCCGGCACCGGCGTGGCGGCCACGCATACCGGCGGTGGCCGGGTCGTCGAGTTCTGAGCGAGACGAGTTCTGACAAGCAGAGGAAGGGAGCGGTCGGTGAGCATCTCGTTGATCCTCACCCCGCGCGCCATCGCGGCGATCGACGCCGTTCTCGGCACCCGGCCCGCACGGGACGGGACCGGGCAGGTGGTGTGTGAGGTGCGGACCCGGATGCGCGACGAGCGGCTGCTCGCCGCCGCGCTCCAGGAGACCGGCGCCGCGGTCACCGCCGACGACCGCGAGATCTCCGCGCGGTGGGATGGGGTACGAGCGGCCTTCGCCCGGGATGCGGACGGCGTCTGGTCGGCGCACTTCACCGGAGAGGTCGACGAGTCCCGGGCGGTCGAGATCGTCCGGGCGATCGACACCGGTTACGGGCGTCAGGTGCAAGGGGCCGTGCTCGACCGGCTGCGCGAGCGGGCCCCGGCCGCGGGCCTGTCGCTGGAGTCGGAGACGACCACCGAGGACGCCGGCGTACGCCTGGTCTTCGCGGTCGGGCGGGGCGGCCGTCATGCCGGATGAGCCCCGCATCGTGGTGACCGTCGCCGGCGACGGCACCGTCAGCGCCGAGACCGTGGGGCTGACCGGCGCCGCCTGCCTGGACTACATCGCGGTACTGGAGGACCTGCTGGACGCCCGCACCGTGCACAGTGCCTATACGGCGGACTACGAGCAGGCGACGGTGGACGCGGCCGCGGCCAACCGGCAGGAGCTCCGCGATGTCGACCACGCCTGACGGGCGGTTGGTGCCGACTCCCGACTTGCTGGTCCGGTGGCTGGCGTACTCCTTGTTAGGAATGTGCTTCCTGAACGGTGTCGGGTTCCTCTACATCGGACTGCGGGCCCGGCGGCCGGCCTGGTGGATCCCGGGCATCGTCTACCTGGTGGCCGGCCCGGCGTACCTCCTGTTCTCCTCCGAGGGGGCCTTGCAGCCGGAAGCGAAGGTCTGGATCTGGGGAGCCGTAGCCTGGTTGGCGGTCTGGGCGGTCAGCTTCGCGCACCTTTTCGTCATCACGGCGTGGCTGAGCTGGCGTGCCGACCACCCGCCGGCGCAGGCCCAGCCGCCGGCGCCCGGCGGGGCTGGCCATCCTGCCCCGCCGCCCGGACCGGTAGGCCTTCCGGCTGGCCTGGCGCCGCCGCCCGGCCAGCATTACGGTCCGGGACCGGCGGCGTCCGCCGCGCCGGTCACCGCGCCGCCCGTCCCGGTCGACGTGAACACCGCCGGGTCCGAGCAGCTCGGCACGCTGCCCGGCTTCGACCCGGACCGGGTCCGACGGGTGTTGGGCGAACGGCTGGCCAGGCGCGGCTTCGGCAGCGTCGAGGAGTTCGCCGCGGCCGCGAGCCTGGCCCCGCACGAGTTCGTCCGGGTACGCGAGCTGGTGGTGTGCGTCCCCGGCCCACCGGCCCGGCCGGAGCCGCCCACGCAGGGGCGGATCCTCGATGTCTGAGCCCGCGCGAACCGCTTCACCGGACCTCGTGTGGTTGGCGCGCTTCCCGGCGTCGACCCGCGCGGGGGGTCTTCTTGAGAGGGATCAGGGGAGCAACAGGTGAGCGTCTCGTTGATTCTCATCCCGCTGGCCGTGGCGGCGGTCGCCGCCGCGCACGGCGCCCGGTCCACGCGGGACGGGACCGGGCAGGTGGTGTGTGAGGTGCGGACCCGGATGCGCGACGAGCGGCTGCTCGCCGCCGCGCTCCAGGAGACCGGCGCCGCGGTCACCGCCGAGGACCACGCGATCGCCGCGCGGTGGGACGGGGTGGCGGCGCGGTTCGCCCGTGGTACGGACGGCGTCTGGTCGGCGCACTTCACCGGGGACGTCGACGAGTCCCGGGCGGTCGAGATCGCCCGCACGGTCGACGCCGGGTACGGGCGTCAGGTGCAGCGCGTCGTGCTCGAACGGCTGCGCGAGCGGGCCCCGGCCGCGGGCCTGTCGCTGGAGTCGGAGACGACCACCGAGGACGCCGCCGTGCGCCTGGTCTTCGCGGTCGGGCAGGAGGTCCGCGATGTCGACCATGCCTGACCACCGGCCGCGACCGACCCTCGGCTGGCGGATCCGGCACAGCTGGTGGCTCCTGTTGTCGATCTTCGGAGTGGGCTGCCTGAACGGTCTCGGTTTCCTCTACGTCGGACTGCGCGCCCGCCGGCCGGACTGGTGGATCCCGGGCATCGTTTACCTGGTGGCCGGCTGGGTGTGCTTCCTGTTCGGTTCGGACAGCCCGGCCGACGAGCAGTCGGACCAGTGGTGGATCAGTGGCCTGCTGGCGGTCTGGTTCGGCAGCCTCCTGCACGCCGGTCTGATCAACTCGGCGTGGCTGCGCTGGCGGGCCGGCTACGTGCCGTGGCACGCCCAGCCACCGGCACCCCGCTACGGCGGCGCCGGCTCCCCGGGCTCACCGCCCGGTCCGCCCGGTCCACCGGGGCCGGCGGGGCTGCCGGGCGGCCTGGCGCCGCCGCCGGGCCACTACTACGGTCCCGGGCCGGCGGCGTGGGCCGTACCGCCGGGTGCGGGCGCGGCCGAGGGCGCGGCGTCCGCCGGGGCCGCGCCGACCGCCGGACCCTCGGCCGCGCCGGACGCCGCGCCCTCGGCCGCGCCGGTCGACGTGAACACGGCCGGGCCCGAGCAACTGGCGGCGCTGCCGAGCTTCGACCCGGAGCGGGTGCGGCGGGTGCTGGCCGAACGGGAGGTCCGGCGCGGCTTCGGCAGCGTCGAGGAGTTCGCCGCGGCCGCGAGCCTGCCCCCGCACGAGTTCGTCCGGGTACGCGGCCTGGTGGTGTGCGGCCCAGCTCGGCTGGACCCGCCACCCCCGGGTCGGATCCTCGATGTCTGACCCGGCCTCGTCGCCCGAGCCGACGCGGACCCCGCCGCCCGGCCGGTCGCCGGATCTGGTGTGGATGGCCCGCTTCCTGGCGTCGACCCGCGCCGAAGGGCCCGGCGAGCGTACGGCGGTGTGGGTGCAGGGCTGCGCCATCCGCTGCGCCGGCTGCTTCAACCCGCACCTGTGGACCACCCGGGGCGGCGAGCCGGTGCCCGTGGAGGAGCTGGCCGCCCGGGTCGTCGCCGCCGGCACCGACGGGCTGACGCTGCTCGGCGGCGAGCCGTTCGACCAGGCCGCCGCGCTGTCCCGGGTGGCGGCGGGCGTCCGTGCGGCGGGCCGGTCCGTGATGACCTTCACGGGGTACCGCACGGACGAGCTGAACCGGGCGGTCGACGCCGGCCGCGACGACGTCGCCGCGCTGCTGAGCCAGACCGATCTGCTGGTCGCCGGCCGGTTCCTGGCCGACCGCGTCGACCGGGCGCGACCCTGGGTCGGCTCGACGAACCAGGAGTTCGTCCTCCTGACCGACCGCATCGCGGGGTCGCTGGCGGATCTGTGGGAAGCCCCGGACCGCCTGGAGATCCTCGTCGACCCGTCCGGCCGGGTCGCCGTCAACGGCTGGGCCACCCCCGAGGCCCTCGACGCCCTCCTCGCCGATCTCACAGCCACCCCGTGAACGGTGTGACGGGGGTCTCGTTGAGTGGCGCATGGGGGCGTGCCAGCATGAACGGACCAAACTGAACGGTTTGGTTTGATCGGGGGCCGGCGTGGGGGAAGCCAAGCGCGAGCAGATCCGCCGCGGCGCGCTCGAGGTCTTCCTGGAGTCCGGCGTCGCCGGCGCGAGCATGGACCAGGTCGCGGCGACCGCGGGCGTGTCCAAGCAGACCCTCTACGTCTACTTCCGCGGCAAGGAAGACCTGCTCGTCGACGTGCTCGGCAGCATGGTGGCGAGCCTCGACGAACGGGCGCCGCTGCTGGTCGACCGGCCGGTCGCGAGCCGCGACGAGCTGCGCGCGGTGCTCTCCGAGGTGGCCTGGACGCTGGTCAGCCACCTCATGAGCCCGCAGTACCTGGCGTTGTTCCGGATCTTCATCTCCGAGATGGTCAGCACCCCCGCCCTGGCCGTGATCTGGCGGGAGACGGTCCCGGCCCGGTTCCTGGCCCGGGTGGAGACGGTGCTGGCGCACGCCCGCGAGTCGGGCGTCATCCGCGCGGTCGACCTCGACCTCGCGACCCGGCTGTTCATCGGGCCCATGATGACCTTCGTGTTCCTCGACGGGTTGGCCCGGCCCGGCGACGTCCTGGTTCCCCCCAAGGAGCGGGTCGACGAGGTCGTCGACCTGTACCTGCGTGCCGTCACCTGACCACCCCTCGGAGGCCGGCCACCATGTCTTTCGATCTCGACACCTACAAACGCGAAGCCACCTCGGTCGACATCAGCGACGTCGACTTCGACGATTTCCGCGACCAACCCCTGTCGGCCGAAGCGCTGCGCTGCCTGCGCTACATGACCGACGTCGAGACGCACACCATCTGCTATCTGCGCGACCTGCTGGTGACGCCCTCGCACCAGAACCCACGCATCACCACCTTTCTCACCATGTGGAACTTCGAGGAGTTCTGGCACGGTGACGTCATCGACCGGATCCTCGCCGTGCACGACGAGGCCAACGGGCTCCCCCGGCACCGCGAAGTGCGGCTCGCACAGGGCTTCCGCGGCAATGTCATCGCCCCCATCACGCAGTGCCTGGCCGCGGCGGTGATCGGCGAGGACTTCATCGCCACGCACATGACGTGGGGCGCGGTGAACGAGTGGTCGGCGCACGCCGCCTACGGAAGGTTGATCCAGCTTGAACAGCATGCAACGCTGACGAAGGTTCTGCAGCGTATCCAGCAACAGGAGTCCCGGCACTTGGCTTTCTACATGAGCGAGGCGCGCGAGCGCTTGGCGCGCAGCTCGCGGGCGCGCCGCGTCACCCGGTTCGCGCTCCGCCGGTTCTGGGCGCCGGTAGGCTCCACCATCGCACCCAGGTCAGAGACGGCGTTCGTCCTGGGACATCTACTCGGCGGGGAGGGTGGCAGCAGGGTGGTACGGATGCTCGACCAGAAAGTCGACAAGTTGCCCGGGCAGCACGGGCTCAACCTGACGGCGCGGGGCGTCGCGAAGTTCGGGGTCTCCCCCGCATGAGCGCCCACTTAGACGAAGATCACATCCTGCTCACCGGCGGCACCGGCTTCCTCGGCCAGGCGCTGCTGGAGAAGCTGCTCTCGGCCTACCCGACGACCCGGGTGACGCTGCTGATCCGGCGCCGCGGCAGCTCGTCCGGCACCGACCGGCTCAACACGCTGCTGCGCCGCCCGGTGTTCAGCCGGTGGCGGCAGGCGGTGGGCGCGGACGGCGTCGCCGCCGCGGTGGCCGAGCGGGTCCGGGTGGTCGACGGCGAGCTGGGCAGCACCGAGGTGACGCTGCCGGACGACCTGACCGCGGTCATCCACGCGGCGTCCACTGTGTCCTTCGACCCGCCGATCGACGACGCCTTCCGCACCAACGTGCAGGGCGTGGTCGACCTCTACGAGGCCGTCCGCGCCACCCAAGGCAAACCGCACGTGGTCCACGTCTCGACCGCCTACGTCGCCGGCGCCCGCAAGGGCGTCGTGCCGGAACGGTCGCTCGACCACGACGCCGACTGGCGCACCGAGCTGCGCGCGGCGCGCGCCGCGCGGGACAGCGTGGAGTGGGAGTCGCGGCGGCCGGGCGTGCTGCGCAAGGCGCTCGCCGACGCGCGCAAGGACCACGGCAAGTCCGGGCCGCAGTCCACCGCGGCCGCCGCCGAGAAGCAGCGGGTCGAGTGGGTGGAGAAGCAACTCGTCGAGTACGGGCGGCTGCGCGCGCAGAGTGTCGGTTGGCCCGACGTGTACACGTTCACCAAGGCGCTGGGCGAGCGGGTCGCGGAGGAGCAGCTGACCGGCGTGCTGCCGCTGTCGGTGCTGCGACCGGCCATTGTGGAGAGTTCGCTGCGGCACCCGTTCCCGGGCTGGATCGACGGCTTCAAGATGGCCGACCCGCTGATCCTGGCGTACGGCCGGGGCATCCTGCCGGAGTTCCCCGGCCTGCCCGATGGGGTCCTCGACGTGATCCCGGTCGACATCGTGGTGAACGCGACGCTCGCGGTGGCGGCCGCGCCGCCGCCGGTCGACGAGCCGGCCTACTTCCACGTCGGGTCGGGCGCGCGCAACCCGCTGACGTTCCGCGGCATCTACGACAGCGTCAAGGAGTACTTCACCGAGCACCCGATGCCGGACGGCGGCCGGGGCCAGATCAAGGCGCCGGACTGGACGTTCCCGGGCGCCCGCCGGGTCGACCGGATGCTGCGGGTTGGTGAGCGGGCGCTGTCGACGGCGCAGAAGGCGCTGCTGCGCGCCCCGGCGAACACCCGCACCCGGCGCTGGCAGGACGACCTGACCCGGCAGCAGGACAAGCTCGACTTCCTGCGCAAGTACGCCGACCTGTACGGGGTGTACACCGAGGCCGAGGTCATCTACACGGACAGCAGGCTGCTGGCGCTGCACCGGGCGCTGCCCGCCGAGCGGGTGGAGGAGCACGGCTTCGACGCCGCGGTCATCGACTGGCACCACTACCTGCAGGAGGTGCACTACCCGGCGATCACCGCCACCATGCGGAAGGCGACCGCCGGACGGCGTACCAGCAGCAACGCCCTGCCACCGCTGAAGGCCGCGCCGAACGGCGGCGTCGTCGCGGTGTTCGACCTGGAGGGCACGATCGTGGCCTCCAACGTCATCGAGACCTACCTGCTGGCGAGGCTCTGCGACCTGCCGCGCGCCGGCTGGCCGGCGGAGCTGGCCGATCTGGTCCGCCGCCTCCCCCGCTACCTGGCGGCGGAGAGCCGCGACCGCGGCGAGTTCCTGCGCACCTTCCTGCGCCGCTACGAGGGCGCCGACGAGGCGGGCCTCGCCCGCCTCGTGCGGCACCACCTGGGCGACGCGCTGCTGCGCCGCTCGCACCCGGCGGCCATCCGGCAGGTACGCAAGCACCGCGCCGCCGGCCACCGCACGGTGCTCATCACCGGCACCGTCGACGTGCTGGTCCAGCCGATCGCCGGCCTGTTCGACGAGGTGGTGGCGAGCCGGCTGCACACCCGCGACGGCCGCTACACCGGCTTCCTGGAGTCGCCGCCGCTGGTCGGCGAGGCGCGCGCGGCGTGGCTGCGCCGGTACGCGGAGACGATCGGCGCCGACCTGACCGAGAGCTACGGGTACGGCGACAGCTTCTCGGACCGGCCGCTGCTGGAGGCGGTCGGGCACCCGGTGGCCGTCAACCCCGATCCGCACCTGTACCGGCACGCGCGCTCGCGCCGCTGGCCGATCGCCCAGTGGACGGCGCACACGCTGCCGGCCGGTGACGCGCTCGTGGAGACCGTCCTATGAACCTGACCCTGGAGTACTACCGCTCGCCGTCGCGCTACGTGGCGAGCCGCGCGGCCACCAGCACGGGACCGGGCCGCCGGGCCAGCGGGTGGCTGGCCGCCAACATGTCGCCGCTGCGCCTGATGAACCGGCCCGGCCCGCGCCCGCCGGACCAGGAGTGGACCCGGGTGCGGCCGCTGCTGTCCGGCATCTGCGGCTCCGACCTGGGGCTGCTGACCGGCCGCAACTCGCCGTACCTGTCCGCGCTGGTGTCGATGCCGTTCACCCCCGGCCACGAGGTCGTGGGAGTCACCCTCGACGACCTGCCCGACCTGCCCAAGGGCAGCCGGGTGGTGCTCGACCCGGTGCTCGGCTGCGTGCCGCGCGGCCTGGAGCCGTGCGCCGGCTGCGCCACCGACCGGCACAGCCGCTGCGACCACATCACCGCCGGCCGGGTCTCGGCCGCGCTCCAGACCGGCTTCTGCGGGGACACCGGCGGCGGCTGGGGCCGGATGTTCGTGGCGCACGCCAGCCAGCTCCACACAGTACCGGACACTGTGGACGACGAGCGGGCCGTGCTGGTGGAGCCGCTGGCCTGCGCGATCCACACGGTGCGCCGGATCCCGGTGCCGGACGGCGCGAGCGTGCTGGTGGTCGGCGCCGGCACGGTGGGCCTGCTGACCACGCTCGCCCTGCGCGAGTACACCAAGGCCGGCCCGATCTACGTGGTCGCCCGGTACGGGCACCAGCGCGAGCGGGCCCGCGAGGCCGGCGCCACCGAGGTGCTGTCCTCCGACCGGGCCGCGCGGGCGCTGCGCCGCGCCACCGGCGGGTTCCTGGCCCGGCCGGAGCGGGCACCCGAGTTCCTGCTCGGCGGCACCGACCTGGCGTTCGAGTGCACCGGCGGGTCCGGTTTGGACACCGCGCTGCGGGTGGTGCGGGCCGGCGGCACGGTGGTGATGTCGGGGATGCCGAACGCCGGCGCCGACCTCACGCCGGTGTGGTTCCGCGAGCTCAACCTCGTGGGCGCGTACGCGTCCGGCGGGCGCGACTTCCCGGACGCGCTGGCGCTCGCCCAATCGGCGCCGCTGACCGGGTACGTCGACGCCGTGTACCCGCTGTCCCGCTGGCGGGACGCGATCGGCCACGCCAGCGCCGCCGGCCGGCTCGGCTCGGTCAAGGTGGCCTTCGATCCAACGAAAGAACTGTAGGGGGACCGGCTCGTGAGTAGACCAGGATTCGTGCTCGAGGTGGACGAGCGCACACCGGCCCTCCTGATGCACGAGGGCGAGGGCTTCCGGCTGGAGAAGCTGCCGCTGGGCAGCCGGGTCATCTACCCGCCGGAGTCGCTGCCCGGCCTGCGCGACGTCGACGCGCAGATCCGCCGCGCGCTGGCGAACCCGCTCGGCCGCGAGCCGCTGCACGAGCTGCTGCGCCCCGGCATGCGGCTGACCATCGTGTTCGACGACCTGTCGATCCCGCTGCCGCCGATGCGCACGCCGGACATCCGGCAGCGGATCATCGAGCACGTGCTGGAACTGGCCGCCGCCAAGGGCGTCGACGACGTCGAGCTGATCGCCGGCAACGCGCTGCACCGCCGGATGACGCCGGCCGAGCTGAAGCGCACCGTCGGCGAGCGGGTGTTCCGCTCGTTCTTCCCGCGCCACCTGCGCAACCACGACGCGGAGGACCGCGCCAACCTCACCGTGATCGGCGAGACCCGGCACGGCGAGGTCGTGGAGATCAACCGCCGCGCGGCGGAGAGCGACCTGATCGTGTACGTCAACGTGTCGCTGACGGCGATGAGCGGCGGGCCCAAGTCGGTGTCCGTCGGCCTCGCGTCCTACCGCAGCCTCAAGCACCACCACAACGTGCACACGCTGCGGCACTCGCGCTCGTTCAACGACCCGCCGAACTCGGCGATGCACCACTCGTACGACCGGATGGCCGGGCTGATCGGCGACAACCTCAACGTCTTCCAGATCGAGACCACGGTCAACAACAACACCTTCCCCGACTATGTCGGCTTCCTCAACAAGCGCGAATGGGAATGGACCCTGCGCGACCAGGCGGCCTACCTCGCGGTCAAGCGCGCCAACGACCTAGCCCCGCCGAAGCAGCGCCGGCAGCTCTGGCACCGCACCGCCGCGCCGTACGGCATCACGTCGGTGACCGCCGGCGACCCGATCCAGGTGCACGAGGTCACCATGGGCCACGTCCTGCGCCAGCAGATGACCGAAGTGGACGGACCCGCGGACGTGGGCATCTTCGGTCTGCCCTACATCTGCCCGTACAACGTGAACTCCATCATGAACCCGATCCTGGTGATGAGCCTCGGCCTCGGATACTTCTTCAACCTCTACCGCGGCCAGCCGATCGTGCGCCCCGGCGGGGTAGCGATCTACTACCACCCGGTGCGCAACGAGTTCCACCCGGTGCACCACCCCAGCTATATCGACTTCTTCGAAGAGGTGCTCGCCGAGACCACCGACCCGGTGGCCATCGAGACCAAGTTCGAGGAGCAGTTCGCCACCGACCCGTGGTATATCCACCTGTACCGCAACAGCTACGCCTACCACGGCGTGCACCCGCTCTACATGTGGTACTGGGGCGCCCACGCCATGGAGCACCTCGGCGACGTCATCTTCGTCGGCGGCGACCGCAAGACCACCGAGCGGATGGGCTTCCGCTCCGCGTCCACATTGAACGACGCCCTGGAGATGGCGAGAGACCGCGTAGGCCGTTCCCCAACAATCAACTACCTGCACGCCCCGCCGCTGACCATGGCCGACGTGAGATAGCGCCGATCTTGCAGTTGTCATGCCCGAATGCCCGACATGGCACCTGACGAGTGCAAGATCGGCGAGGAGTTTCCAATGGGTTTCATTCGTGACATCAAGACGCTCACGGGGGGACGGGACTGGCTTGGGCGGTCGCGCACGCCGCGCTCGGCGACCGCGCACGAGCCGCCCGAGCCGCCGCGCGAGTTCCCCACCGGCTGGGCCCGCACCCCGGTGGCGCAGGCCGCCCGCCGGGCCCTGCAGCGCGGCGTGCTCACCCCGCTCACCTGGAGCCAGACCAAGCCCGAGATCGAGGGCCTGGACCGGCTCGCCGGGCTCAAGGGCCCGGTGGTGTTCGTCGCCAACCACAGCAGCCACCTGGACACCCCGCTGATCCTCGGCTCGCTCCCCCGGCACCTCAACGAGCGGGTCGCGGTCGGCGCGGCGGCGGACTACTTCTTCGACGCGCGCGGACGCGCCGCCGTCACCGCGCTGGTGTTCAACGCGTTCCCGGTGGAGCGGCACCGGTCCCGCAAGCTGCGCAGCCTGGCGCCGCTGCTGCTGGCGCGCGGCTGGAGCCTGCTGCTGTTCCCGGAGGGCACCCGCAGCGAAGACGGGTGGATGTCGCCGCTGCGACTGGGCGCCGCGCACCTGTGCGTGACGCAAGGGGTACCGCTGGTCCCGATCGCGCTGCGCGGCACGTACGCCGCGATGCCCCGCGGCCGCAACTGGCCGGTGCCCGGCCGGGCCCGCGTGGTGGTCCGATATGGACAGCCGCTGCATCCGGCGGAGGGTGAGGGCGCCCGGGGCTTCAACACCCGGGTCGCCGACTCGCTCGCCCGGCTGTGGTCCGAGGAGGAGCTGGGCTGGTACGGCAGCCTGCGCGCGCAGGCGAAGGGTGAACTGGCGCTGCCGAGCGGCCAGGAGTACCCGGCGGGCTCGTGGCGCCGCACCTGGGAGTCCACCCGCCCGCTCCGCTCCCGCGACCCCCGCCCCGCCTGGCGCGACTAACCCATGATCAGGGCGTCCCTCACGTCGTTATAGCTACCTGAGGGACGCCCCTGATCATGAGGGCAGTTGCGCCTTCACGCACACCAGAGCCGTCGAGCGGCTGGTCGTGGCCATCGACACCGTCGTGGTGAAGCCATGCTCGGCGAGGAACGGTGCGATCCGGGCGGCGATCGCGGCGGCCCGCGAGGTGGCGGGCGGCTCGTAGTACAGGTACATGGCCCCGGTGGGCTTGAGCAGCCGCTTCACCCGCTCGAGCTCACGCGCGGACGAGCGCACCCAGAAGAGGTTGACGTTGATCGCGAAGACCTTGTCGAACCGCTCCCCGTCGAGGTTCGCCACGTCCAGGGCGGCGGCCTGGAAGACCGCCTTGCCGGCGGCGACGTGGGCCTGGTTGCGCTGCTCGGCGAGCTTGACCATCGTGAGAGACCGGTCGATCGCGATGATACGTCCGCCGTCGAGCCGCTCGCAGACCAGCGAGGCGGCGCTCCCGCGACCGCAGCCGATCTCCAGAATCCGGTCGGCGGGGCGGATCCCCATCGTCTCGATCGCCCACCTGATGCGCTCTGGGATGGATTTGACCGGCACAGCTCAAATCTACCGACCGTGCAGCCCTCGCTGTCCAGGTCAGCGATCAAGGAAAAGTGCGCCGATCAAGGGCAAAAGCACGCGGAACAGAGAGGCGGTCTCAAGCGGTCAGTGCAACGCGAGGTACTCGTTGAGCTTCTGTGCCGGAGTATGCCAGTTCAGGGTTTGTCGTGGCCGGCGGTTGAGTTGGTCGGCCACGGCGTCCAGGTCGGCCTGGCCGATGGTGGTGAAGTCGAACCTGCCCTTGGGGAAGTAGTCGCGTAACAGGCCGTTGGTGTTCTCGTTGGTGCCGCGCTGCCACGGGCTGTGCGGGTCGCAGAAGAACACCTGGCAGTCCTGGACGAGTCCGAAAGTGGCGTAGCCGGCCAGTTCGACGCCCTGGTCCCAGGTCAAACTACGGTGCAGCCGGGCCGGGAGCCGGCCGAACAGGGCCCGGATCACCGCGATCACCTCCGGACTGGACCGGTCGGTCGGCAACGCGCCGAGCATCACGAACCGGGTCGACCGTTCGGCCAAGGTCACGATCGCCGACCGTTTATGGGCGCCGATGAGCAGGTCGCCTTCCCAGTGCCCGGGCACCGCCCGGTCGGCGACCTCGGCCGGCCGGGCCGAGATGTGCACCTGCTCGGTGATCCACGGCTTGCCCCGGATCGCGGACCGGGCCGCGAGCGCCGCCCGGGACTGCGAACGGCGCGCCTTACGCTTGACCCGCAACGCGTCGTCGACCAGCAGCCGCAGACTGCCCCGCGCCTGCAGGTAGATCGCCTGGTAGATCGTCTCGTGTGACACCCGCATCCCCGCATCACCGGGAAAGTCCGCCCGCAAACCGGCGGCCACCTGCTGCGGACTCAACCTATCGCGCAGCCCGGCCGCCACCACCGCCCGTAGCCGCGGGTCGGCGGCCATCTTGCGCGGCTTGGGCCGGCGCCGCCGCGGCCGTGCCTTCTGCTGCGCCCAGTCCGCCCGATACCCCCACCGGTACGGTGTCCCCCGGCGAGGACTTTTCACCCCTTGCCGGTAGGAGTGGTTACGGGCCAGCTCCCGCCCCACCGAACTACGGTGCACCCCGATCGTTCTGGCGATATCCGCGCACGACGC
>JBBEWH010000062.1:0-6751 GCA_037414955.1 Actinomycetes bacterium KLBMP 9797
TCGCCCTGGGCGGGATCGCCGCGGGCTCGGCGGTCCTGGCCGCCGAACCGGCCACAGCCCAGTCGAACGGCCCGCTCCCCCTGCCGGGCTACGCGTTCACACTGGGCGTCGCCTCCGGAGACCCAGCCCCCGACGGCGTCGTACTCTGGACCCGCCTCGCACCCGACCCGCTCGCCCCCGACGGACTCGGCGGCATGCCCGACCGCACCGTGAACGTGCACTGGGAAATAGCACACGACGAAAACTTCCACCGCATCGTCCGCCGGGGCATGGAGCGCGCCACACCCGCCTGGGGACACTCCGTCCACGCCGAGGTCCGCGGCCTACGCCCGGACCGCGGATACTGGTACCGGTTCCGGACCGGCGACCAGATCAGCCCGACCGGCCGCACCCGCACCGCCCCCCACCACCAGGCCAGGCTCCGCTCGCTGAGCTTCGCGTTCGCCAGCTGCCAAAACTACCCCGAGGGCCACTTCACCGCCTACGAACACCTGGCCCGCGAAGACGTGGACCTGGTCATCCACCTGGGCGACTACATCTACGAAGGCACCGGAACCGGCTCCATCGGCCGCGCGCACCTACCGGCCACCGAAACGTTCTCCCTCACCGACTACCGGATCCGATACGCCCAATACAAACTCGACCCCGCGCTACGGGCCGCGCACGCCGCCGCGCCCTGGGTCGTCGCCCCCGACGACCACGACGTGGAAAACAACTGGGCCGGTGACCACTCCCAGCCAGACACCGAACCGGACCAGGACCCCGCCGTGTTCCGACTCCGACGCGCCGCCGCCTACCAGGCCTACTACGAACACCTACCACTACGCCGCTCCTCGATACCCCAAGGCCCGGAAATGCAGGTGTACCGGCGCCTACGCTTCGGCGACCTGCTGCAACTCGACGTACTCGACACCCGACGCTTCCGGGACCGGCTACTGACCGACCCGTCACAGCGCTGGGACCCCAACCGGCAGATGCTCGGCGCCCAACAGGAAGCCTGGCTGCTGGCCGGCCTCGACGCGTCCACCGCCCGATGGAACGTCCTGGGCAACCAGGTCTTCGCCATGCAAGCCGACCACACCGACGGCCCCGGCGAACGGTTCGGCATGGACCCCTGGGACGGATACGCCGCCGCCCGCCAACGACTCTTCGACGGCGTACGGGCACGCGGAATCGACAACTTCCTCATCGTCACCGGCGACGCCCACCGCAGCGTCGCCGCCGACCTCAAACTCAACTTCGCCGACCCGAACTCCCCCACCATCGGCACCGAATTCCTCGGCACCTCCATCAGCTCCGGCGGCAACGGCACCGACATGGACACCCTCGGCGTCACCTGGCTCACCGAAAACCCCCACATGAAATTCCACAACGCCCAACGCGGATACCAGGTATGCCACCTCGCCCGCGACGAAATGCGCACGACTACCGCGTAGTGCCATTCGTCAACACCCCCGGCGCCCCCGTCACGACCCGAGCCAGCGTCCACGTCCAGAACGGCCGACCCGGGATCGCACACGTCACCACCCCATGATCAAGGCGTCCCTGATGCTGTTCCAACGACGTCAGGGACGCCCTGATCGTGGCTGAGTGGGCGGTGGCGGAGGCCGGTCGCGGTGACGGCCGCCGCCACCACCGCGGCCGCCACCGGCACCACCAGCGCGCCCCGGATGCCGGCCAGGTCGATGCCGGGGCCGTCGGATGCCGCGACGCTGACCGCGGTCACCGCGGAGACGCCCAGCGCGCCGCCGAACTGCATCGACGTGTAGAGCAGGCCGCCCGCCAACCCATGCTCCGACTCGTCGACGCCGTCGGTCGCCGTGATGGTCAGCGGCGCGTACGCCAGCGAGAACGCCACCCCGAGCAGCAGCATCGTGGGCAGCATCGCCGCGTACGTCCAGTCGGGCGCGACCGGCAGGAACAGCGCATAGGCCAGTGCCGCCGCCACCAGGCCGGCGACCAGCACGCGGAGGGCGCCGAACCGGTTGATGAGCCGCGGCGTGACGGTCGGCGCCACGATGGCGTCGAGCGCGACCACCAGCATCGCCAGCCCGGTCTGCAGGGCGGTCCAGCCGCGCAGCTCCTGGAGGTACAGCGTCACCAGGAACTGGAAGCCCAGGAACCCCCCGATGAAGAGCAGCGCGGCCACGTTGGCGCGCACCAGCGGGCCGGACCGGAGGATCGCCAGCCGCACCAGGGGTTCCGCCGACCGCCGCTCGATCCGCACGAAGGCCGCCAGCAACAGCGCCCCGGCCGCGAACGCCGCGAGCGTGCCGCCCAGCCCGGTCGCGCCGTGCTCCAACCGCACCACGCCGTACGCGAGCGACAGCATGGCGGCGGTGACGGTGACCGCGCCCCAGACGTCGACGCTGGCGCCCCGCGGCCGTCCGCGGTCGGTCTCCCTGAGCAGCGGCACAGCGGCCAGCAGGATGGCGCCGGAGAGCAGCACCGGCGCGAAGAACACCCACCGCCAGCCGACCGAGGCCAACAGACCGCCCACGACGAGGCCGAGCGAGAACCCGGCGGCGCCGGTGCCGGCGTACACCCCGAGGGCCCGCGCCCGTTGCGGGCCCTCCGGGAAGTTGCTGGTGATCAGCGCGAGGCCGGCGGGCGTCAGGAACGCGGCCGCGACGCCGGTCGCGAACCGCGCGACCAGCAGCATCCACCCCTCGGTGGCCAGACCGCCGAGCCCGGAGAACGCCAGGAACACGGTGAGCCAGAGCAGGAACATCCGGCGGCGGCCGAACAGGTCGGCGGCGCGGCCGCCGAGCAGCATGAAGCCGCCGTACGCCAGCGCGTAGGCGCTCACCACGCCGCTGAGCGTGCCGGTGGACAGGCCCAGGTCGTCCCGGATCGCCGGCAGCGCCACGTTGAGCATCGCGAGGTCGATGCCCTCCAGAAAGATCGCCCCGCACAGGACGAAGAGCACGCCCCACCCCCGGACGCCCATCGTCGACATATCGCTTCCCCCTCCAGTTACCGACAAGCTCGCCGGTTCCTACTTGTAACCAAGAGGATCGTCGGGCACCATCGGGAACCATGGAAGACGGAACTTCGCAGACCCCCAGTTACTGCGGGGATACCGACGCCGACTACGACGCGTTCCAGTGGGACACCCGGGAGGACTGCGAGGTCCGGCAGATCCTCGACCGGATCGCCGACAAGTGGTCGCTGCTGGTCATCGCGCTGCTCGACAGCCGGAGCCTGCGCTTCACCGAGTTGCGCAAGCAGATCGACGGCGTCAGCCAGCGGATGCTCGCCCGCACCCTGCGCCACCTGGAGCGCGACGGGCTGGTCAGCCGCACGGTGTTCCCGACCGTGCCGCCGCGCGTCGACTACGCGCTCACCCCGCTCGGCAGGACGCTGCACCAGACGATCCGCGCGCTGGTCACCTGGACCGAGACGCACCAGGGCGAGATCGCCGCCGCCCGCACGGCGTACGACCAGCGGGTGACGGAGGAGCAGCGGCAGGCCGCCGGCGAAGCCGCGCGACGCGACGCCATCGCCCGCTCTGTTCTCTCATGATCAAGGCGTCCCTCACGTCGTTCTAACAACTACAGGGACGCCTTGATCATGGGGCGACGCCGTGCAGGAGGGTGCGGACCACGCGGGCCGCGAGCAGGTCGGGGTCGGCGCCGGCGTCCGCGCCGTGCACCGACTCGCCGATGAGCGCGTAGTAGACCCGGCGGGTCCACTCCAGGTCGGCGTCCGGCGCGAGCGCGCCCTGGTCGCGGGCCCGCCCGAACAGCTGCACGCAGCGGTCGGCGATCCGCTGCCACTCCGCGGCGGCGGGTGAGCCGGGCGCCGCCGACTGGCCGAGCGCGAACCGCCAGCCGATCTTCGTGCGCAGCACGTTCGCGGTGATCTCGTGCAGCGCCACCAGCGGCGGGGCGGTCTCCGGGCGGCCCGCCTCGATCGCGGCGCTGAGCTGTGCGACCGCGTCGATGGCCAGCGCGTCGATCAGCGCCTGCCGGCTGGCGAACCGGCGGTGGATCGTGGTGCGCGCCACGCCCGCCACCTCGGCGACCTGCTCCATCGAGGCGGCCGGGTTGGCGCTCAGCACCCGCTCGGCGGCCTCCAGGATGGCGCGCATGCTCCGCTCGGCATCCGCGCGCAGTTGCCTCGAGGTCGTCACAGCGCGACCGTACACGAGATAACTGCTACATCTCTGTTGCAGTTCTCTCGAAAACGGCTACTCTCGTGTCATGACACAGACCGCTCTGATCACCGGCGCGTCCTCCGGGCTCGGTGCCGAGTTCGCCCGACAACTCGCCGCGCGGGGATATCGCCTCGTCCTGGTGGCCCGATCGGCCGACCGCCTGCGGCGGCTCGCCGACGAGCTCGGTGCCGCGCACGGCGTACCCGTTGATGTCCTTGCGCGCGACCTGGCCGCGCCGGGTGCGGCGGCCGGCATCGCCGCGGACCTGGCCGCCACCGGCGCAGGCGTCGACCTGCTGGTCAACAGCGCGGGGTTCGGCACCGCCGGCCGCTTCGAGGAGATTCCCGACGGGTGCGACGAGGACCAGCTGATGGTCAACGTGGTGGCGCTCGTCGGCCTCAGCCGCGCGCTCATCCCGGGCATGCTCGGGCGCGGCCACGGCGCGATCATCAACGTCGGCTCGACCGCCGGCTTCCAGCCGTCGCCGTACTTCGCCACGTACGCCGCGGGCAAGGCGTTCGTGCTCAACTTCAGCCTGGCGCTGCGCGCGGAGTACCAGGGGCGTGGCATCCGGGTGCTCGCGCTGTGCCCCGGGCCGACCCGGACCGCGTTCTTCGACACGGTCGGTGAGCGTGCCGCCATCGGCGGCGCGATGATGGCGCCGGACGAGGTCGTCCGCGCGGCGCTGCGCGGCCTGGAACGGGACCGCGCCTATGTCGTGCCGGGCCTCGGCAACCAGCTGAGCGCGCACCTCACGCCGCGCCGGCCGCGCCGGCTGGTCACCGCGATCGCGAAGCGGGTCACTCGGTCGGTGCTGGCGCCGCCGCGCCCGTCCGCCGCGCGACCTTAGCCCGCACCGCCGCCGGCAGCGCGTCGGCGACCAGGAGACGCGGCAGCAGCTCCGGCTCGCGGGTGAACGCCCGGAAGACCACGCCGATCGTCACGTCGTGGTCGGGGCGGCTCACCACGGTGACCGCGTCGCCGGCGCGGATCATGCCGGGCGCCACGACCCGCAGATATGCCCCCGGCGTCGCCCGCGCGGTGAACCGCTTGATCCAGCCCTCGTCGGCCATCCAGTGGGCGAACGTGCCGCACGGTATGCGCGAGTCGGACACCTCCAGCAGCACCTCGTCGCCGACCTGCCACCGCTCGCCGATGAGCGCGCCCGTGACGTCGACGCCGCGGGTGGTCAGGTTTTCGCCGAAGACACCGTGGGGCAGGCCGCGCCCCAGCTCGATCTCCCAGGCGTCGAGGTCCTCCCGGGCGTACGCGTAAACGGCCTGGTCGTCACCGCCGTGATGCGCGGGGTCGAAGATCTTGTCACCGACGAGCCCGCTGCCCAGGCCGGTGCCCCGCGGGCCGGGCGCGCGGACCTCGACCGGCTGGGTCGTCGCCCGCTTGTCGATGCCGGTGATGCCGACGCCCTTGGCCGGATTGGGCCTCGGCATCGCGAGGTTGACCGAAAGCAGCTCCGCCACGCCACCAAGCTTCCCCGTGATCAGCCCACCCCTCAACCCGTTTCCCACCTCCTTCATGATCAAGGCGTCCCTCAAGTCGTTAGAACTACTTGAGGGACGCCTTGATCATGGAGGGATGTCACACGAGGCGGGTGGCGCGGGTCATCGTAGTGACGCGACGCGACGGAGGATTGTGACCGATGAACGACACCGAGTTCCTGGCGGCCCAGCTCGAGGAGCACCGCGGTCACCTGCGCGCGGTGGCCTATCGGCTGTTGGGCTCGCTCAGCGAGGCAGACGACGCCATCCAGGAGGCCTGGCTGCGGGCCAGCCGCGCGGACACCGCCGAGGTGGAGAACCTGCGCGCCTGGCTGACCACGATCACCGCCCGGGTCTGCCTGAACATGCTCCGCTCGCGCAATCAGCGCCGGGAGGAGCCGCTGGACGTGCACGTGCCGGATCCGATCATCGACAGCCTGGACGGCGGCGATCCCGAGCACGAGGCGGTGCTGGCCGACTCGGTCGGGCTCGCGCTGCTGGTGGTCCTGGAGACGCTCACCCCGGCCGAGCGGCTCGCATTCGTGCTGCACGACCTGTTCGCTCTGCCGTTCGACGACATCGCCCCGCTCCTCGGCCGCAACCCCGCCGCCGCGCGCCAACTGGCCAGCCGGGCCCGCCGGCGGGTACAGGGTGCCGCTCCCGCGCCCGACCCGGACCTGGGCCGACAGCGCGCGGTCGTCGAGGCGTTTCTCGCCGCCTCCCGCGGCGGTGACCTCCAGACGCTCGTCGCCCTTCTCGACCCGGACATCGTGCTCCGGGCCGACAACGGCGCGCGGTGGCCCGCCACCGTGCTGCGCGGCGCCGACGCGGTGGCCAACGGCGCGTTCGCGTTCGCCCGGATCACCGAGCTGACCAGCCTCGTCATGGTCAACGGGGCGATCGGCGCCATCGGGGTGGTGGACGGGCAGCCGATCTCCGTCGCCGCGTTCACGGTCGTGGACGGCCGGATCGTCGCCATGGACGTCATCGCCGACCCCGAACGCGTCGCCCACCTGAACCTCGACCGCTACCTCCCATGATCAAGGCGTGCCCCCCCGCGGTGGGTGCACGTGGGGGGGGGCGGGGTGAGGGGGGG
>JBBEWH010000063.1:0-14188 GCA_037414955.1 Actinomycetes bacterium KLBMP 9797
CCCCCCCCATTAACCGGGCGCCCCACACGTGTTTAGAACGATTTGCGGCACGCCTTGATCATGGAGGGGGTCAGGGTTGTTCGATGGCGCCGCGCATCGAGACGAACTCCGGCTGGAGGTCCTCGACCTTCTTGAAGTAGTAGATGATCGCGCCCCAGCTGCCCTTGTCCGTCCAGGAGCAGATCGCGAAGTCGATGCCCGAGGCGCTGCCGTCGCCACACTTCGCGACGCCGCCGAGCGGGCCCGGGTCGACCGAGGCCATGTTGTCGGACACGAGGCCGCCCTGGCGCATGCCGCTCAGCGCGTCGTTCATCGTGTCCTCGGGGTCGGCACTGAAGTGCGAGACCGCCATGACCATGACCATTTCTTGCTTCGCGACATCGCCGTACGCCCGGCCGACCGTGCTGGTCGCGCCCGGCAGGGCGTCCTTCATGGACGTAATCGTGTTGTCGATCTGGGTCTGGATCGTGGGGTCGGTGATCTTCGCGCGCCCGCCGAGCGTCTCCGGCTCGACGACGCGGGTCCCCGTCGCTTCCACGACATCCTTGACGTCGTCCTTGAGCAGCACGAACCCCGTCACGGCGCCGCCGACACACAGGATGAGCACCACGCTGAGCACGATCAGCACGATCTTGCCGGCGCTCGACTTGCGCGGCGGCTGCCCCATCGGCGGCTGACCGGCAGCCGGGTCACCGAACCCGGGCTGACCGGCCGGCTGACCATACTGCGGCTGGCCGGCGGGCTGACCATACTGCGGCTGGCCGGCGGGATCCTGCCCGTAGGACGGCTGGCCGGCGGGCTGCTGCCCGTAAGACGGCTGCCCCTGCGGTTGCCCGTAGGACGGCTGCCCTTGGGGTTGTCCGTAGGACGGCTGGTCCTGCGGTTGCCCGTAGGACGGCTGGTCCTGCGATTGTCCATAGGTCGGCTGGCCGTACGGCGGCTGTCCCTGGGGTTGTCCATACGCCGGCTGGTCGGCAGGCGCCTGCCCGTACGACGGCTGAGCCGGCGGCGGGTAGCCGCCGCCGGGATGGCTCGGTGGCGGCTGCGACGGTGGGGGCGGATAGCCGCCCGGCTGCGGCGACTGCGGAGCGTAGGGGTTGTCTGACACGAAGTCTCCATTGACGAGAGGGTTTGACCGGCCGATCTTAGAGCGTGACGACAAGGGGACGGCGACACTGTTGATCAAGGGCTTACCGTCGCTTCCGCCCGTCGATCGAGGCCTTATCGTCGCGACTTGATCTATAAACCACGACGACGAGCCCTCGATCGGCGAGGGACCGCAACCCGGCGAGGGACCGCAATCCGGCGAGGGAGCGCAACGAGGCTAGGGACCGCAACGATAGGTCCTCGATCACGAAGGGGGCGACGGGTGCGGTGGCCGGCCCCGCTGGCGTGGTGGGCCGTGATCTCACCCACGCCCATGATCAGGGCGTCCTTCAAGTCGTTAGAACGACTTGAAGGACGCCTTGATCATGCGGAGAGGGTGTCGGCCTTCTTCATGGCGTACTCCATGAGCGTGATCAGCACGTCGCGGCCGGACGCCGGCTGGCGGGCGTCGCACAGCAACACCGGCACCTCGGGGTCGAGGTCGAGCGCCGTCTTCACCTCGTCCACCGCGTACCCCGGAGCGTCGTCGAAGCAGTTCACCGCGACGATGAACGGCGTGCCGCGGCGTTCGAAGAAGTCGATCGCCGGGAAGCTCGCGGCCAGCCGCCGGGTGTCGGCCAGCACCACCGCGCCGACCGCGCCCGTGGTCAGCTCGTCCCAGACGAACCAGAAGCGGTCCTGTCCCGGCGTGCCGAACAGGTACAGCACCACCTCGTCGTTGATGGTGATCCGGCCGAAGTCCATCGCCACCGTCGTGGTGATCTTGGTCTCCACCCCGTGGACGTCATCGACGCCGACACTGGCCTCGGTGATGACCTCCTCGGTCCGCATCGGACGGATCTCGCTGACGGCGCCGACCAGCGTGGTCTTACCGACACCGAAACCACCAGCGATCAACACCTTGATCGCCAATGGCATCCGTGCCTCGTCGGACACGTCAGAGCGACCGGAGCCCATTGATCACCGCCTTGAAGATGCGCTCGGGAGGTTGGGCCGCGACCGGCTGCGGCGACTGCGCCAGGATGTATCCCTTGTCGAGCAGGTCGCCCAGCATGACGCGGACGATGCCCAGCGGGAGATTCAGGTGTGCCGCGACCTCCGCGACGGAGAGCGGGCGCTGGCAGAGCCGCATGATCGTGACATGCTCGGGTTGCAGACCGGCCGCCGCCGAGGGCACCGACCGGGTGGCGATGATGAGCGAGATGAGGTCGAAATCACCGCGCTCCGGCTGGGTGCGGCCGCGGGTCATCGCGTACGGCCGGACGACCGGCCCGGCGTCCGCGTCCTGCCAGATCTCGTCGTCGTGGTGCTCGTCGGGATGGCTCATGCGGCTCACCTACTGTCGGTCTGGACGACGCTCGTGCGCGTGGGCGTGGTGAGGTACTGGCCGACCCGGGTGACCAGCATCGCCATCTCGTACGCCACGAGGCCGACATCGGAGTCTTCGGAACCGATGACCGCCAGGTTGGCGCGCTGCCCGGCGGCCGTCACGAAGAGGAACATGGTATCCATCTCGATGATGGTCTGCCGGACGCTGCCGCCGCGGAACTGCCGGCCGGCGCCCCGGGCGAGGCTCTGAAAGCCGGACGCCACGGCCGCCAGATGTTCGGCGTCTTCCCTGCTCAATCCGCGCGAGGCGGCGATGAGTAAGCCGTCGGCGGACAGGACAACGGCCTGTTTGACCTCGGCGACCCGATCGACCAGATCGTCCAGCAACCACGAAAGGTCACTGGCGGAGCTTGTGGTCTGCACCACGTGTCGTCCTCTTTCTACCGTTCAGGTGCGGGGGTTGATCAGCGCTCAGGGTGCTCGTCAGCGGGGTCACCGTCGGTCGGCGCGGACCCTGGCGCGGACTCGGACGCGGAATCCGCCGCCTCGGCCAACCGTTGCGCGGCTTCCCGCCCCCGCCGGGTCGCCGCCTGATAGGACGCCATCATGTCGCGGGTCTCGTCGGGGCTGCGGCCCTTCCCGATGATCAGCGGATCCGGCTCGGGCATCGGCTCTTCACGCAGCGGTGCGGCGAGACTGGCTTGGCGTACCCGGAAAGGCAGGCCCGCGGACGTGCGCGGCGGGTCCTGCGGCGCCGGATCCCCCTCACCGCCCGGCGGCGCCGGCTCGACCGGCGGCACCACCCGCGGCGCGGCCGGCGGCATGGACACCCCGCGCAGCGGCTGCGCGGCGCGCGGCCGGCGGTCCAGCCCCGGCCGGTCCACCGCCGGCCGCTCGAAGAGCGGCAGCGTCTGGGTGTCGTCCTCTTCGCGCGGCCGGCCACCGACCGCGACCGGGGCCGCCTCCGACGCCCCGGACGGCGGGTCGTCCTGGTCGAAAACCACGAGCGTGCTCGGGATGAGGACGATCGCGGTGATCCCACCGTACGGCGAGCGCCGCAACCGCACGTCGATGGCGTGCCGCTTGGCGAGCTGCCCGACCACGAAGAGGCCCAGCCGCGCGGTGCTGGACAGGTTGAAGTCCGGCGGGTCGCGCACCAGGTCGTTGGCCGCGGCCAGCTCGTCGTCGTCCTTCATGCCGAGGCCGCGGTCCTCGACCTCCACGACGAAGCCGTTCGCGACCTTCTGCCCGCTGACGTTGACCATCGTGTACGGCGGGGAGAACGACGCCGCGTTCTCGATCAGCTCGGCCAGCAGGTGGATGACGTCGCTGACCGCCCGGCCGGCGAGCGCGGCCGTGTCGATCGGCAGCACCGACACCCGGGTGTAGTCCTCGACCTCGGCGACCGCGCCGCGCACCACGTCGATGAACGGGATGGGGTTGCGCCACCGGCGGCCCGGCACCGCGCCGGAGAGGACGATGAGGTTTTCCGCGTTGCGCCGCATCCGGGTGGCCAGGTGGTCCACTTTGAACATCTCGGCCAGCTCGGCCGGGTCGTTCTCCCGCCGCTCGATCTCGTCGAGCACGGTGAGCTGCCGGTGCACCAGCGCCTGCTGGCGGCGGGCCAGGCCGAGGAACAGGTCGCGGACGCCGGTGCGCAGCTCGGCCTGCTCGACCGCGGCCCGGATCGCGGTCTCCTGCACGCTGTTGATGGCCTGGCCGACTTGGCCGATCTCGTCGTCACCGAACGTGAGGGGTGGCGACTCGGCCGCGACGTCGACCTTCTCACCGCGTCGCAGCCGCTCGACGACGCCCGGGAGTCGCTCATTCGCGAGGTCGGCGGCGGCCAGCCGCAGCCGGTGGAGTTGCTCGACGATCGCCCGGGCGGTGGTGATCGAGATGACGATCGAGAAGATCAGCGCGACGAGACCCAGGCCACCGGCCAGCACGAGCCGCAGGATCACGCCCGCGGCGACCGGGGTGGCCCGGCCGACGATCGCGTCACCACCCGTGCTGATGACGGTGGCGTACTGCTCCAGTGCTGGTGGCGCCGCCGCGTCCCAGTCCGCCGCCTCGACCGGCGGGGCGGCGTCGACGTCCGCGTCCATCAGGCGCTCTTCCAGGAGCTGGAATCGGCTGAACGTCGCGCCGTTGGCCATCTCGTCGTAGCGGGCACGGTCCTCGGCGGGCAGCTGGTCGGCGGCTAGGCGCGAGTAAAACTGGTGCGCACCGACCATCTGGGTGAGCTGAGTGCGCTCCCGCTCGGTGAGCCGGCCGGCCGAGAGCACGCCAGCCACCAGCGCGTCCTCTTGGGATACGAGGTCGCGGGCCCGGTTGAGCTGGATGAGCGTGCGGATGTCGCTGGTGAGTTCCTTGTCGTCGAGCGTTCCGAGCACGTCATAGATGTCGAAGATCGCGTCGATGGTCACGGTGAACACGGCTGCCGCCCGACCACGGTCGGCGCCGCCCGTGGCGTCGATCGCCTGCCGGTCGCCGTCGAGCTGGTCGAGCCGGGTGAACGCGGCGTCGATCCGCTGCTCCAGGGCGGTGCCGGCCATCATGTCAACCGTGGTGCCGCTGGCGCGCTCCTTGAACGTCGCCCGCGCCTCGTCGGTACGGACGCGCTGTGCGGCGAGCGCCTCGCGCGCCGCCCGGGCGCCAGGTTTCCCGAGGTAAACGAGGGACAGCCGGCGTTCCTGCTGGAGCTCGGTGAGGAGGCGGTCGCTCGGCTGCGCCACCCGACTGTCGAGGGTGCCGACCGCGAGCAGGTTCAAGCCTTCCCGCAGCGTGACGTACGCGGCGAATGCCCACAGCGCAAATAGCGACAGTAGAAGGGCAACAATCTTTGCCCGCACGTTTGAGCTGCGGAATCTCATCGCACCGGTCCCAACGAAGGTGAGGGTGACTTGCCCCGCGCACCCTAGCAATGGCCGGACGCTCCGCTCAACCCTCGGTTGTCTACATCGGACCGGCTGTTACCGTCGGTCGTCCGGCCAGCCGGCGTTCCGCCTGGTAGAGCGCGGCCAGCAGAGCCGCTCGGACGATTGTCGTCGGCGAATAGAGATCTTTGTCGTGCCACAACGGCGGGTCGGTCAAAGCGTGCCGCGGGCGGGTGCGAATGCACCGGAGCAGATAGGCGTATCCCCGCGCGATAGCATGATCAACGGAATCGTCCGGGCGGGTCATCATGATGCGCAACGCATAGGCCGTCTCCTCCATCGTCCCGCCGTGCGTGCCCCAGGAGCCATCCGGATGCTGGCTGGCCAACACCCACGCGACGGCCCGGCGGAGCGGGTCGGTGGCGACCGGCCCGCCGAACCGGTCGAGGGCGAGGGCGCAGCAGGCAGTGGCGTAGTACGCCGAGGCGTGCCACCGGTCCAGCCACCAGCCGTCCGGCCGTTGCCGCTCGCATAGCCAGCCAGCCAGCTTGGAGATCGCGGCCAGATACCGTGGTGCCACGGCGCCGGTGCCCACGTACTCGCCGAACGCCTCCAACACGTGCGCGTTGGTAGTGACCGACGCACCGTCCTCGCCGCGCCAGGTGCAGAAATGGGTGTCCAACTCGTACGCCCAGAGGCTGCGCGGTTCCTCGACCACGCCGTGCCGGGCCAGGGCGTAGAGGACCACCGAGGTGGTGTCAGCATCGGATGGTAAGCCGGCGCCGGCCGGCACACCACCCGGCGCCGCAGCCGGCCGCAGGCTCGCCAACAGCCCGTGCGGCACCATCACCGGCACTCCCGCCTGGGCCAGCCACGCCAACACCCAACCCCGCTCGAACATCCCGATGGGCGTGGCACACGGTACCGGACCCCGATGCTGGCGGACCGCGGCCTCCAGGTACCGGCGGGCCGGATGCTCCGGAGCCGGCGGGACCGGGCCCAGCCAGGCCGCGGTGGCGGCCGGCGACCCGCCGACCGCGCCCGCCGGCATTGCCGGGACGTACGCCGCCAGGTCCGGGACGACCTCCAGCGCGTGCAACAGCTTCTCGGGTACCGGTTTGCCGGCGGCGAGCCGGGACCTCACATTGGCGAGCCGGCGGCCGTCAATGCCGGCGGGTAGCGGGAGGCGCCAACCACGCCACCGGTCGAACTCCTCAAGCCGGTCGTTCACGGAGGCGATCAGCGCCGGAACAATCAGGTCCACCGCTGGCGTGTCCGGAATGGACAGCCAGTCTCGCGCGCGGATGAATCGCAGGCCCCGGTCGACCGAGCCCAGGAAGCCAGCTGGATCGGCGCGGCGCATCTCCGCGAGCAGCGCGTCCACCGCGCTCAGCGTCGGCACCAACGCGTACGCGCCGGCGCCACCCCAGCCGCCGTCCGGACGTTGCGTGCCCACCAGGTACCGGAGCCGCGCGGCATGCCCAATCAGCCATGGCGCGAGAGCGACCAGCCGACCGGTCTCGTACCCGGACGCGGACGCCTGACCGGCTGGTTCGAGCACCATGTCGACCACGAGCGCCCGGGCCGCCCCGACCACCGTCACAGGCTTCCCCAGTAATCGGTGACACCGTAGAAACCGACGCAGAACTCCATCTGCCGCTCCAGATAGTCGGCGAGCCGGGGTTGGCTCACCCGCACCGGCTGGATCAGCGCACGCGCCTCGGCGGCGAGAGCCGCGACCCGCTCCCGCACCTGTTCGCGGGTCACGCCGAGCATAAGCGCGTTGAGGTCGCCCCAGCTCACGTCCCGGTCGTAGGTGGCCAGATCGTTGAGCAGCCGGATCACCCGCTGCGTCGCCCAACTCGCCGCCCGGACCGCGGCGACGTCGCCACCTCCGTCCTCCGTGAAGATCCAATGTGCCGCGAACACGAACGAGAAGCCGAGGTTGTCGGCGTTCGCCAGATACTCGTCGAACGTCGGCCGGCGACCCGCGGCCGCCTTCCACTCGCACTCGCGCACCATCGCCCACAGCATCCGGCGCAACTCGTCACGCCAGACCGGCCCCAACTCGGCGTACCCGGGCGCCGCCGCCAGCTCCGCCCGAATGTCGGCGAGGAACAGCGCCAGCTCGTCACCGTTGGCCGCCGGCCCGCCGTCCGCGGCCGTCAGGCACCGTCGGGCGACATCGCGCGCTTCGTCGGGCGTGGTGGCCACGTAGTCGACCAGCCAGTCCAGACCAAAGCACCAGAGCGCCACTCGGTTCGCCATCCGTTGGTGACCGGCGTCTAGCCACGGGCCGCTGAACGCGGTGGCCAACGCCAGGGTGCTGTAGAGCGCGGCGTCGAACGCCTTGGCGGAGAACAGCGCCGGATACGCCGCGGCCCATGCGCGCATCTCCCGCTGAGCCTGGCCAGCCACCGCGCAGATCCGTCCGCTCTCGACCGCCTCCGGCCGCGCGCCTATTTCGACATCGGACCGCACGGGCGCCCTATGCCGCCAGCCGGCGCTCGACCGAGAACAGATTGATCTCGATCCGGCCGCCGGGCCGCAGGGAAGCGGCCACCGCCGGCCGCGGTGGTGTCCCGTCGCCGACCGGCACCGGCCGGAACCGGCTCAGCACGCTCGCCACGATGAGCAGCGCCTTGAGCTGGAAGAAGTGCTTTCCAATGCATTGGTGAGGTCCGCCGCCGAATGGAAAGTAGGCGTATCTGTGCAGTTGCCTGTTCCGCGAGGCGAGAAAACGCTCAGGTGCGAAGACATCGGGGCGTTCCCAGAACGCCGCCATCCGGTGCGTGACAAATGGACTCACGAAGACCGTGGCACCGCCCTTGATCTGGACGCCGCCGATCCGGTCGGGACGTACCACCCGACGGGGAAAGATCCAAGCGGCCGGGTACATGCGCAGCAGCTCGTCGAGGACAGCCTGCGTGTAGTGCAGCCTGGCCACGTGCGATCGCCCGACCGGCTGCCCGCCAACCACGCCGTCGATCTCGTCGTAGACCCGTGACGCAATGTCGGGATACGCCTGGAGTACCGGCCACAACCACGTCAGCATCACGGAGGTGGTCTCATTCGCCGTGACGAACAAGGCCACGATGTCGTCGCGTATCTGCCGCTCGGTGAGCTCGTGACCGTCGCGGTCGCGAGCTCGGCCGAGCGCCGAAATGATGTCGCCACCGTCACCGGACTCATGGCGCGCCCTCCGAACCAAAGGCATCATCACCTCATCGACCGTCCGGACCGCTCGCCGGTAGGCGCGGTCGCCGGGTACCGGTACTGAGGGCGAGGACACTCCGAGGAACATCCGTAGGACCACGGAGGTGCCGATCGTGCCCACCGCGGCAACGACGCGCTCCACGTCCTGGGCCGAGATCTGATCCGCGAACAGCACCTTGACGGCCGTCCGGGAGACGATGCGGCTCATCTCCTCGCCTGCGTTCAAGGGCTGCTCAGCGCTCGCGCGACGGGCCAGCTCATCGACAGCGGTGGTGACCGATTCGCACAGCTGGTCCAGCAACGACTCGATGTACTTCTTGGTGAAGAGCGGTTGAAGGGTCCTGCGGCTCCACTCCCACGACGCTCCGTCCTCGGCCAGAATCCCGTCGCCGAACAGGTGATGCAGCGGCCGCCAGAACCGGCCACCGCGGACGTAGTTCTTGGCGTTGTCACGCAGAACGTGCTGTACATGATCTGGATGGCTCAACAGGTAGGGACGGAACAAGCCCAGATCGAGCTGCGCGACCGCACCGTTGGCTTGGCGGCCGACCTCCTCCAACACCGTGTAGGGATCGCGGATGAACCTGGGAAGCGTACGGTGAAGTGGGATTCGGTATGGCTTCGCGGAGCGTGCGCTAACGACACCGGGCATGACAGCAGATCCCCTCATCACAGGATGAACATCAACTGTCACCCATAGCGATCAATTCGCGCTGCCCACCCACGGGCGATTGATCAGTTGACCCAACAACGCACATTTCGCCCACCCCCACCCATGATCAAGGCGTCCCTCAAGTAGCTCTAACGACTTGAGGGACGCCTTGATCATGGGTGGGGGTGGGCGTTGCGGAGGCGGATGCCGCTGAACTCCAGGGTGCTCGCGATCACCTGATCCCAGAACGGCCACAGGTTGTCGAGCAGTCTCAGCTGGATTCCGGCCGCCTCGTGCAGCGCCAGCAGGTCGCCCACCGGCTCGGCGGGACCGAGCGGCACCACCGGCTCGGTCGCCACCAGCGCGTGCGGCACCGGCGACCCGATCGGCTGGAAGGGCGCTGCCGGCAGCCGGTACCCGTACAGCCGGACCGCCTGGAGGGCGGGCAGCCAGGCGTACTCGATGGCGTGGACCCGGGTGCCGCAGCCGGCGCCGATGATCCGGTCCCGGTCCTCGTCCGTCGTCCGTGGACCGGTCCAGGCCATCGCGCGCGGGCATTGGCGCGGGAACCAGTAGTCGGGCGCGCGAGCGGCGCCGACCGCCCAGACGTACGCCCGTCCACCTGCGCGGTCCGCGCGACGTGCGGCACGAACCGCGTGATCGTCGGGTCCTCCGAAAAGTGCAGCACCTCGCCTGGCCCGGGCCGCATGCTCGCTCCTCTCCCCCTTCATGATCAAGGCGTGCGTCAAGTCGGTTTAAAGAAATTAATGACGCCGTGTTGATTGTGCTGCTGGCCCCGCCGCGCGGATGTTTTTTACGGGCTTCTTTCATGTCGTTGTCACTACTTGAGGGACGCCTTGATCATGGGACTCGTGCCAGCGCGGCGAGCTGGTCGGCGTACTCGATCTGGTCCGCCCACTCGGCTGGCCAGATCCCGAAGCCGCCGCGCGCGCCGAGGAACGCCCCGGCGAGGCAGGCGATGGAGTCGCTGTCGCCGGACGAGGCGGCCGCCCTCCCGAGCGCGGCCACCGGGTCATCCGGGAAGAGCAGCGCGCAGTACAGGCCGGTGGCCAGGGCCTCTTCGGCGATCCAGCCGGCGCCGGTCGCCAGGCACGGGTCGGCGTCGCGGTCCGGCCGGATCAGCGCCGTGGCGAGCCGGTCCAGCACGGCCGCGCACTCGTCCCAACCAGCCGCGATGAACCGCACCGGGTCGTCGGCGCCCGCCACCCGCCACAGGTCACCCAGCCAGTCGTCGCGGTAGACGCCGCGCTGGTCGGCACAGCGGTCCCGGAGCAGACCGGGCAGGGACGCCAGGTCGGTGCCGTCGCGGAGGAGCCGCACGGCGTACCCCGTCAGTTCGCTCGCGGCCAAGCCGGTGGGATGGCCGTGCGTCAGCGCGGCCTGCAACTGGGCGATGCCCGCCAGCGCGTCGAGCGGGAGGCCGGGAATGAGGCCGACCGGCGCGACCCGCATGTTCGCGCCGCAGCCCTTGGAGCCGGCGACCGTGGCCTCCTGCCACCGCGTCCCGGGGTCCACGAGGTTGGCGCAGGCCCGCAGGCAGGTGTTGCCCGGCGCGCGCCCGGCGTCGGTCTCGTGCGCCCATGCGACGAACCGCTCGCGCAACGGTGGCGTCAGCGCGGACGGGGTCGGGTCGGGGGCGTCGCGCAGCGCCCAGCCGACGGCCAGCGCCATCTGCGTGTCGTCGGTGACCAGCGCGGGCCGGCCGGTGAGTTGTCGCGGCCCGCGCGGCCCATAGCGCGCCACGATGGCCTCGAACGGCATGAACTCGGTGGCCTTGCCCAGATGGTCCCCGTACGCCAGCCCGAACAGCGCCCCCGCTGCCCGCCCCTCCATGATCCAGCCGTCCTTCATGCCGTTCTTACTACATGAAGAACGCCTCGATCAGGAAAGGGGTTTAGTCGCGGGGGACCCAGTTGCGGCGCACGATCACGAGGCGCTGCTCGGCCTCGGCGAGGTCGGTCTCGGTGGGGCGGGCGGCGTCCCGGGCCCGCATCGCCGCGCTCGTGCCGACCTGCGACGAGCCGGAACCGACCAACCCCCGCAGACCGCGCTCGGTCTCGCGCTCATCACCCGGCGCCGACGGCCGCGCCGGCGCCGCAGGGCTCGACGGTGGGCTCGACGGCGGGCTTGGCGGTTGGCTCGACGGCGGGTGTGGGGGCGGGCTCGGGGTCGGGATCGGCTCGGGGTCCAGCACCTCAGCCGTCGTGGCCTCCGCCGGGTCGCGCCGCAGCCGCCGTCGCCTCCGCTCCATCGCGCTACGGTACCGCGCCCTCACCCATGATCAAGGCGTCCCACAAGTCGTTAGAGCGACGTGAGGGACGCCGTGATCATGGGGGGGTTGTAGATTTCGGGTGCGGATGGGGGGCGGTGCCAGCCGAACGCCGTGCTCGCCGCGGTCAGCGCGCCGGGCCGCAGCTCGCGGACCCGGCCGGCGGCGGCCAGCGTCGTCAGGGACGTGCCACCCAGGTACGCCGCGCCCAGCTCGCGCACGTCGCAGGCCAGGTCGGCCGAGTCGTCGGTGCGCCGGCACGCGGCCCGCTCGGCGCCGCCGGTCAGCCGCCAGCGGCCGTTGTTCGCCGGCAGCAGCGGGTCGCTCACCTCGATCACCACGTCGATGTCGGTCCGGTACCGCCGCGCGGCGAGCGCGGCGCCCACGTCGACCAGCCGCACCCAGAGGCTGTCCTTGAACCGCGCGTTGAGCCGCCGCGGCTCGTTCACCAGGTGCACCAGCGGCTCGTCGATCGCCGCGAACCCGTAGGTCGCCGTCCGGGTCAGGTCGATGCTCAGCAGGAACCGCCACAGCGCCGCGTACGCCTCCAGGTTCGCCGCCGCCACCTCGCGGACCAGGACCTCCGAGTCCGGGTTGCTGCCGCTGGTCCAGGATGACTGGGTACGCCACAGCGCGTATCCGTCGATGCCGCCGATCCCCTCGTGCAGCACGGCGCGCAGTGCGGTGGCGCCGTTGCGGCGGGCAGCGGTGTCGCTCAGCACGTACCCCCAGGTCGCCTCGCTGCGGCTCGACCAACCGGTCCGGTCGGCGCGCAGCTGGTCGTACACCTTGGCCAGGTCTGGTCGGCACTCCGCCGCCAGCACGACGCGGAGCCGGGGCGGCGCGGACGCCGCCGGCAACCGCACCTCGCTGGTCTCGACGGACAGTTCCAGCCGCTGACCCGCGAGCCCGTACCCGAACCGGCCGTAGATCCGGGCCTCGCTCGCCCACAGCACCGCGATGGGCTCGGGCACCTCGCGCAGCTGCTGGTGCATCATCCCGGTCAGGGCGCCGCGCCGCCGGTGCGTGGGCGCGACCCCGACCATCGTGACGTGCGCGGCGGGCACCACCGCACCGGGCACGGTCAGGTCGCGGGTGACCGCGGTCGCGTGCGCCACCACAGCGTCACCTTCGGTGATCACCAGCGACCGATCCGGCTCCCACTGCCGCTGATCCAGCTGATCTTCCTCGGGGTCGATGGTGTGGTGGAAGAGCATGCTCAGCAGGCTCGCGATCGCCTGCCAGTCGTCGGGCGTCGCGGTCCGGATCGGCAGCATCCCTTCTGTGTAACGGATGCGCGCGGGGAGGGCGACCGCTTTACCAGCGTGGGTACCGTGGAAGCGTGACTGACAACACGCAGCCGTGGGCCGATCGCACGCTCGACATGCCGCCGCAGCAGCCGGGGCAGGGGCATCCGTTCCGGCGTGGGGTCGCACAGGTCACGCCGCGCGGATCGCGCCCCGTCGCCCCACACGACGCGACCGGCACGGGGTGGCCCGAGCCCGAGGCCGAGCCGGAGTCGCTGCTCGCGCCCAGCCGCGACCCGCGCCAGTGGCGCCGCGGCGGGGAGTGGAGCGCCCTGGGCGGCCTCTTCGCGTTCGTGTGTTGGGGCATCTGGGCCATCTCCACGCGCGGCGACCTGCTCAGCCCGGTGGTCACGTTCGTCCTCACGCTCTGTGTGGCGGTCGGCCTGTTCGCGCTGACCCGGCTGGTGGGCCGGGTCGTGCTGGAGCGTCAGCTCGGCCGAGTCCGCCGCAGCGCGCGCGGCGCCCACCTGTTGACCGGCGTCTTCCTCTTCGGCGTCGGCGTCGCCTACCTTCGCCAGACCGAATGGATCATGGACGCCTGGACCGCCATCCGCGACTTCTTCTAGACCGCATGATCAAGGCGACCCTCACGTAGCGCACCGCGCCCACGCCCACGCCGCGTCGCGCCCACGCCCACGCCGCGTCGCGCCCACGCCCACGCCGCGTCGCGCCCACGCCGCGCCGATCAAGGACAACCACGCCGATCAAGGGCTCGGGCACCTGGATCCGAGATCAAACCACGTACCCAAGCCCTTGATCGACGGACTAGAGCGCCCTTGATCACGGACGGAGCGCGCTATGGGAGCGCGGGGAGGGTGTGGGTGCGTTCGTAGTCGCCGACCTGGGCGATCCGCCGCGCGTGCCGGTCGCTGCCGGAGAACACGCTGGTGAGAAAGGCCTCCACGATCGCGGTTGCCTCGTCGATGGTGTGCTGGCGGGCGCCGATGGCGACCACGTTCGCGTCGTTGTGCTCGCGGGCGAGCTGGGCGACCTCGACGTTCCAGGCGAGCGCCGCCCGCACCCCGGCGACCTTGTTGGCGGCGATCTGCTCCCCGTTGCCGGAGCCGCCGATCACCACGCCGAGGCTGCCCTGGTCACCGACCACACCGGCACCGGTGTGCAGGCAGAACGCCGGATAGTCGTCCTCCGGGTCGAACTGGCGCGGCCCGACGTCGACCACGTCGTATCCCTGCTTGGCCAGGTAGTTGACCAGGTGCACCTTCAGCTCGTAGCCGGCGTGGTCGGATCCCAGGTAGACACGCATGACGGCAGTGTGTCAGGTGATCACAGCTGGGCCAGCACCAGCCCACCTACCTCCCGCTTCCATGATCAAGGCGTCCTTCAAGTCGTTCTAACGACCTGAGGGACGCCCTGATCATGGAAGGGACGTGTTTGGGCCCGGCCCGGC
>JBBEWH010000064.1:0-10087 GCA_037414955.1 Actinomycetes bacterium KLBMP 9797
AAATTACCCCGGGCGACATTCATCTTTAAACACCGATTCCCCGCACGCCTTGATCATGGAAGGTCAGAGTTGGGCCAGGACCAGGCCGCCGCGGGCCTTGGGGGTGAACCAGGTGGCCTTGCGGGGAAGCTTCTCGCGGGCCAGGTTGACCGACACGAAGTCGTCGACCGTCACCGGGGCGATCAGCACGGCCAGGTCGGCGTTGCCCTTGTCGACCTCGTCGACCAGCCACTCGGCCGGGTAGTCGCCGCCCACGTAGGTGATCCGCTTGTCGCCCGGGTCGAGCCGCAGCGCGTCGCGCAGCAGCACCCGCTCCACCAGCGCGTGGTCGAGGTTGTCCACGGGGGCCGCCCCGGGGGTGGGCGGCAGCGCGACCGCGTGCACCTCGCCATCGGCGTACAGGTAAATCGTCCCGCCGGACGCCGGCACCGCCGGCGGCGCCTGCTCGGCGCGGACCGTCGCGCCGGCCGCGCGGAGGCGGTCGAGCAGCTCGGGCACCGGCACGGTCAGTTCGCTGACCAGCCGGTTGTACGGCTGGATGGTGACCGAGTCCGGCGTGGTGATCACGGCGAGGAAGCGGCTGAGGCCGCCGATCTGCGCGGCGAGGCTGCGGTGGTTGCCGTCGGCGACCACCAGCTCGCCGCCGCCGGCGAGCGCGAGCAGCTCGTCCTGCTCCGGCCCGGGGCCGAGCAGCCAGATGGCGTGCGTGCGGCCGGCCTGGTCACGGTCGGTCGCGGCCGGCGCGCCCGCTCCTTCGCAGGCCGCCGCCAGCGCCGTGTGCAGCGCGTCGCCCTCCCCGGTCTGCAACAGCAGTACCGGAGACAGCAGGTGCCCGGTGGCCTCGGCCAGGGCCACCCGCTCGCGCACCTTCTCGATGAAAACGTCCTCGTTGCGGATCACCAGGCCGGGCTCGTCGGCGCTGGTGGAGATCTGGTCGGTGTCGACCATGGCGAACAGCCCGTAGGCCGGCTCGTCGCCGGGCGCGCTGATCCGGTAGAGGACGGCGACCTGCTCGGCCGGCGTGTAGCTGCCCTCGGCCTTGGCCTCGGTCAGCCGCCGGACCGCGGCGGGCAGGGCGTCGCGGAACGACTGCCCCAGGCTCTCCGGGGCCCGGTGCGGCATCTCGATGGCGAGGGCACTATGCGGGTTGTCCGCGATAATCGCGGTGATTTCGGCGTCGTCGGCGAATTCGTCGTAGTTTTGCGCGCCGGTGCCGCCGGTAGTGATCCAGGCACGGGCGATCGGGTGCACGACCGTCATACTGCGTGACGGTACCGTCGCAGCCCGGTGTGACGACCGACACCCTAGGACTTCGCGGCGCCCACCACCACGGGTGGAGCGAGCAGCTCAATCAGCTCCTCGGGCAGGTCATGCCACTCCTGCTCGTCCACCGACCAGTACGCCTCGGGCATGTCAACGTCATCGTTGCTCATGCCTTCAATAACGAACGCCGGTGGCGAAAGTCTCAGTCAAAGATCGGATTAGCGTCGCGAGTGCGCTTCAACTCGTAGAAACCGGGCGTACCCGCGACCAGCAGAACGCCGTCCCACAGGTTGCCGGCCGCCTCGCCCTTTGGCGCCGGCGTGACCACCGGACCGAAGAACGCGATGGTCTGCCCGTCGGGGCCGGGCGCGTGGATCACCGGGGTGCCCACGTCCAGACCGACCGGCTTCATGCCGGCGTCGTGGCTGGCGCGCAGGGCGTCGTCGTACTCCGTCGTCTCGCCCACCTCCGCGAGCGCCGGGTCGAGGCCGGCGTCGGCGAGCGCCGCGCGGTAAAGCTCGGGTCCGCGCTCCTCGCGGCCCGGGTGGATCCGGGTACCGAGTGCGGTGTACAGCCGGCGGAGGGCGTCCTGGCCGTACTTCTCCTCGGCCGCGACGCAGATCCGCACCGGCGCCCAGCCGGTGCGCATGATCTCGTCGTACGGCGGCGGCACGTCCCGGCCCTCGTTCAATACCGAAAGGCTCATAACGTGGAACGTGACGTCGACTGGCCGGATCTTCTCGACTTCGAGGAGCCATCGCGAAGTCATCCAAGCCCAGGGGCAGATCGGATCGAACCACATGTCAACCGATGAACGCTCAACCATGTCCCCCATACTGGCCCCGCGAGAGCGCGACACGAGAGTGACGTGGGCCACCCTCGGCACGCTTTGAGAAGAGCATGGAAGACTCTCTGCAAGGCCGTCGTGTCAGAGCGGCGTGGAAAGTGTGTGTGGACGGAGATCGACTGTGGCCGGAGTACGCAACCTGACCCAGGTCGAGGCGGCCGAGCGGGCCCGCCTGCTGGACGTGACCGGATACGACATCACGCTCGACCTGTCGGGCGCGGCCACCGGAGACCAGACTTTCCGTTCCGTCACCGAGATCACATTCACCTGCTGGGAGCCGGGCGCGACCACCTTCATCGAGGTCGCCGCCCAGCGGGTCCGCGACGCGACGCTCAACGGCGCGCCGGTGGACACGTCCGAGTGGGCGGCGGAGAAGGGCCTCGTGCTCACCGGCCTGGCCGCGGAGAACACGCTCGTGGTCGACGCCGACTTCTTCTACTCGGCGAGCGGCCAGGGCCTGCACCGCAGCGTTGACCCGGTCGACAAAGAGGTCTACCTCTACAGCCAGTTCGAGACCGCGGACGCGCAGCGGGTCTACGCGTGCTTCGACCAGCCCGACCTCAAGAGCGTCTACACGTGGCGCGCCACCGTGCCGGCGCACTGGAAGGTGGTTTCCAACGCACCGGTGGCGGCGGTCTACGCCGGGGAAGATCTCAACACCGTCCACTTCGAACCGTCGGCGCGGATGAGCACCTACATCACCGCGCTGTGCGCCGGGCCCTATCACGAGGTGCGCGAGACCCACGACGGCATCGACCTGGGTGTGTACTGTCGCGCCTCGATGTCCCAGCACCTGGACGCCGACGACATCTTCACCATTACCAAACAGGGCTTCGACTTCTTTCACGAGCAGTTCGGCGTGCGCTACCCGCTGCCGAAGTACGACCAGCTGTGGGTGCCCGACTTCAACGCCGGCGCGATGGAGAACTTCGGCTGCGTCACGCACGCCGAGGCGCACTACATCTTCCGGTCGCAGGTCACCGACTTCGAGTACGAGCAGCGCGCCAACACGATCCTGCACGAGCTGGCCCACATGTGGTTCGGCGACCTGGTCACCATGCGCTGGTGGAACGACCTGTGGCTCAACGAGTCGTTCGCCGAGTGGGCCAGCCACTGGTGCAACACCAACGCCACTCGCTTCACCGACGCGTGGACCACGTTCCTGTCGCTGCGCAAGAACTGGGGTTACCGGCAGGATCAGCTCTCCTCCACGCACCCGGTCTACTGCGAGATGCCCGACCTGGAGGCCGTCGAGGTCAACTTCGACGGCATCACGTACGCGAAGGGCGCCAGCGTCATCAAGCAGCTCGTGGCGTACGTGGGGCTCGACGCGTTCCTCGCCGGGCTGCGCTCCTACTTCGGCCGGCACGCCTGGGGCAACGCCACGTTCGACGACCTGCTGTCCGAGTTGGAGGCGGCGTCCGGTCGGGAGCTGCGCAAGTTCGCCGCCCAGTGGCTGGAGACCGCGCAGGTCAACACGCTGCGGCCGGCCGTCGCCATCGGCCCGGACGGGACATACTCCGAGGTGTCGGTGCAGCAGGAGGCGCCCGCCGAATACCCGGCGCTGCGCACCCACCGCATCGGTGTCGGCCTCTATTTCGTGGAAGGCGACCGCCTCGTCCGGCGAGAGCGCCTCGAGGTCGACGTCGCCGGCGAGCGCACTCCGCTCCCCCTCGCCGGGAAGCCAGCCGCCGACGTGCTGCTGCTCAACGACGACGACCTGACCTACGCCAAGCTGCGCCTCGACGAGCGGTCCATGGCCACCGTCGTGCGGCACATCGCCGGCTTCGAGTCCGCCCTGCCCCGGGCGCTGTGCTGGGCCGCCGCCTGGGACATGACCCGCGACGCCGAGCTCGCCGCCCGCGACTACGTCGCCCTCGTCGCCGCCGGCCTGCCCGCCGAGCGCGACATCAACCTCGTCACCACCACGCTCCGGCAGGCCGCCACCACGCTGTCCTTCTACGCCGACCCGGCGTGGGCGCCGACCGGCTGGGCCGTGCTCGCCGACGCCACCCGCGGCGCGCTGGCCGCCGCCGAGCCCGGCAGCGGCTTCCAGCTCGCTTGGGCGCGGGCGTTCGCCTCCGCCGCCCGGTCCGACGACGACCTGGCCCGGCTGCGGCACTGGCTCGACGGCGTCGACGTGCCCGACGGGCTCGCCATCGACACCGAGCTGCGCTGGTCGCTGCTCCAGTCGCTGGCCGCGAAGGGCCGTGCGAGCGTCGACGACATCGAGGCCGAGCTCGCCTCCGACCGCACGGCGAGCGGCGAGCGCGAGGCCACCTACGCCCGGGCGCTGCTGCCCACGCCGGAGAACAAGGCCGAGGTGTGGCGGCGGCTGACGTCGCCGGAGGCGCTGCCGAACTGGGAGCACCGGGCGCTGCTGCAGGGCTTCCAGCACCCGACCCAGGCCGAGCTGACCGCGCCCTACCTGGAGGCGTACTTCGCGGCCGTCGGCCCGGTGTGGGCGCGGCGGGACAGCGAGCCGGCGCAGGAGTTCGCGATCCTGGCCTACCCGGCCTACCAGGTCAGCGAGGCCACCGTGGCCGCCACCGACGCCTGGCTGGCCCAGGACGGCCACCCCGCCCCGCTACGCCGCCTGGTCGCAGAGGGCAAAGACGGCGTAGTCCGCGCCCTGGAAGCCCGCCACCGCGACGCCTCCTAGCTCCCCGCCCCGCACGGGCCACGCGGGCGCGGGGCGCCCGCGCCCCTCTCCTCGTCGATCAAGGGCTTGGGCACATGGTTCGATCTCTATTCCATGTGCCTAAGCCCTTGATCGACGCTTGTCTCCTTGATCGACGCCCGGGCCAAACCTCCTTGATCGACGCCCGAGCCAAACCAAGCGCGTCCGCGCGGCAGCTGGGTAGGGTGGGCACGAGGGCAAGGAGGTGGTCAGCGTGGCACTCCAGGTCACCGCGCCGGATCGACCGTGGAGCGAATCCGATCTACATGCCCTACCCGACGATGCCCACCGGTACGAGATCATCGACGGAAGCCTGCACATCAGCGCCCCACTCGATGAGGAGCATCAGCGGCTCGTCGAGGACGTCGTGGGCGACCTGCGCACCGCCGTGCCGCCGGGCTGGCGGGCGGTGAGCCGGATGGGCGTCCACGCCGGAGCCAGCTACCTCATGCCCGACATCACCGTGCTGTTCCCCGGCTCTCCGGTGATCGGTGCCTGGGTGGAGCCGAGCGACGTCGCGCTGGTCGTCGAGGTCGAATCGCCGAGCAGCCGCCGGCTCGACCGTTGCCTCAAGGCGGGGGTGTACGCGGAGGCCGGCATCGAGTCGTACTGGCGGATCGAGCGCACCAGCAACGGCCCGGTGGCGCACCTGTACACCCGCGCGGCGGCTGGCCACTACGAGCTGCACCGCTGCGTCAACCATGGCCAATGCGTGACGGCCGAGCTGCCGTACGCGGTCCAGGTCGCGCCGGCGACCTGGCACCACTAGCACATGCCGGCGTGATCAGGGCTTTTTCCACAGCCCTGCCGGCTATCCACAGATCTTGATGCGCTGGTGGCGGCGGCCGGCCTAGGGTCGGCACCCTCAGCCGCATGCTCGACCTCTACGACGACGCCGCCGCACTGCCCCGCCTCCTGCACGGCGGCCGCGCCGCCTACGACATCGACGGCCTCCGGCGGGCCGGGATCACCAAGCGCGCGGTCCAGTGGGCGCGCGCCAAGGGGCGGCTGGCCCATCCGTTCCGGGAGGCGTACCTGGACGGCGCGGGCGCCATCGACCTGCTGGACCAGCTGCGCGCCGCGCTGCTCGTGCTGCCGCCCGCCGCCGTCTTCACGGGCCACACCGCCGCACTGCTGTACGGCTTCGGCGTGTTGCCCAACGATGCCGTCCAGGTGGCCGTGCCCGCCGGTACCCCGGTTCCGCAGCGTGCCGGCATCGTGCCGCACGAGTCGGTGTTGCCGTTCGACGACGTACGCCAGGTGTTGGGGTTGCCGTGTCTCGCGCCCGCACGGTGCGCCGTCGACCTCGCTCGCCGGCTGCCGCGACCGGACGCGCTCGCGGTGCTGGACGCCGCCCTGCGCGCGGCGGCCTGCACGCCCGAGGAGCTGGCCGCCGAGGTGGCCGGGCACGACAAGCTGCGCGGCGTCCGGCAGGCGCGCGAGCTGGTGCCGCTGGCCACACCGCTGTCCGAGTGCCGCCAGGAGACCCACCTACGGTTGGTGTTCCACGATGGGCGGCTGCCGCGGCCGGAGCCGCAGCTCGCCGTGGTCGATGAGTGGGGCGTGGCGCGCTGGCGGCTCGATCTCGGCTATGAGCGGTGGCGGGTGGGTGCGGAGTACGACGGCGCCTCGCACCTCGATCGGAGGCAGCTGCGGCGGGATCGGGAGCGGCACAACTGGCTGGAGGTACGCGGTTGGCGGATGCGCTACTTCACCGACGCGGACCTGTACCAGCGGCCCGACCGGATCGTCGGCATCATGCGCGAGACGCTCCGCGATCAAGGACATACCCGCCGATCAAGGGCTTAGGCACGCGGATCGAAGATCAAAGCACGTGCCCCAGCCCTTGATCGGCGGGGAGAAGAGGGGCGCGCGGAGCGCGCGTGCCGCGGCGGCGTCAGGGGCGGCCGGCGTGGGTGGCTAGCTGGTCTAGGCCGCTGATGATGCCGCCGGCCAGGTCGCCGCCGCCGAAGGCGGCCACCATGGACAGTGCGGCCAGCTTGGCCTCGCGGTCGAGGATCCGCTTGCGGGCCTCCGCGCCGGTCACGATCTCCAGCATGCGCTGGTTGGGCGACACGGCGATCATCACCGACTTGTCGGGGTCGGCGAGCTGGCCGTGCAGCTTCTCGGCGTGCCCGCGGGTGGGCTCGTCGAGGTCGCCGACGTAGACGCTGAAGGTCAGCCCGGTGCTCCGGTCGGCCACCCGGAGCGCCTCGTCGAGGCGGAGCAGCTGGCGGGTCGTGAACGGACCGTCGAGCACTTCCGGCCGGGCGGTCACACCGGGGGTCTTCTCACCAACGGTCACTTGCGCCTCCCGTCGCACCCTTCTTCGTCGCGGTGGCGGCGGTCAACTCCTTGCCGGTATCGGCCGCCGTGAGCTCGTGCGTCCCCGACGCCGCCGTCAGCTCGCGTGCCCCGGACCCGGCGAGTTGCTCGGGCGCGGACAGGAACCACACCGGCGCGAACTCGAACGGCCGGCCCGGCCGGTAGCGCTTGGCGGCGCGCCCGCTGCTGCCGACGAAGGCCAGCCCGGAGATCACCAGCACGATGGCGGCCGGTATGACGACGAAGACAAGCACCGTTTCGGTAACAGTCACCGCTCACCCCTGACTCAGACGTGGTTCACGGTAGCGGAGGGCGCGGCCCGCCAGATCTCGGGGTGCCGGTCGCCCCATCCGATGGCCGCCTCGACCTGGGCGGCGGCCGCGAGCAGCCGCGCGTCCGCGCCGTACCGGCCGCTGAGCAGCGCGCCCACCGGCATTCCATCGGCGGTCGTAGCGACGGGCAGCGTCACAGACGGTTGGCCCGTGACATTGAACACGGCACAGTACGGCGAGAAGCGCCGCTGCCGGTCGAAGTCCTCGGCGGGGTCGTCGGTGTCCGCGAACCAGCCGACCCGGGCCTGCGGCGTCGCCAGCGTCGGGCAGAGCAGCAGGTCGTACCCGGCGATGGCCGCCATCCCGCGCCGCACCTGTAGCTGCACCTCGGCCAGAGTGGCCATCAGCGCGCCCGCGCCGATCCGCGCGCCGCGCTGCCGCATGAGCCGGGTGAGCGGGAGCAGCTCGGCTTCCCGCTCGGGTGGCACCGGGGTCAGCGCCAAGGCGTACCAGATGGTTTCGAAGAGCGGCCACACCTCGGGCCCGAGCGGCGGCGCGACCTCGACCACCTCGTGGCCGGCGCGGACCAGCGCGTCGGCCGCCGCGTCGACGGCGGCCGCGCACGCGGGGTCGACCGGCTGGTCGCCGGCCAGCACCGGGCTGAGGAAGCGGCCCACCCGCAGCGTGCCCGGTTCGGCGCGGCGCGCGACGGCGAGGTAGCCGCCGTCGGGCGCCGGCGGGCTGGGGTACGGCTCACCCGGCATCGGCACCGCGATGGCGTCCAGCATCGCGGCGGCGTCCGCGACCGTGCGGGCGATCGGGCCGTGCGTGGTGAGGCCGAACGCGCCGAAGCCCAGCGGGCCGCCGGAGACCACGCCGCGGCTGGGCTTGTAGCCGACCAGGCCGCAGATGGCCGACGGGATGCGCACCGAGCCGCCGCCGTCGGAGCCCTGGGCGAACGGGACGAGGCCGGCCGCGACGGCCGCGGCCGCGCCGCCGCTGGAGCCACCCGCCGTGTACGCCAGGCGCCAGGGGTTGCGCGCGGGTGGCGCGACCCGGCCCTCGGAGTAGAGCGAGATGCCCAGCTCGGAGGCGGTTGTCTTGCCGAGGCTGACGGTGCCGGCGGCGCGCAGCAAAGCGACCACGTCGGCGTCGACCGGCGGCACGTAGTCCGCGAACGCCGCCGAGCCGAACGTGGTGCGCACCCCCGCCGTCACCGTCAGGTCCTTGATCGCCGTCGGCACGCCGTGCAGCGGCCCGCGTTGGTCGGACGGGACGGCGTCGGCGGCCTTGGCCCGCGCCCGGGCCTGCTCGGCGGTCACCGTGACGAACGCGCCGACGGTGTCGCTGTGTGCGGCGACCCGGGCGAGGTAGTGCTCGACCAGCTCGGCGCTGCTCAGCTCGCCCCGGTGGATGAGGTCGGCCTGCGCCAGCGCGGTCAGGTCGTGAAGTTGTGCCATCGCCATATCTTCCCCGGCCGGCCGCGCCCGCCGATTGCCCCGTTTTCCTCCCTTTGCCCCTGGATGCTGCCAAAATCGCTTGTTATGGGGGCAATAGGAAAAACGCTCGCGCTGACCAGCGGTGTCGCACTCTCCCTGGTACTTATGAGCCCGCCACCGGCCCGCGCGGACGGCGCCTGGGTCGAGGTGAACCCGAGCAGCATCCAGGCCGGATACAAGGTAGGTATCCGCGGCAGCTGCCAGGAGAACCTCAACGACGCCACCGCCAAGTCGGACGCGTTCGGCGAGGTGAAGATGGCGCCGCAGCAGGGGTTCGTGGTCGCCGCGGTGACGGTGCCGCCGGACACCAACCCGCGCGGCTACACGGTGAAGCTGTCCTGCGCCAACGGCAGCACGGCCACCACCACGATGTACGTCATCGGGATGGACCACCCGAGCAAGGGCCCGGCCACCGGTGGCGGCGGGACGGCGGGCGGTGACACCGGACCGCTGATGCTGACCGGCGGCGGCCTGGCCGCCCTCGCGACAGCCGGCGTCCTCGGCGTGCTCGCCCTGCGCCGCCGCCGGTCCGACCCGGTCTAGTGCGCACCGGCAGGCTCGCGGTGGGCCTGGCGCTCGCCGGCGCCTTCGCCACCGGGGCCGGCCTGGGCCAGGTCGAGCTCCCGTCCTGGCCCTGGTGGGCGGACCAGGGCACGGCGCCGCCGCGCGAGTTTCCGGTGATGGCGCCGAGCCGGCCGGTCCGGATCGCGATCCCGTCGATCGGGCTGCGCGCCGGCGTCCACGGCGTCGGCCTCGCCGACGACGGCTCGATCGCCGTGCCGTCCGCGGAGCGCGAGCAGGAGGCCGGCTGGTACCGGGACAGCCCGACGCCGGGCCAGTTCGGCCCGGCGATCATCGTGGGTCACGTGGACACGCGCACCGGTCCGGCGATCTTCCACGACCTGCGCGACCTCCGGCCTGGCGCGCGGATCGAGATCACCCGGCGGGACCGGTCGGTGGCGGTGTTCGAGGTGAACTCGGTCGAGCGGTTCGCGAAGGAACGGCCGCCGGTCCGGCGGCTGTACGAGGACTTCAGCCGGCCCGGCCTCCGCCTGATCACGTGCGGTGGTCGGTGGGTGGGCGGACGCACCGGGTACGCCGACAACGTGATCGTCTTCGCGTCGCTGACCCGGGCCCGGCGCCCATGATCAGGGCGTGCCCCCAAGCGGTGTTACCACGTGTGGGGCGCCCCGAGCAAGAA
>JBBEWH010000065.1:0-79549 GCA_037414955.1 Actinomycetes bacterium KLBMP 9797
GGCCCGGGGCCGGCCCCCCTGTAGCCGGGGTGCCCACACGTAGTCCTAACAACTTGTGGGACGCCCTGATCATGAAAACGGGCGGCGTTTATGCCGCCTGCGGGAGGTCGAGCCAGTCGGCCCAACGTGGGTCGGGTGCCCGATGTCCGAGCACCCGCCAGGCCATGCCTTTGGGCGCCGCCGGTTTAGCGTGCAGCCGCCAGCCCAGCTCAGCGGGGGTGCGATCGCCCTTGGTGTGGTTGCAGCGGGCACAGGCCGCCACCACGTTCTCCCAGGCGTGCCGGCCGCCCCGGCTGCGCGGGAACACGTGGTCGATGGTCTCGGCGGGACCGCGGCAGTAGGCGCACCGCCAGCCGTCGCGCGCGAAGATGGCCCGCCGGGAGAGCCCGACGTGGGTCCGGTAGGGCACCCGGACATACCGCGTCAGGCGGACCACGGACGGCACCGGCAACTGGTGACGGGTGCTGTGCAGGATGCCTTCGCCGTCGGCGACGCACACGGCTTTGGCGGACAGGACGAGGATCGCGGCTCTACGCACTGACACAACACACAGCGGCTCGTAGGTGGCATTGAGGACTAATGCTCCAGAGCCCACCATGGGTCGTATGTCAGGCATCGCGATCACCTCTCTGGGTCGAACAGACCAGCTCCCTGTCAGCGGACAAACATGTCTCGGTGAACGCCGGCCGATCACCAGCGTCCGTGCGCCAATGGTCCCTGATGAGTTACAGAAATGCACGTACTAATTGCGGCCTGCTCGTTAACTTTAGGTCGCTGCGGCAATTTGACCGTTTATTCCGGTTTGCCCGGGGGTCCCCCCACCGCGCGGCGCCAGGCAGCCGTGCGGTACGAAAACAGACGTGACTCTCGCCCAAGCCCCCGAGCCCTCCCCGACCGTAGGGGCCGACTGCCAGGCGGACACCCTCTGCCAGCAGATGTTCAACTGGACCCACAACGCCTGGTTGTCCGAGAGCAGCTTCTGGATCTTCGTCAAGCCGCTCCGGATCATCCTGATCCTCGCGGTCGCCATGATCGTCCGCTGGGCGCTGCACCGCACGATCAAGCGCCTGGTCCACACCACGTCGAACACGTCGGTACCGACCATCCTGCGGCCGCTGCGCGAACGCATCCCGAGCGCGCCGGCCGACCCGACGGAGTTCGTACCCGAGCGGCGCCGCCAGCGGGCCGAAGCGATCGGTTCGGTGCTGCGCAGCGCGATCACGGCGGTGGTGTTCGCGATCGCCGCGCTGTTCGTGCTCAGCGAGCTGAACTTCGACCTGGCGCCGCTGCTGGCGAGCGCCGGCATCGCGGGCGTCGCGCTCGGCTTCGGTGCGCAGACGCTCGTCAAGGACGTGATCTCGGGCGTGTTCATGCTGCTGGAGGACCAGTACGGGGTCGGCGACACGGTGGATCTGGGCGAGGCCACCGGCGTCGTGGAGGCGGTCGGTCTCCGGATCACCACCGTCCGTGACGGGCGGGGCGTGCTCTGGTACATCCGGAACGGCGAGATCGTCCGGGTGGGCAACAAGAGCCAGGGCTGGGCCATGGTGGTGATCGACATGCCGGTCGGGTTCACCAGCGTGGAACAGGCCACCACAGCGCTGCGCGCGGCGGCCGAGGCGGTCGCGGCGGACCCGGACCTCGCCTCGCTGTTCATCGAACCGCCCGACGTGCTCGGCGTCGAGCAGGTCACGGTCGACGGCGCGGTGATCCGCACGGTGGCCAAGACGACCGCGGAGGGCCAGTTCGACGTCAACCGCGAGTTGCGCCGCCGGCTCACCACCGCGCTGGAGGAGTCCGGGATCACCGCGCAGATCGCTTCGGCGCGGATGTTCCCCCGGCCGTCCGCCCCGACGGCGGAGCCGAACGCGGAGCGCGGCGGCCCCACCTGATCCCCTTTTTCCCGTTCGTTGCCGGAGCGGTTATCGGGACCGTTTGATCATCATGATGCTGGTGGGACGGACACGCAGTGCGACCGGCCGGGTCGCGGGATTTGTGTACGGTCGGGTATCGTCCGTTCGTTCAGTCGGGGATGCGACGGGCCAGCCGTTCGCCCTAGCCATGTGTCAGACTATCGGGCAGAATCGGCAAAAAGCTCCACGGCGGAGCGACACCACCGAGCCGACTGTCTATTGGCGTTCCCGGTTCCGCCACCACCCATGTGGCCACGCCGTCAGAACGATGGAGGCCCCTTCGTGTCCCACGAGGCACACGCCGCGGAACGGCAGGCCACCTTCCGCGAGGTGTTCGGAGAGTCCGAATACCGGGTGCTGTTCATCACCAATGCCCTGACCTGGTTCGGCGACTACCTGGCCAAGGCCGCCGTCACCGCGATGGTCTACCAGGAGACCACCTCCGTCGGCATGGCGGCCGCCGCCTTCGCGGTGACCTATCTTCCTTGGCTGGTGGGCGGCCCGCTGCTGGCCACGCTCGCGGAGCGTTACCCGTACAAGAACGTGATGATCGTCGGCGACCTGCTCCGCATGGTGCTGATCGGGGTGATCGCCGCCGTCCAGCTGCCCACCGCCGCGGTGCTCGTGCTGCTCTTCGCCAGCACGCTGGTCGCGCCGCCGGCGCAGGCCGCGCGCTCCGCCATCCTGCCGCTGATCCTCGGCGGCGATCGGCTGGTCGTGGGCCTGTCGATCAACCTCAGCACCGGGCAGGCCGCCTCGATCGCCGGATACCTGGCTGGCGCCGGCCTGACCGCATACGACCCGCGCATGGGTCTCTGGGTCAACACCATCGCCTTCGGGATATCCGCCGTGGTGATCCGGTTCGGGCTGCGGCCCCGGCCGGCGGCCATGACCGAGGAGCACCGCAGCCACCTGCTCCGGGAGACCGCCGAGGGCTTCCGGGTCGTCTTCTACACCCCGGTGTTGCGGGCCATCGCGATCCTGGTCTTCGTCACCATGCTGTTCGCGATCGTGCCGGAGGGTCTCGCCGCCGGGTGGGCCGCCGAGACCACCAAGAGCGAGGCCGGACGGGGCCTCGCCCAGGCGGTGATCATGGCGGCCGCGCCGGTGGGCTGGATCATCGGAGGCCTGGCGGCCGCCCGCCTGTTGCGGCCCGAAGTGCGCCGCCGCCTGATCCGGCCGTTCGCCGCGCTCGCACCGTTGTGCCTGGTCCCCGCCCTGCTCAACCCGCATCCGATCGCGATCGTGATCATGACGGCGGCCTGCAACATGGCGACGGCTGGCATGATGCCCGCGGCCAACGGGCTGTTCGTCCAAGCCCTGCCGCACGGCTACCGGGCGCGCGCGTTCGGGGTCATGCAGACCGGCATCCAGGCCATCCAGGGTGCGGCGGTGCTGGCCACCGGTCTGCTCGCCGACCGCTTCTCGATCCCGGTCGTGGTCGGCGTCTGGAGCATCGCCGGCGTCCTGCTGATCGCGCTGGCCGGTTCCCGGTGGCCAAGCGCCGACCGGTTCAACGCCGCGGTCACCGCGGCCGCGGCGACGATGCCGCCCGAGCTGCGCGACCCCGCCCGGCAGAACGGGGCGAGCGCGGCGCCGACCGGGCCCAAGCATTCATTGAAGATCACCAAAGAACGCAGCGTGGCAGAATAGTCGGGTGAACTTCTTCGACGCCGTCGGCGGTGAGGCGACGTTCCGGAAGCTGGTCGACGAGTTCTACGCCGGCGTCGCCTCCGACCCCGTGCTCCGGCCGCTGTACCCGGAGGCCGACCTCGGTCCGGCCACCGAGCGCCTCACCCTCTTCCTGATGCAGTACTGGGGCGGGCCCAACACCTACTCGGCGGAGCGCGGCCACCCGCGCCTGCGGATGCGGCACGCGCCGTTCCGGATCGGCGCCGCCGAACGCGACGCCTGGCTGCACCACATGCGGCGGGCGGTCGACACACTCGACCTCACCGACGAGCAGCGGACCACCCTGTGGGACTACCTGGAGCGGGCGGCGTACTTCATGGTGAACGCCGCGGAAGAAGAGCCGGCAAAGAGGATCAACCTGGCATAACAGCGAAGCGTGGTCGGTCGTTGGTCCACTTATGCGAGGCCGACTGTTCGCTGCTGCCGTGCTCGCCGCCGCGACCGCCGCCGGTGTGGTGCCCGCCGTCGCCGACGTCGCCCAGCCCGCCGTGGTCTCCGCCGACCCGGTCGACTGGACGCCGCACGTGCTCGACGGCACGGTCCGCGCGATCACGGTGGTCGGCGACACCGTGGTGGTGGGCGGCGACTTCACCAGCGTGGCGAGCCACGACGGGGCGTTCCGCTACCGGCGTACCCACCTGTTCGCCTTCGGCGCCCACGACGGCGCCATCCGCCGCTTCGCGCCCCACCTCGACGGACCCGTGTACGCGCTGGCGGCCGGCCCGGACAACACCGTGTACGTCGGCGGCGCGTTCCGCACCGTCAACGGCGTGGGCCAGCGCGGCCTGACCCGCCTGTCGCTGGCCTCCGGCGGCCGGCTGGCGTCGTTCCAGGCGCGGATCAACTGGGGGGATGTGCGGGCCCTGGCGGTCGCCGGGCCGCGGCTCTACGTGGGTGGCGCGTTCACCCAGGTCAACGGCGTGGCCCGGGTGGCCCTCGCCCGGCTGTCGACACGGTCCGGAAGGATCGACACCGGCTTCGACGCCCAGCTCACCGCGATCGGGGCGGCGCGCGCCCGGGTCGAGGACTTCGCCCTGTCCCCCGACGGCGGGCGGCTCGCGGTGATCGGCGCGATCACCCATGCGGCGGGGCTGCCACGCCGGCAGGTCGCGCTGCTGGACGTCAGCGGCCCGCGGGCCGTCGTCACGAACTGGTACACCGACGCCTACCAGCCGGACTGTGACGTCACGTACGACACATACCTGCGCGGGGTGGACTTCGCGCCGGACGGCTCGTACTTCGTCGTGGTGAGCACCGGCCACGCGGCCGGCAACACCCGGCTGTGCAACACCGCGGCCCGGTTCCAGACCGCCGGCGCCGGCTGGCACGGCCCGGCGTGGGTCAACCACACCGGCGGGAACACGCTCTTCGCGGTCGCGGTGACCGGATCCGCGATCTACGTGGGCGGTCACCAGCAGTGGCTGGACAACCCGCACGGCAACAAGTCGGCCGGGCCCGGTGCGGTGTCCCGGCCGGGCATCGGGGCGATCGACCCGCGTACCGGGCGGGCGCTGGCCTGGAACCCGACCCGCAGCCGCGGCGTGGGCGTGCGGGCGTTCCTGGCCACGCCGGCCGGCCTGTGGGTGGGCTCCGACACCGACAGCCTGGGCCGCGAATACCACGCCCGACTCGGCATGTTCCCGCTCCCCTGACCGCGCGCCGCACGGTCCGCACCCATGATCAAGGCGTCCGTCAAGTAGTTAGAACGACTTGAGGGACGCCTTGATAATGGGGAGTTCAGCACCGCGCCCCCCGCGGTGAGCCACTCGACGAACGACGTGGCCACCGCCGCGCCGCAGTCGAGCAACTCCACCAGGAGCGCGTCGTGTGCCCCCGCACTGAGTGGCACCTGCATCTCGGCGTAGATCGGCAACTGGCCACGCTCGGTGGGGTCGCCGACATACGCCTTGCAGAACCGGCGGGTGTGGTTCCACTCGTTGACCACGCGGTAGGCCCGGTCGGCCCAGTCCGGCGGCACTGTCGAGTGCGGCCGGGCCCGCATGACCAGGATCTCGTCGTCGGGACCCTCCAATGTGAAGAGCACCGCGTGGCGCTCCCACATGGCCAGGAGGCTCCCGTCGCCGTCGGCGAGGAACCGCACGTCGAGCAGTTCCAGCGCCTCGCCGATCCGGCTCAGCGTGACCGGCGCGACGGACACGGCCATTTCGTCCATGGTGGACAAATGGGATGGTACGGTCATATGGTCGGGTTCTCGTTGCGTGGGCACCCCGACCCTTCGGACTGTGCTGCGTTGGACTCCACGGACTCCGTTTCGGGTCTCCGGTTCACCACTACCAGGGTGACCGGGGCGCCATGACCACCACGGCATCGCTCGCGCACCTCACTCCCCAGCGGATCCAGCCGCCTACGTTGCGTTGGACCCGTCGCACGACGCTACCCGGATAGCCGGCTTCAGGCATCCCCCGAACGGCAGCCCCGGGCTAGAGAGACTATAGGGGGTCAACCATTCGTACGACCAGCGGCTGGTCGTACCGCGAATTGACTCGCCGGCAGGAGCCAGGCCGCACCGTAAGGTGCGGCAAGTCCGACCCACCGGCCAGCAACATGTACGCGCACCGCGTCGTCGCCGGTCGCGTCCGATCGGCCGAGAAAGCCCATCCGCGCGACCCCCTGGATCAGCCGTTGCGGCACCTCCACGCGGGCTCCGCCGGTGGTCACCACGATCGCCACGTGATCGAGCAACGCGTCCCGCACCGCGCGCTCCGCCACCGGCCGGCCGGCCACGCCCTGGGTGGCCGCTTCGCGCAAGGTGCCGGCCGCGGCGGCCGCGATGCGGCGCAGCTCAGCCGCCGGCATCGTCTCCACGACCCGGCTCGCCGGCGGCGGCAACGGCCAGCGCCATGCGGCGTCCTGCCTTCTCGGTAGCGCGGCGCCGCCGCGCTCCACCTCGGACAGCAGCTCGGCCGCCGACACCGTGGCGTCGCCGTCGGGTGCGGCGCCGGCGACGGTGCGGCTGACGAGCACCGCCCACGGCAGCCGCCCCCAGAGCACGGTGCGGTCATCGCCGGCGCGGCGTAGCCGCACCAGGGCCGCCGGCTCCAGCCGGACCAGCCGGGCGAGGAAGGCACCGAGATCCTGACGGGCGAGATTATTCATGCGGGGTCCCCGCGGAAATGTGGAGCGCAGCGGAGCATCTTTGTGAGGTGCATCACGCGTACCCGCTCAAAAACGCCCGCTCCGCGTCGGTGAGCCGGCGCGGCCGCTGTGCGCGCAGGTCGAACGGGGCGCAGACGGACCGCGCGCGGCTCGCGACGGCCCCGTCGTCGAACAGTTCGTAACCCACCGCGAACCGGGCCGCCCGGATGTCCTCGATCCACATCTCGATGCGCACCGCGTCGCCGTAGTCGACCGGACGCAGGTAGTCGATCTCGTGGCGGACGATCACCACCCCGTCCTCCAGCGAGGTCAGGCCGGCGTCCCGGGCGGCGCGGAACATCAGCGCCACCCGGGCCTCCTCGAACAGGGTGAGGAACCGCGCGTTGTTGACGTGGCCGTACACATCCATGTCGGACCACCGCACCGCGCAGTGATAGACGAACCGGTCAGTCACGGGTGAGCTTGCGGTACGTCACGCGGTGTGGCCGCGCCGCCTCCGCGCCGAGCCGGTCGATCTTGTTCTTCTCGTACGCGTCGAAGTTGCCCTCGAACCAGAACCACTTCGCCGGGTCCTCGTCGTCGCCCTCCCAGGCGAGGATGTGCGTGGCGACCCGGTCCAGGAACATCCGGTCGTGGGAGATGACCACGGCGCACCCCGGGAACTCCAGCAGCGCGTTCTCCAGGCTGGACAGCGTCTCCACGTCGAGGTCGTTGGTCGGCTCGTCGAGCAGGATCACGTTGCCGCCGATCTTCAGCGTCAGCGCCAGGTTGAGCCGGTTCCGCTCGCCGCCGGAGAGCACCTTGGTCGGCTTCTGCTGGTCGGGGCCCTTGAAGCCGAAGGCCGCCACGTATGCCCGGGAGGGCATCTCGACCTTGCCGACCATCAGGTGGTCGAGCCCGTCCGAGACCACCTCCCACACGGTCTTGTCGCCGTTCAGGCCCTCGCGGTTCTGGTCTACATAGGACAGCTGAACCGTGTCGCCGACCTTCACGCCACCGGCGTCCGGCTTCTCCAGCCCGACGATCGTCTTGAAGAGCGTGGTCTTACCGACACCGTTCGGACCGATGATGCCGACGATGCCGTTGCGCGGCAGCGAGAACGACAGGTTGTCGATCAGCACCCGGTCGCCGAAGCCCTTGACCAGCTTCTGCGCCTCGATGACCGTGTTACCCAGACGCGGACCCGGCGGGATCTGGATCTCCTCGAAGTCGAGCTTGCGGGTGCGCTCGGCCTCGGCCGCCATCTCCTCGTACCGGTCCAGGCGGGCGCGCGACTTGGTCTGGCGGGCCTTCGCGTTCGAGCGGACCCACTCCAACTCGTCGGAAAGGCGCCGCTTCAGCTTGGCGTCCTTGCGCCCCTCGACGGCGAGCCGGGCGGCCTTCTTCTCCAGGTATGTCGAGTAGTTGCCCTCGTATCCGATGGCCCGGCCGCGGTCGAGCTCCAGGATCCAGCCGGCCACGTTGTCCAGGAAGTACCGGTCGTGGGTGATGGCCAGGACGGTGCCGGCGTACTTGGCCAGGTGCTGCTCCAGCCACTGCACGCTCTCGGCGTCGAGGTGGTTGGTGGGCTCGTCGAGCAGCAGCAGGTCGGGCGCCTCCAGCAGCAGCTTGCACAGCGCCACCCGGCGCCGCTCGCCCCCGGAGAGCTGGATGACCTCGGCGTCCGGCGCCGGGCAGCGCAGCGCGTCCATCGCCAGCTCGAGCTTGGAGTCGATGTCCCACGCGTCGGCGTGGTCGAGCTCCTCCTGGAGCTTGCCCATCTCCTCCATCAGCTCGTCGGAGTAGTCGGTGGCCATCTGCTCGGCGATCTTGTTGAACCGCTCCAGCTTGGCCTTGGTCTCCGCGACCGCCTCCTCGATGTTGCCGAGGACCGTCTTCGCGTCGTTGAGCGGCGGCTCCTGGGCGAGCATCCCCACCGTGTAGCCCGGCATGAGCCGCGCCTCGCCGTTGCTGGGCCGGTCAAGGCCCGCCATGATCTTCAACAGGCTGGACTTACCCGCGCCGTTCGGGCCGACCACACCGATCTTGGCGCCCGGCAAGAAGCTCAGCGTCACGTTGTCGAGCACGACCTTGTCGCCGTGCGCCTTGCGCGCCTTCTCCAGGACGTAGATGTACTGGGCCACGGTGCGGCCTACCTCCAAATAGATGTTTTTGCGTTTCGCGCCTCACGGGCTCGCCTGCCCCGCGGTACGGGCCGTCGTCAATCCTGACAGGTCCCCCCGCCTTTCGCCCACCGCACCCCACGAGCCCCCAAGATCAAGGCGTCCTTCACGTCGTTATAACGACATGAAGGACGCCTTGATCTTGCAAAGTTTCCCGACATGCCGGTGCATCGTTGCACCAACCAACGCTCCTCTCTACCTTCCCGCAGCATGACTACTCTTCACGAAGCACAACCCCGCACCGCCGTCGAGCGCTTCTGCGCCGCCAACGGCCTCGAGGTTCCGCCTCCCCTCACGCCGGAGGAGGCCGCCGACCTCGAAGCCCGACAGCGGCGCGCGGACGAGGAGCTTGAGCGGCTCTACGGCACCATGGGGCGTGACGCCGCATGAGGCCTCCGCGAGTGCTGGACTCGTCCGCGTTGATCGACCTCTTCGGCGGCCACCCGGCCTTGCTGACGATGCTCACCCAAGCCGAGAACGGCGAGCTTCAGCTCATGCTGCCGACCGCCGCGCTCGCCGACGCCGAAGACCGGCTGCAGGCCGGTTCCGGCGGTTGGGAGCCACTGTTGCTCACTTCCGGATTCACCGCCCTGCCACTGACCGAACACGCGGCGATCGAGGTGGGCCAACTGCCTGGCAAGTTGGCCACCCGGCACGCCGTGCACGAGGCGGTCGCCCTGAGGGCCACGATCGTCACCCGCAAGCCCGGCGCCTACAAGGGCCAACGCGTTTCCCTCATGGTCGTATGACACCCGCGAGCCACACCCCGCCGTCCACCACCATCGGGGCCTCCCTCATGTCGCTGGAACGACATGAGGGACGCCCCGGATCATGAGCCGGACTCAAGTTTTGCTCAAGAAGGGGCGTGGCCTTCTTCCCACCTATGTGGACGGTTGACAGGATCTCGCCATCGGTCGACGTTGCGGTCGGTGAGTGGTGGTGAGGCGGACGATGACCGGCGGGCCGGTGTTGTTCGGGCGCTCTCGCGAGCTGTCGGTGATCGACACCCTCCTCACCAGCGCACGCTCCGGCAACGGCGGCGCACTCGTGATCAGCGGAGGCCCGGGCACCGGAAAGTCCGCCCTCCTCGACCACGCCCGCGAAGTCGCCGCCATGCGCACCCTTTCCGCCACCGGCGTCGAGTCTGAGTCCCACCTGCCGTTCGCGGCGGCACACATGCTCCTGCGCGCCACCTTCGGGCACGTCGGCGCGCTGCCCAGCCCTCAGGCCGACGGGATCCGGGCCGCATTCGGGCTCGGCCCGCCGACCAGCGGCGATCGCTCTCTCGCCGGGCTGGCGGGGCTCGCCCTGATGACGGCGTTCGCCGGTGGTGAGCCCCTGTTGTGCCTGGTCGACGACGCGCATTGGCTGGACCAGGCGTCGGCTGACCTGCTGCTGTTCCTGCTCCGCCGGCTCGGCGTCGAGGGCGTCGCGCTGATCGTGGCCACCCGCGAGAGCGAAAGCGCGTTCCTGGCGCCCGGCCTCCCCGAGCTTCGCCTAGGTGGCTTGGCCGCTGCCGACGCCGCCCGGCTGCTGAGCGCCGCCGTGGGAGAGCTACCGGCCGGGGTGTGCGACCGCGTCAGCGCGGAGGCCGGCGGCAACCCGCTCGCGTTGCTCGAGATGGCCGCCCAGCTCAGCCCGGAGCAGCGGGCCGGCCGGATCACGCCGCTGCCCCTGTACGTAGCGGCCGGCACACACTCGGCCGGACGCTCCCGGGCGGTGTTCGGGAACCGGATCCGCCGGCTGCCCGACCGCACCCAGACGCTGCTTCTCGTGGCCGCCGCCGACGGTACGGGCGATATGTCCACCCTGCTGCGCGCGGCGCACCGGCTCGGTGCCACGTTGCCCGATCTCGCGGCGGCCGAACAGGACGGTCTCGTCGAGGTCATCGGCTCGGCGCTGGTCTTCCGTCATCCGCTGGCCGGGACGGCGGTCTATCGCTGCACTCCGGCGGCCCGGCGGAAGGCCGCGCACGAGGCGCTGGCCGCGGCGTACACCGACGCGGCGCACGCGGACCGGCGCGCCTGGCACCGCGCCGCCGCCGCGCTGGAGCCCGACGCGGGCGTGGCCGCGGAGCTGGCGACCGCCGCCAGGGTGGCCGCGGTCCGCGGCGGGCACGCGGAGGCGTCCGCCGCCTACGAACGGGCGGCGGAGCTGACCGCCGATCCGGGTACGCGGGCGGGTCTGCTCGCCGCGGCGGCGGAGGCGGCCCGCCATGCCGGCCGCATGGGGCACGTGATCACGCTCACCGGCCGGGCCGAAGGGCTCGCCGACGAGCCGGCGCTGCTCGCGCACCTCGCCCACCTGCGCGCGGACGCGGAGTTCGAGCTGGTCTCCCCGCATCAGGCGGGCCTGACGCTGCTCGCCGGCGCCGCGCTGGTGGCGAGCCGCGATCCGGCGGCCGCCCTGCCGCTGCTCATGGAAGCGGCGTGGCGGGCGTGGTTCGCCGGCGATGGGGCGCACGCCGTGGACGTCCTGCGCGGGCTGGAGCGGCTCGCCGTACCGCCGGAGACGCGCGCGGACCCGCACCTGCGCGTGGCGGTGGACCTGGCACGCCGGACCGCGGGCGACCCGAGCGAGGGACTCGGCGCGGTGCGAGCCGCACTCCGGGACCCGTCCGGTGGCCACGATCCCGCCGTTAACGCCCTCCTGTGCGTGTTCGCCGGCGCCGACGCCACCGGCGCGCGACTGGCCGCGGCGCTGGTCGCGGAGCTGCGCGCCGGCGGTAAGACCGGCCGGCTACCGATCGCCCTGGCGGCGCTCGCCGCCGCTGAGCTGTTCCGCGGCGAGCACCTCGACGCGGCGGCGGCCGCCACCGAGTGCGTACGGCTCGCGGTGGAAACCGGCCAGCCGCGCCGTGCGGCGCTCGGCACCGCGGTGCTCGCGCTGCTCGCCGCGCTCGGCGGTGCCGAGGAGCGGTGCGCCCTGCTGGCCGGCGACCTGGCGAGGCACGGGCAGTCCCTCGGCATCGGGCCGATCGCCGCCCTCGGCACGTGGGCCGGCGGCCTCCTCGACCTCGGGCTCGGCCGGTACGCCGCGGCGCTGCACCGCCTCGAACGGCTCCCGCTCGACGCGTTCGTCCCTTTCCTGTCCGCCTGGGCGGCGCCCGACCTCGTCGAGGCGGCGTTCCGCGCGGGGCGGCGGGAGTGCGCCCAGGAGCCGCTCGCGCGGTTCGCGGCGTGGGCGGACGAGATCCAGCTGCCCTGGGCCGACGCCGTCCTACTCCGCTGCCGGGCCCTCGCCACCGAGGGCCCGGCGGCCGAGGAGCACTACCGGTCCGCGGTGACGCTGCACGCGCAGGGCGGACGGCCGTTCGAGCGGGCGCGCACCGAGTTGGCCTTCGGCGAATGGCTGCGGCGGGGCCGCCGGCGCGCGGAGGCGCGCCCCCATCTGCGCGCCGCCCAACAGATCTTCGAGCGCATGGCGGCGCACCCGTGGGCCGACCGGGTCCGGGCGGAGTTGGCCGCCACCGGCGAGGCGCCGGAGGCCACGCCGGACGACCCTCCGGCCGTGCCCGGCTTGACGCCGCAGGAATCGCAGGTCGTCCGGCTCGCCGCGCGGCGCCTGACGAACCGCGACATCGCCGCGCGGCTGTTCCTGAGCCGGCGGACCGTCGAGTACCACCTGTACCGGGCGTACCGGAAGCTCGGCGTCTCCGCGCGCGGCGACCTCGCCCACGCCATGATCAAGGCGTCCCTCAAGTAGTTCTACCTACTTGAGGGACGCCTTGATCATGGTGGGGAGGGTTACTTGCAGTAGCCTCCTGGGCCGTAGATATAGGTCGAGAACTGGCCCCACGCACGGATGACGAAATAGACGCACCTCTTCAGCCTGGCCGCGATCGTCGCCATCACGGCGAGGCGGACCGCGTAGGTGTAGACCCCCTCGATGATGTCGCGTACCCACCACCACGGCGCGCTGCGGAAGAAGTTCTCGATAATCTGCGCCCACGCGTCGGTGAGGTCCCGCAGGTCCTTGGTCTCCCTGCGGTTGTAGTAGACGTCGAGGCCGTACTTGATGCCCCAGCGCTTCTTCCACACCTTTTTCCTCAGCCCGCCGAGATCCTGCTTGGCCAGCGGATCCTGGCCGGCGTAGTCGTAGGCGTTGGCGTCGGTGGCGGGCACCGGATCGACCTGGAGGAAGCGGCCCAGGCTGGGCGCGTACAGCCGGACACCCATGAGGATCACCCCGCTCGGCGTGGCCGCCGACCGCTCGAAGCCGCCGAGCCAGCCGTAGCGGGTCGCCGTCTGCCCGGCGCGCGGGTTGCCGAACTCGTCGAAGCCGTACACCGACGCGGCGGCGGTGCCCACCGCGTACTGGACGATCACGTCGTTGTGCAGATCGGTGAGGAGCAGGGCCGTGCCGCTCGTGGCGCCGGTGGTGGCCGCCGTCTGCCCCTCCGGCCCCGCGACCAGGCGCGACACGTTGCCACTCGCGCTGTCGGTGATCCACCCCGGGCTGTCGCCGTTACCGACGTAGTGGTTGACGGTGGTGCCGGTCGCCTGCCACACCCCGCTGGCGTTCCGCGCCTCGGTGGTCGACGTGCCGATCCGCCCCAGCGCGTCCAGCGTCCAGGTCTGGCGGGCGGCCCCGACGGTCTGCCGCTGGACCAGGTCGTTGGCGAAGTACTCGTGCGTGGTGCCCGGCGCCGCCGTGGTCCGCGCGAACGCGTCGTAGGCGTATCCCGCGTCGACCAGCCGGCCGGCGCTGTCATAGGTGTGCGCCGTGACCGTGCCGCCGCTCGGGCAGCCGGCCCCGGCCGCCGCCGTCGCGGTGGCCGACGCGGTGCGGTTCGTGTCGGCGTCGTACGCGTAGGTCCGGGCCGTGCAGACCGTGCTCCGGGTATCGTCCGCGCCGGTCAGCCGGCCCGCCGCGTCGTAGCGGTATTCCTGGTCCGCGGACGTCGAGGAGGTGAGGGTGCGGCTGGCCCACTGGTTGTGGACGGTCCGGTCGACCCAGTCGTAGGCCAGCACCGCACCGCTCGACGAGTGGTACTGGCGCTCGATCGGGTTGCCCGCCTCGTCGCGGTACTCCGCCAGCGTCACCCCGCCGGGCATCGTCTGCCGGTTGAGCTCGCCGTCGGCGTCGTAGGTGCCGGTGAACGTGCCGGCCACCGAGTCGGTCACCGAGACCGGCATGCCGCGCGGCTCCTCGTGCGGGTCGTACGTGTAGGTGGTCGTCGACGGGATGTTGTTCGAGACCTTCACCACCCGGTCAAGGGCGTCGTGCGCCAGCGCGGTGACCCCGCCGGCGCCGTCGTTGTAGCCGATCATCCGGCCCAGCACGTCGTACGTGTAGGTCGTCGTCGCGCCACCCGTCACCGACACCGACGCCGGCCGCCCGTTGCTGGCGTAGGTCACGTTGTGGGACGGCACGGCCGCCCCGATGCCGCCGGTGACCGCGGACGAGATCAACCGCCCGGCGGCGTCGTGTCCAGAGGTCGTCGTCCGGGTCACCGAGCCCGAGACCTCCGTCACCTTCGTGGCGAGGCCGTCCCGGCCGTACTCCGTGGTCCGGGTCGGCACGCTCGTGGGGTTGGACCCGCCACCGGTGATCGCGCCGCCGGGCGCCACCTGACACACCAGCCCGGCCCACTCCGGCCGCCCCGCGCACGTCCCCGAGCCGGTGGCCGACCAGTACCTGGTCGTGGTGGTGCCGGCGTCCGACCCGTTGGCCTTCGGCAGCGTCGTCTTGACGACCCGCCCCTGGCTGTCGTACGCCATCGTCGTGGTGATCGCCAGCCCGTCCGGATCGGTCACCTTGGCCGTCGGCCGTCCCGCGGTCCAGTCGTACGTCGCGGCCTCGATCCGGATGTCGCCGTCCGTCGTGTAGCCGGGCACCGCGGCGCCCGTGGCGGTCCGTGTCACCAGGCCGCTGACCTTGGCGCTGCCGTCGGTCGGCCGTCCGCCGTCGTAGGTGTAGACGGTGTGCTGCCGGGCCGGCACCCAGGCGCCCGGCGACAGGTACGGCTTGCCCTCGGTGTAGAGATCGCCGGCGAGGCTCACCATGTGCAGCGGGCCGTACTGCTCCAGCTGGCGTGCCCCGTCCGCGCTGTACACCGACGTCGTGGCGAGCAGCGCCGCCCGCTGTGCCGGAGTGCTGGTGGACAGGCCGAGCGTCGCGAGGCGCGCCTCGTCACCCGACGTACTGAGCGCCAGCTTCCGGTTGTTCCCCGACAGTTGCCAGACGACGTTGCCGAACTGGTCGTAGTTGACGGCCGAGAGATGCCCGCCGGGCGTGGCGGTGTTCACCTCCCGACCCACCGCGTCCAGGTAGGTGACCGTCGCATACCAGTAGTCGGTGGGGTACATGGTGGTGTCGGAGCCGGTGTGGGAGGCCGGCAGCTCACCGGACGCGAAGACCGCGGTCGCGTCCACTGGCGCGTCGGTCTGGCCCCAGGCCGCCACGTCCACGCCGGACATGGCGTGCGGCGCGGCACTGCCGGACAGCGGCACCCCGTAGACCATCCACGTGGTCGCGGTGCCACCGTCTGTTGTGGACGCGCTGCCCGCGACCAGGGTGGGCCGCGACGCCGTCAGCAGCATCCCGTCACCCGCGATGGCCGTACCGCCCGCGGTGCCGTAGGTGAACGTCCACGGCAGCTCACCGGGCGGCGTCAACCCGACGATCCGGCCGGCGCTGTCGTAGGCGTACGCGGTCTTGAGCGCCGGGCTGATCCGCGGATCCCACGACTGCGCCAGCCGGCCCGCCGTGTCGTAGGTGTAGGCGGCCACCGCGACGGAGGTGGCCGCGGTGGCGCCGGGCGAGGTCGCCCACTGCAGGATCTGCTTGACCCGCCCGGCGTAGTCGCCGGGAGTGCCGCTGGTGGCCGTCGTCGCGGTGGCGTACACGAACTGGAGCACCCGGCAGCCCCGCGTCTGGGGAGCCGTCTGGCAGGTGGCCGCGGCGACGGCGGCGGTCGGACTGATGATCATCGTGGGCCGGGCGAGAGTGGTGGACCCGCTGGTCACCGCCTCGGACACCACCTTGGTGGTGGAGTTCTCGGTCGGCGAGTAGGTCGTCGAGACCTGCCACGCCGTACCGGTCGACGACGTCTTCACGAACGTCGTACTGCCGCCCTCGTTGTCGGTGAGGATGAACGAACCGGTCAGCGAACCGGTCAACGCCAGGTCGTCCGCCCCGGGCTGGGGCGCCCACCCGCCGCCGGCGGTCGCGGTGAAGTCCACCCAGCCGCCGTCGACGCGCATCACCTGCACGGAGGTCGTCGACGTCGGCCGGATGCCGGTGTAGAGCGACTGCGTCTCGGGAATGATCACCCCGCTGGTCCACTGCGGGCCGAAGATCGGCACCTGCCCGTCCTGGCTGGCACCGAGCGCCGGCCGGCGCGAGGACGCGGTGCGGCTCACCGTCGCGCCGAACAGCGAGACGTCGGTAGCCGTCATGGTGTAGTCGCCGGTCAGCAGGTTGACCACGCCGGGGCCGACCGCGGTGTCGGTCGCCGTGCTGGCGTTGCGGTCGACGACGACGTCCACCGGCGACGAGGACAGCGTGCCGGCGGTACCGCTGTAGACGGCCTGGACCGAGACGGTGCCGTCCGTGGCCAGGGTGCTGGTGGCGGTCCAGACGAGGGGGGTGGAGACGCCGTTGGTGACGGTGACCGGCCAGCTCACGGCCGCTCCCGTCGCGGCCGTCACGACGTGCCCCGCCGGGATGTCCTTCCAGGTGTCGGCCGCACCGCGCCGGTACTGGAACCGGGCGCCGGTGTAGCCGGTCGTGCCGGTCGCGGTCAGCCTGACCCGCCGGGCGGTGGTGTCGCCGTCCTCGGGACTGGTCACCGCCACGGTCGCGGCGGCCGCCGCGGTGAGATACGCGGGAGCGGCCGGGGCCACGGCGGCCGCGGGCGTCGCGGTCGCCGGGTCGGCGACCACCTGGACCCGGCTCGACCAGGGCGAATCGGTGTGCGCGCCGCGCAGCCGGGCGCGGAAGGAGTACGTCGTGCGCGCGCGGAGGGCGGAGAGGCCGAAGTCGCTCGGGGTCACGGTGACAGTGACGCCCGGCGCGACGCGCTTCCCGACCCGCTTGACCCGCTGGTCGCCGCGGTACAGCTCGAACTCCACGCGAAGGTTGTCGCCGGCCGGCGCGGTGGCGACCGCGCTGAAGACCGGCTTGCGGCTCGACGCGCGGCGCGGCGCACCCGGCGCCGCCGGACCGACGTCCACGCGTGGGGCGGCGAGCGGCGGCGCGTACCGGACCCGGGCGCGGGAGATCGCGATCCGCGTCCAACCTGCGGGGCCGCGGGGCGCGGCGCCGGTTTTCCCGCGCACGAGCGTGAGCGTGCCGTCCGGCTGGGCCCACGCCTGGGGCGCTGCCGGTCCCCCGTCCGCGACCCGAATCGGACGCCGCTGGAGATGGGCGGTGAGCAGCGCGGACTCGAGATCCGCGGCCACCGCCGGGCCGAATCGCGCGTCGTCACGCGCCGAGGACGTGATCGGGGCCGCCGCGCTTTCGCTGACCAGAGCCAGCGTCACGACCAGCACAAATGACATTCCCAAACTGAGCGCCTTGCCGAGGAACTTCATTCTTCCTCCACTATTCAGGCACGGATCACGTCATTTAATCACGGCGATCAATCATGTCAAGAAGGAAATTTTCAGGCAGAGTTTTCCCAGCTCAGCGCCTACTACGTAACCATTTTCGGCGCACTACATATTCAATCCACCCGCCCTACCTAATACCCATGATCAAGGCGTCCTTCAAGTCGTTCTAACTACTTGAAGGACGCCTTGATCATGGTGGGTGGCGGGGGCCAGGAGGAGGTGGAGCGCGACATGCCGGTGGGGCCTTGCGGCCAAGGAACTGGGTTCTCTAATTTCCGCCGCATGAGTCCACTCACCGCACAGCGCCCCACCCGTTCGCGGCGTTTCGCCAGCCGGTCCCAGGGGCTACGGTCCCGGGTATGGCGAAAGAAGTCCGGCTCACCGTCCCCGACGACGTCGCCGAGGTCATCGCCGGCAAAGACGACCCGGCGGCCTTCGTCACCGAAGCGGTCCGCCGTCTGATGGTAGGCGACGTGGCCCGCACGCAGCTCCGCGAAGCCGGTTTCACCATCACCGACCAAGACATGGCCGAGGCCCAGGCCGAGGTCGACCGTTTGCACGCCCAAATCACCCCGGAAGCACGAGCCAAGGCTGCCGAGTTGTACGCCGAAGTCATGCGCATGCGGGCGGGTGTTCATGGCTAACGCCGGCCTGGTCCTGGAGACGAGCGCTGTTCTTGGCTACGCCGAGGGCCTGCCGGAGGTCGGAACGCATATCGCCAGGCTCGCCAAGCGAGCGGAAGATGTGGTCATACCCGCGCTCTGCCTCGCAGAGGCCTACCGGCGCATCGATAGCGACGGTTGGCACCTCCTCGACGTACTCGCAGAACACCCCAACGTCATCGTGACGCCGGTTGAGCGCGACATGTGCAGCATCTTGGGCGGTTGGACCCGGGCGATCGAACAGATGGATGTCGCTCAGGCCGCCATCGAGGCGGCGAGCCGGCCGATGGTGCCGATCATGACCGACAAAGCGGAAGAGGTGAAGCGATTCCTCGTCGAAGAGTGGCCGGTCATCGAGCTGTAGACCACTCCATGATCAAGGCGTCCTTCAAGTAGCTCTAACGACTTGAGGGACGCCTTGATCATGGGGAGGGGCGGTGGTGTCAGGAGGGCTCTGATCAGGGCAGGTAGGCTCTGAGAAAGCCCCTGGACACCGGAGGTGTACGGAGCGTGACGGTTCGCAGTTCGTTCGTTGTGGTGGCCAACCGCCTGCCCGTCGACGAGGTGATCACCTCCGAGGGGCGGCAGTGGCGGCGCAGCCCCGGCGGGCTCGTCACAGCGCTGCACCCGGTGCTCGCCCAGTACAAGGGGACCTGGGTCGGCTGGGCGGGCGGTGCTGGCGAGGCGCCCGAGCCGTTCGACCTGGAGGGCATCCGCATCCACCCGGTGCCGCTGAGCGCCGAGGATCTGGAGCGATACTACGAGGGCCAGTCGAACGCCACGATCTGGCCGCTCTACCACGACGCGGTGGAGACGCCGGTCTACAAGCGTCGCTGGCGCGAGGCCTACCGGGTGGTGAACGCGCGCTTCGCGGCCGCGGCCGCCGAGGTGGCCGCGGAGGGCGCCACCGTGTGGGTGCAGGATTACCAGCTGCAACTGGTGCCGGCAATGCTCCGCGAGCTGCGGCCCGACCTGCGGATCGGATTCTTCCTGCACATCCCGTTCCCGCCGATCGAACTGTTCATGCAGATGCCGCTGCGCGCCGAGGTGCTGCGCGGCCTGCTCGGCGCCGACCTGGTGGGCTTCCAGCAGCGGCTGGCCGCGCAGAACTTCGTCCGGCTGGCCCGGCACCTGCTCGGCCTGCGGTATGAGGGCCAGACGATCGTCGTGGACGGCCGGCGGGTCAAGGCCGGCGCGTTCCCGATCTCGATCGACGTGGCGGAGATGGAACGGCTGGTGGCCGACCCGCTCGTGGAGGCGCGGGCCAAGGAGATCCGCAAGGAGTTGGGCGACCCGAAGACGGTCGTGCTGGGCGTCGACCGGCTCGACTACACCAAGGGCATCGAGCGCCGGCTCAAGGCGTTCCGGGAGCTGCTGGCCGACGGCAAGCTGACCGTGCCGGAGACGGTGATGGTGCAGGTGGCGACGCCGAGCCGGGAGCGGGTGGAGCACTACCAGACGCTGCGGGTGAAGGTGGAGCGCGAGGTCGGGCGGATCAACGGCGAGTTCGGCCGGGTGGGCACGCCCGCGGTGCACTACCTGCACCAGTCGTACAGCCGCAGCGAGCTGGCCGCGCTCTACCGCGCCGCTGACGTCATGATGGTGACCCCCCTGCGGGACGGCATGAACCTGGTGGCGAAGGAGTACGTGGCGGCCCGCACCGACACCGGCGGCGCGCTGGTGCTCAGCGAGTTCGCGGGCGCCGCCACCGAGCTGCGCCAGGCGTTCCTGTGCAACCCGCACGACCCCGACGGGGTGAAGGACGCCATGCTGCGCGCCGTCAGCGTCGATCACGGCGAGGCGCGGCGGCGCATGCGGCTCATGCAGCGCCACCTGCGCACCCACGACGTGGGCCACTGGGCGCGCGCGTTCCTGGACGAGCTGGGCGTGCCGGAGGCGGCGTAGTGACCGCCCCCAGTTCCGAGGTCGACCTCGACCAGCGGGCGGTGGCCGAGATGGACCCGGAGCTACGGGCCGCCATCGGCCGCATCGCGCGGGTGCCCCAACTGCTGGTCGCCTGCGACTACGACGGCACCCTCGCGCCCATCGTCGCCGACCCGATCGACGCGGTGCCGCTGCCCGAGGCGGTGGCGGCGGTCCGCGCGCTGGCGACGCTGCCGCAGACGACGGTGGCCGTGGTGTCCGGGCGGGCGCTGCGCGACCTGGCCGCGCTCTCCCGGCTGCCGTCGGAGGTGCGTCTGGTGGGCAGCCACGGCACCGAGTTCGACATCGGGTTCGTGACCCGGCTGGCGCCGGAGCTGGTGGAGACCCGCACCCGGCTGCAGACCGTGGTCCGGGAGATCGTGGCGGAGCAGGCGGGCGTGCGGCTGGAGTCGAAGCCGGCGAGCGTCGCGGTCCACCTGCGGGCCGCCGAGCCGGAGGTGGCCGGGCGGGTGGCCGAGGCGCTGCGCACCGGGCCGGCCACCTGGCCGGGCGTGTCGGTGACGAACGGCAAGCAGGTGATGGAGCTTTCGGTGCTGTCCGCCGACAAGGGCGCCGCGGTCGACCAGCTTCGCGCCCAGATCTCGGCGAGCGCCGCGCTGGTGATCGGCGACGACGCGACCGACGAGCCGGCGTTCGCGCGGCTGCACGGTCCCGACGTGGGCATCAGGATCGGCGCCGGGGACACCGCCGCGGCGTACCGGGTGGCCGAGCCGATCGACGCGGCCCGGGTGCTGGCGCTGCTGCTGCGGACCCGTCGCAACTGGCTGTTCGGGGAGCGCGCGGTCCCGATCGAGCGGCACTCGATGCTGGCCAACGGTCGCACGGTCGCACTGCTCACCCCGGAGGCCAAGGTGTCGTGGCTCTGCCACCCGCGGCCGGACTCGTCGGCGCTGTTCGCCGACCTGCTGGGCGGGCCGTCGGCCGGGCACTTCACGGTCGGCCCGGAGCGCGGCGGCATCCCGCTCGGGCAGCGCTACCGGCCGGGCACGATGACCGTGGAGACCCGCTGGTCAGGGCTCACGGTCACGGACTGGCTGGAGGAGAGCCAGCGCTCGACGCTGGTCCGGGTGATCTCCGGGCGGGTGTCGGCCCGGCTGGAGTTCGCGCCCCGGCCGGAGTACGGGCAGGTCACGGTCCGCCTCCAGCCGCTCGGCGACGGGCTGCTCGTGCTCGGGCCGAACGAGCCGGTCACCCTGTACTCCCCGGGCGTGGAGTGGGACATCAGGCGCGACGGTGGTCACGACACCGCCCGGGCGGTGGTCGACCTGGAGCGTGCCGGTGGGCAGGTGGCGGTGGAGCTGCGCCTCGGTTCGAACAGCGTCGAGCCGCACGGCGTACCCCCGATGGAACGCCAGGCCGCCGCGGAGCGCGAGTGGCGCGACTGGGCCGCTGGTCTGCGCCTGCCGGAAACCGCCCGCGACCTGGTGTCGCGCTCGGCGCTGACGCTGCGCGGGTTGTGTTACGCACCGACCGGCGGGATCCTCGCGGCCGCGACCTCGTCGCTGCCCGAAGAGGTCGGCGGGGTGCGCAACTGGGACTACCGGTACTGCTGGTTCCGCGACGCGGCCATGAGCGCGCGGGCGCTGGTCGACCTGGGCTCGCTCGGCGAGGCGGAGGCGTTCCTGCGCTGGGTCGACGCCTGCGTGGCGCGCACCGGCGGGCACCCGGAGCGGCTGCACCCGCTGTACACGGTGGAGGGCTACGAGTTGGGCGCCGAAGCCGTCATCGACACGCTGCCCGGCTGGGCCGGGTCCCGCCCGGTGCGGGTCGGCAACCTGGCCAACAACCAGCTGCAGCTCGACGTGTTCGGTCCGGTCGCCGACCTGCTGGCGGCGGTGGCCGACGCCCGCGGCGCGGTGCGCGACGAGGAGTGGCGGGTGCTCGACGCGATGGTCGAGGCCGTCGCCCGGCGCTGGCACGAGCCCGACCACGGCCTGTGGGAGGCCCGGCTGCCGCCGCGCCACCACGTGTACTCCAAGGTCATGTGCTGGTTGACCGTCGACCGGGCGCTGCACGTCCTGCGCCGGCACGGCGCCGGCTCGCACAGCGAGCGGCCCGAGTGGGCCGCGCTGCGCGACCGGATCGGGCACAACGTCCTGGAGTACGGCTGGCACGAGCAGGCCGGCGCGTACACGGTGGCGTACGGCGACGAGGAGATGGACGCGTCCAGCCTCTGGATCGGGCTGTCCGGGTTGCTGCCCGACGACGACCCGCGGTTTCTCGCCACGGTGCTCAAGGTCGAATCCGACCTGCGCAGCGGGCCGGTCGTCTACCGGTACCGCTGGGATGACGGCCTGCCGGGGCACGAGGGCGGGTTCCACGTGTGCACGGCGTGGCTGATCGAGGCATATCTGCGGACCGGGCGGCGCGGCGACGCCGAGGAGCTGTTCGCGCAGATGGTCGACACGGCGGGCCCGACCGGTCTGCTGCCCGAGCAGTACGACCCGCTGGCCGAGCGCGGGCTGGGCAATCACCCGCAGGCCTACAGCCACCTGGGCCTGATCCGCTGCGCCCTCCTCCTATCCTCATGATCAAGGCGTCCCTCAAGTCGTTCTAACGCCTTGAGGGACGCCTTGATCATGAGGGGATGCCGCTTCGGCGGATCGCGGCGGCGAAGCCGTTGACGCACAGCGCGCCCGCTTGATCGTGGTAGGGGAAGCTTGGGCGATGGTGGAGATGAGTGTGGCGTCGCTCAACACGCGGGGCATCCCGCTGCGGAGTTCGCAACTGGCTGAGCGGTACGCGGCGATCGCCCGCGCCTTCGAGGCATCCACAGTGGACGTGGTGTGCTTCCAGGAGCTGTTCACGTACTGGCATCTCCGCCGGCTGGCCGCCCGGATGCCGTCGTTTCGCCACGTCAGCTTCCGGCCGTCCGGCGCGGGTCCGGCGGGCGGCCTCGCGACGCTGTCCCGCCTCCCGGTGGCCCGCACCCGGTACCACCGCTTCCCGCTGCCCCGACGCACCGCGGACCTGCCGCTGCGCGCGCTGTTCCACGCCACGCTCAAGGGCGCCCTGGTCACCGAGCTGGCCGGTCCGGCAGCGCGGATCGTCAACACGCACCCGGTGGCCAACTTCGACGGCGACTGGTCGGAGTCCAACCGGTACACCCCGCTGTTGCGCAGTGAGCTGACCCGCCTCGCGGAGGTCGCGCGCGACGCGGCCGCTCCGACGATCGTGTGCGGCGACTTCAACGTCGCCGGCGACAGCGTGCTCCATCGGGACTTCGTGGCGAAGTCGGGCTTGACCGACGCGTTCGACGGTCGCTGCCCGCCGACGTTCCGCGCCGAGTACCTCCACAAGGGTCAGACGCCGTACTGCATCGACTTCATCCTGGTGTCGGACGCGATCACGGTGACGGACACCGAGGTGCTGTTCACCGGCACCGAACCGCTGCCGGGCGGCCCGGTCGCCCTCTCCGACCACCTCGGCCTCCGCGCGACCCTCTCCCTCCCCTGACCCACCTCCCATGATCAAGGCGTCCCTCAAGTCGTTCTAACAGCTTGAGGGACGCCTTGATCATGGGGAGACGCGGTACGTTGCGGCTGATGGTTGCCGACGGGCGGGACGCGTACCAGCGGCGCGACTGGGGGCGGGCGTACGAGCAGCTCGCCGTCGCGGCGTCGACCGCGGACGACCTGGAACGGTTGGCGAACACCGCGTACCTGACCGGCCACGACGAGGCGAGTGACGACGCCTGGCTCCGGGCACATCAGGAGTGGCTGCGGCTGGGCGACGGACCGCGGGCCGCCCGGTGCGCGTTCTGGTTGGCGTTCGGTCTGCTGCTCCGCGGCGAAGAGGTCCGCGCGGGCGGCTGGCTGGCGCGGGCGCGGCGATTGCTGGACGACCGGGAAGCGGACTGCGCGGAGCGCGGGTATCTGCTCATCCCGGTGGCCCTCGCGGCGCTGGACGCCGATCCGCTGGACGCGTACGCGTCGTTCGCCCGGGCCGCGGAGATCGGCACCCGCTTCGGCGAACCCGACCTGATCGCCATCGGCACGCTCGGCCGCGGCGAGGCCCTCACCCGGGCGGGCCGGATCGCCGAGGGCGTGGCGCTGCTCGACGAGGCGATGGTCGCGGTCACCGCCGGTGAGATCTCGCCGCGGATCGCCGGCATCGTGTATTGCGCGGTGCTGCTGGAGTGCCAGGCGGTCTTCGATCTGCGTCGGGCCCGGCAGTGGACCGCCGCGCTCACCCAGTGGTGCCAGACCCAGCCGGACCTGGTGCCGTTCCGCGGCCAGTGCCTGGTGCACCGGTCCCAGCTCATGCAGGTGCAGGGCGAGTGGCCGGACGCGCTCGACGAGGCGCGGCACGCCTGCCGGCGGCTCGCCGACCGGCCGGCGGCCGCCATGGCGCATTATCAGGTCGGCGAGGTGCACCGGTTGCGCGGCGAGTTCCCCGCCGCTGAGGAGGCGTACCGGGAGGCCAGCCGGCGGGGCTTCAACCCGCAGCCCGGCCTCGCGCTGCTGCGGCTGGCCCAGGGCGAGGTCGACGCGGCCGCCGCCGCGATCCGCACGGTGCTCGGCGCGGCACCGGGCCGGCTCCCCCGGGCGCACCTGCTCAGCGCGTACGTCGAGGTCATGCTGGCCGCGGGCGACGTCCCCGCGGCCCAGGAGGCGGCCGCGGAGCTCGCGGCGATCGCCGGCGATCTCGACGCGCCGTACGCGCGGGCGGTGTCCACGCACGCGACCGGCGCGGTCCACCTCGCGGCCGGCGACGGGACGGCCGCCGTGGCGGTGCTGCGCCGAGCGTGGGCGCTCTGGCGAGAGCTGGACGCTCCGTACGACGCCGCGCGCGCCCGGGAGCTCATCGGGCTGGCCTGCCGGGCGCTCGGCGACCACGACGGCGCGGTCCTGGAGCTGGACGCGGCGGCCTGGGGATTCCGCAAGCTCGGCGCCGCGGCCGACCTGCGGCGGGTGGAGCGGCTGGCCATGCGCGCGGCGACCACGGCCGGCCGGCTGACCGCGCGCGAGGTCGAGGTGCTCCGCCTCGTGGCGGCCGGCAAGACCAACCGGACGATCGCCGCCGAGCTGTTCCTCAGCGAGAAGACCGTGGCGCGCCACGTGAGCAACATCCTCGGCAAGCTGGATCTGGCGTCGCGGTCGGCCGCCACCGCATACGCCTACGAACACGGCCTGGTCTGACCCGCTTCCCTGGGCCCTGCTTCGATCATGGGCCTACACAACATGCCTACACAGAATTGTGTACTCGCCGACCTGCGCGCTTTCCCCGACGCGCGGCGGGTCGTCCGGCTCCTAGCGTCAGGAGCATGGCCGAGAAGAGCTATGACGTGATCGTGGTGGGCGCCCGGTGCGCCGGCTCGCCGACCGCGATGCTGCTGGCCCGCGAGGGCTACCGGGTGCTCGTCGTCGACAAGGCGACGTTCCCCAGCGACACGGTCTCCACCCACCTCATCCACCCGCCGGGCGTGGCGGCGCTACGCAGGTGGGGCCTGCTGGACCGGCTAATGGCCACCGGCTGCCCGCCGATCGCCAGATACGCGTTCGACTTCGGGCCATTCACCCTGGCCGGCGCACCGGGCACCGCCGAGGCGCCGGTGGCGTACGCCCCGCGCCGCACGGTGCTGGACAAGCTGCTGGTGGACGCCGCCGCCGAGGCCGGGGCCGAGGTGCGGGAGGGCTTCGTGGTCGATGAGATCCTGATGGACGGCGATCGGGTCACCGGCGTGCGGGGACACGCGCGGGGCGGCGGGGCGCCGGTCACCGAGCACGCCCGGGTGGTCGTCGGCGCGGACGGCTGGCGGTCGCTCGTCGCCGGGTCCGTGCGGCTCGACCAGTACCACGAGAAACCGCCACTGCTCTGCGGCTACTACACCTACTGGAGCGGGCTGCCGATGAGCGGGCGGTTCGAGACCTACGTGCGGCCCGACCGGGGCTTCGCGGCCTGGCCGACGCACGACGATCTGACCCTGGTCGTGGTCGGCTGGCCGTACGCGGAGTTCGAGGCGAACAGAACGGATGTGGAGGGGAACTATCTCAAGGCGCTCGCGCTGGCGCCGGACTTCGCCGCCCGCGTCGACGCGGCCGCCCGCGAGGAGCGGTTCGCCGGCATGGCCGTGCCGAACTACTTCCGCACGCCGTTCGGGCAGGGGTGGGCGCTGGTCGGCGACGCCGGGTACAACAAGGACTTCATCACGGCGATGGGGATCCAGGACGCCTTCCGGGACGCGGAGCTGTGCGCCGCCGCGCTCGACGACAGCCTCTCCGGTCGGCGTCCGTACGAGGTCGCGATGAGCGGCTACCAGTCGGCCCGCGACCGGCAGGTGCTGCCGATGTACGAGTTCACCTGCGAGCTGGCCGCCCTCGAGCCGCCGCCGCCCGATCTCGTCCAGCTGCTGACCGCCATCAACGGCAACCCGGCGGCGATGGACGCGTTCGCCCGGCTGAACGCCGGCGTGCTGTCACCGGCCGACTTCTTCGCGCCCGAACACCTCCACACCATCATGATCAAGGCGTCCCTGTAGTCGGCTGTGGTGTAGGGGTGGTGGGCGGGGACATGAGGGACGCCTTGATCATGGGGAGCGGGTCAGGGGGAGAGGACGTCGACGACTTCGCCGATCACCACGACGGACGGCGGGCGGAACGTGGCCGCGTCCTCGGTCACCCTCGCCAGCGTCGTGCGCAGCACCCGCTGGGCCGCCGTTGTACCCTCCTGCACCACCGCCACCGGCGTACCCGGATCGCGGCCGTTCGCGAGCAGCGTGCCCGCGATGGCGGGCAGGTTCTTCAGCCCCATCAGCACCACCAGCGTGCCGCGCATCCGAGCCAGCGCCGGCCAGTCCACCAGGGACGTCGGGTGGTCGGGCGCCACATGACCGGACACGACGGTGAACTCGTGCGCCACGCCGCGGTGGGTCACCGGGATGCCGCCGACCGCGGGCGCCGCGATCGAGCTGGTGACGCCGGGCACCACGGTCACGGGTACGCCGGCGCGGGCGCACGCGATCGCCTCCTCGCCGCCACGGCCGAACACGTACGGGTCACCGCCCTTGAGCCGGACGACGGTCAGGCCGGCGCTGGCCCGGTCCACCAGGATCCGGTTGATCTCGTCCTGCGCCTTGGCCGGGCCGTACGGGATCTTCGACGCGTCGACCAGCTCCACCTCGGGCCGCAGCTCGTCCAGCAGCAGGCCGGGCACCAGCCGGTCGGCGACCACCACGTCGGCCTCGGCCAGCATCCGCCGCCCCTTGACGGTGATCAGCTCCGGGTCACCGGGCCCAGCACCCACCAGCACCACGTGCCCGCGCGGCTTGGTGTTAAGAGGGGACCCTTTTTCCGCGGAATCCGATAACAAGGGGCCCTTCCTTGTACCAGCGCCCGCGGGGGTGGGCACGGCGCAGCCGGGGAGGGTGCCGTCGGACAGGCCCTCGCGGATCGCGTCGCGGATCAGCGAGGCGCGGCGCGGGTCGCCCCCGGCGGTCACGGCCACGGTCACCGGGCCGTGCCGGGTGACCGCCGGCGTCCACGCGGTCGCCTCGTGCCGGTCGTCGGCGCGCACGCAGAACACCCGCCGTTCGAGCGCCGCCGCGCTCACCGCGGCCGCCGCGAACCGGTCGTCGACCGCCACCTGCACCAGCCAGGCGCCGTCCACATCGGAGGCCTGGAAGCGGCGCGCCTCCCAGTGCACCCGGCCGGCGTCGACCAGCGACTGCAGGGCGGGGGTCAGGCTCGGGCTGACCAGCACCACCCGGGCGCCGGCCGCGACCAGGGCGGGCACCCGCCGGCTGGCGACCGCGCCGCCGCCGACCACCAGCACGCGCCGGCCCTCCAGCCGCAGCGCCAAGGGATACAGCTCAGTCATGATCAAGGCGTCCTTCATGCTGCTCTAACGACGTGAGGGACGAACGGTCTGAGTCGCCGCGCGAAGCTCGCGACTCAGACCTGTGAGCAGCCCTGATCATGGGGTCGGGGTCGGGGGACGCTGCCGAGTCGTCCTGTTCCGAGACGCCGGCCGAGTCGAACGTCGCCACCTCGTGCAGCACCCGTACGGCGCTGGCCACGATCGGCAGCGCCAGCACCGCGCCGGTGCCCTCGCCGAGCCGCAGCCCGAGGTCGATCAGGGGGCTCAGGCCCAGGTGGCGCAGCGCCACCGTGGCGCCCGGCTCCACGGACCGGTGGCCCGCGACCATCGCGCCGACCGATTCGGGCGCGAACGCCGCCGCCGTGACCGCCGCGGACGCCGCGATCACACCGTCCAGGATCACGGGTACCCGGCGCGCCGCACCGCCGAGGATGTAGCCGGCCAGCGCCGCGTGCTCCAGGCCGCCGACCGCCGCGAGCACGCCGACCGGGTCCGCCGGGTCGGGCCGGTGCAGGCGCAGCGCCGCGTCGACCACGGCCACCTTGCGGACGTACGTCTCGTCGTCCACCCCGGTGCCCCGGCCGGTGACCGCGGGGGCGGGTGAGCTGGTGAACACGGCGATCAGCGCGGCGGACGGCGTCGTGTTGGCGATGCCCATGTCACCGGTCAGCAGCACCCGCGCGCCCTCGTCGATGAGCCGGGACGCGACCCGGACGCCGGCCTCCAGCGCGGCGGTCACCTCGTCGCGGGTCAGCGCGGGCTCGACGGTCATGTCCCGGGTGCCGGCCCGCACGCGGGCGCACACCAGGCCGTGGGCGGGCTCCATCTCGGCGGCCACGCCGACGTCGACCACGGTGACCGAGGCGCCGACCTGCCGGGCGAAGGCGTTGACCACCGCGCCGCCGTTCAGGAAGTTCGCCACCATCTGGGTGGTGACCTCCTGCGGCCACGGGGTGACGCCTTGGGCGTGCACGCCGTGGTCGCCGGCGAAGACCGCGAGCGCCGCCGGCTCGGGCAGCGGCGGCGGGCAGGTGCCGGCGAGCCCGGCCAGCCGGATGGACAGCTCCTCCAATTCGCCGAGCGAGCCGGCCGGCTTGGTCAGCCGGGCCTGGAGGTCGCGCGCCGCGGCCATCGCGTCCTCGTCGAGCGGACGGATATCACCGAACATCAGGCCTCCAAGATCTTGGCGAGGGTCGCCACGAAAGTATCGGTGGTGGCAGTGTCCCGCACCGCGATCCGTAACCAGTCGATGCCCAACCCGGGGAACGTGTCGCCGCGCCGCACGGCGTACCCCTGCTCCCGTAACGCCAGCCGCACGCGGTCCGCGCCGGCCAGGCGGACCAGGACGAACGAGCTCGCCGGGCGGCCCGCCACCGTGACGCCGGGCAGCGCCCGCAGGGCGCCGACCAGATGGGCGCGGTCGGCGGCCAGGTCCGCGGCGATCTGGCGCTCGGCCGCGACCGCGACCGGGGTCGCGCAGGCCTCGGCGGCGGCGAGCGCCGGCGTCGAGACCGCCCACAGCGGCTGCGCGGCGGCCAGGCGGGCGAGCAGGTCGGGCTCCCCCAGCAGGTACCCGATGCGCAGCCCCGCCAGCCCCCAGGTCTTGGTGAGGCTGCGCACCACGACGAGCCCGGGCACGTCGCGGCGGTGCGCGAGCGACTCGGCCTCGCCGGTCGTGTCGGCGAACGCCTCGTCCACCACCAGCACCCGCCCGGGCCGGGCCAGCGCGGTGACGGCATCGGCCGGGTGCAGCACCGACGTGGGGTTGGTCGGGTTGCCGACGAAGACGAGATCCGCGTCGGCGGGCACGAGCGCGGGGTCGAGCGCGAAGCCGGTGCGCTCCGGCAGCAGCACCCGCGTGACGTCGACGCCGGCGTTGCGCAGCGCGGCCTCCGGCTCGGTGAACTGCGGGTGCACGACCACCGCCCGGCGGGCGCCGCGCAGCGCCTGGGCGAGCAGCACGAAGCCTTGGGCGGCGCCCGCGGTCAGCAGCACCTCCGCCGGGGGCCGGCCGTGCCGCGCCGCGACGGCGGCACGTGCGGGCTCCGGATCGGGGTACGCCGCCAGCGTGGCCAGCGACGCGGTGACCGGCTCGGCGAGCCACGGCGGCATCGGGGCGCGGCGCACGTTGACGGCGAGATCGACCAGACCCGGCGCCACTTCCGCGTCACCGTGGTGGGTCAGGTCGGGACCGCCCGCGTACCCCATGAACTAGATCATGCCCGGCGGCGCGGGAGCGGCGCGCATGGGGTGGATTTGGCCGTTTAGATCTTGTCTTGACCGCCTATGTCATAGGTTGTGAGTGTGGTGCTTCACGGGGTCCGTTCCACCGCAAGCCGCCTCTCGCCGTTGGTGAGCGTGGGGCTCGTCGCCGGAGTCGTCGTCGCCGGCGCCACCTTTCCCATCGCGGCCGCCGCCGGCCTCAGCGCCAAGAAGGTCGGCGACGTCTTCGCGAACCTGCCCTCGGTGCTCAACCTGGTGCCGCCCGCGCAGACCACCTACGTGTACGCGGCCGACGGCAAGACGCTGATCACGATGTTCTACGAGGAGCACCGCCGCCCGGTCCCGCTCAGCGAGATGTCAACCGCCATCCAGCGCGCCATCATCGCGGCCGAGGACTCGCGCTTCTACCAGCACAACGGCGTCGACCCCAAGGGCATCGCGCGCGCGTTCGTCGCCAACAGCAAGGGCGGCGAGGTGCAGCAGGGCGCTTCCACGATCACGATGCAGTATGTGCGGATGGCGCTGCGGGACAGCGCCCAGTCGCCGGTCGAGGTGCAGGCCGCCACCGAGCAGACCCCGCTCCGCAAGGCCCGGGAGATGCGGCTCGCCGTCGAGCTCGAGAAGCACTACAGCAAGGCGCAGGTGCTGGAGCGCTACTTGAACTCCGCCTACTTCGGGCACCGGGCCTACGGTGTCTACGCCGCCGCGGAGGTGTTCTTCTCCAAGCACCCCCGAGACCTCACGGTGCTCGAAGCCGCCACGCTCGCCGGTCTGGTCAAAGCGCCGTCCGAGTTCGACCCGGCGGTCAAGGACCAGCGCGCCGCCACCGCACGCCGCAACTACGTCATCGACCGGATGGCCGCCCTGCGATTCCTCACCCGGGCCGCCGCCGAGCAGGCCAAGAGCGAACCGATCCGGCTCAAACTCACCACCCCCGCCAACGAATGCGTCTCGGTCGCGCGGAAGATCAACAACTGGGGCTTCTTCTGCGACTACCTCAAGACCTGGTGGACCGAGCAGAAGGCGCTCGGCGGCACCGCACAGGAGCGCGAGGACCGGTTGCGCCGCGGGGGGTACCGCATCGTCACCTCGCTCGACCCCAAGGTGCAGACCACCGCGCAGAAACACGTATTCGCCAAGGAACCGATGCGCAGCAAGTGGGCGCACGGCCTCGTCGCGATCCAGCCCGGCACCGGACACATCAAGGCGATGGCCGTGAACCGGATCTACTCGCTGAACCAGAAGGGCAACGGAACGCACTCCGACCCGGCCATGCGGGAACGGTTCCGGGGCAACTACCCCAACACCGTCAACCCGTTGCTCGGCGGCGGCGACATGCCCGGGTACCAGGCGGGTTCGACGTTCAAGATGTTCACCATGCTGGCCGCGCTGGACGCCGGAATGCCGCTGTCCACGTACATCTACGCGCCGCAGCGGGTCGTCACCAAGTACCTCGCCGGGGGCACCGCCAGTTGCGGCGGCCTGTGGTGTCCCGAGAACGCCAACCCGCAAATGACCGGCCGGCACGCGATGTGGTCCGGGTTCGGCAAGTCCGTCAACACCTACTTCGCCCAGCTCGAGCAGAAGGTCGGTGCCGGCAAGGCGGTGCAGATGGCGGAGCGGCTGGGGATGCGCTGGCGCACCGATATCGACAAGCTCCAGGCCTCACCCCGGAAGCGGGACGGCTGGGGCGCGTTCACCCTCGGCGTCTCCGACGCCACGCCGATGGAGATGGCCAACGCGTACGCCACCGTCGCCGCCGAGGGCCAGTACTGCGAGCCGCTGCCGGTGCGATCCATCACCCGCACGGACGGCGCGACCGACGACGTCCTCGCGCAGGTGGTGAAGCCGCGCTGCATGCGGGCGGTCAGCACGGCCGTCGCCCGGGCCGCCACCGACGCGGCGCGCTGCGTGACCGGGTACAAGGCCGCGCGCGGCAGTTGCGGCGACTGGTCGACGGCCTCCGGCGTGTACGGCATCGTGAAGCGCCCGGTCGCCGGCAAGACGGGCACCACCGACAGCACCCGGGCCGCGTGGTTCATCGGCTTCACCCCGGACCTGGCGGCCGCCGCCTTCATCGCCGACCCGGACAACCCGAAGAACGCGGTGGGCGACTGGCAGTCCCAGAAACCGGTCAACTCGGTCTCCGAAACGCTCCGCGACGTGCTGCGCGGCGAACCCGTCCGCGACTTCACCCCACCACCCGCGTCGATCGTCAAGTGATCTCTCGGGCGCTACGCGCCCATGATCAAGGCGTGCCACAAGTCGTTAGAGCGCCGTGTGGGTCGGCGTGTTAGTGGGGGTGTGTGGTACACGTGGCTCATGATTGGCACGTTACGGAACGTCGTGCTGGACACGCGCGACATCGCCAGGCTCGCCACGTTCTACCGCGAACTGGCCGGCTGGACCCAGATCCACGCCGACGACGAGTGGGTCACCCTCACCACCGCGGACGGCTGGCGGATCGGCATCCAGTACGCGCCGGACGACGCGCCGCCGCAGTGGCCCGACCCGGAGCACCCGCAGCAGGCGCACCTCGACCTGCGGGTACCGGAGCTGGACGCCGCGACGGACCGCGCCGTGACCCTCGGCGCGACCGTGCTCCGGCGGAACGAGACCTGGCACACGCTGGCCGACCCGGCCGGCCATCCGTTCGACCTCTGCCTGAAGGCCGACAACCCGGGCACCACGCTGATGGGCGTGATGCTGGACTGCGCGGACGCCAAGGAGCTGAGCGCCTTCTACAGCGAGTTGCTGAGCAAGCCGGTCACCTACGAGGGCGACGGGATGGCCATGATCGGCGAGGACGGCGCCCAGCCGGTGCTGTTCCAGCAGGTCGAGCGGTATGTGCCGCCGCGCTGGCGGGATCCGGCACACCCGCAGCAGTTCCACCTCGACGTCGACGTCGACGCGGCCGACATCGACGCGGCCGAGCGGGCCGCGCTCGCGATCGGCGCCACCCGCCTGCCCGGCGACGGCGAGAACTGGCGCGTCTACGCCGACCCCGCCGGCAAACCCTTCTGCCTCTGCTGGGACTAACCCCTCATGATCAAGGCGTGCTTCACGGCGGTCTAACGACCTGTAGGACGCCTTGTTCATGGCGGGAGGTCGGGTCGTCGGTGGGTATCACCGGAGGCATGGCCGCCCGCGCCGCCGTCGCGCTGAAACCATCCGCGCCCAGCGTCGCCGATGACGAGCTGGCCCAGCTGGACCGGTTGCGATCCCAGGGCGTGTGGCACGTCTTCGGCCGGGACCTGCGGGTGAGCAACCTGAACAAGGTGCTGTTCCCGGCGCGGCCGGGCGAGGACCCGGTCACCAAGCGGGAACTGCTCCGGTACGCGGCGCGGATCGCCCCCACCGTGCTCCCCTATCTGACGCGACGCGCGTTGAACATGCACCGGTACCCGGACGGCGCCCACGCCAAGGGGTTCTGGCACAAGGAGGTGCCCGACCACGCGCCGGACTGGCTGCCGCGCTGGACCAACCCGGACGCCGACCCGGACGAGACCCAGACATACCTCGTCGTGGACGAGCCGGCCGCGCTGATCTGGGCAGCGAACTTCGGCGCCCTGGAGTGGCATCCCTGGACGTCCCGCGTCGACCGGCCCCACCAGCCGACGTACGCGCTGATCGACCTCGATCCCGGCAACGCGACCAGCTGGCCGGACCTGCTGGTCCTCGCCCGGCTGCACCGGACGGCCTTCGAGCACCTCGGCGTCTGCGCCCGCGCCAAGGTGACCGGGCGGCGCGGCATCCAGATCTGGGTGCCGATCGTCCCCGGCCTCGACTTCGACGCCACCCGCGCGTGGGTCGAACGGCTGTCGCGAGCCGGCGGCGCCGTCGTCCCGGATCTGGTCAGCTGGAAATGGCAGGTCAGGGAGCGCAGCGGCCGGGCCCGGCTCGACTACACCCAGAACGCGATCAACAAGACGCTCGTGGCGCCCTACAGCCCTCGACCGGCCGCCGGCGCGCCGGTCTCGGCACCCATCGACTGGGACGAGCTCGACGACCCCACGCTCACCCCGGACCGTTTCACCATCCGCACCGTCCTGGACCGCATCGCGGCCAAGGGCGACCTGTTCCGCGACGTCCTCGCCAACCGCCAACACCTCCCCGCCCTATAACCATGGCGGGCGCACCACTGCCCTGGTGAATCTTGACGCCGCAGCGTCGTGATAGCGACGCCAGAACGTCAAGATCTCCGGCCGGCCCGCTGCATGGCGGCAGCGGGTTAGGGCGAGAGGTCGGCGGCGACCAGGGACCAGACTTCGAGATCGACGCGGCCGCTGTGCACGTGGCCGGCGTTGCGCAGCAGACCCTCATACGTGAAGTCCGCCTTCTCCGCCACCCGCCGGGACGCCGTGTTGCCGGGCGCCACCCGCACCTCGACCCGCTGGAAGCCGTGCTCGAGCAACAACGCGATCGCCAGCGCGCAGACCGCCTCGGGCGCCACCCCGAACCCGCGGGCCTCAGGCGTGATCGCGTACGCCACCTCGGTGACCCGGGCGACCCAGTCGGTGCGCTTGGTCCACAGGCAGCCGACCAGCCGGTCGTCCTCCCGCCGCACCACGGCGTAGTGGTCACCGCTGCCGCTGTCGCGCCGTTCCTTGGCGGCCTCGGTGCACCAGGCGGCGCCGTCGATCGGGCCGCACTCCTTGGGGAACGGTAGCCACCGCTGGACCTGCTTGTCCGCGAAGACCTCGCCGACCGCCTTGGCATCGGTCGCCTCGGTCGGGCGTACGTGCAGGCGCGGCGTTGACACGGTCAGCGGCGGGAACCGCCGCACCGCCACGTTTCCGCTCACCCGTTGATCTCCCGCCTGGTGGCCATGATCAAGGCGTCCTTCATGTAGTTAGAACTACGTGAAGGACGCCTTGATCATGGAATGGGTCACGCTTTGATCTCGCCGGTCGGGGTGTTGGTCTCGTCCTCGATGGGGGACGGTTGCCGAGGCGCCGGTGCCGGGGCCAGCGCAGGCGTAGGTGCGGGTGCGGGAGCGGACGCCGCTGGTGCCGAGGCGGCCGCGGCCACCAGCCGGTGGGCGATCTCCGGTGCGCCGGCCCAGTGCAGCATGAGCTGGGACGCGTGCACCCGGCGCAGCACGAACCCCTCGGGCGAGCTGCCACCCCAGGTCCACGCGGGCGCCTGCCCCGCGCGCGGGGTCACCATCGCGCGGTGCTGCTTGTAGCCGACCACCCGCGCACCCACCTGGGCCACCGGCGTGGAGGTCCGCGCGGTGGCCTCCCGGTAGCCGACCACCATCTGGTCGGTGGTCATGCCGATCGCGTCCACCACGCCACACATGGGCCGGCCGTCGAACTCGCGGGCCAGCCACAGCAGCCCGGCGCCCTCGGCGATGATCGGGCGGCCGGACTCGGCGAGCGCGGCCACCTCCGTGCACAGGCGGCGGTTGGCGGACAGCTCCTCCGCGTACGACTCGGGGAGCGCGCCGCCGATCACCAGCGCGTCGGTGCCGTCGGGCAGGCGCTCGTCGCGCAGCGGGTCCACCGTTACCACCGTGGCGCGCGCCGCCGTGAGCAGCTCGGCCGTTTCGGCGTACGAATAGGAAAGTCCGGGGCCACCGGCGAGCGCGATGACCGGACGGCGCCCGACCGCGACGGCCGGGGTCTCCTCCCGTGCCGACCACGGCTCGATGGTGAGCTGCGGCGCCGAGCGCGCGAGCGCGAGGAGCCGATCCAGGTCGACGGCGCCCACGATGCCCTCGCCGAGCCGGCGGACGCCGCGCCCGGCCTCCACGCTGCGGTGCGCGACCGGCACCACGCCGTCCTGCCGGGGTGGCAGCGCGGGTGGCAGGTCGCGGCGGCGCAGCGCGCCGAAGACGGGCACCCCGATGTCGTCCAGGGCCTCCCGCAGGAGCTGCTCGTGCCGGTCGGACGCGACCCGGTTGAGAATGACGCCGCCGAGCCAGAGCATCTCGTCGTAGGCCCGGAAGCCGTGCACCAGCGCGGCCACCGACTGGCCCATGGCGCCGACGTCGACGACCAGGATCACGGGCGCGCGCAGCGCCGCCGCGACGCCGGCGGTGGAGTGCGAGTCGGGGCGGCCGGTGAGGCTGTCGAACAGGCCCATCGTGCCCTCGACGACCGCGAGGTCGACGCCCTGCGCGCCGTGCGCGAAGAGCGGCGCGACCCGCTGCGGCCCGGCCAGCCGGGGGTCGAGGTTGCGCCCGGGCCGGCCGGCGGCGAGCCCCAGATAGGCCGCGTCGGTGTGATCCGCGCCGATCTTGAACCCGACCGCCCGGACGCCGCGACCGGCGTAGGCGGCGAGCAGCCCGACGGTCACCGCGGTCTTGCCGTGACCGGACGACGGTGCACTCACCACGATGCGTGGGACAGCGGTCATCGGCGTTCCTCCCCTCGCAGCCCGTTGCACGCCGGCACTAGCGTAGTGCCTTCGATCACACGAGTAGCCTCATCCTGTGTACCGGTTCCTCCTCACCCCCCGCTGGCTGGGCTTAGCCGCTCTCATGGGCGTGGCGGCCGCCGTCATGGTGCTGCTCGGAAACTGGCAGCTGCACCGGTACCAGGAGCGCAGCGCGGTCAATGATCGCATCGACGCGGCGTCCGCCGTGGCACCCGCGCCGCTGGCCAGCGCGGTGCCCGTGCCGGGCGGCGCGGCCGGGTCGGTCGGTGCCGCGCCGCCGGCCTCCTCGGCGTGGGCCCGGGTGACCGTGACCGGCCGATACGACGACAAGAACGAGATCCTGGTACGCGGCCGCACGGTCGACGGGCACGTCGGTTTCGAGGTGGTGACCCCGCTGGTGCTGGCGGACGGCTCGGCCGTCCTCGTCGACCGGGGCTGGGTGCCGCCGGCGCCCGGCGGCGCGGTCGCCATCCCCGACGTGCCGGCGCCGCCGGCCGGGCAGGTGACCGTGGTGGGCCGGGTGCACCTGACGGAGAGCCAGCCCGACACGGTGACCCGCCGGGAGGGCCGGCTGGAGGTCCGGCGGGTCGGGATCGCCCGGCTGGCGGCCGAGCTGCCGTACCCCGTCTATCAGGCGTATCTGCTGGACGAGGAGCCCGCCGAGGGCCTCACGGCGATACCGATCCGGCACGAGAACTCGTGGCAGAACTTCGGTTACATCATCCAGTGGTGGCTGTTCGCCGCGATGACCGTGGTGGGCTACTTCTGGCTCGCCCGCCGCGAAGCCCACCCACCCTCTCAAGATCAAGGCGTCCCTCATGTAGCTAGGCCCTGATCATGAGTGGGCGCTACAGCGCGGCCAGGGAGCGGACGTAGTTGACCTGCTGGTGCACATACTGCACCTGGGGTTCCGCGGTGACCGGGATGCGGGCCACGTACTGCCGGGGGCCGTTGGTCACGGTCACCTGCACGGTGCCGCGGTAGACGGTCTGCTTCACCAGCAGAAAGAGCAGACTGAACACCGTCAGCACGCAGAAGCCCAGGATCGCCATGACGATCGCCCAGGTGGGCGTGCGCTGCTCGGTGTGCCAGAAGTCCGAGACGTGCCAGGTGGAGCCCTTGAGCGGGATCTCGCCGGCCGGCGTGTAGGCCGTCACGGACGTTACCGCGATCTCGCCGATCCGGGCCACGACCACACCAGGGTCGGCGGGCGGGACGCTTGCGGCGGGCGGCGGAAGATCGGGTACGGACCACGGGTCGGACGGCGGCGGAAACTGCTCCGTGGACATCGCCTCACCGTAGCAGCGCCCACCCAGGCGACTCCCGTGGTCGGCGGCAGTCGACCAAAGTGGATCTAGTCGAGTGAGGGCGCCATAGCAGCCCTCACTCGACTAGATCGCCGCCGCCCCGCGCGCCACGCCGCCCCGCGCGCCACGCCGCCCCGCGCGCCACGCCGCCGCCCCGCGCGCCACGCTGCGTGCGTGTGCGCCACGCCGCCGCCCCACGCGCCACGCCGCCGCCCCACGCGCCACGCCGCCGCCTCGTGCGCCACGCCGCCGGGGCGGCGGCCACGCCTTGCGCGATCCGAACGCCGATCAAGGACATCCGCGGCGATCAAGGGCTTGGGCACCCTAAATAGAGATCAAACCATGTACCTAAGCCCATGATCGACGGGGAGAGGGACGGCGCGTGCGGCGCGCACGGCGCGTGCGGCGCGGAGAGCGCGGGGAGAGGAGAGCGCGGGGGTGGGGCTAGGAGGCGCGGCGGAGGTGGGGCAGGAGGAGTTCGGGGGGCAGGGCGGGGGCGTAGTGCCAGCCCTGTGCCACGTCGCAGCCCAGCTCGCGCAGCGAGGCGGCCTGCTCGGCGGTCTCCACGCCCTCGGCGATCACGGTGATCTTCAGCCGGTGCGCCAATCCGATCACCGCGCCGAGGATCTCCTGGTCGACGGGGTCGGGACCGCCCGGCGCGCGCAGGCCGGACATGAACGAGCCGGCCAGCTTCAACGCGTGCACCGGCAGGTTCCGCAGGTAGGCGAGGTTCGAATACCCCGTGCCGAAGTCGTCGATCGCGATCCGCACGCCCAGGTCGGCCAGCGCGCGCAGGGTGCGCTGCGGCTGCCCGGCGGGGCCCATGACGGAGCTCTCGGTCAGCTCCAGCTGCAGCGACTCGGGCGCGAGCCCGGTCTCCGCGAGGATCGTCTTCACTTCCTCGACAATCGTGCTCTCCTGGAGCTGGCGGGGTGCCACGTTGACGCTGAGCAGCAGCCCGTGCGAGTCGGGCCAGTCCTGGGCCTGCTGGCACGCCTCGCGGAGCACCCAGCGGCCGAGCGGCACGATGAGCCCGGTCTCCTCGGCCAGCTCGATGAAGCGGTTGGGGCCGAGCAGCCCCCGGTCCGGGTGCAGCCAGCGCACCAGCGCTTCCGCGCCCACCACCACCGCGTCGTCGAGCCGCACCAGCGGCTGGTACTCGACCAGGAACTCGCCGCGCGACAGCGCCGCCGGGAGCTGCGCGGAGAGCCGGTACCGGCTCACGTCGTTCGCGTGCCGGTCGGCGTCGAACACCGCCCAGCGGTCCCGCCCGTCGTTCTTGGCCCAGTACAGCGTCGTGTCGGCGGCCTTCATCAGCTCGGCGACGGTGGTGCCGCGGACCGTCCGGTCGACCACCCCGACGCTGGCCGACACCTTCAGCGCGTGCCCGCTGACCCGCACCGGGATCCGCACCGCGGCCAGCGCGGCCTCGGCCACCCGCACCAGCTCGGCGGTGCCGGCGGTGCGCTCGACCAGCACCACGAACTCGTCGCCGCCCATCCGCGCGACCAGGTGGCCGCTGGGATGCAACCGGCTGGCGAGCCGGCCGGCGACGGTGCGCAGCAGCTGGTCGCCCACGTCGTGGCCGAGCGTGTCGTTGACCGCCTTGAACCCGTCGAGGTCGAGATAGCAGACGCCGACCCGAGCCTCCGGGTCCGGGTCGGCGAGGGCCAGCGCGAGGCGGTCGAAGAACAGCGTGCGGTTGGGCAGGTCGGTGAGCGGATCGTGCAGTGCCTGGTGGCGCAGCTGGGTCTGGAGCCGGTGCCGCTCGGTGATGTCCTCGATCATGCCGACCGCGTACTGCGGCGCGCCGTCCTTGTCGCGGATCAGCGACACCACGAGGTCGGTCCAGATCTCCGCGCCGTCCCCGCGCCGGAACGGCTTCTCGGTGCGGAAGTTGTCGCGCCGACCGGACCACAGGTCGTGGTACTCCTGCCACGCCTCCGGCGCGTCGGAGGGCGGCTGGAAGAACGTCGCGGTCGTGTGGTGCAGGAGGAACTCCTCCCGGCCGTACCCGAACATCTCGCACAGCGCCCGGTTGACGTCGATCAGCCGGCCGTTGAGGCGGCCGATCCCGATGCCGATCGCGGCTTCCGCGAACACCGCCTGGAACCGGGCCTCGCTCGCCCACCGCGCCTCCTCGGCCTCGGACTGGGCGACCAGCGCGGCGGCGTAGATCCGGCCCTGCTCGGCAAGCGTGCGGTTGCGCAACGCCTGGGCGTACCCGACGGCGACGGCGGTGCGCAGCGCCGTCAACCGCCCTTCCGAGCCGCGTCCGCCAAGCTCCTCCTCGACCATCTCCAGCGTCCGGCCCAGCGACGAGGGGTGGGTGAAGTGGGCGGCGACGAGCGCCTCACCGACGTCGAGGCCGACCCCGTCGGCGGGCTCGTCGGTGTCCAGCGCGGCGATCAGCTGGCCGGCCGGCTCGGTGAGGTGGCGGACCAGCTCGGTGCGCGTCATCGATACGTAGCTGGTGGCGCTCACCACCGCCGCCCACCGCTCGGCGAGGCGCGCGGCGGTCGGCTCGGATGTCGGCACGGGCCGCTCCGCTCAGGCGGGACGGCCGGGGATGGGGTGGGGATACCACTGACTCACCTGGGGCACCCCTCCCAATCTTGAACGAATCCGTGTCAGCATAGGCCCGTTTTGGTTGCGCGTGAAACTTTCACGTTCGGTGGCGGATTGCCCGCACAGAGTCAATGGTGTCCGCTTCGGACGCCGGCTTGTCGTCGCGGTAGCGCAGCACCCGGGCGAACCGCAGAGCCACCCCGCCGGGGTACCGCGGACTGTCCTGCACGCCGTCGAACGCCACCTCCACGACCTGCTCCGGCCGCACCGTCACCACCCAGTCGCCCTTGTCGACGGCCAACTCCAAGAAGCGAGACGTCTGCCAGCGCAGCATCTCGTCGGTCAGCCCCTTGAACGTCTTGCCGAGCATCACGAACCCGCCGGTCTCCGGGTCGCGGGCGCCCAGGTGCAGGTTGGAGAGCCAGCCCTGGCGCCGCCCGTGCCCCCACTCCACGGCCAGCACCACCAGGTCGAGCGTGTGCCGTGGCTTCACCTTCACCCAGGCGGCACCGCGCCGGCCCACGTCGTACGCCGCCTCCGGCGACTTGACGACCACGCCCTCCTGCCCGGCGGCCAGAGCCGCCGCGAACGCGTCGGCCGCCTCCGCCGGCGTCGCGACCACCGTCCGCGCGACCAGCAGCGCCGGCGGCAGCGCGTCCGCCAGCGCCGCCCAGCGCTCCCGGCCGGGCGCGTCGAGCAGATCCTCGCCGTCGAGGTGCAGCGCATCGAAGAAGTACGGCGTCAGCGCCGCTGCCTCTTTCCCGCCCCCCGGCCCTGCCGGCCCACCCCCCTTCGCCACCCCGCGGGTGGCCGCCCGGCTGGCCGTCTCCTGGAACGGCCGCGGCCGCCCGGCGGCATCCAGCGCCATCGCCTCGCCGTCCAGCACCGCCTCCCGGGCGGGCAGCGCGCGGACGGCGGCCACCACTTCGGGTACCCGGGTGGTGATGTCGTCGAGGCTGCGGGTGAAGACGGCGACCTCGTCGCCGGACCGGTGCACCTGGATGCGGATGCCATCGAGCTTGGTGTCGACCACCGCCGGCACCCCGGTCACGGCGAGCGCGTCGTCGACGGTGGCGGCGCTCTGCGCCAGCATCGGCGCGAGCGGCCGCCCGACGGTGAGCGTGAACGCCTCCAGCGCGGGCGCGCCGCCGGTCAGCGCGGCGACCGCCACGGCCTTCAGGTCTCCGGCGAGCAGCAGCGCCCGCCGCACCACGGTCACCGGCACCTCGCCGGCCTTGGCGATCGCGTCCACGAGCAGCCCGGCCTGCGCGCCCTGGCGCAGCTCGCCGCTGAAGAGCCCGATCAGGATCCGCTGCTCGTCGGCGGTCGCGGCACCGAACAGCGCGCCGACCAGGTCGCGCCGCCGCGCCTGCGAGCCGGCCCCGGCGACCCGGGAGATCTCCTCGATCGCCGCGTCGACCGCCGCCACGCTGAGCGTCGGCTCCGCGGCGGGCGGGGGCGCCTCCCGGAGCGAGGCCCAGCCGACGCCGGTCTGCCGCTGGCGCAGCTCACCGGACAGGTACGCGGCGCCCGCGGCGATCTCGTCGGGCGCCAGCCGGCGCAGCGCGTCGGCGAGCAGCTCCACCTTGGCCTTCCGCCCCGACGTCGCACTGACGCCCGCCGAGGTGGCCGCGATATCCACAAACCTCACACCCCCCATCCTCCCCGCAAGGAAGGGCCCCTTGTTATCGCTTTTTGCATAGGAAGGGGCCCTTCCAAGCAACTCAGCGCAGGGTGCGGTAGAAGTCGCGGATGTCGGCGGCCAGCACCTCCGGCGTGAGGTGCGCGGCGTAGTGGCCACCCGGCTCGTCGTACGCGTGCCAGGACCGGATGTCCCGGTGGTCCCGCTCGGCGAACGTGCGCATCGAGATGAAGTCACCCTTGAACATGGCGAGTCCGATGGGGACCGTCGTCGGCCCGGTGGGCGCCGGCGCTTTGGCGTCTTCGTAGTAGAACCGGGTCGCCGAGGTGGCCGTGCCGGTCAGCCAGTAGAGCATCACGTTGGTGAGCACGAAGTCCGGGTCCAGATCATCGCCCATCAGCTGCACCAGCCAGCCCAGCAGCCCGACCGGCGAGTCGCAGATCCCGTACGACAGCGTCTGCGGCTGCTGCGAATGCAGGATGTTGAACGACATCTTGTTCTCGTAGAACCACTGCAACACCTTCAGGCCCTCGTGCTCCTCCGGCGTCAACCGGGCCATCTCGTCCGGATCCCCGGACGGGAACGAGAAGATCTGCGTCACGTGCACGCCCACCACGTGCTCGGGGTCGATCCGCCCCTGCTCCGGCGCCACGAACGCGCCACCGTCGTTGCCGACGGTGCCGTACCGGTCATAGCCGAGCCGCCGCATCAGCTCCGCCCAGGCGCGCGCCGTCCGGTACCGGTTCCAGCCGCGCTCCTTGGTGGGACCGGAGAAGCCATACCCGGGCAGCGACGGGATCACCAGATGGAAGTCGCGGGACAGCGGCTCGATGATCCGCAGGTACTCCACAATGGACCCCGGCCACCCGTGGGTGAGGATCAGCGGCAGCGCGTCCGCCCGCGCCGACCGCACGTGCAGGAAATGGATGTTCTGCCCGTCGATCTCCGTGGTGAACTGCGGATACGCGTTCAGCGCCGACTCCCACCTCCGCCAGTCGTACCCGTCCCGCCAGTAGTCCACGAGGCTCCGCACATACCCGACCGGCACGCCGTAGTCCCAGCCAGTGTCCGGGATCTGGTCCGGCCAGCGGGTGCGGTCCAGCCGGTCGCGCAGGTCGTCGAGGTCGGCCTGCGGGATGTCGATGCGGAAGGGCGTGATCTCTTCGCTCATGCCAGCAACGCTACGGACCCTTCCGGCCAGGTTCTGTCCTAAAGCGCTGGCAGACTGAGATTCATGTTGGAGACCTCGGCGCGGCTGCTGCGCCTGCTGTCGCTGTTGCAGAGCCGCCGGGACTGGTCGGGCGCCGCGCTGGCCGAGCGCCTCGAGGTCAGCGAGCGCACCGTGCGCCGCGACGTCGACCGGCTGCGCGACCTCGGATACCCGGTGCACGCCAGCCGCGGCACCGACGGCGGCTACCGGCTCGGCGCCGGCAGCGCCATGCCGCCGCTGCTGCTCGACGACGAGGAGGCGGTCGCCGTCGCGGTCGGCCTCCGCACGGCCGCCGGCGGCACCGTGGCCGGCATCGAGGAGACGTCGGTACGGGCGCTCGCCAAGCTCGAACAGGTGCTCCCGGCGCGCTTACGGCATCGGGTGAACGCGCTCCAGGCGTACACGGAACCGGTGCCGGCGGACCGACCAGGCCCGACGGTCGACGCGGCGGTGTTGACGACGCTCGCGGCCGCCTGCCGCGACCGGGACCGGTTGCGGTTCGACTACCACCACCACGACGGCACGGCGACCGTGCGGGCCGTCGAGCCGCACCGCCTCGTGTCGTGGGGCCGCCGGTGGTACCTGGTGGCGTGGGACGTCGACCGCCAGGACTGGCGCACCTTTCGCGTGGACCGCATCCAACCGCGTACCCCCGCCGGGCCGCGTTTCCCGGACCGGGACCCGCCGGAGGGCGGTGCGGCGGCCTACGTGGCGCGCGGCGCCTCCGCCGCGGCCTGGCGCTACCGGGCCCGGGTGGTGGTGCACGCGCCCGCCGCGGCGGTGGCCGAGCGGATCAACCCGGCGGTCGGCGTGGTGGAGGCGATCGACGACGACAGGTGCGTGTTGAGCACCGGCGCGGACAGCGTGCACACCTTGGCCGTCCACATCGGCCTGCTCGACCTCGACTTCGAGGTCACCGACCCACCCGAGCTGGTCACCCACCTCCGCACCCTGGCCACCCGCTACACCACCGCCACTTCATGATCAAGGCGTCCTTCAAGTAGCCCTAACTACTTGAAGGACGCCTTGATCATGAAGTGGTCACGGCCAGATGCGTCCGGTGGTGCTTCGGCGTCTCGATCTCGTCGATCAGCGCGATCGCGAAGTCCGGGTACGAGATGCGGCTCTCCACGTCGAGCCCGCTCGCCCGGTAGCCGCCGGTGCGGACGCCGCCGTGCTGGAAGTCGCCAGCCGGGCTGATGGCCAGCCAGTCCGCCCGTGGCGGCGCCGCGGCCAGCACGTCGAGGCCCGCGGCGTGGCCGAGGCAGAACGGCCGGTACTCCGCCGGGAACTCGGGCGAGTCGACCAGGCGGACGCCGGGAGCGGCCTCCAGCAGCGTGGCGATCGTGACGACCACGAGGCGACCCACGTCGGCGCGGCTCAGCGCCTCCGCCGCCGCGATGTAGAACGCCGTCGGGTCGGCCCCACCGTCGTAGACCGCGCTGATGGCGGCGTCGTGCCCGTCCGCGACCGCGGCGACCTGAGCCCGGTCGGTGACGTCCCCGGCGACCACCGTCACGTGGTCGGTGGCGAGTGCGGCGTACCGGCTGGGGTCGCGGACGACGGCGGTGACCTCATGCCCGCGGGCCTGCGCCTCGCGGACCGCGTGCCGGCCGGCGCGACCGCCGGCCCCGAAGATGACGATTCTGCTCATGGCCGAAAGCTAGGCGACGGGGTGCCAGTTACCGCAACGGTACTGTTCAGTCCGTGAGCGAGCCGCTGCGTGCTGACATGTTCGACCCGGCCTGCCCCTCCCGGCTGAGCCCGGTGCGGATCGGCGACAAATGGGGCGGGATGATCATCCTGTGCCTGGACGGCGGTCCCCGGCGCTTCTCCGAGCTGCTGGTGCCGCTGCGCCGGATCACCCCGAAGGTGCTGACCGAGTCGCTGCGCGCGCTGGAACGCGACGGGATGATCACGCGCACGGCGTACGACGAGAACCCGCCCCGGGTGGAGTACGCGTTGACCCCGCTCGGCCGCACGATGCTGGAGCCGATCGCGTGGTGCCGCGAGTGGGCCAGCGAGCACCTGCCGACGGTGGTCGCGGCCCGGGAAGCGTACGCGCGGTCTTGAAGGTCATCGTCTTCGGCGGCACCGGCATGGTCGGCCAGGGCGTGCTGCGCGAGTGCCTGCTCGCGGAGGACGTGTCAGCCGTCCTGACCGTGGGCCGGACGCCGACCGGCCGCCCGCACGCCAAGCTGCGCGAGCTGATCCACCAGGACTTCACCGACCTGACGCCCATCGCGGACGAGCTGGCCGGCTACGACGCCTGCTTCTTCTGCCTCGGCGTCTCGTCCGTGGGCATGTCCGAAGAGGACTACCGGCGGATCACGTACGACTTCGCGCTGGCCGCCGCCCGCACCCTCGCCGCCCGCGATCCCGATCTCACCTTCGTATACGTCTCCGGCGCCGGCACCGGCACCGGCCGCTCGATGTGGTCGCGGGTCAAGGGTGAGACCGAGGACGCGCTGCTGGCCCTGCCGTTCCGGGCGTACATGTTCCGCCCAGGGTTCATCCGGCCGCTACACGGCGTCACCTCGAAGACCCGCCTCTACCGCGCGCTGTACCGGGTGGGCGCGCCACTCGGCTGGCTCGCCGAGCGCCTCTTCCCCCACAACGTCACCACCACCGAAAAGATCGGCCGGGCAATGCTAAACGTGGCCCGCACCCCCACACCCACCCACGTGCTAGCCGCCCGCGACATCAACGCCCTCGCTTAACCCCGGCGATCTTGCACTCGTCATGCCCGGATGTCCGAGATGGAACCTGACGAGTGCAAGATCGACCGTGATCAGGCGAGCGCGACGTTGCGGAGCAGGAGGGCCTCGGCGAGGCACACGCGCGCGAACTCCCCCAGGTGCAGGCTCTCGTTCGGGCCGTGCGCCTGCGCGTGCGGGTCCTCCACGCCGGTCACCAGGATCGCCGCGCCCGGGAACATCTCCTGGAACGTCGCGATGAACGGGATCGAGCCACCCACGCCGATGTCCACTGGGGACACGCCGTCCCAGGCGGTGGTGAACGCGGTGCGCGCCGCGTCGAACATCGGCCCGGACGCGTCGATCACGCACGGCTCGCCGTCGTGCTCGAACGTCACCTCGAACTGGGCGCCCCACGGCACGTGCTTCGCCACGTGCGCCTTCAGCGCGGCGTACGCGCTCTTCGGGTCGTCGCCGGGCGCGAGCCGGATGCTGAGCTTGGCCTTCGCCGACGGCAGGAGCGCGTTGGGCGCCTCGGCGGTGCGCGGCGCGTCGATGCCCAGCACCGCCAGCGCCGGCTTGGTCCAGATCCGCTCGGTGAGCCGGCCGCTGCCGATGAAGGACACCCCGTCGAGCAGGCTCGCTTCGGCCCGCAGCCGCTCCTCCGGGTAGTCGACCGGCGCGCCACCCGGGCTGACCAGCCCGTCGACCGCCACGTTGCCCTCGTCGTCGTGCAGCGTGGCGAGCAGCCGCGCCAGCACGGTCAGCGCGTCCGGCACCGCGCCGCCGAACATGCCACTGTGGACAGCGTGGTCAGCGGTGCGCACCTCGACGAAGCAGTTGACGATGCCGCGCAGCGAGGTGGTCAGCGCCGGTACCCCGATGTCCCAGTTGCCGGAGTCGGCGATCACGATGACGTCGGCGGCCAGGTCGTCGCGGTGTTCGGCCAGCAGCCGCTCGAGCGAGTCCGAGCCGTACTCCTCCTCGCCCTCGATGAACAGCACCACGCCCACCGGCAGCGCGTCACCGTAGGCGCGCAGGGCGGCCACGTGCGCCATGATGCCGGCCTTGTCGTCGGCGGCGCCCCGCCCGTAAAGGCGGCCGTCGCGCTCGACCGGCTCGAACGGGTCGCTGTCCCACATGGCCAGGTCGCCGGTCGGCTGCACGTCGTGGTGGGCGTACAGCAGCACGGTCGGCGCGCCGGGCGGCGCCGGACGGGTGCCGATGACCGCCGGCTGGCCGCCGGATCGCACGATCTCGGTGTCGAGGCCGCAGCCGCGCAGCAGCTCGGCGACCGCGTCCGCCGACCGGTCGACCTGCGTGTGGTCATACCCGTCGAACGCGATGCCCGGGATGCGAACCAGGCGCTCGAGATCGGCACGGACTCCGGGAAGCTCGCGCGTGATCGCCGCGCGCAGCTCTTCCTCGCTCAACGTCATGCGCGAAATCCTACGTCCGCGTTCCCTCCCCCCATGATCAAGGCGTCCCTCAAGTAGCGCCCGTAGGAGGTACTGGGGAGGTGGGCGGGATGAGGGACGCCTTGATCATGAACCGTTCGCGGGAGGTGGCGGCGGGTCGGTCGGCGTCTCGCCGCGCGCGGCCCGCGAGGCCGCCGACCCGGCGTTCGCGAACCAGTCGCGCGCCCGCCCGGCCTGCCCGCCGACCCATTCGCCCAGGTCGGCGGCGCCGCCGCCCACCCGGCGCAGCAATCCGACCAGCGGGTCCTGGGTGCGCGCGAACGCCTCCCGGTACGACTCCGCCGCCGCCTTGATCTCGGCGGACACCGACGCCGTGCGGTCGTCGTCGCGGCGCGGGTATTCCCCGGCCAGGATCCGCCCGTACTCCCCGGAGTCGACCCACTCCCGCAGTGCGGCGGCGCGCGACACCGGGACCGGATGCCGGCTCCACATCGTGAACCGGAGCTTGTGCAGGCTGTCGCGCATGTCGCCGCCGCCGTCGTACTCCGACGCCTGCTCCAGAAACGCCGCCGTGTCGATCTCGGAGAGGTCGCCGCCGCCGGCCATCTTCATCAGCAGGCGCAGCGATGCCGCCGGGTCCTGCCCGGCCAGCAGGCCGGCGCGGTCCGCGGACAGCTCGGCCTTCCGCCACCACTCGAGCATCGCCATGATGATCGCGCGGATCGCGAGCGCGCCCACCGGCAGCCAGGCGATGTTGATCACCCAGCCGGTGAGGATGGTGAGAATCGTCTTGTAGACGGCGTGCCCGCTGCGCACGTGACCGAGCTCGTGTCCAAGCATCGCGCGCAGCTCGTCGTCGTCGAGCTGCTGCACGGCGCCCGTGTTGATCACGATGAAAGGTTTGTCCAGGCCGATCGCCTCGCCGTTGATCGTCGGGTCCTGCCGCACGTAGAGCTCGGGCAGCTCGGGCACGTCGAGCGAGGTGGCCGCCTCGGTGTAGAGGCGGTAAACCCGCGGGTACTGCCGGTGATCGACCCGGATCGCCGACGCCAGGTAGGCCAGGCGGAACCCGCGCTCGTTCCACATCCCGAAGAACGCCTTGACCACGTCGTCGAAGCCGCGCAGCTCACGCAGCGCGGTCAACGCACCACGGTCGGCCGGATGCTCCCAGGCGCGCGAGCTGATGCCGGTCAGCGGCACCCGCCGCCGGGCTGGTGGTGTCGCCGGTGTGTCCGCCGGGCCGGTCGCGCCCGTCACGCCCTCGTCGCCAGATGTCATGCTCACTCCCCCGGGGGTTCACTGACCGCTACTGAAGCCGATCGTCCTCCAGTCCCCGCTGGACGTCTACGGCCAGCGCCCCCGATATCTCCCTGACATCTACCACTAGGTCAGCGTGGTGGGCCGTGGCGTCCGCGGCGAAGTGCGCGTCTTCGCCACGCCACCATTTCTCCAGGTACGGGCGCAGCGTCTCGCCGTCCCGGTGGATGGCCCGGCGGTGCCGTTCGACCCGTGGGGCGGCCACGAAGATCGACAGCGTCGCCTCGGGACGGATGGCCGCCCGGGCCGCCGTGACCCCTTCCACGATCACCACCGGCGCGGGCGGCACCACCGTCCACTCCGGAGAGAAGCGCCGCGCGTGCCAGTCGTACTTCTGGTAGCGGCCGGGGCGGCCGGCCCGGAGCGGGGCAAGGATCCACCGCTCCAGCCGCGGCCAGAACGTCACCTGATCGTCCCAGCCGTCGAGCAGGTCGTCGGTGTGCACGACCGGCGGCGCGGGGTCGAGGGACGCGGCCAGCCGCTCGGCGACGTAGGTCTTGCCGGCCCCGCTCGGCCCGTCGATCGCCACCAGCCGGGTGTGTCCCAGCCGCGCCGGCCGCTTCATCACCTCCGCCGCCACTTCCATGACCAAGGCGTCCTTCATGTCGCTATCACCACCTGAGGGACGCCTTGATCATGGGGAGGGCCGGTGGGCCGGACTCGATCAATCGCCAGAGAGCGTCCGTGTCCAGGTGCTCCTCGACAAGGTCGCCGAGCAGGTCGAGGGTGCGCTCCCGGGCGGCGGCGAAGCTGGTGTCGGGCGCGACCGTGAAACCGCGCCGGCCGGCGAGCCGGGCCGCCTCGGCGAGAAAGCGCCGGCGGAACCCGTCACTCTCGAACGCCCCGTGCCAGTGCGTGCCGAACACGTTGCCGACGGCCGCCCCTTCCGGCCGACCGTCCGCGTCCACGATCAGCGGGGTCACCTCGGGCGCCACCCGCGAGGCGTATCCGTGATGGATCTCGTAACCGCGCACCGGAACCGACCCGAAGGCCGTGCCCACCGACTGGGCCACCGTCTTGCGGGCACCGAACGTCACCTCGACCGGCAGCAATCCGAGCCCGGGCACGGTGCCCCGCCGGCTCTCCACCTCGTCGTGGACGAGCTGGCCGAGCATCTGGTAGCCGCCGCAGATGCCGAGCACCGGCTTGCCGGCCGCCGCGTGCGCGGTCACCGCGTCGGCCAGCCCGTGCTCCCGCAACCACGCTAGATCGTCCACAGTAGATTTCGAGCCCGGCAGGACGACGAGGTCGGCGTCGGCGAGCTCGGCCGGCTCGACGGTGAGCCGCACCCGCACGCCCGGCTCGGTCGCGAGCGCCTCGGCGTCGGTGGCGTTGGAGACGCGCGGCAGCCGCACGACCGCGACGCGCAGCCACTCGGTGCCGCGCGGCGGATCGGGCCGGCCAAGCACCCGGCCGTACGCCAGCGAGTCTTCCGCGTCGAGCCAGAGATCCAGGTCCCACGGCACTACCCCGTAGACGGGCCGGCCGGTGGCCTCGGTGATCATGTCGAGCCCGGGCCGCAGCAGCCCGGCGTCGCCGCGGAACTTGTTCACCACGAACCCGCCGACCAGCGCCTGGTCCTCGGGTGACAGCAGCGCGACGGTGCCGAAGAACGCCGCGAAGACACCACCCCGGTCGATGTCGCCGACCACCACGGTCGGTAGCCCGGCGCGCCGGGCCAGGCCCATGTTGACGAAGTCGCCGTCGCGCAGGTTGATCTCGGCCGGGCTGCCGGCGCCCTCGCAGACCACCACGTCGTACTCCCGGCGCAGGTCGGCCAGCGTGTCGAAGACCGTCTCCGCGAGCCGCGGCCGCAGCGTCCGGAAGTTATCCGCCGTCACCGTGTCGACGGCCTCGCCGAGCAGCACCACCTGGCTGGACCGGTCGCTGCCCGGCTTGAGCAGCACCGGGTTGAAACGGACATCCGGCGCCACCCCGCTGGCCGCGGCCTGCATCGCCTGCGCCCGGCCGATCTCCCCGCCCCGCCCGTGCTGGTCGACGACGACCGCCGAGTTGTTGGACATGTTCTGCGCCTTGAACGGGGCGACCTTGACCCCGCGCCGCCGCAGCCAGCGACAGATCCCGGCGGTGAGCACGCTCTTGCCGGCATCCGACGTGGTCCCGGCTACCAGCATCCCCCCACTCACCGCGCACCCCCTCCCCCATGATCAAGGCGCCCCTGTAGTCGTTCTAGCAACGTGAAGGACGCCCTGATCATGGGAGCGCGGCGGCGTGAACGGTGGGGACGGTGGGGACGCGCGGCGGCCGCAGCGGCGGCGGTCGCGAGTGTCGCGGCAGCGGCGGTCGCAAGAGTCGCGGCGGCGGCGCCGACCGTCGCGGAGAGGCGGGCGGCGCGGCGGATGTCGGCCGCCGTCGGGCGCGGGCCGTCACCGAGGAAGGGCCGGGTCTCCGAGCGTCCGAAGTAGACGTTACGACCACCGAGCCGCACGCCCAGGGCCCCTGCCATGGCCGACTCGCACTGCCCCGCGTTGGGGCTGGGATGGTCGGCTCCGTCGCGCCGCCAGATCCGCCAGGCGTCGCCCCGGTCGCCGGCCACGACCGGCGCGGCGGCCACCGTGAGAGCAGCGGTCAGCCGAGCCGGCACCAGGTTGAGCGCGTCGTCCAGCCGGGCGGCGGCGGTGCCGAACCGGGCGTATCGCGTCGAACGGTGCCCGACCATCGCGTCGAGCGTGTTGACGGCCCGATACCCGATCAGCCCGGGCAGCCCGGCGAGCGCGCCCCAGAACAGCGGCGCCACGACGGCGTCGGACGTGTTCTCCGCGACCGACTCGACGGTCGCTCGGGCCAACTCCGGCTCGTCCAGTTGGGCGGGGTCGCGCCCGCACAGGTGGCCCAGCCGGCCGCGCGCCCCCGGCAGGTCGGCCCGTTCGAGGGCGCCCGCCATGGTGGCGGCCTCCCGGCGCAGCGACCGGGCACCGAGCACCGCCCAGGTGCCGGCCGCCACGAGCGCCGCCCGGGCCACCGGTCGCCGCCGGGTCAGCGCGGTCACGGCGACCGCCGCGGCCACGGGCGCGCCCACCGCCAGCGCGGTGAACCCGGCCCCGGCCGCCCGAGTCGGCCGGTACAGCCGCCGTTCCAGCGCCGCCGCGGCCGTGCCGAAGCCGGCGACCGGGTGGAACCGGCGCGGATCACCGACCGCCGCGTCCAGCGCGAAGCCCGCGAGCAGGCCAACCGCGTTCGCGAGGTGGCTGCTGCCCGCCCCCGTACGCCGCCTCGTTCCCATGCTGACCACCTCCGGCCGGCAGCCTAAGCGCCGGGGTTGACGTCGACGTGCGGTGGGGCGGTCGGGGAGTAAGGGTCCAACCGCCCCACCTGTCCAAGGGCCCGCCTAGGCCGGCACGGGCTCGCGTCGGCGGTCGCGTCGCCGGCTCCGTCCGGGCCTGCCTCCCTCGCCCGGCTCCTCGGTCTCGCCGGGCGCCTCGATGTCGGGCGCACCACCACCGTCGTCGGAGTCGATCTCGTCGTCGTCGGTGACGGGATCGAGGTCGGCGGCGTCCCCGCCCAACTCGGCATCGTCCAGGCCAGGACCTCCCAGGCCCGCACTCTCCAGGCCCGGGGCGCCTACGCTCGGTCCGGGCAAGCCCGGCTCATCGAAGGTCGGTCCGTCCAGGTTGGGTCCGTCGAAGCCAGGTCCGTCGAGGCCCGCCCGGTAGCCGGTGCCACGCACGCCGGCCACCGGGTCGTACCCGTGTGACACGGGCGGCGGGAAACCGAAGTCGGGGTCGCTGGGGTCCTCGATGAGGTTCTCGCCGAATCGGGCGGGCGCCTCGGACTGCGGCACCGCGTGGGTGGTCTCGCCACGGACCCGGGTCTCGGCCTCGGTATCCTCCACGGCGCTGGTGGCGAGCGTCGGCCGGTTTCGCACGAACCTGCTCCGGCCGCGGGACAGGTCGTGCCCCACCGCGACCGCCTCCATCTCGTAGAGCGTGCGGTTGTTGCCCTCGGCATCGGTCCAGTCGCGGGTGTAGAGGCGCCCCACGACCACCACCGGGTCGCCGACCATGATCGAGGCGGCGACGCCCTCGGCGAGCTTGCGCCAGCAGTTCACCCGCACGCGCAGGCTGTTGCCGTCGACCCACTGCCCCTTCTCGCGGTCGAGGCGGCGCGCGGTCGAGGCGACCTTGAAGTTGGCGACCAGCGACTTGCTCTGGGTGGTGCGCCGCCATTCGGGTGCGGTCAGAATATTTCCGACCACAGTTACATAGGTGTCGAACATCGTTATTCTCCACATTCCGGAGGGTTCGCGGTCCGAGTCGACTCGCGGCCCAGCCTGACCGCATCGGCGCCGGCCGGCCACCGGCAATCGCCGATCTGTGGATAACCGGGGTGCCTGTGGAAAACGCCCTGATCAAGCCCGGATGTGTTAGCGCTTGTATTACCGGCGGGTTGTACCGTCCCTGACGTGGAGATCGACGTGCTCGGCGAGCCGTACCAGCGGCGGACCATCGAGCTGCCAGACGACAACGAGGGCCGGGTCGTGGCGACGCTCGTCAGCCGCCGCGCCGCCCAGCCCACCGACCGCGCGGTGCTCTACGTGCACGGGTTCGTCGACTACTACTTCCAGACCCATCTCGCCGACTTCTTCGTCCACCGCGGCTGGGACTTCTACGCACTCGACCTACGCAAATACGGCCGCAGCCTGCTCCCTCACCAGACGCCGAACTTCTGCCTCAGCCTGGCCGACTACTACCCTGAGCTCGACGAGGCGGCCCGCATCATCCGCGAGGAGGACGGCCACCGCACCCTGCTCGTCAACGGCCACTCCACCGGCGGCCTGGTCACCTCACTCTGGGCGCACGACCGGCGCACCGACGGGATAGTGGACGGGTTGTTCCTCAACAGCCCGTTCTTCGACCTCAACGCGCGCTGGTTCGTCCGGCGCCCGGTCGCGGCGGCCGTCACCCGGGTCGGGCGCGGCGCGCCCTACCGGGTCTTGCCGCTCGGCGTCTCCACCGTGTACGGCCAGAGCCTGCACGCCGAGCACCGCGGCGAGTGGACCTACGATCTGGCGTGGAAGCCGCTGACCGGCTTCCCGGTCCGCCTCGGCTGGCTGAACGCCATCCGCCAGGGGCAGCGCCGGATCCGGGCCGGACTGGCGATCCCGGTACCCGTGCTGCTGGCCTGCTCCGAGCGGAGCTTTCGCACCACTTCCCGCTGGGACGCCGCGGCGGCCTTGGCGGACGTCGTGCTCGACGTCGACCACATGCTCCGGTGGGCGCCCGGTCTGGGGCAGCATGTCACGATCGCCCGATTCGACGGTGGCCTCCACGACCTGATGCTCTCCGGGCCCGCCGTGCGGACCCAGATCTTCGCGGAGCTGGGCCGCTGGCTGGGTGCATACTGTGAGGCGCCCACCGCTACGTCGGCGGAGCCCAGCTGACGAGCCTTCCGGGCAACACCGGCGGCACGAAAAGCCGGTGCTCGTCACGCGTGCCGGTGAAAACCTAGTATGTGCTGGCCACACCACGCCACCGGCGCCCGTAGCTCAGCGGATAGAGCAGCTGCCTTCTAAGCAGTTGGTCGCAGGTTCGAATCCTGCCGGGCGCGCATTCCTCGTCTGACCAGCGCAAACACCCTCAGACGAACGGGCAGCAACCTTCGCACACCGCTCAGGGACTGGTTACTGGGCCGCATGCCCGAGCCGTTCGACACCCTGACGCGCTCCTTCGTTCGTAGCTAGCGGGCGCGCAACCTCGCCGAGAAGACGATCAAGACCTACCAGCTCGCCACCGACGACCTCGCGGAGTACGCCGCGGTTGACCGCGAGCTGTCCGACTGGACCGCGGTCGACAAGGGCGTGGTTGAAGACCGCGTAGAAAGCTGAGCCGCTCGGCCGATGCGGCCGGCGTCGGCCCGGTAGGCGACGGCAGTGTCGCGTCGACGAACACGCTCCCGGCTACCGGACGCCGGGCCGCCTGCACGATGACAGGAACAAGTAGGCCGGCATTGCTGTGCGCGACCAGCAAGACCGGTTGACTCGCCGACAGTCGGCCCACCGCCTCGTTGACCTTGTCGGCGACATGTGGCCAGAACGGCGGGTCCGCATCGGCCACGTCCAGCAACGACGGCACCACCGCCGCACCCGAGGCGGTCAGCCTGGCCGCTACCAGAGCCCAGGTCCGAGGCCCCAGCAACAGGCTGTGCACAAGTACGAACGCAGGATCCACCTCTCCATCCTCCACGGGGGTCTGGCGCGGGCATCACTCACGCCCATCGCCCGGCGGACGGCCGCTCACGGCGACCTTCCTGACTAACGAGCAGCCTCCGCACATCGATCACGCCATCAGATCGACCGAGGTCGACTGAGCGACCCTCAGTGGCGAACAGATCGGGCTATGAGCGTGCGTCATGATCAGCGGTTACAGCGGATCGAACAGCGTCTCGATTCGCGCAGCCAGGACCGGGTCGATGTATCCTCGCTGACCTCACGGTCTCGCCTAAAGCGCCGCGCGGGCGTCCCGACCCTTGGGCGGGTGCCGTGTCGTCCTCACCGACGCCGTGGCCTCGTTCTTCTACACACAGCCGAATGCTGAGCGCTACTGCGTGCTCGTCACGCCACTGCTCGACATCGGTCGTATACGAATCGCGCTCCCCCTCGGATAATTTACTGAGTGAACACGAAATATCGCCAGCCGCTTTGCGACCCTTGAACGCCCTTGGCATCCACCGCCCACACCCGCCACCGTCCTCGCTGGTTGCCAACGAAGTCGAAAGTGTACGTCGTGCCGTTCAAGTCTGAGGCTATTCCAGAACCTCCGACGCTCTGCAATGGACACCAGACGTCCTTATTGCACTCGAAATCCACTTGCACCGAGTAAGTCGTAGCACCCGGGGTTGCACCCCATATTAGCTGCAACTTGCGCGGATAGTTGCTAAATCGGGAATTGTTACTAGGAAGAACCTGATCCGGCGCCGGAAGCCTCGGCCCTTGCCCATCGGGGGACCCGGAACTTGACAATCTGTCCGGTATACCCAACAGCGCAAGCACCAGAGTAATCAACGCTACGACACCGGCGACAACAGTCCAGAAGGCAACTGATTTTGACCCGAGCAGCCCTTTTAAGATCTTGCTCGCCATGAGCACCCACCAAAGATAGATCACTGGTCACGCTTGAACAAGGCTACCGATCTACAGCAACAAAACATATGTTGATCATTGCTCCTGTAGCGCTGCACGGTCCTCGGCACAATCGCGCGTCCGACGTGCGTCGTGTCAACCTGCTCCGTTACCACGAATGCAGTCACCGTCGCCCAATCGACGTCACGCCAAGCGCCACTGATAACGACGCGGCGGTTCGGCCGGCACGCCGGCGGTCTTCAGCCACCACCCGGTCCAGCGTTCTATCTGCCATCACCCACGGAGAGACTCCATAGTGATCGTTGTATCAACGTCAGTCACAGCAGCATCATTGCAGGCCCGTCCCAGGTCGCTCAGTCAGATCAAGGACGCCACCGGGCCATGATCGACGTGTTGGTCCAGCGGCCGGCAGCGTCTAAGCAATCTCGCACCAGCCAGGAAGACTCGCAGGTCCGACTCGGTGTGCAGCCACGTCTCGCTCCGGTGGCGCCGAGTTAGGCAGACACCGCAGCGCGCAGAAAGAGCTCTCTGGCACGTGCGGCCCCGAAAACGGAAGCAGGAAGAGCAGCCACACATGACTGTGCGTCACCGACGGCAATGAACCCCAGCACGCCGGGAGCGACAGAAGCGGACGGCGCGCCTGGCGATCATAGGAGGATACAGTCAGAATTGGAGGATGCCCCATCACCATCGTTCCTTCCAGATGCGCCCCTACACGAGCATTGAAGCTCGGGCTCACAATGGGAGGAGATCTGCCCGGCTTGTCTACAATCCTGAAAAGCCGGCGGAGGCAGCGAAGGTCGAGCCCTTACTGGCCGTGTTGGGTGCCGGCTACGACGGGTGTGTGGAATGTATCGACCGGCACGTTGAAGGCTTCTGTGAGCAGCGACTCCTGCTAGTATGGCTTGCTTTTTCCGTGGCGACGCAGGTTGGAAGATGGCGGAGGATGCCGGTCGGAAGAAGTGACGAACGTGCAAAATTCTTGGCATCGCACCTCGGGCGCGCGGCCGCGACGATAGTCGACGCCCTCTACGTCGATGCTGAATGGGGCATAGAGGCCGCCTATGCCGCCGCAGAAGACCTGCAGGCTGACGACGTAGAAAAGTGCGTACGATCGCTCGTGCGGGCAGTGTTCACTTCCATCGACAACGTAAACTTGAAGATCTGGTTCGACGACTTGCCAAGAATGAATACGAGTATGCGGCCGCCGCCTATTTCGTAATCCGACAGATTGAGCACGGCTTAATCCACGTCAGCAGTGAAAGAAGGCGTACCTCCTGACGCGCGCGAACCACCCGTGCACACATTGAAGGATTAGGATCGCCATGATCGAGTGCACGCTCATCGGCGTGTCACCGCGTCGATCAAGGAAACCTTGCGGATCAAGGGCGTAGGTACACGAATCGAAGATCAAAGCATGTGCCCGAGCCCTTGATCGGCGAGGCGGCCGTGCACTGGTCTCGGCAAGAGCGCGAACGCCGTACTGGGGAGCCACGCTGACCGTGCGTGACAACCCTCGGGCGGCCGACGCGCACGCTCGGCGGCAGATCCGGACGCCGCAGTAGGCGCCGAAGAGGCATCATGTCCTGATGTCGACCGATCATTCCGGTGTGGAGGACGAGCACGGCCCGGCGGATCGTGAGCTGCCGGATCGGTGGATCGTCTGGCGGCAGGACGACAACGGCAACCGATTCGAGGTCGCGCGGAAGGACTCACGCACGGACGCCGAAGAACTCGCGACGGTGATGCAGGCGCGCGGGCACAAGCAGCTGTACTGGGTTGCCAAGGCGGCTGAGTAGCCGCTTGGACGCCCCCAGAAGCGGACGTCCGCATGACGCTACTGGGTGCGACGCCGGCCCTTCCGGATGTGCCTGGCAACCGTACGCTTCAGGCACGTCGGTCACGGGGAGAACCTCATGGGATTGTCAGCTCGCGAGTGCCTTGGACGCGAGGGCATCTTTCCAGCAATCAATTGGCTGGACATCGAAACTCCCAGAAATAGTGTCCGGCGACCTCATTTCGATGCAAAGCTGAATCGAACTATGGCATCGACCTGAGCCGGAGGCCAAACATGGCGCTCTATCTGACGAGGTTCAGCTACACGCCCGAAACTTGGGCCAGGCTCGCGCAAAAGCCGGAGGATCGACGCGACGCGGCCCGCACGTACATCGAGGCGGTGGAAGGGAAGCTGCACGGCTTCTGGTATGCGTTCGGCGAATACGACGCCTACAGCCTATGGGAGGCACCGGACAACGTGTCGATGGCTGCCGTCGCGATGGCGATCTCGGGCGGCGGCGCGCTCAGCAAGTTCGAGACGACCGTGCTGCTGACGGTAGAGGACACAATGGACGCGATGCGGCGCGCACGCGATATCCGGTACCGCCCTCCGGGGACATGACGTCAGCGCGACAACAGCCACGACAAGATTCCGCAGCCGTCGCCGTTCCGGGCCTTTGCCGGAAAGCGCGGTTGACATCGCGTAACTGCTCGCCGGGAAATGACCGCGGCCCGGCCCCACCGCGAACTCGACAACCCCGGTGTACGACACACGCGAAGTCCGCCCCAGCACACGACGCCCACCGCTACGCGGCAGGCAGAGCGCTCTTGGCCAGCAGCCCCTCGATCGCCTGGGTGACCTTGTCGCCACTGCCGCCGCGCAGCAGGGCGGTGCCGTGGGCGCCCTCCGGAAGGATGAGGATCGTGCGGGAGACGGCCGGCGTCGCGTCGTACAGCTGCTGAGCGCTGATCGCGAACTGGCCGTCCGTCTTACCCGCCAGGTAAAGCACGGGTGACGGGAGCTTCGGTGCTGCGGCCAGCGCATCCATCGCGTCGAAGCGGCTGGGCGCGGACAGGGAGACGAGCGCCTTCGGCGCGGGGGTAATCGCCGCCGCTGCGGCGAGGATCGCCGTGCCGCCCTTGGACGCGCCCATCAGCACCACGTCGGTAGCGCCGCGCGAGCGGACGTGCTCCACCGCGGCCACCACCTCACCGTCCAGCGCCTCCGCGCGCTCGGCGTACCCGGAGCCGCCCTCGCCGGCGAAGTCGAAAGCGAGCACCCGATAGCCCTTCTTCGCGAGCTGGTTGCCATACGGCAGCCACTCGCACAGGTCGGAGCCATTCTGGTGGGCCAGGACGACGCCGGTGCGCCCCTGGCCCAGCTCGATGCCGACCAGCCGGGCGCCATCACCGGATGTGAACTCGACCTTCGTGCCGCCGGCCGCCTCGCCCGTACAGGTCGCGCCAGCCAGGTTAGGCTCCGCCTCCGGCGCGGCTGGCACGGGCTTCTCAGAACAGGCCGTGGGCAGGGTTAGAAGCAGACCCGCCAGTATGGACGACGCGACGAGCGTGCTGCGATGCGTCAAGGCCGGACCCCCGTCTGCAGAGAATCACCAAAGGCGCTCGGGAGCGCTCCCATGAGCTTTGCCGCTTGCTTGCTAGCGGTCAATACCACCCTTGGGAGCGTTCCCAAACCGTTAGGCCGGAAGTTCGATGCGCCTACAATCAACCGCCCGGACGTGCGACCTTCGCATCGGACGTGGACGCGGAACTGCTGGTCGAGGGGCAGCCAGCCCCCGTCGATGAGTCCTCGGTCGCCGTCTGCCGACTTCCAATGGCCAGCCTCTTTGTCTCCCCGGCATTACTTTTCCCACCCGGGAGAGCTCTCGTGACGAGACATCAACGAGGGCTCACCATATCCACCCTTTCAACCCGGCATGTTAGGTCGTCGATCAAGGGAAAGCGTACCGATCAAGGGCAAAACACGCAGATCAGAGATCAAAGCATGTGCCTTTGTCCTTGATCGACGAGGCGAGCGCAGGCGCGGGCGGGCGGGTGGGCGGGTGGGCGGGTGGGCGCACGCACGCATGGTCGGGTGCCGGCGTGGACGCTGGTCGCTACGGGGAGTGAGCCCTGCTTCCTATTCGGGGCGGCCGTCGGCGAGCCACTGGGCGAGGCCGCGCAGGCCGACCGCCCACCGCCCGAGGTCGGTGACCTCCGCGTGCCCGGTGACGACGGTGAGCAACTCGGCCACCGCCTCGTCTGGCCGCTGGGCGTCGTTGAGGGTCAGGGCGCGGAAGACGCGTACGGAGTCGGAGTCGGGGAACTCCCCGCGGGCGCGGTCGAGCACCGCCAGCGACTCGTCCAGCTCGCCCAGCCACCTCAGGGTGCTGGCGTACTGGCATAGGCACCGGCGCAGGGCGTCGCCGTCGAGGCCGAGGGCGAGCGCCCGCTCGTAGTAGCCGCGGGCGGTCTCCTCCTGGCCCGCGGTGTCGTAGGCGCCACCCACCTCGTATACGAGGACGGGATGGTCCGGGTGTTCGGCGAGCAGCGCCTGGAAGTAGGCGATCGTCGGCGCCATGTTCGCCCGGTCGCGCTGGTCGTAGCCGCGCTGGATCGCCTCGGCCAGTTCGGGCGTCACGTCGGTCGTCACTGCTGCAGCCCCCATGCGGACGAGTCTGAAGATCAATTCAGCCTATCGCAGCCTTCGCCGAGGTCAGCGATGCTGTTTCCGCAGGCTTCGAAGATCCGCAGCCCTAGCAGGCCGAGGGGAGCGACCGCACCGCCTGCCAGTTCAATCGACGTCAGTACCCGCGTACGCTCGGTCGCCGATCATGCGACAGGTGCGGAGGGAGACGAGCAAGATGTCGAGAGTTGACGAGCGGCTGACCACGTCAGGCATTGATCGGCGCGCAGACGCCCGGTGACCGCTCCCGCCGCCGACACCGCGTCGCGACCGTCCCGTCCAGACAGCGCGACCCGCGTGGCGCGCGCGATCACGGAAGTGTTCGCGCCTGCCGTGCTCGCCGCCACGATGCCGGTCGTCGTCGCGGTCACCTCAGCGCCCACGCTCGTCACGGGTCTCGGTTGGGGCGCGCTGGCCGCGCTTTTCTCGGCCGTGATCCCGTACGGCGTGATCCGCTACGGCGTGTGGCGTGGGACGCTCACCGACCATCACATGGCCCGCCGGGAACAGCGACGCCGGCCATTATCGTGGGGGCTCGCCTCGGTGACCATCAGCCTGATCCTGTTCGCCGTCGTGGACGCGCCGCGGCCACTGACCGCGATGGTTGCCGTGATGCTGGCCGTTCTCGCTATCGTGACTGTCGTCAATCTATGGTGGAAGATGTCGGGGCACGCCGCCGTTTCGGCAGGCTCGGCGACCGTCCTGACGATCCTGTTCGGTGGACCGGCCGCCGTCGCGTGGGTGGTGGTCGTTCTCACCTGCTGGTCCCGAACGTGGCTCAACCGGCACAGCAGCCTGGAGCACGACGGCCACAACAGCGCTCAGGTGATCGCCGGCGCCACAGCCGGCACCATCAGTGCCGCCGTCGTTTACCTCGCAGTCGCGCACTAACCTCGCGTCGCGGGAGGCGATAAGTCCACAACAGACGAAGAGGGGAAGGCGAGCACACGCTCCCTTCCCTTCTTAACGTATACCGCACCCGGGGGCTTGCGGCAAGACCCGGGTTATGGCGCAGAATCGTCGTCCGAGCCCAGAATCCGCTGCCTGGCCAGGCATTCCCCTCGAACGTAACCGCCAACCGGATGCTGTGGGACCACGACGCCCACAGCGATAGAACGCTGCGCTCAACACCCAATCAACGCTCAACACCCAATCAACGTTCGCCACCGCGTCGTGGGCCGCGCGATGCCGCGTACCCGCACATCGTCGCGGTCTTGACGGGCGTCGCCGCACCGCGATGCGGCGGGCGACGCGCGGCCTCGCGCGCCGACCAGGCGGCTTGGCCGCGTCCACCCTTACCACCGAGGAGAGTTGATGACCGTTCAATCCGAGCCGGGCGCGGCTGGGAGCGCGACGGCGGTCGCGCCGGGCGGCCCGGCCGTGGCCGTCGAGGCGGCCGCGCGCGACGAGGTGCCGGCCGAGCAGTCCGGGCGGATGTCGCACGCTGAGGTGATCCAGGCGCTGTCCGGCCTCATGCTCGGCGTGTTCGTCACGATCCTGGCCTCGACGATCGTCTCCAACGCGCTGCCGCGCATCATCGCCGACCTCGGCGGCACCCAGTCGGTCTACACCTGGGTGGTCACCACCGAACTGCTGTCGATGACCGCGACCATGCCGCTCTGGGGCAAGATGGCCGATCTCTACAGCCGGAAGCTGCTGATCCAGCTCTCGCTGAGCCTGTTCGCGGTCGGCTCGCTGATCGCCGGCCTCGCGCCGAACGTCACGGTGCTGCTGGTCAGCCGGATCGCGCAGGGCGTGGGCGCCGGCGGGATGGGCGCGCTCGCGATGATCGTGATGGCCGCGATGATCCCGCCGCGCGAGTTGGGCCGCTACTCCGGAGTCTTCGGCGCGGTGTTCGGCGTGGGCACGATCGCCGGCCCGCTGATCGGTGGCGTGCTGGTGGACACCTCGTGGCTGGGCTGGCGCTGGTGCTTTCTCATCGGCATCCCGTTCTCGCTGGCCGCGATCGCCTTGCTACAGAAGACCCTGCACCTCCCCGTCGTCCGCCGGCCCGTGACGGTCGACTGGCTGGGCGCGCTGCTGATCATGGCCGGCGTCTGTACGCTGCTGATCTGGTCCAGCCTGGCCGGTCAGCACTTCGCCTGGGGCTCGTGGCAGACCGCGGCGCTCGTCTGCGGCGGGGTGCTCCTGCTCGCGCTCGCGGTGTGGACCGAGTCGCGGGCCGCGGAGCCGATCATCCCGCTCGGCATCTTCCGCAACCGCACGGTCACGCTGGCCGTGGTGGCCAGCACGCTGGTCGGCGTGGCGATGTTCGGCGGCACGGTGTTCCTGTCGCAGTACTTCCAGGTGGCGCTCGGTAAGTCCCCGACGGTGGCCGGCCTGATGAGCCTGCCGATGATCTTCGGCGTGCTGGTGTCCTCGACGGTCGCCGGACAGCTCATCACGCGGTTCGGGCGCTGGAAGGCGTACCTGGTGGTGGGCTCGCTCGTGATGACCGGCGGGTTCATCTTGCTCAGCACGATCGACGCGACGACCGGCGTGGTGCCGCTGGCGGTGTACATGGTGGTGCTCGGGGTCGGGGTCGGCATGCTCATGCAGAACCTCGTGCTCGCCGCGCAGAACGACGTACCCGCCACCCAGTTGGGCGCGGCCACCTCGACGCTGACCTTCTTCCGCAGCATGGGCGGCGCGATCGGGGTGAGCGCGTTGGGCGCGGTGCTCAGCAACAGGGTGACCTCGCTCTTCGTCGACCACTTCGGTGCGGCGGCGACCGCGGGCGGCAGCGCCAAGGTGCCCGATCTCGAGACGCTGCCCGCGCCGGCCGTCGCCGTGATCCGCGACATCTACGGCACAGCGACCTCGGACCTGTTCCTGGTAGCCGCGCCGATCGCGGTCCTCGCCGTGCTCGCGGTGATCTTCATCAAGGAGAAGCCGCTGTCCACCCTCACCGGCGACGAGCGCCGCGCACTTGAAGAGCCGCGCACGTGAAGATTCGGAGCTGATGACGTGAATTCCCTAACCACCAGCGCTTTCGACCTTCCCGACCGCCTCTCCCACAAGGCCGACCCGGCGCTGATCGCCCGCGACGAGCAGCACTTCGCGGCCGTCGCGGAGAGCCTCGAGCGGATGCTCGCCGACCTGTCCGACCGCCTCGACGCCGCGCGCAAGGCGCCCGCCGGCATCGGCCAGCGGGCGCTGGACCGGGATCAGGAGGTCCGCCGGTTGGCCGCCCGCCTGCGTACCCTGCGCCGCTTCGGTCTGGACCTGTGCCTCGGGCACATGGTCGGCGCCGACGACGCCGAGCCCGTGTACGTCGGACGGCTCGGCCTCACCGACAGTGCCGGCCGTCGGCTGCTGGTCGACTGGCGGTCGCCCGCGGCGGAGCCGTTCTTCGGGGCGACGCACGCCAACCCGATGGGGCTGACGAGCCGCCGCCGGTACCGCTGGACCCGCGGCCAGATCACCGACTACTGGGACGAGGTGTTCACCCCGGACGGGTTCACCGGGCACGCCGCCGCGCTCGACGACCAGTCCGCCTTCATCGCCAGCCTGGGCAGCAGCCGGTCACCCCAGATGCGAGACGTGCTCGGCACCATCCAGGCCGACCAGGACGCCATCATCCGCGCCGGATCCAGCGGCGCTCTCGTGGTCGACGGCGGTCCGGGTACCGGAAAGACCGTCGTCGCCCTGCACCGCACCGCCTACCTCCTCTACTCCGACCCGCGCCTGGGTCACCGCCGCGGCGGCGTGCTGTTCGTCGGTCCGCACGAGCCCTACCTGGCCTACGTCGCCGACGTCCTGCCCAGCCTCGGCGAGGACGACGTGCAGACCTGCACCCTGCGGGACCTCGTGGCCGAGGGAGCCGCGGCGGCGGCCGAGACCGACCCGGAGGTGGCCCGACTGAAGTCGTCCGCGGACCTGGTGAAAGCGATCGAGACGGCCGTCCGGTTCTACGAGGAGCCGCCCACCAAGGGGATGAGGGTCGCGACCGAGGGGTCCGACCTCTGGCTGAGCGCCGGCGATTGGGCCGAGGCGTTCGAAGCGCCCGGACCCGGCACCCCGCACAACGAGGCGCGCGACGAGATCTGGGCGGAGCTGCTCACGATCCTGGTGGACAAGTACGACGGCGACGAATCGCCTGAGCTGCTCCGCAGGTCGCTGCTGCAGAACCAGGAGTTGCTCACGACGTTCCACCGCGCCTGGCCGCTGCTCGACGCGGCTGACCTTGTCGGAGACCTGTGGTCGGTACCCGCCTATTTGCGCAAGTGCGCTCCCTGGCTCAGCCCCGACGACGTGCGGAGGTTGCAGCGCGCGGACGCTCATGCCTGGACGGTGTCCGACCTGCCGCTGCTGGACGCGGCGCGGCAGCGGCTCGGCGACCCGGAGGCGTCCCGGCGCCAGCGCCGGCACAGCGCCGCCGTCGCCGCCGAGCGTGAGCGCATGACCAGGGTCGTCGACGACCTGATCGCGGTGGTCGACGACGAATACGGTGTGGGTCTCGTGACGATGCTTCGTGGCGAGGACTTCCACGACGCCCTGGTCGACGAGGCCGCGCTACCCGGCACCGACCCGGACCGGCTCGCCGGCCCGTTCGCGCACATCGTCGTGGACGAGGCTCAGGAGCTGACCGACGCGGAGTGGCAGATGTTGTTGCTCCGCTGCCCGTCCCGGAGCTTCACGATCGTCGGGGACCGCGCCCAGGCCAGGCACGGGTTCACGGAGTCGTGGCAGGAACGGCTCGACCGGGTCGGGCTCGGCCGGATCAACCTGGCCTCCCTGAGCATCAACTACCGGACGCCGGCAGAGGTCATGGCGGAGGCCGAGCCGGTCATCCGGGCCGTGCTCCCGGACGCCAACGTGCCGACCTCCATCCGCAGCAGCGGCGTCCCCGTCGTACACGGATCCGTTGCGGATCTGGGGTCGATCCTCGACACCTGGCTCGCCGCGCACGCCGACGGGACCGCCTGCGTCATCGGCACCAGCCAGCTGGCGGACGGCGCGTTCCAGGCGACGTCCCGCGTCCGGTCGCTGACCCCGGAGCTGTCGAAGGGGCTGGAGTTCGACCTGGTCGTCCTCATCGATCCGGAGACCTTCGGCAAGGACATCGAAGGCGCGGTCGACCGCTATGTCGCGATGACCCGAGCGACCCAGCGACTCGTGATCCTCACGAGCTGCTGACCGCGTGTTCGGGCGCCGGGTGGAGCGCCGCCGCACGGCTCCACCCGGCGCTACGCCTCCGGTCGCGCCGGTACCGTGTGAGCCATGGATCTCGACCGGGCCCGCGACTTCGTACGCCGCCACCATCGGGCCGTGCTGACGACCTACTTCCCCGATGGCCGGGCTCAGCTCTCCCCGGTGACGGTCGGTGTGGACGACGCCGGTCACGTGATCATCAGCACCCGCGAGACGGCGACGAAGACCCGCAACCTCGCCCGCGACCCGCGCGCCGTGGTCTGCGTCTTCACCGACGCCTTCTTCGGGGACTGGATCGTCATCGAGGGCGACGCCAGCATCGTTCACCTGCCCGAGGCCATGGAGCCGCTCGTCGACTACTACCGCGGCATCTCCGGCGAACACCCGGACTGGGACGACTACCGCGCCGCGATGACCCGCGACCAGAGGGTCCTGGTACGCATCGCCATCACCCGGGCCGGACCGGACCGGCGCGGCTGACGCCCCGTGCCTCATGATCAAGGCGTCCCTCACGCCCTTCTAACGACGTGAGGGACGCCTTGATCATGGGAGTCCTGGGCTCAGCCGCGCGGCGCGGCCGTGGCGAGAAGCCGGGCGAGCTCGGCGGGCTTGCTGACCATCGGCCAGTGCCCGGAGTCGATGTCGACGTATTCGAGGTGCTTGACCTTGGCGAGTTCGGGCGACTCACCGGCAGCGATCCACTCCCGAGCCTGGGCCGGGGAAAACTCGGGGCACACCAGTACGACCGGTACGTCGAACCGTCGCTCGTCCGTGAACCGCACCACGCCCTTGGTCACCGCCTCGGGGACCGGAATGGCGGCGGCCGCGAAGCCGCGCTTGGCCTCCTCGTCGAGGTCAGCGGAGTCCGCACCCGTGAACGGCTCCCAGCCGGGGAAGGGCATGACGCCGTCCTTCGATGGGAAGAAGTCGGCGTAGGGCTGGCCGTCGGCGGACGGGAAGCCGCCGACGAGGGCCACCTTCGCCACCTTCTCCGGTCGCGCGTCGGCCGCCAGCCACGCCAGGGTGCAGGCAGCGGAGTGCCCCACCACCATCACCTCGCCGGACGCCGAGTCCACGGCGGCGAGCACCGCCGCCACCTGGTCGTCGAGCGTGGCGGACGCGGCGCCGTCGCCCTGGCCCGGGAGGGTCAGCGGCACGGGGCGGTGGCCGAGCGCCGCGAGCGTGGGCGTGACATCGCGCCATGCGGATCCATCGAGCCACAGGCCGGCGATGAGCAGCACGTCCATGATCAGTTCTCCTTCTCCAGTACGGTCAGGTCGCGTTCGGCGTAGAGCCGGTGTTCCCACTCCTCGTTGAGGACGATGTGGAGACACTCCTGGACGGGAAAGTTCTCCAGTTGGGGCCAGCCGGGCTCGGTGCGGGTCACCGCGGCGGCGAGCCGCTCGTCGGTGAGTGACTCCAGGACGCGGCGGACCATCGCCTGGCGGTCGCGGCGGACCGCGAGCACCTCGTCGAGCGACGGCCGCGCCTCGCGGTCCCACGGGATGCCGTCCCAGCCGGGCGCCTCGTCCCACGGCAGGTCCAGCGGGTGCCACGGCGAGACGTTGCCGAGGACCATCCGGCCCACCCAGGCGGCGCTCGCGAAGCTGAGATGCCGCAGGGTCTGGATGAACGACCACTCGTCGTGCACGCTGCGGTGCAGTGCCGCTTCGGGGAAGGTGCGCGCTCGCGCGACGGTGCCGTCCCACAGCCGCTCCAGGATCGCCCACGCTTCCCGGAACCCGTCGGCGTCGTCGGGGCGCATCTTCGCCCGCTCGGGCATGCGACGGTTCAGTTCGGCATCGACGAGCGGCGCGATGTCGACGCCGTTCACGACGACGTTTCGCAGTTCGCCGTAGATATCGACGTTGACCAGCTCGACGCCGCGCAGGCGGCTCCCGTTGAACAGCGCGCCGCGGATCTGCACACCGCTGAGGTCGGCGGCGCGGATGCTGGCACCTTTGAGCGACACTTCGGTGAATGTGGCGTCCCGGAGGCTCAGGCGTGCGAAGCGCGCTCCGGTGAGGTCCTGCTCGCGGAACTCGGTCATGGGACCTCACCCTAGAACCAGTTCCGGACGATCCAGTTCCGGATCAGCCCCAGATCTCCATGATCAAGGCGTCCTTCAAGTAGTTAGAACTACTTGAAGGACGCCTTGATCATGGGAGCGGGTCAGAGCGTGGCGTCGAGCCACTGCTCGAACGTAGGGCCGGCGAGGGTGGCGTGCGGGCTGGGCAGCAGGGCGCCGTCCTCGTACAGGCGGGCTTCGGGGTCGCTGGGGTCGCTGACACCCTCGACCTTGAACGGGTCGCCGCGCCGCGCGACGAGCAGGCCGGCCGCGTCGACCAGGTCTTCCGGCCGAGGACCGGCGATCTCCAGGATGGCGGCGCCGTCCGGCGCCGGGTCGGCGGCGACGGCCAGGTCGGCGAGGCCTTCGGCGACGGTACGGGCGGCCACCAGTTGAGTGCGCATCTTCGGCACGAAGCTGACCTCACCCTGCCGGCCCCAGTCGACCATCTGCGCGACGAACTCGTGGAACTGCGCCGCACGCAGGATCCGTACCGGGATCGGACCGGACAGCGCGGCCCGCTCGTGGTCCAGCTTCGCCACGTTGTACCCGGTGCGGAACTTGTCGACGCCGATGATGGACACCACCACCATCCGCCGCACACCCGCCCGCTCGCCCGCCTCGTGCAGATTGGCGGCGGCCGTGGTGAAGAACTCGGTGGCCGGGCCCTGCTCCGGTGACGGGCCGGTGGCGGTGTCGATCACGCACGCGACGCCGGCCAGCGCCTCCGCCAACCCCTCGCCCGTGATCACGTCCACGCCGGTGGACCGGGACATCGGGACCACCTCGTGTCCGGCGGCGGTCAGCACGTCCACCACGTGACGGCCAACACGTCCGGTCGCTCCCGCCACGGCGATCTTCTTCGCTGCCTGCATGGCTACCCTCCTCTGGGGATCTGTCTGGCTACACCGCACTGACGGATGACGGCGGGAGAAGGTATCAGTGGCGACACAGGAACTTTTGGCGGAGCGATTCGAGGCGCACCGCCCCCACCTCAGAGCGGTGGCGTACCGGATGCTCGGCTCGCTGACGGAGGCCGACGACGCGGTACAGGATGCCTGGATCCGCCTCAGCCGCTCGGACACCAGCGACGTACAGAACCTGGCCGGCTGGCTGACCACGGTCGTTGGCCGGGTATGCCTGGATACGCTGCGCTCCCGCACCGCGCGTCGCGAGGCCCCGCTGGAGGAGCATCTGCCCGACCCGGTTCTCAGCCGCGGCGACCGGCTGGACCCGGAGGCCGAGGCGCTGCTGGCCGACTCGGTCGGTCTGGCGCTGCTGGTGGTGCTGGACTCGCTCAACCCGGCCGAGCGGTTGGCGTTCGTGCTGCACGACAGCTTCGGCGTGCCGTTCGAGGACATCGCCGCCATCCTGGAGCGGTCTCCCGCGGCGGCCAAACAACTGGCCAGCCGAGCCCGGCGCCGGGTCCAGGCGGCCGCGCCCACGCCGGATCCGGATGTGTCCCGTCAGCGCCGGGTCGTCGAGGCGTTCCTGGCCGCCGCCCGGGCCGGCGACTTCGAGGCGCTCATCGACGTGCTGCACCCGGATGTGCTGCTGCGTGCCGACCGCGGCGTCACCCTGACGAAGATCCGCGGTGCGGCGGCGGTGGCGGGGCAGGCGCTCACCTTCGCCCGGTTCGCCTACTCCTCGGATCCGGTACTCGTCAACGGAACCGCCGGGGTGCTCAGCACCGCGGACGGTCAACCGATGTCGCTGATGAGCTTCACCATCAGCGCGGGCAAGATCCTCGCCATCGACATCGTCGCCGACCCCGATCGGCTGCGCCGACTCGTCTAGGCCCTTCCCTCCCCATGTTCGAGGCGTCCTTCACGTAGTGAGAACTATGTGAAGGACGCCTCGAACATGGGGAGGGTGTCCAGATGCGGCTGGCCCGTTCGTCGACAGGACATGACGAACGCGATGCCCGGCGACCAGCTGAGCCGCCGGCGGCGGCTGGGACTCGTCGCGGTGCTCGGCGCGCTGATCGCGATCGGCCCGCTGACCATCGACCTGTACCTGCCGGCGCTGCCCGCCATCCGCGCGGACCTGGCCACCACCTCCGCCGGCGTCCAGCTGACGCTCACCGGCACGATGCTGGGGATGGCGATCGGAAACCTGCTGGTCGGCCCGCTCTCTGACATGCTCGGCCGGCGTGGACCGCTGCTGGCGGGCCTCCTGCTGCATGTCGTGGCGTCCGCGCTGTGCGCGGTCACCCCTGACATCAGGGTCCTCGCGGCGCTGCGCGTGCTGCAGGGCCTGGCCGTCGCGGCCGCCGGGGTCATCGCGACGGCGGTCCTCCGTGACCTGTTCAGCGGCGCCGCGTTCGCTCGCCTGCTCTCCCGCCTGCTGCTGCTTCCGACGGCGGCACCGATCCTGGCGCCGTCGCTCGGCGGCATCGTGCTCCGCTGGACCCGCTGGGAGGGAGTGTTCGTGGTACTCGCGGCCGTCGGCGTACTGCTGATCGCCGTCGTGGCCGTCTGGCTGCCCGAGACGCTCGCGCCGGACCGGCGCCGCCCGGCCCGGCTGGCCACCACGACGCGGGCGTACCGCACCCTCGCGCGGGACCGGACGTTCGTCCGCCTAGTCCTGGTGGCGGGGTTGGCGATGGCCGCACTGCTCGCCTACGTCGCTGGTTCGTCGTTCGTCTTCCAAGCGGAGTACGGGCTCAGCGAGCAGCGGTTCGCGCTGCTCTTCGGCGCCGGGGCGGCCGGTCTGGTCGCCGCCACCCAGCTCAACGTGTGGCTACTGCGCCGCTACCCGCCCCAGCGGATCCTCACCGCCGCCATGGTCCTCGGGGCGGTGGCCGGCCTCGCGCTCGTCGGTTTCGCCACCACCGGCCTCGGCGGCCTGCCCGCCCTCCTGGCGGCGCTGTGGCTGATGATCGCGACGGTCGGTCTGGTGTTCCCGAACGCGCCCGCCCTGGCCATGTCCCGCCACGGGGAGATCGCGGGTACCGCCGCGGCGCTGCTCGGCGCGGTGCAGTTCGGTCTCGGCGGGCTGGCCGCGCCCATGGTGGGAGTGCTCGGCGCGGGCAAGGTCGCCATGGCGGTGGTCGTCGCGGGCGCGATGCTCGCCGCGGCGGCGGTCGCGATCGCCGCCGTCCGGTTACCCCGCGGCGGGCGGCCCCTCGATGCGGATGTCGTTGGTGAGCCCCACGGCACCCCGCACGTGCCGCACGGCCCGCGACGCGGCATCCCGCTGGTGTGGCGTGGTGACCTCGCCGGACAGGGTGATCACCCCGTCCCGGACACCGGCGTGGACGCGGCTCTCCGGCACGTCGGCCGCTGACCCGAGCATCCGGTTGGCCAGCGTGGCGAGGTCGGCGTCGGTGGTGCCGGGCGTCCCCGGCTCGCGCACCACCAACTCGTCGGCCACCGCGCGTACGCCCGGCACCCGCCCGACCCGCCGCTTCGTCGCCTGCCGGTCGACGGCGCTGTCCACCTGCCCGGACAGCGTCACCATCCCGCCCCTGACCGACACGTCGACCTGCATCGGGTCCAGACCGGCCGTGCCGTCCAGCACGCCAACGACATCGGCCTGAATCTCCCGGTCAGTCTTGCGGCTCATCTGCGCCATACGGCCAACGATGGGCCTCCGGCCGGGAAAGCGCTAGGGGGAGACGGCTCTGATCCGGCCGAACGGGCGTACGATGGCACTGTCCCAATCCTTGAGGTGCTCCCACGAGCCAGCCTGCCGCGACGACGAAGTGGACGGGACGACAACGATGCATGTCGACAAAGCTGAAATCGTCGCGATTCTCCGGGCCAGAGGACTACATGACCGCGCCGACTGGGCGGAGAGGGCGCTTCCCCGAGTCGTCGACACGCTCAAGAACAGCTCCCTCCTCCGGATGCTGCACATCGAACCCGGCAGCGACATCGGTCGCTGACACACTCCCGGAGAGGGTGGTCGGGGTCAGGCCCGGTTCGAGCCTGACCCCGGTCGGGTCCGCGCCGGTCAGGACGCGGTGGCGCCAGCGAGCAGGATCTGCTCGACCTCGGTGATGATCGCCGCCCGGTTGGCCTCCAGCGTCGGGTCGGTGATCTCCGCACCGTTCGCCGGATCGAAGAGCAGCTCAGGCGTGTGCAGATGCCCCGCGGGCAGCGGCTGGCCGGATTCGAGCACCAGCCGGGTCACCCGATAGGCGCTCTCGTTCGACAGGTACCCGCCACCGCCGCCCTGGACCGCGACCGACCCGGCGGTCGGACCGTCCGGCCGCTCGGTCGGGGTCCGCGACCCTGCCGGGATCTCCAGCACCCAGGTGTTGATCCGCACCGGGAACGCGGCACCGGTGCCCGCGGCCTGCATCGGCTCCAGCGGCAGCGTGCTCCGGATGAACTCGGGTCCGGGACCGACTCCCGGGGCCACGGTCGGGTACCTGGTCTCCCCGCCGCCCTGGAGGCCGAGGTTGTCGCCGAACACACTGGACCGCCGCCGCCCGTTGAACACCTCCAGGTCGAAGAAGCCCGGCTGGCCCTGGCTGATCGTGGTGAACATGTCGGCGCCCTGCGGCCCGTCGCCGAGGTGCGGGCGGAACGCGTCTTCGACGATGCCGTCGGTGAAGTCCTGGAAGCGGACCGGCAGGACCACCGCCTGCACCTGCACCCGGGTGCCGTTCACGGTCAGCACCCGGCCGTCGAGCCGCAGCACCGCCGCGCCGGACGGGTTGCCATGCCGGATCTCGTCGTCCAGGGCGAACGGATCGAACCCGGAGACGAACAGCTTGCGGGTCTCCTCGTCCGTGGCGAAGGTCGAGGTGGTCAGCCCGCGCGCGGCGTACTCGAACCGGCGCTGCCACCCGTCGCGGTCCGCCGGCGTGGCGGCGAAGTCGGGCACCCACTGCCGCAGCGCCCGCGCCATGGCCAGGCGCGCCCAGTACAGCGGGCGGTCGTCATCAGCGGGCAGCGCGCCCGCCTCGCCCGCCCCTTGCGCCCGGGACACCGCGGCCTTCCAGAGGGCCTGGCCATGCCGCTCGACCGCCGTCCCGGCCGACGCGGTGTCCGGTACGCCGCACAGCGCGGTCGCGAACTCGTCGATCAGCGCGGTGAACCCGCCCCGCTGGATGATCTCCATGCCGACCGGGGACGTGTCCAGCCGTCCCTCCTCGAAGGTGGCCTCCACCGTGGTGTCGATGCACGGCGCCGGCCCGGCTAACTCCTCCGCCGTGGCCGCGCGATACCCGGCCGGGGCGGCCAGCGCGACGGCCACCACCGCCGCACCGAACACGGTGAGCGTGGTCGATCTCCTCATCACAGCACCTCCCATAGAACGTTGACAATCAAGTCAAACAACGCCTGATGGGACGGAACCAGGCGGAACCGCCGGCAGAACCAGGAACTGCGCGGCGACCGCCGCGGAAGATGGATCAGCTGTCCATTCCCGGGCGGCCTCGTTCGTCGTACGGGTAGATGGGCCCGCCGGGCTCCAGACGATGGGATACCGACATGGCCAAGTACCTGATCCTCATCTACGGCGACGAGCGGCAGTGGGCCGCGATGTCTCCACAGGAGACGGAGGCGCTGCGCGCCGCGCACGGCGCCTTCGCCGCCGCGGCCGGGACGGCGCTGTTGAGCGGCCAGGAGCTGGCGCCGGCGTCCGGCGCGACCACGCTGCGCGCCGGCGCATCCGGCCAGGTGCTCACGACGGATGGGCCGTTCCTGGAGACGAAGGAGGCGGTGGGCGGGTACTACCTGGTCGAGGCCGCCGGCCTCGACGAGGTGATCGCGCTGGCCAGCCGGCTGTACGAGGCTTCCGCCGGCCACAGCGGCATCGAGATCCGCCCGGTGGTCCCCTCCCCATGATCAAGGCGTCCTTCCAGTAGTTGGAACTACCTGAAGGACGCCTTGATCATGGGGCTAGGAGAGTTGGCCGTTGTAGTCGGGGAGTTTGAACGTGCGCTCGGCGTGCCCGCCGTTGAGGTCGCTGGTGTTGTTGCCGATGTTCGCCACGATCGTGTAGCCCCGCCGCTCGATGGCGATCCGGGCGTTCGTCTTCATCGTCTCGTTCGACGAGAAGTCGAAGGTGGCCCGCGTGTAGAGCCCGTCGATCGGGTATCCCACCTCGCCGAGGTTGTGCTGCGTCCAGAGGTAGATGATCTCCGGCCGGGCGGTCACGAAGAAGACCGCCGCGCCGTCCGCCTTGGCCTGCTGGGCGATCTCCAGGATCGGCGCGGTGGCGGGATAGAAGACCGGATCGGACGAGTACTCCTCCACCAGCGCCGTGTTGTCGATGTCCAGCACGATGGCCGCACGCACACCGGCGGCCGGCAGGCGCGCGTCCAGGTACCGCTCGGCATTGCCGGCGACGGCCGTGACATCGGCCAGCCAGGTGTCGTACGAGGGCAGCGCGGCCACCTCGACCTGCGACGTCTCGGCCGCTTGGGCGGGGTTGGCCGGGCCCAGCAGGGCACCAACGGCGAGCGCCACCACCGCGACGCGGCGAAGTCCTTTGTCCACAGCGGATTCCTCTCCTCGGGTGGCCCTCAGTCCAGCCCAGGTCGGTGAACATCCAGAAAAGTGAGGTTGTTTCATTATTAGCCAGAGAGTGACGACTGTCGAGGTCTACCGCTAGGTCAGCGGGCGGTTGCGAAGCAGCCGGACGCAGAGCCACGTCTCCGCGACGATCGCGGGCAGGAGGAGGAGCGGCGTCACGGCGCCGTCATACCCCGGCACCAGGAAGTAGAGGAGGCTGTTCACCAGGTACCCCACGCCGGCGACGCCGAGCAGCACGCCGAGGGCGGTGGCGACCTGGCTCGCCCGCACCAGCAGGCCGCCCAACACGACGCAGTGGGCCGCGAAGAATGTCAGACCAATGGCGTACCCATAGTCGTGAAGGTCGAGAAAGAACAGCGCGAGTGGCGCGTGGCGCGGCTCGCGCGCGGCGGCGAGCGCACCGATCATGCACAGCAGGGCGCTGGCGTAGATCGGCAGGGCGAGCAGCCGGAGCGCCGCCGCCAGCAGCGACTGTGTCGCGCTGACCGGCCGGAGGAGGTGATAGAGGATCAGCGTCAGGAGCGCTTCGCCGACGATGAACGTCAGGCTCACGACGAAGGCCGTGCGGTAGAGCCAGTGCGCGTCGGCGATGTTGGCCGCGGTCGCCGTGGCGTCGCCGGGCACGCGGAGTCCAGTTCGGACGATCTGGCTGAAGATGCCACCGACGATGATGAGCAGATACAGGGCGCCGGCAAGGCGGACATTGACCATGCTCGCACGGTGCCGGCCGGACGTTGGATGGCTGTTGTGCACCGGTTGCGGCACTGTTGAGTCGTGGAAGCGTCGGCGGTACGGATCCGCCTGCTGGGTGGGGTCGGTGCGCTGACCGCCCATGGCGAGCCGGTGGACGTCGGTCCGCTCAAGGCCCAAGCGCTGCTGGCGGCGCTGGCGCTGTCGGCCGGCACGGCGGTGCCCACCTGGCGGCTCGTGGAGCTGGTGTGGGGCGATGACCCGCCACGGACGGCCGCGCGGACCCTGCAGTCGTACGTGACCCGGTTGCGCAAGAGCCTCGGCGCCGGCGCGATCGCGCGCGTCGGCGACGCTTACCGGCTGGCGGTGCCACCCGACGCGGTCGACGCCCTACGCTTCCAGCGGTGCGTCGACGCTGGCGAGGTCGGCGGCGCGCTGACCGAGTGGACCGGCTACCCGCTGGCCGGGGTGCCGGCTCCCGGGCTGGCCGCCACGGTGGACGGGCTGGTCGAGCGGTGGCTGGTGGCGGTCGAGGCCGACCTGGCCGCGCGGGTCGAGACCGACGCGCCGGCCGCGATCGGCGCGCTGACCGAGTTGACCGCGCGGCACCCGTTCCGGGAGGGCCTCTGGGCGCTGCTCATGACCGCGCTGTACCGGGCCGGGCGGCAGGCGGACGCGCTCGCGGCCTACCAGACGGCCCGCCGGCACCTGGTCGACCGGCTCGGCGTCGAGCCCGGACCCCGCCTGCGGGAGGTGGAATCGCTGGTCCTCGGCCAGCGACTGGACGCCGCGCGGCAATCAGACGCCGCGCGCCAATCAGAGTCCACGCGGCAATCAGACGCCGCGCGGCAATCAGACTCCACACACCGGTCACACGGAACGCGCCGATCAGACTCCACGCACCCATTGGACTCCATCGGCAACGCAGACTCCGCCGGCAACCTGCCGCGCCGGCTGGGCCGCCTGATCGGCCGGGAGGCGGAACTCGCCGCGATCGACACGGCCCTGATCGGGTACCCGGTGGTGACGCTGGTCGGGCCGGGCGGGATTGGCAAGACCCGGCTCGCGTTGGCCGCCGCCCAACGGGCGGTGGCGGCCGCCGCCCAGCGACCGATGGTGGCCGACGGCGCCTGGATGATCGACCTGACCGAGATCACGACGCCGAGCGAGGTGCCGCGGGCCGTCGCCACCCGCGTGGGGATCGGCGAGCGGGCGGGCCGGAGCCTGACGGAGTCCATCGTGCTGGCGCTGCGCTCCCGCCACACCCTGCTGGTCCTGGACAACTGCGAGCACGTCGTCGACGGCGCCGCGCGGCTCGCCCAGGCCGTCGCCGAGGGCTGCCCGCACGTCCGGGTGCTGGCCACGTCCCGGGAAGGGCTCGGGCTCGACCACGGCCACGAGCGGCTCGTCACCGTGGCGCCGCTCGACCCGGCCGGCGCCGGGGTCGAGCTGTTCGAGGAGCGCGCTGCAGCCGTATCGTCCACATTCGACGCGCGGGCCAACCGCCCCACGGTCGTGCGGATCTGCCGGCGTCTCGACGGGCTTCCGCTCGCGATCGAGCTGGCTGCCGCGCGCACCACCCACCTGAGCCCGGTCGAGCTGCTGACGCGGCTCGACGACCAGCTCCGCCTCCTGGTCGGCGGCCGGCGCACGAGCGCCGCGCGGCACCGCACGCTGCGGGCGACCATCCAATGGTCGTACGACCTGCTCGGTCCCGCCGAACGATCGCTCTACCCGCGGCTGTCAATCTTTCCCGGCCCGTTCGACCGAGACGCGGCCGCGGCCGTCGCCACGAATCCCACCTCGGCCGCGGCCGTCGCACCGGACCTCACCCCGGCCGCGGCCGTCGCACCGGACCGCACCCCGGATGCGGCCGTCGCACCGAGCCTTGCCTCGGATCTCGATCTCGCCGGGGTCGATGACGTCCTGGGCGACCTGGTGGCGCGGTCGATGCTGGTCGTTGAGGCCGGACGGTTCGGCCCGCGGTTTCGCCTCCTGGAACCGATGCGCCAGTTCGCCGCCGCGCAGCTCACGGCCGCCGGTCAGCTCAGCGAACTCGCCGAGCGCCGCGGCCGGTACGTTCGCGACCGGGTCGCACACCTGCACGCCCTGCTGACCGGCCCGGACGAGGTCGACGGCGTCGCCGGCCTCGATGAGCTGTGGCCGCACCTCCGCGCGGCGTTCGACTGGGCCATCAGCGGCGGCGACCATCGGGGCGCCTGGGCGTTGGTGCGGCCGGTGCTGACCGAGATCGCCCTCCGGAGCCGCCACGAGATCGGCCACTGGGCGGAGCGGGTGCTCGCCGTGACCGACGCGCCGGAGACCGTCGTGCTCGCGCTGGCAGGCGCGGCGCAACGATACAAGTTGAGCCTGGACCCGCGCGGCTACGAGCGGCTGGCCGCGCGGTACGGCGATCCCGAACACCCGGTACTCCGCCACGCCCGGGCGGCGGCGTCCGACGACTATGCCGACCTGGGCAAGCACGCACCAGCCGCGCTCGCCGAACTGCGCCGGCTCGGCGCCCACGACCTCGCCGAGCACGTCGAGGTCGACGCGGGGGCGGCGCTGCTGTTCACTGGCCGGTACGCCGAGCACGACGCGGTCGTCGGGGCGCTGGCCGACCGGTACCGCCGAACCGGCCCGCCCACGCTGTGGAACCGGACGTTGATGCTGCTGGGCTACTCCGCCGCGGCACAGGGCGCGCCGGAGCGCGCCGAGCGCGCGTTCCACGCGGCCGTCGCCGTGCCGGTGCCGCCGCGCACCCATTCGCCGAACAAGCCCGTCGAGGCGCGCACCCATTTCCAGCGGGGCGACCAGGCGCTGGCGTACCGGCTGCTGCGCTCCTATGTGGATGATTTGCTTGATACCGAGAACCTGCACGGCACGTGTGTCGCCGCGGTCGAGTTCGTCGCGATGATGGCCGCCGCGGGGCGCCTCGCCGACAGCGCGCGTGTCCTGCGATACATCGAAGACGCCGGCATGCTCGAGAACCCGGTGTGGCGGTCCCAGGTCGCCGCGGCCCGCGCGACGCTGAGACCCGTGGGGGCGGCGGAGGCGGACCTCGACAGCCGCGGCGCCCTCGAATACATGCGCCGCGCCCTCCACCCCTCCCATGATCAAGGCGTCCTTCAAGTCGTTAGAACTACTTGAGGGACGCCTTGATCATGGGAGGGGTGGCCTAAAGTACGGCTTCCGGGCCCGTCTATCGGCCGGCTCAGCGCGGGCCTCTGCTCCGATGAACCACCGCGCCCGGGTCGGCACCATCGAACCATGCCGTCCACCAGGTCAGCGTGGCTCGTACGCACCGGGTTGCTGGCGCTCAGCCTCATCCCGGTAGTCGCGGGCGCGTTCCGCGTCACGGAGTTGAGCACCGGCGCGGAGATCACGCCGGACAACGCCCGGTTCTTCGCCTCGCCCGTGCCGATCGTGACGCACATCGTCGCCGCGACTGTCTACAGTGTTCTGGGAGCGTTCCAGTTCGCGCCCGGCATCCGCCGCCGCCGGCCGGGCTGGCACCGGGCCGCCGGCCGACTCCTGGTCCCTTGTGGACTTCTTCTGGCGCTGTCCGGCCTGTGGTTGGCGGCGTTCTATCCCCGTCCGGACGACGTCGGCGCGCTCGTCACCGGTCTCCGGCTGGTGGTCGGCGCCGCCATGACGGTGGCGATCGTGCTCGCCTTCGCGGCGATCCGGCGGCGGGACATCGCCCGGCACCGCGCCTGGATGACGCGCGCCTACGCCCTCGCGCTCGGCGCCGGCACGCAGGCGTTCACCCAGGCGCCGTGGATGCTCGCGGTCGGCCCGCTGGACAAACTCAGCAAGGCGCTGCTGATGCTCGCCGGCTGGCTGATCAACGTCGTGGTGGCGGAATGGTTCATCCACAGAAAGCAGGAGGCACGATGAAAGCCATCATCCGGGACCGATACGGTGCGCCCGACGTCCTGAGACTCGGCGAGGTAGCGAAACCGGTGCCCGCGCCGAACGAGGTGCTGGTACGGGTGCGCGCGGTGTCGCTCAACGCCCGCGACTGGCATTTCCTGCGGGGCGACCCGTACGCGGCCCGCCTGTTCGAGCCGAGCCTCGGGATCACCCGGCCCAAGCGACCGATCCTCGGCACCGACTTCGCGGGCACGGTCGAGGCCGTCGGCGCGGGCGTGAGCCGGCTCCGGCCCGGCGACGACGTGTACGGCGAGGTCCACAGCGCGTTCGCCGAGTACGTGTGCGCCCCGGTCGACGTGGTCGACGTGAAGCCCGCCAACCTGACGTTCGAGCAGGCGGCCGCGGTACCGCTGGCGGGCAACACCGCGCTCATGGGCATCCGCGACGCGGCCCGGATCCAGGCGGGCGAGCGGATCCTCGTCAACGGCGCGTCCGGCGGCGTGGGCACGTTCGCCGTACAGATCGCCAAGCTGTTCGGCGCGGAGGTGACCGCCGTGTGCAGCACGCGGAACGTCGACCTGGTCCGGTCCCTCGGCGCGGACCGGGTGGTCGACTACACCCGGGAGGACTTCACCCGCGACGCGCGGCGGTACGACGTGGTGTTCGACCTCGTGGGGAACCGCTCGCTGACCGAGTTCCGGCGCGCGTTGACGCCCGCCGGGACGCTCGTGCTCTCCGGTGGGGGCGTGTCCAACGGCGGCAGCCTGCTCGGTCCGATCGCCCTGCTGCTCCGGGCGACGGCGATCTCCCGCTTCGTGCGCCACCGGCTGGCCCCACTGCCCGCGGTGCCGAGCACGGCGAACCTCGCGACGCTGCGCGAACTCATCGAGTCGGGCGCGGTGACCCCAGTCATCGACCGCGCCTATCAGCTGGGTGAGGTGCCGGCGGCCATCCGGTACCTGGAGGTCGAGCACGCCCGTGCCAAGGTCGTCATCACCGTCTCCTCATGATCAGGGCGTGGGGGGGGGGGGGGGCCACCCCATGTGGTCTCCCCGCTAATGAAGTCTTGGTGTTGGGG
>JBBEWH010000066.1:0-9055 GCA_037414955.1 Actinomycetes bacterium KLBMP 9797
CCGACCCCGGCCCCACCACCCCGGCCACAACCCCGCGCGCCCCACGCCCTGATCATGAAGGAGTGGTGACGGAGGTGGTGAGTTTGCGGAGGAGGGCGCGGAGGGTGGCGGTCTCGTCGGCGGTCAGCGCCATCGCCTGGGAGATCGCTGGCGGGATGGGGCGGGCGCGGTCGCGCAGCGCCGCCCCGGCCTCGGTCAGCACGAGGTCGACGGTGCGCTCGTCGGTGGCGCGCCGCCGCCGGCTCAGGTAGCCCGCGGCCTCCAGGCGCTTCAGCAGCGGCGTCAGCGTGCCGTAGTCGAGGTGCAGGGCCGCGCCGAGGTCCTTGACCGAGCAGCTGCCCTGGCCCCAGAGCACCAGCATCACCAGATACTGCGGGTAGGTCAGGCCCAGCTCGTCCAGCAACGGCCGGTACACGCCGGTGACCGCGCGGGACGCCGCGTAGAGCGCGAAGCACATCTGGTCCTCAAGCCGCAGCGAGTGCGACACCGCAACGTCGGTCGTCATCTGCGAAATATATCACGCACCCGTTTAACTTGTGCACGATGTAAACGTGGGCTAGGTTTCTGTCGACGGACCCACCAACCACGAGGAGCGAGAGCCATGAGCGACGTAGTCCTGGAGCCCGCGGCGCGGGAGTTCGCCGCCGCCACCGCGAACCCGCCGTACCTGTTCGACCTGGGCCCGGTGGCCGGCCGCGAGGTCGTCGACCAGGTGCAGAGCGGCGAGATCGCCAAGCCGGAGGTCACCATCGAGGACGTCACCGTCCCCGGCGGCCCGACCGGGAGCGTCTCGGTGCGGATCGTGCGCCCCGCGGGCCGGTCCGGCACGCTGCCCGTGATCCTCTACATCCACGGCGCGGGCTGGGTGTTCGGCAACGCGCACACCCACGACCGGCTCATCCGCGAGCTCGCCGTCGGCGCCGGCGCGGCCGTCGTCTTCCCCCACTACAGCCTCTCCCCGGAGGCGCCCTATCCGACCGCGATCGAGGAGAGCTTCGCGGTCGCCACCTGGCTGGCCGGCCAGGGCCGGCACTCCGGGCTCGACCCCGAGCGGATCGCCGTGGCCGGCGACAGCGTCGGCGGCAACATGAGCGCGGCGCTGACCCTCCTGGCGAAAGAGCGCGGTGGCGTCAGCTTCGTCCAGCAGGTGCTCTTCTACCCGGTGACCGACGCGAGCTTCGACACGCCGTCCTACGACCAGTTCGCCGAGGGCTACTTCCTGCGCCGCGACGCGATGCGGTGGTTCTGGGACCAGTACACGACGGACCCGGCCCAGCGCGCCGAGATCACCGCCTCGCCGTTGCGCGCCAGCGTCGAGCAGCTCACCGGGCTGCCGCCCGCGCTGGTCATCACGGCGGAGGCCGACGTGCTGCGCGACGAGGGCGAGGCATACGCCAACAAGCTGCGGCAGGCGGGCGTGCCCGTGACGGCCGTGCGCTACCAGGGCATCATCCACGACTTCGTGATGCTCAACGCGCTGCGCGGCACGTACGCCGCCGAGGCCGCGATCAACCAGGCCGTCGCGACCCTCCGCACCGCCCTCCACGGCAAACCCTGACCCCATGATCAAGGCGTCCCTCACGTAGCCCTAGCGACTACCGGGACGCCTTGATCATGAAGGGGAGACGCGGTTGGTCTTGTAGGCCCACATGGCGATCTCGACGCGGTTACGGGCGCCGAGCTTGGTCATCAGGCTGGCGATGTGGGTCTTGACCGTGCTGAGGCTGATGTGGAGCTCGTCGGCGACCTCGCTGTTGGTCCGCCCCCGCGCCACCGCGGCGAGCACCTGCTCCTCGCGGCCGGTGAGCGCCTCGACCGGCTGCGCCGGCGGTGCCGCGGGCGCGGTGCCGGCGAACGCCTTCAGCAGCCGGGTGGTGATGCTCGGCGCGATGAGCGCGTCGCCGTTGGCGGCCGCGTGCATGGCCTGGGCGAGCAGGGCGGGCCCCGCGTCCTTGAGCAGGAAGCCGCGGGCGCCGGCGCGGAGGGCGGCGTAGACGTACTCGTCCAGGTCGAACGTGGTGATGACGACGACCGCGAGCGGGTCCGCGACGGCCGGTCCGGCGAGGCGCCGGGTGGCTTCGATGCCGTCGATACCCGGCATCCGGATGTCGAACAGGCACACGTCCGGGCGGAGCCGCTGGGCGAGATCGACCGCGCGCCGCCCGTCCGGCGCCTCGCCGATGACCTCGATGCCGGGCTGGGCGTTGAGGATCATCGTGAGGCCGGTGCGGACGATCTCCTGGTCGTCCGCGACGACCACGGTGATGCTCATGCGGCGACGCCGGTGCGGGGCAGCACCGCGCTCACGGTCCAGCCCCGATCCGGGTTCGGGCCGGCCTCGCAGCTGCCGCCGAGCAGGTCCGCGCGCTCGATCATGCCGATGAGGCCGTACCCGGGCGAGCGAACCAGGCCGGTGTCGCCATCGTCGCTCACCCGCAGGCGTACCGACGTGTCGTCCGCGGCCACGCGGACCTGGATGCGGGTGGCGTGGCGGGCGTGCCGCCGCGCGTTGGTGACCGACTCCTGGACCAGGCGGTAGATCGCGGCCGCGACCGGCGGTGGCAGGTCGTCGAGGTCGCTGGCGATCTCCACGTCGACTGCCGGGCCACCCCGGGACGGGCCCGCGAGCTGCGCGAGGTCGGCGACCCGCGGGCTCGGTGCCAGGTCTGCCGGCTCGGTGCGGCGGAGGGCGCGGACCATCGTGCGCATCTCCGCGAGGGCGCGCGACGCCTCGGCCTCGATCAGGCGCAGCGCGTCGGCGGCGGCATCGGGCTGCGACGCCATCGTCGCGAGGCCGGCCTGCGCGCGGATCGCCATCGCGGAGACGTGGTGCGCCACGGTGTCGTGCAGGTCGCGGGCCAACCGCTCGCGCTCCAGCAGCTTGACCTGGTCGAGCTCGCGCATCCGGGCCCGGGCCCGATACCGGACCGCGGCGCCCAGCGCGGCGGCCGTGGACACGACCACCAGCCCGCCGGCGGTCTGGGTGAGGTCGAGATAGCCGATGGCCGCCGAGAGCAGGATCTTGCCGGTGATGATCGCGACGCCGCCCGCGGCCTCGCGGCCGGACCCCCACCGCAGCGCCGAGTACGGCAACAGCAGCAGGTAGACCATCGTGTTGAGCTCGGGCTCGTGACCGGTGATCAGGGGCGCCGCCGCGCACACGCCCATCGCGATCGCGGCCATCAGCAGCGGTCGGGTGCGCCGCCACAGCAGGGTGGGGAGGAGCCCGACCGCGACGGCGATCGAGATGACCGGCGACTGGAGGTCGGTCCGGAGGAGTCCTTCGAGCAGCGCGACCGGCAGGAGCACGCCGACCAGCGCCCAGTCGCGCCACACCCGCCGCGGCGCACCCGGGGGACGCGGCTCCTCCCACAGGGAACGCAGCAGCTCCGACACGCTTCCGATGGTAAGACCGACCCCATGATCAGGGCCTCCCTCAAGTAGCTATAACGCCTTGATCTTGGGGGTGAGGGCGGCGGCGGCGAAACCGAACAGGACGGCCAGGCCGGCCCACCAGGGCAGCGGGAAGTAGCCCGCGGACGGCGCATAGTGCGCGAGCACCTGCGGATACTCGCGGACAGTCTGGAGCACCGCGAATCCGGCCGCCGGGGTGATCCGCAGGAGCCAGTCGGACACCCCGTCGGGCAGGAGGGGCAAGGCGGCGAGGAGGTAGGGCACGACGACCGTCGCGATCCCCACGAGCACCGCCAGCCAGGTGCGCCGCAGCAGCGCGCGCAGGCCGATCACGAACCCGGCGGCGAGGGCGAACAGCACCGCCACCCCCACGACCACCCGCACCCCGGTCAGCACGGACACCGGGTGGACGCCGACGCCGTTGGCGCCCAGCACGGCCGCGCCGAGTGGCACGGTGATCCCCGCCGCGACCAGCCCGGTGCCGAACGCGGGAAGGATGGCCCGGCGGCCCCGGCGCGCGGCCACCACCACCACGATCAGCAGGCCGATGGGCAGTCCGATGAGGACATCCTCGACGTCGCGCCCACCTTCGGTGCCCACCGGGCCGATGTCGCCGGTGCCGGAGACCTCGACCGTGTCACCGGAGCGCACCACGCCGGACGCGCGATGGTACTTCTCCCAGTCGGTGTGGCCCATCTCCCCCACCGTGCCGTCCCGCCACCCGCCGGATCCACCGTCCACAGTGACATGGTCGAAGACGCCGACGGCCTGGGTGAAGCGCGACTGCTCGATCGCGCCGCCCAACGCCACCCGGTGCAGCGTCAGATCACCCGGAGACGTGGCGAACAGGCCCACCGCCACGGTGGTGGGCAACGCGTCGAGCCGCGCGGCGCCCACCTCTGTCCACTGTTGACCGTCGGATGACTCGTACCCGGTGATGGTCTTTCCGGCGCGGACGAGGCGCAACCACCGCGGCGCCGACGGCGGGACGGCGGCGCCGGCGATGTCGTGGGTGTAGTCGTACTGCATGCGGACGCCGTGCTGGCCGGTGAGCATGAGCGCCGCGTACGACGAGCCCTGCCGGGTGCCGTCCTTGACGATGATGCCGGCCTTCGCCCAGGGCACGAGTCCGGACACGATCTCGTCGTGGTCGGGTGGCGGGTAGGTGATGGTGCCGGTCATCGCCGCCAGGCGCACGGTGATGCTGCCGTTCTCGCCCATGCTCCGGTGCGCGAACGCGAACTTGTCGCTCACCGGCTTACCCTCCGGCCCGACGGGGTCGGTGGGGCAGGTCACCTCCACGTTGGCCTCGAAACATGACGACCGGGTGCCGTAGGCCACCAGCATCCCGAAGAGCACGGTGACCGCGACGGCGGCCACGAAGGGAATCATCGGACGCAAACGCATACGTCGGTTCTAGGGAATCGCCGGTAACACGGCGCGAACGCGGGTTGTCATGCCGCTGTTAGGTCGGGCGCGGCATCCTGGACGGATGGATCATCCGCGACGGACGGCGCGACAGCGCTTCACCATGCTGTATACCGTCCTGTTCCTGATGTCCGGTATCGGCCTGCTCGCGCTCACGTTCGCGCTGTCCGGTTTCAGCGAGACCTCCGTCGCGCCGGGACAGCAGCCGCCCGCCGTCTCGGCGGAGCGGATCCGGCAGCTCGAGGCGCAACTGGCGGACGCCCACGCGGTGGCGTCCCGGCAGCTGATGGTCGGTTCGCTGCTCGCGCTGGCCGTGATGGCGGTGGTGTCGGTGCTGCTGGGCCGGGCCGCCGCCCGCCGGGTGCTGCGCCCGCTGCGCACCATCACGACCGCGACCCGGCGGATCACCGCCGAAAACCTGCACGAGCGGCTCGCCGTACCCGGCCCGGCCGACGAGGTCAAAGACCTCGCCGACACCATCGACGGACTGCTCGCGCGCCTGGAGACATCTTTCGCCGCGCAGCGGCGGTTCGTCGCGAACGCCTCCCACGAACTGCGCACGCCGCTCGCCACCATGCGGGCGTCGCTCGACGTGGCCGCGGCCAAGCCGCGACCGGCGCCGCAGGCGCTCGCGCTCGCGGGCCGGTTGCGCACCGAACTGGACCGCGTCGACCACCTGCTGGAAGGGCTGCTCGTCCTGGCCCGCGCGCAGCACGGCGCGCTTCCCGACCGCGCGCCGGTCGACCTCGCCGGCCTACTGACCAACGCCATCGCCGCCCGCGGCGCCGACCTCGCCGCGCGAGAATTGACCGTGTACGCCGATGGCGTATCCGGCGCCGCGTGGACCGACGGCAGCCACCGCCTGCTCGCCCGCCTCGCCGACAACCTCGTCGACAACGCGATCGTCCACAATGAACCCGGCGGCTGGATCCGGGTCGCCGCCGCGCCCTCCCGGCTGGTCGTGGAGAACGGTGGGCCGGTGCTCGACCCCGCACAGGTCGCGCGGCTGGGCCACCCGTTCCAGCGGCTCGCCGCCGACCGCACCGGCTCCGACGCCGGTTCCGGCCTCGGGCTGTCGATCGTCGCGGCGATCGCGGAAGCGCACGGCGGCCACCTCGACCTGCACGCCCGCCCCGAGGGCGGCCTCCGGGTGACGGTGACGCTATGAGGCCGTCGCGAACTGTCACGCTCGCGCTGGACGGCGGACCCGCATGAGGATTCTTGTCGTGGAGGACGCGCTCGCGCTCGCCGAGGTGGTGGCCGAAGGCCTGCGCGACCAGGGCATGGCCGTCGACCTCGCGCACGACGGCCTGGCCGCCGCCGCCAAACTCGACCTCAACGGGTACGACGTGGTCGTCCTCGACCGCGACCTGCCCGGGATCCACGGCGACACGCTCTGCCAGATGATCACCGAACGCGACGACCGCCCGATGGTGCTGATGCTGACCGCGGCCGGCTCACCCGGCGACCGGGTCAGCGGCCTGACCCTCGGCGCCGACGACTACCTCGCCAAGCCGTTCCACTTCCCGGAACTCGTGCTGCGGGTGCGCGCCCTGGTCCGCCGCCGCCCGGCCGCCCGCGCCCGGGTGCTACGGGCCGCGGGCATCGAGCTGGATCCGGTGCGCCGCACCGCCACTCGGGACGGCCGGCCGCTCGACCTGTCCGTGAAGGAGTTCGCGGTCCTCGAAGCGTTGCTGCTCGCCAGCCCCGGCTATCTCAGCACCGAGGAACTGCTGGAACGGGTGTGGGACGAACACGCCGACCCCTTCACCAACACGGTAACCGTGACCGTAGGCCGCCTACGCCGCAAACTAGGCCCACCGCAGGTAATCACCACCACCCCGGGCATCGGCTACCACATCCCCCCACCGTCCCCACCCCCACCGTCCCCACCCCCACCGTCCCCACCCCCACCGTCCCCGCCACCGCCCTCCCCGCCGATCAAGGGCTGAGGCACGTGGTTTGATCTCTGATCCGGGTGCCTCAGCCCTTGATCGGCGCAGATCTCCTTGATCGAGCCCCGCAGCGCCCCCCAGCACCCGTGCTTGATCATGATGGTGGGCCGGCGGCAAGCGCGCCGCGAACCAGCAGATCGCGTACCGGGAGCAGGCGCCGCATCCGGGACAGCCGGCTGGCCCGGAGCGACATCGCGGCGAGCTTCTGGGTCGGCGGCCGGCGGTCCTCGTCATACCGGCGCAGTCCGGCCGGGACGTCAGCGGCCCCGGAAAGCGCGCCGGCGAGCGCGACCGCGTCGATGAGCGCCTGGCAGGCGCCCTGGCCCAGGTCGGGCGTCATGGCGTGGGCGGCGTCGCCCAGCAGCGCGACGTTGCCCGCTGTGTAGCTGGGCAGCGGCGCCAGGTAGTGCAGGGGATGCCGGAGCACGGTGTTGGCGTCGACCAGGTCCAGCACCCGTGGGATGGGTTCGTGCCACTCACCGAAGAGCCGACGCAGTTCGGCGAGGTCGCCGCCGGGCGGCACGAAATCCTCGGCGGCGGGTCGCACCGCATACCAGTTGGTGAGCCCCGACTCCTGCGGGGTGAGACCGAACTTCGCGCCGCGTCCCCACGTCTCGCTGCCGGCGTCGATGTCGAGCGCCACGGTGCCGCGCCAGGCGATGACGCCCGCGTGCCGCAGGCCCGGCTCCGCACCGAATACGGCACGCCGCACCGCGCTGTTGATGCCGTCCGCGCCGATCACCACGTCGTATCGGTCGCGCAGCGCCGCCGGGTCGTCCACCGCCGCACCATAGTGGACGGTGCCGGCGGGCAACGCGTCCGCGAGAACGCCTAGCAGTGCCGGCCGGGAAAGCAGATACACCGGTTCGCCCTGCCGCCGTTCGACCTTGTCGACGTCGATGGCCGCGATCCGGGAGCCATCTGGCCGGCGGATCGCGCCGGAGGGCTGGCGGCGGCCGGCTGCCCGCGTGGTGGCGCCGAGGCCGATCCGATCGAGCGCCTTCAGCGCCGACGGCCAGATGCCGAGCCCGGTGCCGGTCGTGGGCTGGCCGCCCGCGCGCTCGTACACGGTCACCCGCCAACCGGCCCGGATCAATCCGTTGGCGACCGCGAGGCCGCCGATGCCGCCTCCGACCACCGCTGCCTTCACCATGCATCCACCGTACTACAGCTGTAGTTAGTTTGACTACAGCTGTAGTTTGATCATGAGGGCATACTTGCCCACGTGCGTTTCGTACTCTTCGGCGCCGGCGCGGTAGGCGGAGTGGTCGCTGGCCGCCTCGCCGGCGCCGGCCATGACGTCGTCCTGGTCGCGCGCGGCCGCAACCTCGACGCCCTCCGCGCGGACGGCCTCCGCGTCCGCTCACCCGCCGGCGAGCGGACCCACCACCTACCCGTCGCTGCGAGCGCCGGCGAGGTCGACTGGCGCCCCGGCGATGCCGTCCTTCTCGCCGTCAAAGGCATGGACACCGCCGCCGCGCTCGGCGCCGTCGCGGAGCACGCCGACCCGCGCACCCCGATCGTCTGCCTCCAAAATGGAGTCGCCAACGAGCGCGCCGCGCTGCGCCGGTTCGCCAACGTGTACGGCGTCTGCGTGATGCTGCCCGCCACCCACCTGGTGCCCGGCGTGGTGGTCGAGAACTGCGCGCCCGCGCCGGGCATCCTCGACGTCGGACGGTACCCGGGCGGCGTCGACGAGACCGCGGACCATCTGGCGGCGGCGTTCCGCGCGGGCGGCTTCCACGCCGAGTCGCGACCCGACATCATGCGCTGGAAGTACCGGAAGCTCCTGGCGAACACCGGAAACGCGGTTCAGGCGGTGTGCGGCCTGGCGGACGACGTCGACGAGGTGGCCGCCCGGGCGCGCGCCGAAGGCGAGGCGGTGCTCACGGCGGCCGGCATCCCGTTCGCGTCGGTGGCGGAGGACCGGGAGCGGCGCGGCGACATCCTGCGCTTCCAGCCGGTCGACGGGGAGCCCCGCCAGGGTGGCTCGACGTGGCAGAGCCTCGCCCGGGGCGCCGGCTCCGTCGAGGCCGACTACCTCAACGGGGAGATCGTGCTGCTCGGCCGGCTGTACGGCGTACCGGCGCCGGTCAACGAGGTGGCCCAACGGCTCGCGAACCGGTTCGCCCGCGAGGGCCGCGCGCCGGGCTCCCTCCCGGTCGCCGACTTCCTCGCCCACCTACCCTCATGATCAAGGCGTCCCCCAAGGCGGGCTTGCGCCTTGAGGGCGGCCATGATCATGGGGGGGGGAAGTA
>JBBEWH010000067.1:0-9924 GCA_037414955.1 Actinomycetes bacterium KLBMP 9797
CACCACCCCCCATGAGAGCGGCTCCCCACACGTCTTACTAGGGAATTGGGGCACGCCTTGATCATGGGTGGAGGAAGTCGCGAACCGCGGACAGGAACTCGGCTGGGCGGTTGCGGTGCACGTGGTGGCCGGCGGCGATCGTCACGAAGGTGGCAGCCGGCATGCGGTCGACCAGTTCAGCCAGCACGTCCTGCGGGATCTGGCTCTCCGGGCCGCCACCGATGATCAGGGTGGGCACGGCGATGCCGGCGGCTTGCTCCCACCAGGCCGGATCCGGGTGGGTGAGCTGGAAGCGGATGGCGTTGACGACGGCGAAGTCGAACGGCAGCGGCCCGTCCGGCGGCTCCAGCGGCGGCCGGTCCAGGGTGCCTGGCTTGGGCGGTGGACTGTCCTCCAGGATCAGGCTCGCCACCCGGTGCGGGGCCGCCTCAGCGAGGAGAACACTCACCGTGCCACCCAGCGAATGTCCGATCAGGACGGTCTTGGCGATGCCGAGCGCGTCGAGGAACCCGAGGACGTCGTCGCGCATCAGCTCGAACGAGTAGCGCCCCGGGTGGTCGGTCGCGCCGTGGCCGCGCAGGTCCGGCACGTACACCCGATGGGTCTGGGCCAACTCACCCAACACGTTGTGCCAGTCGTGCTCGCCCTCGCCGAGCGCGTGGAGTAGCAGCATCGGCGGGGCGGCCGGGCCGCCGGCGACCCGGTAGGCCATCGTCAATCCGCCGACGTCGACACTACGCAGTTCGCCAAGATCCGTTCCGGTCATGCGGCCCACGGTAGTGCCAGCACCAGGGGTCCGCGCATACCCGTTCGCGCACCGCGAACAGGCCACCCTCCCCATGATCAAGGCGTCCTTCACGTAGCTAGAACGACGTGAGGGACGCCTTGATCATGGGGAGAGGATGCCGCGGAGCAGGGCCGAGATGGCGGCGTGGGGGTCGAATGCCGGGTCGGGGTTGGCGAGCTGGTTGGCCAGCATCCCGTCGATGAGCGACAGCAGCATCCGCAGGTGGCGGGCCGGGTCGGTGGAGCCGAGCGCCGCGACGATGGGCGTCGCCCAGGCCGTCAAACGCTCCAGCGCCTCTGCGATCTGCCGCTGCAGGGCCGGCTGGGTCGCGGCCTCGACGAAGATCGCGTAGCGGGCGAGGGTCAGCACCCGGCCCGAGCCGGCCAACTCCCGCACCAGCGCCGCGACGGCGGTCGCGAACCCGTCGGGAGCCAGCGGCAGCGCCACCCCGGCGAGCCGGCCCCAGGTCTCGATCTCCCGTTCCAGGACGCGCCCCAGCACCCCAGCCAGCAGGGCCTCGCGGGTACGGAAGCGGTTCGAGGTGGAACCGAGTGGCAGTCCCGCTTCGGCGTCGACCGCGCGGTGCGTGAGGTGCCGGGTGCCCCGGGTGCCGAGCACCTCGATCGCGGCGTCCAGGATCTGCGTCTCACGGGGCACCATGCGCCCAACACTACGGCTGTAGTGCACGCTGTCGTCGGTAGGACTTCACGGGCGCTTGGTGCCGCCAGCGGCGGGTGGGGGTGAGTCCGCCGGCGCCGGAGAGCTCGCCGCCTCGTCCGGGCTCTCGCTCTCCTCCGGCTCCGAGGTGGTTTGCTCGGGGGACGGCGACGACGTCTCCGGCGCCGCCGTGGTCTCGGTGACGCTCGCCGAGGGTGACGCCGACCGGGTACGGCCGGGGGTGCGGCGCGTGGTGATCGGGTCGGCGCCTCCGGTGACGGCTGGCTCCGTGGTCCGCACGATGTTCGGATTCTGCTGCTCGCCGCCGTCGCCATCGTCCGGCAGCAGCGTGGCGGCGAGCGCCACGGCCACGCCGACCAGCAGCGCACCGCCGGCGAGAGCCCAGGTCCGGTGCCGCCGCGCGGTCGCCGCCGCCGGCATGGAGGAGGTGGTGCCCGGGCCGGCCGCCGGGGTCGGCACGGTCGCGGCCCCGGCCGCGCCGGCAGCCGCCAAAGGCGCCGTGACAGCGAGTGGGGTACCGGATCCGGCCGCCGCCATCGCGTCGGCCAGCGCGCCCGCGCTCGGGTACCGGTCCTCCGGCTCCCTCGCCAGCGCCCGCATCACGACCGCGCGCACCGGCTCCGGCACGTCGTCGGGCAGCGGCGCCGGTTCGGAATCGAGCCGCGCGAGCGCCACCTGTAGCGCGCTCTCGCCGGGGAACGGCGGCTCGCCGACCAGGCAGTGGTAGGCGACGGCGCCGAGGGCGTACACGTCGGTGGCGGGCGAGAGCGGGCGCTTCGAGACCTGCTCGGGCGCCATGTAGAGCGCGGTGCCGATGACCTCGTTGGTCTTGGTCAACTCCGCGGCGGCCGCCTGCCGGGCGACGCCGAAGTCGACGAGCACGACGGTGCCGTCGGGCTCGATCAGCAGGTTGCCGGGCTTCACGTCGCGGTGGATCACGCCCGTGACGTGTACCGCGTCCAGCGCCCGCGCGGCCTGGGTGACGATCGACACGGTCTCGCCGACGCTCAGCCGTCCGGCCGCCTCGATGCGGCGGTTGAGCGGCTGACCCTCGACAAACGCCATGACGAGGTACGTGACGTCGTCCTCGCCGTAGTCGTACACGTTGACGACGCCGGGGTGGCGCAGCCCGGCGAGGGTGCGCGCCTCGGACCGGAAGCGTTCCGCGAAGCCTGGTTGGGCGACGAGCGCCGGTTGCAGCACCTTGACCGCGACCGGGCGGGTGAGCAGCGTGTCGGTCGCCCGCCACACGTCGCCCATGCCGCCGGTGCCGACGCGTTCGTCCAGCCGGTACCGGCCGCCCAAGAGATCCCCAGATTCCGCCACCTGTCACCACTACCCTGATCGGCCCCTTCTACGCAACTCGGCAAGGGCGCCGGCGACGCGGCGGCCATCGAGGAGGCCCTGCTCGTGCGCCGGGCCGGTGACCGACTGTTAGGAAGGGACCCTTCCTATGCAGAAAGCGATAACAAGGGGCCCTTCCTTGCGCTCAGACGGGGAGGTAGACGCGGAAGGTGGTGTCGCCGGGGCGGGAATCGACGCGGATGTCGCCGCTGTGCTTGTTGACCACGATGCGGTAGGAGATGTCCAGGCCCAGGCCGGTGCCCTCGCCCACCGGCTTGGTGGTGAAGAACGGCTCGAAGATGCGCGGCCGGATCTCCGGCGCGATGCCGCCGCCGGTGTCGTGCATCGACACCACCACGTGGTCGCCGTCCCGCTCGGTGCGGATGGTGAGCGTGCCGCGCTCGCCCATCGCACCGAGCGCGTTGTCGATCAGGTTGGTCCACACCTGGTTCAGCTCGGCCGGATAGCCTTCGATCGTCGGCAGCGTCGGGTCGTATTCCTTCACCACCGTCACGTCCGGCGGGATTTTCGCGGTGAGCATCACCAGCGTCGAGTCGAGCAGCTCGTGCACGTCGAAGACCTGGTGCGGCGCCCGGTCCAGCTGGGAGTACTGCTTCGCGGCACCGACCAGGCCGGAGATCCGGCCGACCGCGTCGTCGATCTCGCCCATGAGCAGCTCGGTCTCGATCGTGTACGCCAGCCAGCGCACCGCCGCCTCCAGGTCGGCGGGACCGACGGTCTCCGCCACCTCGGAGAGCCACGGCACACTGGCGTCCCCGGCGACCAGAGTGGAAGCCAGGTCGTAACCGCCGGACAATCCGTGCTCGTCGAGCCAGTCGGCGACCGCGTCCTCGGCGTCGGTGGTCTCCAGGGCGGAGAGCTTCGGCGCGTTCGCGGCGCGCTTCACCGCGAGCTCCTGGCACTCCACCAGCTTGTGCAGGCGGCTGCCGTCCAGGCGGCCGTCGGCGATCATGGCCAGCTTGTGGCGCATGCCGGTGACCTTGTCGCGCAGCGTCGCGGTGGCCCGTACCGCCGCCGACGCCGGGTTGTTCAGCTCGTGCGTCAGCCCGGCGGACAGCGAGCCGAGCGCCAGCAGCCGCTCCCGCTCCCCCACCACGGTCTGCGCCGCCCGCATGCCGAAGAAGAGCCCTTCGAGCAGGTGCATGCCCATCGGGAACCACTCGCGCAGGATCGGGCCGAACTCGTCGGCGGGCAGCTCCAGCACGCGCACCGGGGTCACCGGGCTGAGCGTGTTCGGATAGATCTGGTCGACCTGGGCACCCAGGTAGGCCTGGGTCGCGCCGGCGTACACCCCGCGCTGGTCGGTGCGGGTGACCTCGACCTCCTGGCCGTGCACCCGGCGGGTCATCGAGATCGCGCCGCCGAGCAGCACGACGAAACAGGTCGCCGGCTCACCCTCGGTGTAGATCGGCTGCCCGACGGGGTACTCGACCACGGTGCCGTGGTCGACGATCCACTGCAGCTGGTCGTCGTCGAGCTTCTCGAACAGGAAAAGCGAACGCAGCTCGTCCTTGGTGATCATTGTGCCTCCAGGTACCGGTGCACCAGGGTGACGGCCATCGCGCCCTCGCCCACCGCGGACGCCACCCGCTTCACCGAGTTCGCCCGCACGTCGCCCGCCGCGAACACGCCCGCGACGCTGGTCTCCAGGTGGTACGGGTCACGCTCCAGCCGCCAGCCGCGCGGCCGCCGCCCACCGGACACCAGATCCGGCCCGGTGACGACGAAGCCCTGCTCGTCGCGCTCGACCAGCCCGTCCAGCCAGCCGGTCAGCGGCTCCGCGCCGATGAAGACGAACAGCCGGGACGTCTCGACATCCCGCTCCCGCCCGCTCTGGTTGTCGCGCAGGGTCAACCGTTCCAGGTGCTCGGTGCCCCGGCCGGCCACCACCTCGGTGCAGGTGTGCACCTGCACCTTGGGATTCAGGCGCAGCTGCTCGATCAGGTAGTGCGACATCGACAGCTCGAGGCTCGGGCCGCGGACCAGCAGGTGCACGCGGTCGGCGTACCCGGAGAAATAGACCGCGGCCTGGCCGGCCGAATTGGCCCCGCCCACGATGTAGATCTCTTCGCCCGCGCACGCGGGCGCCTCGATGGCGGCCGAGCCGTAGAAGACGCCGCGCCCGGTCAGCTCGGCGAGCCCCGGCACGCCCAGCAGGCGGTAGGAGACACCGGTGGCCAGGATCACCGTGTGCGCCGCGATCTCGGTGCCGCCCGCGCAGGTCAGCACGCGCGCCGAACCGCGCACCTCCAGACCGGTGACGTCGCGCGCGGTGAGCAGCTCGGTGCCGAACCGCTGCGCCTGCCGGCGCGCCCGATCGGCGAGCTGCGCACCGGATACCCCGTCCGGAAAGCCCAGATAGTTCTCGATGCGGCTGCTCTGCCCGGCCTGCCCGCCGGTCGCGCTGCGCTCGACCAGCACCGTGCGCAGGCCCTCCGACGCGCCGTACACGGCGGCGCCCAACCCGCTCGGTCCGGCCCCCACCACGGCCAGGTCGTAGAAGTCGGCCGCCGGCGTGGTCGACAACCCCACCTGGACGGCCAGCTCGGCCTCACTGGGCCGCACGAGCGACTTGCCCTCCGGCGTGATGACGAGCGGCAGGTCGGACTCGCCCGCGCCGGCCGCCGCGAGCAGCCGCGCGCCCTCCGGCTCCTCGCTGAGGTACCACCGGTAGGGCACCATGTTGCGGGCCAGGAAGTCGCGGAGCGCGAACGACTCCGACGACCAACGGTGCCCGACCACCCGCACCTCGGTCTCCGGCACCGCCGGCGTGGCCAGCCACGCGTCCAGCAGGCTGTCGACCACGGGGTAGAGCTTTTCCTCCGGCGGGTGCCACGGCTTGAGCAGGTAGTGGTCGACGTCGACCAGGTTGATCGCGTCGATCGCCGCGTCGGTGTCCGCGTAGGCCGTCAACAGCACCCGGCGCGCGAGCGGGAACAGGTCCATCGCGGCTTCCAGGAACTGGATGCCGTTCATCTGCGGCATCCGGTAGTCGGCGAGCAGCACCGCGACCTGCTCACCCCGGAGCTTGATCTCGCGCAGCGCCTCCAGCGCCTCCGCGCCCGACCCGGCGCGGACCACCCGGTAATCCTGCCCGTAGCGGCGCCGCACGTCCCGAGCCACGGCCCGGGACACCGCAGGGTCGTCATCGACGGTCACGATCGCAGGGTTGGCCACCGCCCAATCAAAGCACGCGACCCGGCGCCTTACCCATGATCAATGGCTATCGCTAGGGTCCGCCGTGACGGAAGCCGGACATAGCGATTCCGATCATGCGCGCACCTCGGTTGGGATGTATTTCGATCAAGTGGGAGGGTGAGGGCATGCCGCGTCCAGAGCGGGCACTCGATCCGGACGCCGGTCCGGTGCAGTCGCTGGCGGCGCAGCTGCGCGAACTGCGCCGCACGGCCGGCAACCCCGGATACCGGGAGCTGGCCGCCCGGACCGGCTATTCGGTGACCACCCTGGCGAACGCCGCCGGTGGCCGGCAGCTGCCGAGCCTGGCCGTCACGCTGGCGTTCGCCCGCGCGTGCCAGGGCGACCCGGAGGAATGGCAGCGGCGCTGGCAGGAGGCCGCCGCCAAAGACGCGTCCCAGCCGGCCGGCACCGAGGAGGCGCCGCCGTATCGCGGGTTGCTGGCGTACGGCGTCGACGACGCGGACTGGTTCTTCGGCCGGGACCGCATCGTGACGCAGGTGGCGGGGATGCTCAGCCGCCAGCGCCTGGTCGCCGTGTTCGGCGCGTCCGGCAGCGGCAAGTCCTCGTTGCTGCGCGCGGGGCTGATGCCGGCGATGAGCGGCGACGAGCGCGTGCCGGTGCTGCTGACCCCGGGCGCCGAGCCGCTCGCCGCGCTGCGGCAGGCGCTGGAGAGAGTACCGGCGGACCGCGACGGCGTGCTGGTGGTGGACCAGTTCGAGGAGCTGTTCACGCTGTGCCCGGACCCGGCCGAACGCGCCGAGTTCGTGGCCGAGATCAGCCAGCTCGTGACGGACCCCGCGACCCGGACCCGGGTGGTGATCGGGGTCCGCGCGGACTTCTACGGGCACTGTGCCGAGGTGCCCGCGCTGGCGACGCTGCTCGCCGGCGCCAACATACCGGTGGGGCCGCTGAGCGAAGACGAGCTCCGCGACGCCATCACCGCGCCCGCCCGCCGCGCCGGCCTCAGCGTGGAACGGGCGCTGGTGACGAAGGTGCTCGCCGACGCCGCGGGGCAGCCGGGCGCGCTGCCGCTGATGTCGCACGCCCTGCTGGAGACGTGGCGGCAGCGGCGCAGCGACGTGCTGACCGTCGGCGGGTACGAGGCGGTGGGTGGCCTCGCGGGCGCGATCGCGCAGACGGCCGAGTCGATGTACCAGGGTCTGACGGCCACCCAGCGGGACACCGCCCGGCGGATCCTGACCCGGCTGGTCACCCTCGGCGAAGGCGTCGAAGACACCCGGCGCCGGGCCAACCGCGGCGAGCTGGCCTTTCCCGGCGCCGACGCGGTGCTGCCGGCGCTGGCCGCCGCCCGCCTGGTCGTGCTCGACGACGGCATGGTCGACCTCGCGCACGAGGCGCTGATCGGCGCCTGGCCACGGCTGCGCGGCTGGCTGCACGCCGACCGGGAGGCCCTGCGCCGGCACCGCCAGCTCACCGACGACAGCCGGATCTGGGACTCGCTCGGGCGGGACGCGGACGCGCTGTACCGGGGCGCGCGGCTGGCGGCCTGGGACGGCCGGGACACCGGCGATCTCAACGCGCTGGAGGGCGCCTTCCTCACCGCCAGCTACGACCGGGCCGCTCAGGAGGCCGCGGCGCGCGGCCGCCGGACCAGGCTCGCGCTGGGCAGCCTGGTCGCCGGCGTCGTGGTACTAGGTGTGCTGGCGAGCCTCGCCTTCGTCCAGGCGCGCCGCGCGCACGACCAGCGCGAACTGGCGCTGTCCGGGCAGCTCGTGGCCAATGCCCGCAACCAGCTCCAGGTCGACCAGGAGATGGCGTTGCTGCTGGCCATGGAGGCCTACGACACCAAGCCGACCCAGCAGGCCCAGTCGGTCCTGCGCCAGGCGGTCGTGGACTCCCGGATCCAGGCGATCCTGCCGGCCAACCAGAACCGGGTGCTCGGCGTGTCCTACAGCCCGGACGGGCGGCGGCTCGCCACCACCGGCGCGGACGGCACGGTACGGGTGTGGAACGCGACCGGACCGGACGAATGGCGCCCCGACCCGCGCCCGCTGGCCGCCCACAAGGGCGAGGTCTGGAGTCCGGAGTTCAGCCGGGACGGCCACTGGCTGGCGACCGGCGGGCACGACGGCACCGTGGTGGTCTGGGACCTCGCCACCGGCGGCGAGCCGACGGTGCTACGCGGGCACGACGGCTTCGTGTCGAACGTGGCGTTCAGCGCCGACGGCCAGCGGGTGGCGAGCGCCGGCGGCGACGGCACCGTCCGGATCTGGGACCGCACCGGTCGGCAGCCGCCGCGCGTGCTGCGGGTGACCGGGGAGGTGCTCGGTGTCGCGTTCAGCGGCGACGGGCGGCACCTGGCCGCCAGCGGCACCGGCGCCATCTGGGTTTGGGATGCCAGCGGCACCGGCACCCCGCGGACGCTCACCGGCCATGAGGGCAGCATCGAAGACATCGCTTTCAGCCGGGACGGGCGGCGGCTCGCCAGCGCCGGATCCGACGGCACCGTACGGGTGTGGACGATGGACGGCAGCGCGCCGCCGCTGGTACTGCGCGGCGACGACGGCGTCGTGGAGACCGTGGCGTTCAGTCCGGATGGGCTGCGGGTCGCCAGCGCCAGCAGCGGCAGCGACGCCGTCCGGGTGTGGAACGCGACGACGGCCGACGACCCGCTGGTCCTGCGCGGCCACCAACAGCCGGTCTGGAGCGTGGCGTTCAGCCCGGACGGCACCCGGCTGGCGAGCGCCGGCGGCGACGGCACGCTGCGGATCTGGGACCCCGCCCTGCACGGCGAGCCGCGCGTGCTGCGGGGCCACGAGGGTGCGGTGTGGAGCGTCGACGTCAGTGCGGACGGGAACCGCCTGGTCAGCGGCGGCGAGGACGGCACGGTACGGGTGTGGGCCACCGCCGGCGGTGCCCCACCGCTCGTCCTGCGCGGCCATGAGGGCGAGGTCCTGCAGGTGGCCTTCGACCGCGACGGCCAGCGCGTCGCCAGCTCCGGTCGGGACCGCACCGTCCGCGTGTGGAGCGTCGCCACCGGGCGCGAGATCGCCGTGCTGCGTGGCCACACCGGCGCCGCGATCAGCGTCGCGTTCGGCCCCGACGGGCGGCACGTGGCCAGCGCCGGCAGCTTGGGGGACGCCACGGTACGGATCTGGGATCTGGACCGGCCGGCGACACCGGTCGTGCTCAAGGGCCACCAGGACCTGGTTCGCTACGTCGCGTACAGCCCGGACGGGCGGCGGGTGGCCAGCACCGACAACGGCGGCGTGGTACGGATCTGGAACAGCGACGGCACCGGTTCGCCCGTCGTCCTGCGTGGCCACCCGGTGGGGCTGGTGTGGTGCGCGGACTTCAGCCCGGACGGGCGGCGACTGGCCAGCGGCGGCCAGGACGGCAGCACCCGGATATCGAACGTCGAAGGTCGCGAGGCGCCGCTGGTGCTGCGCGGCCAGCAGGGCTCGGTGTGGAGCGTGGACTACAGCTCAGACGGTGAACAGCTGGTCAGCGTCGGCGACCTCGGCGGTGGCCTTCGGATATGGCACCCCCGCAGCGGCGCCGAGATGGTCGCGTACCGCGGCCACGGCGCCTCCGTGGAGCAGGTCAAGTTCATGCCGGACGGCAAGCGGCTGGTGAGCGGGCACGGCGACGGCACGGTGCGGACCTGGCGCTGCGAGGCCTGCCGCCCGATCGACGAGGTGCGCGCCCTGGCGGCGACCCGCGTCACCCGGACCCTCTCCCCGGCCGAACGAGCCGCCTTCATGAGCTAGCCCTTCATGATCAAGGCGTCCCTGATGTAGTCCTCACAACGTGAAGGACGCCTTGATCACGGCGCCCCCGCTGTGGGGGGGGGGGCGGGGGGCCCCCCCCCCCCCCCCCCCCCCGGGGGGGGGGGGGCCCCCCCCCCCCCCCCCCCCCCCCCCCCCCCCCCCCCC
>JBBEWH010000068.1:0-2168 GCA_037414955.1 Actinomycetes bacterium KLBMP 9797
ATCCGGGCCCCCGGGGGGGGGGGGGGGGCGGGGGGCCCGCCGTCCACCACCCCCCGTTAGGCGTGTTGCCGGAACCCCATGCAGCCATCCGACCAGCACCCACCGTTGTTCAATAGCGCCGTTCCGCCCTAAACAACGCGGTCGTAGACCGCGCGGGCGGCATCGATGTCGCCGATATGGCGCTCGGCCCACGCGGTGACCACGGCCAGCACCGGCAGCAGGCTGTCGCCGAGCGGCGTCAGCCGGTACTCGACGCGCGGCGGCACCGACGGCGTCACCGTGCGCGCCACCAGGCCGTCGCGCTCCAGCACCCGCAGCGTCTGGGTGAGCATCTTCTGGGTCGCGCCGGCGATCGTCCGGCCCAGCTCGCCGCGCCGGCGCGGCCCGCCGGCGAGCTCCTTCAGGATCAGGCTGACCCAGCGGTCACCCAAGCGGTTCAACACCCGGTGCGTCGGGCACCCGGCCATGGCGGTCAGGTACGCCGGCGGCGTCGCGCTGGCCATCGCTCCTCCAGGCACCTTGAAGTGCGTACTGCCGATGAAGATCGTTTCGAGCCTACCGTCGGGGCATGAGCGTGATCGGAATCCTCGGCGCCGGCAACGTGGCCCGCGCCCTCGCCCCGGCACTGTCCACCGCCGGCCACGACGTCCTCGTCGGCGGCCGCGACGACCTGCGCGACGTGGCCGCCGCCGCCCAGGTCGCCGTCAACGCCCTACCGGGCGCGGTGGCCCTGGAGGTGCTCCGCGAACTGCGCGCCGAGCTGGCCGGCACGATCCTCGTCGACGTGGCCAACCCGGTCGAGATCGGCCCGGACGGGTTCGCGGCGCGGCGGGTACACGAGAACCTCGCCGCCGAGCTGCACCGGGCACTGCCGGAGACCCGCGTGGTGAAGGCGCTCAACACGGTCGGGCCGGCGTCGTTGATGGCGGCGCCCGCCAGTTTGGAGGTACCTCCGTCGACGTTCCTGTGCGGCGACGACCCGGAGGCCAAGAAGATCGTGGCCGGGCTGCTCGCGGACCTCGGCTGGGCGCCGTCGTCGGTGCTCGACCTGGGCGGCGTGGCGAACGCCTGGTGGCCGGAGTCGTTCGTCCTCATGGTCCGCCCCCTGGTCGCCGCCCTCGGCCCGGTCCCCTTCGCCCTGGCCCTCGCCCACTGACCCTTCATGATCAGGGCGTCCCTCAAGTCGTTAGAGCTACTTGAGGGACGCCCTGATCATGAAGGGTGGCTAGGTGGGGGCGATGGTGCCGGTGGCGAGCAGCAGGATCACGATGGCGCCGAGCGCGATGCGGTATCCGATGAAAACTGAATACGTATGCCGGGCGACGAACTTCAGCAGCCAGGACACGGCCGCGTAGGCGACGACGAAGCTCACGGCCGTGGCGGTGAGCGTGGCCGGCCAACCGACGCCCGCCGAGATGTTGTCGTACTCGTCCACCACCTGAAGCGCCCCGGCCGCCAGCAACGCCGGGACAGACAGGAAGAACGACAGCTTGGTGACGGTGACCCGGTCAAGGTCGCGCAGCAGCCCGGCAGACATGGTGGCGCCGGAGCGGGACACGCCGGGGATCAGCGCCATGCACTGGACCAGCCCGATGACCAGGGTGTCCTGCCACGTGACGTCCTCTTCGCGGCGCTTCTGGGTCGCGGCCCGGTCGGCGAACCACATCACGCCGGACCACAGGATCAGCGCGCTGCCGACGAACCACAGGCTGCGCAGCGTGGTCTCGATCTGGTCCTTGAACAGCAGCCCGACGATGCCGATCGGCAGCGAGCCAAGGATCACCGCCCAGCCGAACCGGTAGTCCGGATGCGCCCGGCCGTCCGCCGACCGCAGGCCGCGCAGCCAGGCGGGGACGATCCGCGGGATATCCGACCGCAGGTAGAGCACCGTGGCCAGCACCGCACCCACCTGGATGATCGCGGTGAACGCCGTGATGTCCGGGTCGTCGATCTCGTACCCGAGCAGTTTCTCCAAGATCGTCAAGTGACCGGTGCTGGACACCGGCAGGAACTCGGTCAGGCCCTCCACCGCGCCCAGCAACGCCGCTTCCACAATGTTCACGGGCGCCCACTATAAAGATCAGGTCACGGGCACGCCTCTGTCGAAAGTCATGATCAGGGCGTGGCGGCCGGAGTTGGTTAAAAGTTGTGGTGGGCCCGGGGTAAGG
>JBBEWH010000069.1:0-86104 GCA_037414955.1 Actinomycetes bacterium KLBMP 9797
TATCATATTGGCCCCGCCACACAAAAGTTTTCATACCGTCTGCGCCCCACGCCCTGATCATGGGGACGGGGGGATGACGTGGACGCCGGGCCAGCGTTCGGCGGGGCGGTGGCGCGCGAGCCGTTCCAGTGAGCGTTCGACGCTGATCCGCCGCGGGTTGTGCCGCCACACGCCGCTCAGCAAATCCCCGAGACCCAGCGGCGCACACACCTCGATCTCGTCGCCGGCGCCCAGACGCACTCCGACCGCGGTGGCCGTCTCCGGCCAGGTCGCGATGGCGTCGGCGACCGAGTGCAGCGGCGCCGCCGGCTCGCCGAACGTGGCCTCGTACCAGGTGTGGACCGCCGCCTGGTTCGTCGCCTCCCACGGCACGTCCGGCGCGCCCGCCGCGAGCTGCCGCGTGGCGGAGTCGTCGCGGTCTCGGCTCAAGTCGGAGGGGTCGAAGAAGGCGACGTCGAGGTCCCGGACCTGCGACGGGTGAAACCCGCTGCCGTACAGCTCACCCCACACCAGGTCGCGGATCGCACCAGCGCCGACCCACGCGTCCGGCAACCGAGCCGCCCGCACGATGCCCAACACCCAGACGTGCCACGACGAGGAGCGGATCAACGCCCGCAGCCGTTCCACATCCGTCATAGCCTGACCCCCGTGGATCCGAAGAAAGAGCTGGTGGTCATACAGCCGCTCAAGGATGGCACGTGCGCTCACCGTCGAGGCCCACGTGATCTGCTGGTGATGGACGACGGCAAGCCGCACTGCCTAGCGGTATCCCGGCTGCTCCCCCGCGCCGTGCGGAGGCCATCGCCCGGCACACAGCCGAACGGGGCAGTGGCCGGGTCGGCCGGTCGGCGGCCGACCGGGCGGGCGCTGGACGACGACGCGCTGCGGCGAGCCGTGGTGGCGCCAGATCAAGTCGCCACGATAGGGCCTCGATCGCGCGGCGAGGGGCGCCGCGTCGTCGCAGTCTTTCCCCCAAATGAGCTCGCGGTCGGTGGCCACAGACTACCGAAAAGGCACAAAGCGCCGCGACGCTTCGAGGTCGGCGCGACAGCCGCAAGATCGACACGGCCCGGTGGCACCCCGCAATGCTCAGCGGTGATGTGTGCACCTTATAGAGGGCTCGTAGGGTACGTAGCTCACCGCTGAGCATTCCGACCGCGCCAACCCGCGCGCCAGCGACGCCGATCAAGGACTTACGCGCCGATCATGGGCTCAGGCACCCGGATGAGAGATCCAACCATGTGCCCAAGCCCTTGATCGGCGAGGCGAGGCAACGGCGCGGCGCGGCAGCGGCGCGGCGGCGGCGCGGCAGCGGCGGGGAGGGGGTGGGAGGGGGTTAACGGAAGGCGGCGGTTAGTTCGTCGCGGATGATGGCGGCGTCGCCCTCCACGACCAGCGTGAGGCCGCCGGCACGCAGGTGTCCGGCCGCCGCGGCCGACACCGTCGCGACGTCCGCGGCCAGCAGCTCCGCGCGCAGCGCGGCGTGGTAGTCGTCCGGCAACCCGTGTACGACCAGCGTGGCGAGCGCCCCCGCGATGGCACCCGGGGTCTGCAACTCGACGGAGAGCTGCCCGGCCCGCCACGCGCGCGCCACGGCCAGCTCCGCCTCCGTCACCCCCTCGGCCTGGGTGCGGGAGATCTCGCCGACCGTGTCGATCAGCGCCGGGACGGTGACGGCGGTCTGCACCGCCGAGCTGACCACGAACCGGCCGAACCGCCGGGACTGACCGAACTCGCTGCGGATGCCGTACGTGTACCCGCGCACCTCGCGGATCAGGTGGTTGAGCCGGGACGTGAACGCGCCGCCGAGCACGGTGGCGGCGAGCGTCATCGACACGTAGTCGGGGTGCGACCGGTGCGGTGCCGCGTGCCCGAGCCGCAGCGTGGACTGCACCGAGCCGGGACGGTCGACGAGGACGATCCGGCGTTCGGCGGGCACCGCCACCGCCACCGGTCCAGCCGGCGAAGGGGTGGGCCCGCCGGCCCCGGCGAACACCGCACCGGCGAGCGCGTCGAGGTCGATGCGGTCCAGGTCGCCGGCCACCAGCAGGGTGCCGGGCTGGCCCAACCACGTGCGGTGGTAGGACACGACGTCGTCGACGGAGAGCCCGGCCACCGAGTCCGGGTCGCCGTGCAGCGGGCGGCCGTGCCGCTGATCGACGCCGAAGATGTCGGCGCGCAGGGCGGCGTCGGCGCGCGGCCCCGGCTCGGCCCAGTCCATGCGCAGCGCGGTCGCCTCGTCGTCGCGCACTCGGGCCACGTCGTCGGCGTCGAGGCGCGGCGTGCGGGTGGCCTCGGCGAGCAGCGCCACCGCCGCCGGCAACCGCTCGACCGGCACTTGCACGCCGATCCGGAACGAGTCCCAGTCCACCGTCGTGAACAGCTCCGCCCCGAGACCCTCGAGCGCCAGCGCGTACGCGGCCGAGTCGCGGCGCGCCGTACCCTCCTCGAGGGCTTTGGCGACGACGGCGGCGACCCCTTCGCGACCGGCCGGCTCCCGGCCGGCGCCGGCGTCGAGCAGCAGGACCGCGACGGCGAGTGCCTGGCCGGGCAGGTGGGCGGCGACGACGCCGTCGCGCCGGACCACCTGCGGGAAACGGTACGGCCGGGCCACGCCGGCCGGGGGCCGCTCGCTGATCAGCGTCATGCCTTCTCCTTGTCTGCGTCCGGGCGGGGTCGCGGAGCACCCGCCCGGGACTCAGTCGTGTAGCTCAGGGTGACCCGGCTCTCCGGGCGCAGCGCCCCGGCGACCACCTCGTCCACATCGGACCGGGTAACCGCCTGCCAGGCCGGGAGCCGCTCCCCCGCCTTGGCCGGGTCGCCGAACTGCGTCGCGTACCGGCTGAGCACGTCGGCGCGGCCAGCCACAGTGGACACCTGGCGCCACCACGCGGTGGCCAGCAGCGCCTGGGCCCGGTCCAGCTCTTCCTGGGTGATGCCGTCGGCGAGCCCGTCCAGCACCTCGACCAGCCCGGCTTCCAGCGTGGGCGCGTCGACGCCGTCGCGGGCGGTCGCGCTCACGATCAGCGGGGCCGGTGCGTGCGCCAGATCGATGCCGTACGCGGACACGAAGTCCGGCTGCGCCAGCCGGGCCCCGTCCGCCAGGCGCTGGTAGAGCCGGCTGCCCCGGCCGTTGCCCAGCACGGTCGCGAGCACCGTCACCGCGTCGTACTCGGGGCTGCCGAACGGGTAGGTGCGGTGCGCCAGGTAGACCCGGGGGGCGGGCACGTCGGACGGCACCGTCTCGCGGGCCGGCACCGTGATCGGCCGGATCGGCGTGCCCTCCGGACGGCGCGGCAGGTCCGGGCGCGCGGGCAGGCCGCCGAAGTACTTGTCGGCAAGCGCGAACACGTCGCTCGGTGTGGCGTCGCCCACCACCGAGAGCACCGCGTTGTTCGGCACGTAGTACGTCGTGTGGAACGCCGCGAACGTCGCCAGGTCGGCGGCGTTGAGGTCGGCCATCGAGCCGATGGTGGCGTGGTGGTACGGGTGCCCGGGCGGGTAGAGCAGCGGCAGCAGGCGCAGCCACGCGTCACCGTAGGGCACGTTCTCGTACCGCTGGCGGCGCTCGTTCTTGACCACCTCGCGCTGGTTGTCGAGGGTCTCCTGGGTGAGCGCCGGCACCAGACCGCCCATGCGGTCGGCCTCCAGCCACAGCGCCAGCTCCAGATGCTCGGACGGCACGGTCTCGAAGTAGTTCGTGCGGTCCGGGTTCGTGGTGGCGTTGAGCGAGCCGCCGGAGCCCTGGATCAGCCGCATGTGCTCGGTCTTGGCCACGTGCACCGAGCCCTCGAACATCAGGTGCTCGAAGAGGTGCGCGAACCCGGTCTGGCCCTCGGGCTCGTGCCGCGAGCCCACGTCGTACCACAAATTGACCGCCACCACGGGCGCGGTGCGGTCCTCGCTGACCACGACGCGGAGGCCGTTGTCGAGGCGGGCGGTTTCGATAGGCCAAGGGAAACCGGTCGGCGACATGGCACGACGGTAGCGGACCGTGTCCCGCCAGCCACGTCCTCCCCATGATCAGGGCGTACGTCACGTAGTTCTACCTATGAGGCGGCCCCGAAGGCCGGGTGATCGCGCAGCCACCCGGCGTAGTTCGGGCGGCGATCGATCGTCTCCCGGTACGCCGCGACGGCGTGCGCGAACACCTCGGGCGCCACGCTCGCGGCGGCGCTCCCCGGACGCCACCCGAGCAGGTGCCGCCAGCGCAGCGGGGTGCCGGCCAGCGGGATCAGCGCGGCGCCCGGTATGGGCCGCGACATACCTTGGGCCAGCAGCACGGCGGCACCCGTGACGACCAGGTCGGCGCAGGCGCTCGGCTCGGTCTCCAGGATCTGCCGCGGCGTGAAGCCGGCCCGCGCGCAGGCGGCGGCGAAGCAATCGAGGAAACAGCCGTCGCCGGGCGCGTTGGCCCATCGCTCGCCGGCCAGCTCGGCCAGCTCGATCTCGGTACGCCCGGCGAGCGGGTGCCGGTCGGACAGGAGCACCCATACCGCGTCGACACAGACGGGATGCCAGGTGAGACCGGACACACTGGGCATCGCGTCACCGCAGACGCCGACCAGCGCGTAGTCCAGCTTGTCCGCGAGCACCATCGCCGCGAGTTCATCGGTGGCCCAGGCGGTGTGCGTGGTGACCAGCGCGTCCGGGTACGCGGCGGCCAACCGGGGCACCAGGCCACCGACGATCGGCCCATTGGTCGCGCCGATCCGGAACCGGGTGATCGCCTCGCCCGCGTCGGCGAGCCGGGAGGCGTCGTCCATCAAGCCATCCACGGCCGTCATGAGTACCTTGGCCCGCGCCAGCACCAGCTCGCCCAGCGCGGTGGGCCGGGCGCCGCGCCGGTCCCGCTCGAAGAGTGGCCCGCCGAGGCGATGCTCGATGCGGCGGAGCTGCGCGGTCAGTGCCGCGTGCGCGAGTCCCAGCGCGGCGGCGGCCTTGGTCACGCTGCCGGTCTCCGCGACTGCGCAGACCAACCGGAGGTGGCGCAACTCAAGATCCATCTAAGTACCCCGATCGCGAGAGGCGCTCACATGTTCCCACAGCCCGCCCCATGATCAAGGCGTCCTTCATGTCGTTAGAACAACCACAGGGACGCCTTGATCATGGGAAGTAGGCTCGGCGCATGCTCTGCGAGCCGTACCTGTTGGACCCGTGGCCCGACGGAGTGCACGTGGTGTGGCACACCGAGCGGCCGGAGCCGGCGCAGGCGGTGCTGGTCGGCGCGGCCGTCCCGGAGATGACCGGCGACGCGGCGCGCGCGGCGGCCACCGGCCCGGCGGACGAGGGGCGCGGCTGGCGGCGATTCCCGGCCGAGGCGCGCCCACTGTCGCGTACCCGGGAAGACGCCGAGTCGTCGGTGCCCGGCCGCCGGTACGACGCGGTGACGCGCCGCCCGGTGTACCGGCAGCTGGCCGCCGTGCGCGGCCTGTCACCGGGGCGGACGCCCTACCGGGTGGTGTCCGGATCGACCGTGACCGCCGTCTACAGCCTGGCGCCGGCGGCGCCCGCGGGGCAGCCGGTGCGGCTGCTGCTCAGCAGCGACCACCAGCTCAAACCGATGGTGCCGGCGAATCTCGCCCAGGCGGCGGACACGCTGGGCGCCGCGCTCGACGGGGTGCTGATGGCCGGCGACATGGTCAATGTGCCGGATCGGGCCAGCGACTGGTTCGACGCCACGGCGGCGCCAGCGTTCTTCCGCTCGTTCGCGCGTATCCTGCCGCACACGCCGATCTTCCCGGCGATCGGCAACCACGAGGTGATGGGGCGCTGGTCGGAGACCGCGACGCTCGACGAGCAGTTCAACCTCCCGCAGCCCGACCACTGGGACGTCACCACCTATGAGGAGATGTTCCCGGTGCCGGCCAGCGCGGACGGCGGCCCGCGCTGGTGGTCGCGCACCATCGGTGACGTGCACGTCATCACGCTGTTCGCCACGCAGATCTGGCGCCCGCCGGACCGCGAAGGGCGCGGCAAGTTCCAGGAGGCGCTGGCGGACGTCGACGACCCGGAGCGCTGGGGGCACGGGCAGTTCATCTTCGAGCCGATCGGGCGCGGCTCACCGCAGTACCGCTGGCTGGCGGCCGAGTTGGAGACCGACGCGTTCCGCGACGCCCGCTACCGGGTGGTGATGTTCCATCACCCGAGCCACGGGCTCGGGCACGGCTCGGTGCCGCCCTTCACCGACCCCATCCCGCGCCGCGGCCCGAAAACCATCGAGTACGACTATCCGCTCGCCGACGACTACATCCTGCGCGACCTCGAACCACTGTTCTCCGCCGCCGGCGTCCACCTGGTCTTCAATGGACACTCGCACCTCTGGAACCGGTTCCGCAACGCGGCCGGCGTGCACTGGCTGGAAACGTCCAATGTGGGCAACAGCTACGGCGCGTTCCACGCCGCCTCGGGCCAGTCCCGGATGCTTCCCGGCGGGTACGTGGAGCAGGGCGACCCGGGCGGGTTGGCCCCGATCGTGCCCACGATCGCGCCGCTGCGCGGCCCGGACGGCACGCCGCTGCCGTTCGTGGCGAGCAACCAGATCACGGTCTTCTCCGAGCTGGACTCGGCGGCCGGCGTGGTCCGCTCGTACCGCTTCGACACCCGCACGCCGGACGACGCCGCGATTCTCTTCGACGAGTTCCCCCTCACATGATCAAGGCGTCCTTCACGGCGTTAGAACGGCGGGGCGGGCGGCGTGGGCATGGGGGAGCGGGGGGCGGCGGCCGCGGAGGCCAGCGTTTCCAGCACCCGGACCGTGTCGTCCCAACCCACGCAGGCGTCGGTGACGGACTGGCCGTAGCGCAGCGGGCGGGTCGGGTCGAGGTCCTGCCGGCCCGGCTCGAGGAACGACTCCAGCATCACGCCGACGATGCCCCGCTGACCCGCCGTCATCTGCTCGGCGATGTCGGCGGCCACGAGCGGCTGGCGGGTGTGGTCCTTGCCACTGTTGTCGTGGCTGGCGTCGATGACCAGTCGCTCGGGCAGCCCCGCCGCGCGGAGCTGGTCGAGCGCGGCGGCCACATCGGCGGCGCCGTAGTTGGGCTTGCCCCGACCGCCGCGCAGCACCAGGTGGCAGTCCGCGTTACCGCGGGTGTGCATGATCGCCGGCGTGCCCGACACGTCGATGCCCGGAAACACGTGCGGCACCCCGGCGGCCCGGATCGCGTCGACCGCGGTGGAGATCGCCCCGTCCGGACGGTTCTTCATGCCGATCGGCATGGACAGGCCGGAGGCCAGCTGGCGGTGCACCTGGCTCTCCACGGTGCGCGCGCCGATCGCACCCCACGCGACGGTGTCGGCGATGTACTGCGGCGTGATCGGGTCCAGAAACTCACAGCCCACCGGCAGGCCTTTGCGCAGGACTTCGATCAGCAGCGACCGGGCCGTCCGCAGCCCGGTGTTGACGTCGCCGGAGCCGTCCAGGCCCGGGTCGTTGATGAGGCCCTTCCAGCCGACCGTCGAGCGCGGCTTCTCGAAGTAGACCCGCATCACGATGAGCAGGTCGTCCGCGAGCCGCGCGGCGGTGGCGGCGAGCCGGTCGGCGTACTCGCGGGCGGCGGCCGGGTCGTGCACGGAGCACGGGCCGACCACGACCATGAGGCGGTCGTCGGTCCGGTCCAGGACGCCGGCCACCGCGCGGCGCCCGTCGAGCACGGCGGCGGACAGCTGGTCGTCGAGCGGTAGCTCGTGATGGAGAAGCGCGGGGGTCGTCAGCGGAACGACCTTGTCGATCCGCTGATCACTGACCCGCTGAATGCTGGGGAGAGTCACCTTGCGATCCTCGTCCGGGCAGGCCCGGACGCAGCGGCGCGGGCGCAGCCCTTATGCCGGTGTGCGTGGGGTTGAGTGACGTCAGGTCATGGGGTCATGGCCGAGTCACCGGCACGCCGGCCGGCCTCGTAAACCATGGATACCATCGCGTCACGCCCGCCAAGATACCACTCCCGCCATGATCAAGGCGTCCCTGTGGTCCCCGCCCACCGCCCCTACACCACAGCCGACCACAGGGACGCCTTGATCATGCTGTGGTGTGGCGGCGGGTGGAGCCGCCGGCCAGGCGGGCGGCGATCCAGACGAAGAGCACCGCGAGCGCGACCTGGATGATGTGCCGGATCCAGTCGATGCCCCTGGTTTCACCCACTCCCAGCCAGTCGGCGAGCACGCCGCCGATGAGAGCCGCCGCGATGCCGACGCCGATGGTGAGCCAGACCGAGATGTTCTGGCGGCCGGGTAGCAGGAGTCGGCCCAGCATGCCGATGATCGCACCAGCGATGATTGCCCAGATAATCGTGCCGATCATAATGACCTCCTTGGCCCGAGCGTAGGACGTCACGAGGGTCCCGGGAGCCGAAACTGCGATACCGGACACATCCGGCCCCAGGGCACGGCCCACCCGAAACCGGTCCACGTATGAAAGACCGATGAAGATTGCCCGACCAGGCAACCGCGCGGGCGATGTCGTGCGTCTTGCAGAAGTGACTCGTACCCGCAAGCTGGTGACGCATTCCACGACGCTGCTGGTGTGTGCCGTACTGGCCGGGGTGGCCGTCGCGGCCGCTGCCTTTCCCGTCGTGGCCATGTCCGGGCTGGCCACGAAGGCCGGTGTCGACTCCTTCGCCGCCCTGCCGAGCGAGCTGACCACCACCACGGCGCCACAGGCCACCGAGGTGTACGCGGCGGACAACAAGACGCTGATCACGCAGTTCTACGACGAGAACCGCCGCAATGTGCCGCTGAGCGCGATCGCCGCGATCATGCCGAAGGCGATGATCGCGGCCGAGGACCACAGCTTCTACACACACCAGGGCGTGGACACGAAGGGCGTCCTGCGGGCGTTCGTCGCCAACAGCTCGGGGCAGGCGCAGCAGGGCGCGTCCACTTTGACCATGCAGTTCGTGCGGATGTCGCTCACCTACACGGCCGTCGACAACGCCTCCGCGGTCGCGGCGGGCGAGGACACCCCGGGCCGCAAGGTACGCGAGATGCGGTACGCGATGCAGGTGGAGAAGCAGTTCAGCAAGGACCAGATCATCGAGCGGTACCTGAACCTCGCGCCGTTCGGCCACAACACCTATGGCGTGCACGCGGCCAGCAAGTACTACTTCGGCAAGCAGCCGAAGGATCTGACCATCGCGGAAGCCGCCATGATCGCCGGGCTGGTCAAGTCACCGTCCTATTACGACCCGTTGACCACCGACGGCTACCAGCGCACGCTGACCCGGCGCAACTGGGTCATCGGTCAGATGGTGGAGACCAAAGCCATCACCCTGGACGAAGCGACGGCCGCCAAGGCGGAGAAGCTGGTGGTCAAGAGCCAGCGCGCGCCGAACGGCTGCACGGTCACGAAGCCGAACGACTGGGGTTTCTTCTGCGACTACTTCCGGCGGTGGTGGCTCGGGCAGGAAGCGTTCGGCGCCACCGGGTATGACCGCGAGCGCCAGCTCAACGGGGGTGGCTACCGGGTCGTGACCACATTGGACCCCAAGGCCCAGCAGGCCGCGAAGAAGAACGTCGAGCAGTACCTGAGGACGGGCAACAAGCACGCCCTCATGGTGGCCGCCGTCGAGCCGGGGAACGGCCGGGTGCGGGCGCTGGCCACCAACCGCAACTTCAAGCTCGACGACCCGGGCAAGCCGCAGAACAAGGCGAACACCAATCCGAAGGAAGACGGCCGCGGCTCCTATCCCAACACCACCAACCCGCTGCTCACCGGCGGCGGTGACGTCACCGGGTATCAGGCGGGCTCGACCTTCAAGATCTTCACGCTGGTCGCGGCGCTGCAGCAGGGCATCCCGCTCGACTACGCCATCAACGCCCAAGCGCGATACAAGACCAAGTACCGCGACAACTCGGCGAACGCGTCCTGCGACGGCTATTGGTGTCCGGGAAACAGCAGCCCCAGCATGGTGGGGCGGCACAACGCCTGGAGCGCGTTCGGCCGCTCGGTGAACACCTACTTCGTGCCGGTGGCCGAGCAGGTCGGCGCGCAGAACGTGGTGGATGTGGCGAAGAAGATGGGCATCCGGTTCCTCACCAAGACCGAGACCGACCACGCGAACGAGGCCGACACCTGGGGCTCGTTCACCCTCGGCGTCTCCGGCACCACGCCGCTGGACCTGGCCAACGCGTACGCCACGCTGGCCGCTGACGGCAAGCACTGCGAGCCGATCCCGGTGCAGGAGATCCGCGACCTGGCCGGCAAGAAGCTGGACGTCGCCAACGCGCGCTGCGACCAGGCCATCGACCCCGAGGTGGCGCGCGCCGCCATCGACGCGGCCCGGTGCCCGGTCGGCGACCAGTCCGCGTTCGGCAAGTGCGCCGGCGCCACCGAGAGCAGCGCCCGCGACGCCGTCGGCCAGCCGGTCGCCGGCAAGACGGGTACCACCGATAGCGGCCGCACCGCCTCGCTGGTGGTGACCACCAAGAAGCTCGCCGTCGCGGGCATCCTGGCCGACCCGGACTGGCCGGATACGACCTCCAAGATGAGCCACGGCATCGTGAACCCGGCGGTGTACGAGACGCTGGCCGACGCCGTGAAGGGCACCCAGGCGGTGAACTTCGCCCGGCCCAGCGAGAAACTGGCGTACGGCGAGCAGCGCGCGATCCCGGACGTGACGTGCCGGTCGGAGTCCGACGCCCGGTCCCAGCTGGAGGGGGACGGCTTCCGGGTGACGGTAGACGGGACGCCGGTGGCGTCGACGTGCCCGGCGGGCACGGTGGCGCGCACCGAGCCGGGCGACAAGACCATCGAGGGCGGGCTGGTGACGCTCCTGCTGAGCACCGGCGTCGCCGGCAGCGCCTCGGCCTCCCCACCCCCACCCCGCTAGCGCCCACGCCCGTGATCAAGGCGTCCCTCACGTAGCCCTAACGACTTGAGGGACGCCTTGATCATGGGTGGGTATGCCGAAGGGGCACCGCGAATCGCGATGCCCCTTCCGGGCGTCGGTGTGCAGGTCGCCTCTCGGCGAGTGGCGCGACGCGGCTCCAGCCGAACGGTATTCCGCGAAGGCTATTTAGGTGAGGCCCGGGGACACTGATCACACCGACAGCCAGTACAACCGCACCCCCCTCCGGTCTGTTCCGGGCTCCCTCGTGTTCCAGATCACGCCCGGAGTTTGGCCGGTCCCGGTGCGGGTAGCTGGTGCTCGTGACCATGGAAGAGCTGCTCAACGGGCTGTATCTGGCGCAGGATCGGATCAGCGCGGCCGAGATCCGGCGGGCGGCGCTGGCCGCCGACCTACCGGCCGAGGCCATGGTGCGGATAGACGCGCTACCTGAGGGCGAGTACGCCGAGGACGAGGCCGCCGAGGCACTCGGGATAGGCAGTGGTGACGTGAATGATCGACCGCCGCTCGGCCAACCGGACGCCGAGCCCGAACCGGACGAGGAAGACTTCGCCGCGGAGCATGAGACCACCGCGGTGGACAAGGACATCACCACCGGCGACGACACCGATCGCGAGCCGGAGTCGCCGCGCGGCTGGGCCGGCTCCGACTGACGCCTGATCACCGGGACGGGTTGGCCGCCGCGTACGCGAGTTGGAGGAAGTCGGACGCGGCGACCGCGGTGAGCGCCGTCGCCACCAGGCGGGTCGTCCGGGGCGCCAGCACCAATCCGGCGGTCAGGCCCGTGCCGACCCACACCGATAGGCAGAACGGGCAGCTCAGCAGCTCACCGATGGCGTGGCGAGGACCCGGCCCGTCGTCACGCACCTGCTCACCCACCTCACCCAGGCCCGCCGGTCTCTCGTACCGGGTGAACGGCGCCCGCAGCGGGCTGGTCACGGCGTCCTTCGCGAGGAGCCGACTCAGCTTGTGCGTAGCCACCCCCAGCAGGACGACGTCGCCGGCGGCGGCGCGCTCGGGCAGTGGGCGGCCGCTCGCCTTCACCGCCATGCCCAGTGCGGCGACCGTGCCGGCGTAAGCGGCCAGGGTGGCCAGGTATCCGCTCAGCGGGCGGGCGTCCCGGGGCGCGTACTCGCGCCGCAGCGTGGCCACGCGCTCGCGCAGGCCCGTCACGACCGACACGTCAGACACCGTCGCGAAGTCGGCCGGGGTCGACCTCGCGCCCGGGATGCCGGGTGAGGTACTCGGTTTCCAGCTCCGCCGTGCGCCGTAGGTGGTTGGCGAGCGACGCGTCCGAGCCGTGCCGCAGCGTGTCCAACCGGGTGCGGTGCAGGCTGCTCATCTCCCGCAGGAGGTCCTCGTCGGTCAGCTCGGCCGGGTCCACACCGGCATCGTCGATCGGCGGGAGGTCGCCGTGGGTCACTGGTCCAGTCATGACCCTTGCGTTGCCCAAACCGGCCGTGCCGAAACAGCCGACGCGGCCCGCTCGCACCCACCGTCTCATGATCAAGGCGTCCTTCAAGTAGTTATAACTACTTGAAGGACGCCTTGATCATGAGAAGAGGCGACGCCGACGCCCCGGTGCAAGTGCCGCTGTCAGTGACGGTCGAACTCACCGTCACGGACACCGGCAAGGAAGGCCCGCCAGGCGGGTCCGGCGAAGGAGAGGTGCTGCTGCGGACGCGTGGAGTTACGCACCGCCACAGACTCCGGCATCCGCGCCACCTCGACACACGCATGCGACTCGCAGCGCGTGCTCTTCTGCCATTTCCCAATGACGGCACCCGAGTGGGCCATCTAGTCTCCTCGAATAGAGTTGCCCCGGCCCAGTGCCAAGACGGCCTACCTTAGCAATGTCTGCCCACTGTGGAGGGTCCGGTCGGGAAGATCCGATACCATTTCGTGACAATCTTCACGGAATGGAGGCTTTCGGGTGCACGATACAGCGCGTCATCGGCCCCCACAATCGACTCAACGAGTGACGCGCGGCGCCTCGTCACGCCGCTGAGCTGGTCACCGGCGCGGGCTGTCGCACCCAGCGGGTAACGACCCGTTCGGCGTAGAAGGACAGAAACGGGATGGTGCCCGCCAGCATCACGACCGCCATCCTCCCCAGCGGCCAGCGCGCCCGGCGAGCCAGGTCGAAGGCCGCCACCAGATACCCCATGTAGAGGAACCCGTGCGCCGGTCCGACGGTCTCGACCACCACCGGCTCGTCCCAGATGTACTTCAGCGGCATGCCGATCACGACCAGCACGATCAGGACCACGCCCACGACGTAGGCGATGGCGCGGTACCGCAGGAGGGCTCCGCTCACGGTTCACATCCCTTTCAGGTCAGCGGCAGCACGGTCAGCCGGGAAAATCGGCGGGTCTGGCACCGGGGTTCTCGTTCAGCCAGGCGAGGTAGCGGTTGTACTCGGCGAGTTCCGGGTCGCCGCTGTCGTCGTACGCGGTCCGGCTCGGCGTGGTGCGGACCGGCCGCCGGACCGGTTGCCGGACCGCCGACGCACCCGGCGGCGCATCCGGCGGCGATTGCGGCGCCCCCGCCCGCAGCGTGTGCCGCACCTCGCGAGACCACATGAAGACCACGAAGCCCGCGAACAGCGGCCATTCGAACGCGTATGCCCAGCTCAGCGCGTTGCCACTGAGCGCGCGGCCGATCTGCCACCAGCCCATCGCGAGAAAGCCGGCGACCAGCGCGAGCGCGAGCACGTGCCGTGCGATCCACGCCGGAGTGCCGAGCCGCCTCATACCCACGAGGGTACCGACGCTCTCCGACGCGCCGTCGTAGCGGTCCTCATGACAGAGTGTCACGAAACAGCCACACATTCATTCACGTCAACAGCCCTTCTCGCCTGTTGCCCGCCCGTGCGACATTGAATAACAGCCGGTAGGTGCCCCGGCGACCACGCGCCGCCGCCGGGCTCAAGGAAAGGCAGTCGTATGGGTCGACCTGGGGGATGGCTCCGAAGTAGCCGCTGCGAGTCCAGCACTTGCGTCGAGATCCGGATCGACGATGACGCGGTCGCGGTACGAGACTCCGTCACACAGCGCCGCGTTACGGTCTCACACGAGCAATGGCGGGCGTTCTGCGCCGCCGTCAAGGCCGGCCACCTCGGTGGTCCTTCCCACTAACCTGTACAGCCCCCCGCAGCCGAAACCGCCGGCTCTGGCGACGCCCCGAGCCGGCTCGGCGGAAGAGTCGCCGTTCGCGCCTTCGTCTTTTGCGACAGCACTTGCGCGCGCATTGGAAAAGCTGAAGCCCGGGTGTAGCCTGCAAGAATCCTGGCTAACTGGCAGGTTGCTCACCGCCAGGTGGCAGCTTGCATAGTAACCTCCTCACGACAACGGTCGGGATTGTCTGCCGTGAGTTAGGAGGGCTCGATGATGACGGCGCAAGGTCCGACGGTCGGACGGCGCCGGCTGCGCACTGCGCTGCGCCGTGCCAGGGAGGCCGCCGGCCTCACCCAGGAGCAGGTCGCCGACGCGATGGACTGGTCGCTTTCCAAGCTGATCCGCATCGAGGCCGGTTCCGTATCGATCTCCACCAACGACGTGAAGGCCCTGCTCAGCCACTATCGCGTGGCGGACCCCCACCGGGTCAACGAGCTGGTCGACCTGGCGAAGGTGTCGAGACAGCGCAGCTGGTGGTCGCAGTACCGGGAGAGTTTCCCGCCGTCCTTCGTCGCGTTCATCGGTCTGGAGGCCGAGGCGTCCAAGCTCTCGTTCTTCCAGTCCGTCGGCGTCCCGGGGCTGGTGCAGACCGAGGCGTATGCGAACTCCATCACCTCGTTCATGGTGCCCGCGCTCGTCGACCCGACCCGCATCAAGGAAATCGTGTCCCTGCGCCGGCGCCGGCAGCAGGAGGTGCTCGACCGGCCCAACCCGCCACAGATCGAGGTGGTGCTGGACGAGTCGATCCTGCACCGGCAGATCGGCAGCGCGCAGATCATGCACGATCAACTCCAGCACCTGGTGTCGCTCGGTCAGCGGCCACACATCAACATCCGGGTGTTGCCGTTCAGCTCCGGCATGTATACGGCTCAGGGGCAGTTCATCATCCTCCAGTTCGGCGACGAGGGTGACAACGACGTCGTCTACGTGGAGGGCGCCGGGCTCTACGAGGTTCTCGACCAGGCCGACCAGGTCAAGCGGCACCAGGAAATGTACGAGAGGCTGCGCGAGCACTCTCTCGACCCCGCACAATCCCTTGATGTGATCGCGAAGATGGCGGGTCGACTCAAGTGAATCCCACGCAGGGCGCGATCGTCAGCCGACGCCGGCTGCGATCCGCGCTACGCACCGCCCGGGAGGCCGCCGGCCTCACGCAGGAGCAGGTGGCGTCCGAGATGGACTGGTCGACGTCGAAGATCATCCGCATCGAGTCCGGCGCGGTGAACGTGTCCCCCATCGACGTGCGGGCGCTGCTCCGGCTCTACGGCGTGCTCGATCAGCGGCGCATCGACGAGCTCGTCACCCTCGCCCGGGCCGCGCGCACCCGCCGCTGGTGGTCGTCGTTCGCGGGCTCACTGCCGCCGTCCTACATGGCCTACATCGGCCTGGAGGCCGAGACCTCGTCGGTGCTGTGCTACACCCCGACCAAGCTGCCGGGCCTGTTCCAGACCGAGGCCTACGCGAGCAAGGCGGTGCGCCGGGAAGGCGCCGCCGGCGACGAGGAGAGCCAGATCAGGGTACGCCTCGCGCGTCAGCGCGAGGTGCTGGGCAAGGCCGACCCGCCGCACATCAGCGCCGTGATCGACGAGTCGGTGGTACGCCGGATCGCCAACGACTCACAGGCGAAGCGTGAGCAGTTGGAGCGGCTCATGGCGCTCAGCGGCCAGCCGAACATCACGCTGCAGGTGCTGCCGTTCGCCGCGGGGGTCGACGACTTCCCCAACCCGTTCGCGATCCTCCAGTTCCCGAATCCGGCCGACCACGACGTCATGTTCGTGGAGAGCGCGGTCGCCGACGACGTGGTCGACCGGCCCGACGTGGTGCGGCCCTACCGGGCGGAGTTCGAGCGGTTGCAGAAGCTGGCGCTCACCCCCGAGGAGAGCCGCGCGCTGATCAAAAGGATCGTGGGCGAGCTCGACTGAGCCCGCCCACGACCGGTGTGCCCCCCGGCCCACCGTGAATCTGGTCTGTTATCTGCGGCGATTACGCCACATGTTCATCGATGCCACCGGCTCGCTCAGGCTGCCGAGCCGCTGCCCTTCCTGTGCCCGCACCAACGCGCGCGTCACCTGACCGTACTGCCGTTCTTCGTCGCTGCTGAAGAGCAGCACCGTGAGCCCGTGGAAGTCGCCCCAGAGCTCGTAGGCCCGCGGCCGGATCCGGTGCGCGGCCGTCGCCACCAGGAACGGGACGAAGGCCACCGCGGTGAGCGCCAGGTAGGTCTGCGCGCCCAGGTGGTTGAGCTCGGTGGTCATGCCGAGCACCAGGCCGATACCCGCCAACACCACCGCCGTCAGCGTCACCGAGCGGATGGTCAGCCGGTCGTGCGGGCCACGGGCCGTGCGCAGGTTGCGCAGCTCACCGACAGGGAACCGGCGGCCAGCGACCACGAACCAGTCAGACGTCACGAGGATGCCGGGCTGGCGGTAGAGAGGCCGGGACGATGTCGAGCTTGTTACGGAACCCGACGTTACGGACCGTGCCGCTGGTGGGCTCATTGCGTAGTCGGTAGTCTGCACGTGTGCCTCCAACGGCTCGTGAGGCGGGCTGGTGTGGTGGTGTTCTTTTGAGATCGGCACCTGGTGGCAGCCAGGTGCCGATCGTCTTCCGGCCGTTGTGCGGAACCTCCCGGAGGCAACCCTGAGGCTCTGTAGCCATTCTGCTATATGCCAGCTACACAGGGGAAGGGGAGCAATCAGCCACCTGGCAGATGGGCACCGCGCTCCTAGCGATTCCGCACCGAGCTTCCGATTTGTCCTAACGAGGCTGCACGCATCGCGCAGACGGACATTTCGCCACATCACTCCTCCGAGTAGTGGCCCCGGACCAGGTCACCCATCTGCCACTTCCGCCCTACAGGTTGATCACGCTAGGTTGGAGCGGCTGGCCGGTCGTCAGTCACTCCCCCCGGGTGACGCCGGGCCGGTGCTGCCGAATCGCCGGCCCCGATCTGGTCCCCCCGGATCGCAGGCCACACCGGCGAACCGGGGACCCACCGTGAGCAATGGGGTGAATCCAGGTCCGCGTGCCTTGGCACTCGGCCGGTAGGGCGTCCTTCCCGCCCGAATCCGTCAGCTAACCCGGTAGGCGGCATAACGGAAGAAGGGTTCACCGTTTGTCATCCGCGCGTAGGCTGCTGCGCGCCCTCGTCCTGGTCGGCCTGGGTATCGGGCTGACCGTGCCGGCTATCGCCGCACAGGCGGAACCGTCCGCGAGCGAGCTGACGCAGCAGATCAACAAGGCGTCCACGGATCTGGAAAAGATCGTCGAGTCCTACAACAAGCTCAACGAGCAGCTCAAGCAGACCAAGGCCACCTCACAGGCGCTGGCCGCCAAGCTCGGCCCGCTGCGACAGGAATTGGCACGCGCCGACGCCGAGGTGGGCCAGGTCGCCACCGTGGCGTACCGGTCCGGCCGCCTCGCCACCGCGACCGCGCTCCTGGAGGGCGGCACCAGTGGCCTGGTGGAGCGGCTCGGCGTGCTCGATCGGCTCGCCCGTGACCGGCAGGCCCAGGTGGCCGGCTTCACCGCCGCCCAGCAGAAGTACGTCGACGAGAAGGCCAAGATCGACACGCTTCAGGCCCGGCAAGCCGCTCAGCTCACGCAGCTGGCGTCCGCCAAGAAGAAGATCGAAGGCGACCTGGACAAGCTCTACGACATGCGCGAGAAGGCGTATGGCTCGGCGACGTCCAGCGGCAGCTCGTACAGCGGCACCATCCCGTCCGTGTCCGGCCAGGCCGGCGTGGCGGTGCGGTACGCGTACAACGCGATCGGCACGCCGTATGTGTGGGCGGCCGAGGGCCCGGACGGCTACGACTGCTCCGGCCTCACCCTCGCCGCATGGCGCGCCGCCGGCAAGACGTTGCCACACAACGCCGCCATGCAGTGGGACGTCGTCGCACATATCGGCCGGGGTTCGCTCCAGCCGGGCGACCTCGTGTTCTACAGCGGGCTCGGACACGTCGGGATCTATGTGGGCAGCGGCAAGGTGATCCACGCACCGACGTTCGGCGACTCGGTCAAACTCTCCAGTGTGGACATGATGACCCCGTACGGCTACGGCCGCGTCCGCTAACCCCTTCTCCATGATCAGGGCGTCCCTCAAGTAGTTATAACGACTTGAGGGACGCCCTGATCATGAGGGGGATGGGAAAGTGTCGGACCCACGGTCGACGCTGCCGGCATGACCGATGCCATCGTGGTCCACCACACCATGCTTCCCGCCACCGTGCCCCACTCCTTCGAGCTCTCCCTGCGGGCGATGTCCGGGTTCGCCCCCTGCTCCGGTGACCAGCAGGTCGTCGACGGCCGGGTGCGCAAGGCGTTCCTGCTGCCCGGCGAGCCGGACACCGCGATCGTCGCCGAGGTCGGGCCGGGCCTCGAGCTGACCGTCTACGCGGCCCGCCCGCCCGATCCGGATCAGCTCGCGCTGGTCGAGCGCGACGTCTCCCGCTGGTTGAGCCTCGACGACGACATGTCCGACTTCCTCGCCGCGGCGGCGGCCGACCCGGCCATGGGGCCGATCCTCGATGTGGCGCGCGGCCTGCACCAGGTGCGGTTCCCGTCGCTCGCCGAAGGGGCCGCCTACTTCACGCTCACCCAGCGCAGCACGTCGTGGTTCGCGGCCGCCCGCAAGCGCCGTCTCGCGGTCGAGCGGGGTCCGCGGTTGGTGGTGGAGGGTGTGACCTACACCGCGTTCCCATCACTGGTGACGGTGGCCACCCTGACCGACGGCGAGCTGCTCGACCACTGCGGCAACCAGCAGCGCGCGAGCCGGGTCCGCGAGGTGGTCGAGGGAGTGGCCGCGCTGGACGAGCACTGGCTGCGCACCGGGCCGCACGACGAGGTCCGGCGCGCGCTGCTCGACGTGCCCGGGATCGGCCCGTTCACCGCGCACGGGCTGCTGCTGCGCGTGCTGGGGCGGCCCGACGACGCCCCGCTCGACCTGGCGCAGTTCGAGGCGGCGGCCCGCGCGCTCTACGGCGAGCCAGCACCGAGCCCGGCGGAGCTGCGTGCCCACTACGGCCCCTGGGTCGGCTGGTGGGCCTACTACGCCCGCACCGCCCTGCCCTGGCTCGCGGAGAGTGCGCGGGAGCGCGACCCGGTCCCGGCCGCGGCGTGACGACAACGGTCGGACAAAGATCAAGGCGTCCCTGATGGACAGGGACGCCTTGATCTTGGCCGCAGGGGTGGGCGGCGACTTACGCGGCTTGCAGGCCCTCGGCGCGGGCCAGCTCGCGCAACCGGCCGAGCGCCTGGATCTCCAGCTGACGGATCCGCTCTCGGGAGAGGGAGAACCGCGACGCCACCTCGGTGAGCGAGTGCTCCCGGCCATCCTCGAGCCCGTACCGGGCGCGCATGATGCCGGCGGACCGGTCGTCGAGGTGGTTGAGCAGGCCCTCGATGCGCTGCCGCTCCAGGCCGGTCAGCACGATGTCCTCTGGCGACGGCGCGTCGCTGTCGGCGACCAGGTCACCGAGGTTGGTGTCGCCGTCGTCGCCGACCGGGGTGTCGAGCGACACCGTGTCCTGCGACCAGCGCACCAGCTCGTGCACCCGCTCGACCGGCACGCCGAGGGCGGCGGCGATCTGCTCGGGCTCGGGGTCGCTGCCCAGCTCGCGGGTGAGCTGCCGCGCGACGTTGCGCATGCGGTTGACGTCTTCCACCAGGTGCACCGGCAGTCGCACGGTGCGCTCCTGCTGGGCGATGGCCCGGCTGATCGCCTGGCGGATCCACCACGTGGCGTATGTGGAGAACTTGAACCCGCGCTCGTAGTCGAACTTCTCGACGGCGCGCACGAGGCCGGTGTTGCCCTCCTGGATCAGGTCGAGCATCGGCATGCCGGACCGCACGTAACGCCGGGCGATCGACACCACCAGCCGGAGGTTGGCGCGGATGAAGAGGTCCTTGGCCCGCTCACCGTCGATCACGAGACGCTCCAGCTCATCCCGGCTGACGCCCTCGCCCTGAGGCAGCTTGCCCTCGTCGAGGAGGTGCTCGGCGTACAGACCGGCCTCGATCGCCTTGGAAAGGTCTACCTCGGTGGCGGCGTCGAGCAACGGTGTGCGGGAGATCTCGTGCAAGTAGACGCCGACCAGGTCGCGCTCCTCGGCGACCTCGTCTGTGCGCATCACCACATTGCTGTCCACGTCGCTCACGATCCCCTCGCTCGCCCCACTTGCCCGCTTGCCTGCTGTTCCGACGTTCATCAGCCCTCCCCCGTAACCTCCGCCATCCCCTGCGGTGCTGACACCTACACAACAGATGAGACGTTCCCGAGATTCCGTCTCGTGAGTCGAAAGTGTCACGAATGCCTGAGTAATAGCTGAGAGCGCGGTGCATACTTGCTGTGCACTGCCCTCTTGAGGAGACTTCAGAGGCGGAGTGAGCGGCTGCTGTGCACGCCTCGCCCAGTTAAGGACAACATCTGGACTCCATTCGCACAGCGATCCGGCTCACTATCAGTCTGCGATCCTCGTCACTTCACAGTACGGACGTACGCCGTCGGCGGTTCAGCCCACGAAAGTGATACCCGCCTCGGCGCGCGTTATGCGAGTTGCGCGAGAGCCGTCCGGACCTGGCCCGCCCCACGGGCGAGGGCCGTGGTGGCGACGATCACATCGACGTCGGCCAGGAGCATGACGAGAGCGGTCTTCAGATCGCCGCCGGCGACGCTGAGCGCCCGCTGGCACTCGTCCGCGCCATGGCCGGTCGCCTCCATCAGGATCGAGATCATCCGGCCGCGCAGCTTCGCGTTGGTGGCCACCATCTCGATCATGAGATTCGAGTACACCCGCCCCAGGCGCACCATCACGGCGGTGGAGAGCGCGTTGAGCACCAGCTTCTGGGCGCTGGCCGCCTTCATCCGGGTGGAGCCGGTAACCACCTCGGGCCCGGTGTCGACGCCGATGAAGACGTCCACCTCCGCGGCCGCCGCGGCGTGCGGGTCCGCGCACACCAGCGCGCACGCCGCGCCGATCGCCCGCGCCGTCCGGAGCGCCCCGAGCACGTACGGGGTGCGGCCGCTCGCCGCCAACCCCACCACCACGTCGCCGGGGCGGACCGTCTGGGTGGCCTCCTCCGCGCCGGCGACCTCGTCGTCCTCGGCGTCTTCGACGGCCCGGTACATGGCACCGGCACCGCCCGCGAGGTGGGCGCGGAACCAGCCGTCGGGGGCGCTGAACGTGGGCGACAACTCGGCGACGTCGAGCACGCCGAGGCGCCCGGACGTGCCGGCACCGAAGTAGTGCACGCGGTTGCCGGCGCGGATCGCCGCGACGGCCAGGTCGACGGCGACGGCGAGCTCGTCCAGTACGGCGGCCACCGCGGCGGGTACCGCATGGTCGGCCTCGTTGATCAGGGCCAGCACCTCGCGGGTAGGCAGCAGATCCATATCAACGCTGCGCGGATTACGCCGCTCGGTGGGCGCGCTGACGCGAACCACGCGCGCGTCCGGCTGCGCCGTCACCGACCCCGGCCGATCTTGCGCTGGTCAGGTGCCATATCGGGCATCTGGGCAGGACAAGTGCAAGATCGGCGGGGTAGCGGGAGGGTCACCGGGGCCTCCGGCCCGTGGTTACGCGGTGGGGGCGGACGGCTTCGGCGGTGAGTTCCAACGCGCGGCGGGCCTTGGTGCGGTTGCGGGCCGCTACGCCTACGAACAGGACGTCGACCACCGTCAGTTGGGCCAGGCGGCTGGCGGTCGCCCCGGCCCGGTAGGTGGTCTCGCGGGCTGCCGTGGTGAGGATGAAGTCGGCCGCGTCGGTGACCGGCGAGCGCGGGAAGTTGGTGATCGCCACCGTGGTCGCGCCCCGCGCCCGGGCCTGCTGCAGCACCTCGATCACGTCCGACGTGGTGCCGGTGTGCGAGATGCCGATCGCGATGTCGCCCTTGCCGAGCAGCGCGGCCGATGTCAGCGCGGTGTGGATGTCCGGCCAGTAGAACGCGGTGCGCCCGATCCGGTGCAGCTTCTGCTGGAAGTCGGAGGCGACGAAGCCGCTCGCACCCGCGCCGTACACCTCGATGCGCTCCGCGGCGCTGATCGCGTCGACGATCTGCTCGCAGACAGCGGGGTCGAGCTGCTCAGCGGTCTCTTCGACGGCGCGCGCGTCGTTGAACGAGATCGTGGCGATGATCTGGGCGAGGTCGGCGCCGGGCGGGATGTCACCGCCCACGACCCGGGCGTCCGGCGGCTCCACCCGGCGGGCCGCCTCGGCCGCGAGCCGGATGCGCAGTTGCGGGTAGCCCTCCATGCCGACCGAGCGGCAGAAGCGGATGACCGTCGCCTCAGATGTCTCGGCGGCGGTGGCGAGGTCGGTGATGGTGCGGCGGGCGGCGTCGGCGGGGTCGGCCACGACGAGCCGGGCGACCCGTTGCTCGGCCGGTGACAGCGACGGCAGCAGGCCGCTGATGTGCACAATCAGCCCGCTCGACTCGCGCGTCGCAGAAACCTTCGTCGTTTTCGCCACGGATGAAACTTACTTTCAGTAGGGCCACACCGTCAACCGCGACGTCGCGTGTTCAGGTATCCAGACGGTACGCCTCACCGGGCCATCCCGCCCGCCCCGGACGGAAACTGGCGACCAAAAAGATACGGTAGGCCCATGACGGACAGGACGGTGCTCGTTACCGGCGGCACCGGTGGACTCGGCCGCGCGGTCACCGCCGCCTTCGGCGAGGCGGGCTGGCGTGTCGTCGTACCGGTCCGGTCTGATCCGCCCGCGGACGGCGCGGCGGTGTATGTATCCGCGGATCTGACGGATCCGGGGGCGGTCGAGGGCGCGGTAGCCACCGCGGCGGGCGACGCCGGTGCGCCGTTACGCGCCGTCGTCAACCTCGTCGGTGGGTACGCGAGCAGCGGGCTGGTGCACGAGACACCGATCGCGGAGTTCGAGCGGCTGCTGACGCTCAACCTGCGCCCCACCTACCTGGTCACGCACAGCGCGCTGCCGCACCTCGTCGCGGCTGGCGGCGGCGCGGTGGTCTGCGTGTCGTCCCGGGCGGCGCTGGCACCGTTCCCCGGTGCGGCTGGATACATCACGGCCAAGGCGGCCGTGCTCGCGTTCGCGGGCGCGGTGGCGGTCGAATACCGGAAGGCGGGCGTGCGCTGCAACACCGTGCTGCCCAGCGTGATCGACACGCCGGCCAACCGGTCCGCGCAGCCGGGCGCCGACCAGTCCGGGTGGGTGCCGCCGGCGGAGATCGCCGCGGTGGTGCGGTTCCTGGCCAGCGACGAATCCGCGCCGACCAGCGGCGCCGCGATCCCCGTCTACGGTCGCGCCTAACGCTTCATGATCAAGGCGTCCCTGAAGTCGTTATAACAGCTTCAGGGACGCCTTGATCATGCGAGAGGTAGGCGTGGATCTGGCGGGAGACCGTGTCGGGGGCGCCGTTCGCGTCGATCACCGTGAAGCCGGCGTGCTCCGGCAACGACCGGTACGCGGCCGTGGCCGCCGCGAGGTAGTCGACGCTCTCGTGGTCGGTGCCGCGCAACTCGATCCGCCGGTATGCCTCGCCGGGGCGCACGTCCAGCAGGAAGGTGACATCCGGTCGGGGGAATATCGCGTACGCGAGGCGGGCGAGCCGCTCCGCCACGCGGCCGCCGCGGTGGGCGCGAATGCTGGCGTACTGGCAGACCGCGTAGCGGTCCATCACCGCGACCTCACGGTGCCGCGTCGAGCGCAGCAGCGCGCGGGCGATCGCCAGCCAGCGCAGCAACGATTCGACCCACAACATGCCGGTGCGGCCGAACAGGTCCTCCGCGTCGCGCCGCCCGATCCGCCGCGCGACCAGGCCAAACCAGTGTCGCCCGCCGGCGTTCTGCCGGTAGGAGGCGCGGACGCCGCGGGCCGCCAGGTCGGCTGCGAGCCGGTGCGCTTGCGTCGTCTTGCCCGAGCCGTCGATGCCGACGAGGGCGATGATGCGCGGTCGGCGGGACGCGCCGTCGGGGAGGACCATGTCAATCAACAGTACTGACAGCAGGCCACCCCAACTGCGGACAAATCGGGTGCTATACCGAGCGGATGGCACTTCTCACATCATACTTTCGGCTAGATTTCTCCGAGCCGTTTGGTCTACTGTCAGAAGTGATCAGGCCCGTGTCCACAACTGCCGCAGGGAGGACAGCCGTGCCATCCAAGATCGCGTCATACCCGGCGCAGGCCGAGCGAAACCAGACAGACAGCGCCGCGGACCTTTTGACGACCATGACGTCGCTGCCCGCCACCCACCCGTCCCGGGCGCGCGTCCGCGCACAGGCCATCGAGGCTTGGCTGCCGCTGGCCAACCATCTCGCCGGCCGGTTCGCCGGGCGTGGCGAGCCGGTCGAAGACCTGGCGCAGACCGCCACCGTCGGCCTCATCAAGGCCGTCGACAAGTTCGACCCTGAGCGCGGCGTGGAGTTCGCCGCGTATGCCATTCCCACCATCATCGGTGAGATCAAGCGCCACTTCCGGGACCGCACCTGGGACATTCGGGTCCCCCGGCGGCTGCAAGAGCTGCGGCTGTCCATCTCCGAAGCGACCAGCACGCTGCTCCAGACGCTCGGCCGCTCGCCGACCGTCGCCGACCTCGCCCACCACATCGGCATCACCGAGGAGGAGGTGCTGGAAGGGCTGGAGGGCGCCCGTGCGTACAACGCGGTGTCACTCTCCACGCCGACCAGCGACGGCGACCGCGCCACCGAGCTGGGCGACCTGCTCGGCGCCGACGACGGCGAGTTCGAGCTGGCCGAGCTGCGCGTGGCGCTCGGGCCCGCGCTCGCCACACTCGACCAGCGCGAGCAGCGGATCCTGACCCTCCGCTTCTACGGCAACATGACCCAATCCCAGATCGCCACGCAGATCGGGGTGTCCCAGATGCACGTGTCCCGACTGCTCGCCCGGGCGTTGGCCAAGCTGCGCGGGCAGCTCGGTGACGACACCTGATTCACCGGGTGTGAAGTCGGTCGGGTGAGGGTACCGATTTACCCTCATCCGACACCGACTTCACCCCGGGGGGATCGCCCGATGTCGAACGGCGTAGACCAGGGCCTGTTGACGACCCTGAAGCGCGTCGCCGCCACCCTGAAACAGGCGGACGTGCCGTTCGCGCTCGGCGGCAGCTTCGCGGTGTATGCCCATGGTGGACACTCCGGCGACCACGACGTCGACTTCCTCATCAAGGCCGAAGACGTCGACCGGGCACTGGAGGCGTTGGTACAGGCCGGCTTCACCGCCGAGCGACCGCCGGAGGACTGGCTCGTCAAGGTGTACGACGCCGCTGGCCGCATGGTGGATCTGATCCACCGTCCTATTGAGACGCCGGTGACCGACGAGACGTTCGCCGAGGCGGTGGTCCGCCCGGTCGACGCGATCCAGATGCCCTGCCTGTCCGCCACCCAGCTGATGGTGCACAAGCTGCTCAGCTACTCGCAGCACTACTGCGACTTCGCGCGCGGCCTGCCGCTGGCCCGGTCGCTGCGCGAGCAGATCGACTGGGACCAGGTCCGCAAGGAGACCGCCGAGTCGCCGTACGCCGAGGCGTTCCTGGTGTTGCTGGACCGGCTCGGGGTGATGCCGCGGAGATCGGAGTTGCCGTGATTGACGAATATGTAGAGGCCGCTGTGCAGCGCCTGCTCACGGAGCACGGCGGGCTCGCCGAGCAAGGCATCAAGGTGATGCGCCGGGAACACACCCTGCTGCTCTGCGGCGAGGTGGAGAGCCGGCAGCGCCGCGACGAAATCCTGCGCCTCGTGACCGAGAACTTCCCGGACGTACCGCTGACCGCGGACATCGGCATCATCCGGGCGCAGGCCCCGAGCGAGGCTGAGGAGCTGCCATGATCCGGGTTGCCGCCGTCGGCGACGTGCATATGGACGAAGACGTCGTCGGCCGCTTTCGACCCGCCCTGGACCGCCTGCCCGAGCAGGCCGACGTGTTGCTGCTCGCCGGCGACCTGACCCGCCACGGCACCGAGTCGGAGGCGCGCTGCGTGGCCACCGAGTTCGGCGGGCTGGACGTGCCGGTGCTGGCCGTGCTGGGCAACCACGATCACCACTCCGACCAGGTGTCGCAGGTGGTCAAGGTGCTGGCCGACGCCGGCATCACCGTGCTGGAAGGCGAAGCCACGGTCGTCGACTGCCCGGGCGGGCGGCTCGGCGTGGCCGGGGCCAAGGGGTTCGGCGGCGGGTTCGCCGGCCGCTGCGCCAGCGAGTTCGGCGAGCCGGAGATGAAGGCGTTCGTGCGCACGACCAGCGCGTCCGCGGACCAACTCGGCACGGCCCTGCGCGAGTTGGACTGCGACCTGCGGGTGGCGCTCACCCACTACGCGCCGGTGCCGGACACGCTGGCCGGCGAGCCACCGGAGATCTACCCGTTCCTCGGGTCCTACCTGCTCGGCCAGGCCATCGACTCGGCGCCCACCGCGCTGGCCGTGCACGGGCACGCGCACGCCGGTTCGGAGCGCGGCACCACGCCGGGTGGGGTCCGGGTGCGTAACGTCGCCCACCCGGTCATCAAGCAGGCCTACAGCGTCTTCCACGTCGGCTAACCCCTGATCCGGGGCGTCCTTCAGGTCGCGGTCAGGACGTGCGGGACGCCCCGATCGTGGACGGAATGACCATGATCGCCTAAATCGCACAGTCTGTCCGGCGACGGTGCTGGTCAGGTGACTGAATCCTCTGCGTGGCAGAAATCCATCACCTCGCACATGGGCCGCTGAACGCGCTGGTCGCGTACGTGATTTCGGTGCTCGGTTCGTTTCTCGGCCTGGTTTGCACGACCCGGGCGCGCCGCGCGCGGACGCGCGGCCGCCGCGCCCGCTGGCTCATCCTGGCCGCCGTCGCCATCGGCGGCGGCGCCATCTGGCTGATGCACTTCACCGCGATGCTGGGCTTCGACGTACCCGTGAGCCCGGTGCGCTACGACCCGCTGCTGACCGCGGCCAGCCTCGGCATCTCGGTGCTCACCGTGAGCGGCGGCGTATTCATCGCCGGCGCCGGCGCACGCACCCACACCGGCCTGCGCATCGCTGGGGGCGGGCTGCTGACCGGCTGCGGCGTGCTGGTCATGCACTACACCGGCATGGCCGCCGTCCGGGTGGCGGGGCGCATCGAGTACGACACCGGCCTGGTCGCCGCGTCGGGCGTGATCGCCGTGGTGGCGGCCAGCGTGGCGCTCTGGTTCACGGTCACGATCCAGGGCCGCCGCGCCATCGTGACCGCGTCTCTCATCATGGGCGTCGCGGTGGTCGGCATGCACTACACGGGCATGGCCGCCATGCGGGTACGGCTGTGGCCACTCGGCGAGGGGCAGGTGGTCGGCGTCGGCCCGTCCATGCTCATCGTGCCGATCACGCTGCTCACGGCGGCCGCGCTGGTGGTGGCCGCGATGAGCGCCCTCCAGGCGATGACCGACGAGGAGTTCAGCGACGCGCCGACCCGGCGCCTGCTACGCCCGCGGCACGCGGCCCCCGACCCGGGCGCGCGCACCCGCGACCTGAGGATGTTCACGCCGACCCCGTCCATGATCAAGGCGTCCCTCAAGTAGTGATAGCTACATGAGGGACGCCTTGATCACGGGGTGAGCGGGAGGGTGAGCGGCGCTAGCTGAAGACGCTGACGCCACCAGGGCCGACCAGCAGGCCGACGATGATGAGCACAATTCCCCACAGGATCTGCTGCCGGAACAGCGCGAGCACGCCGGCAACCACGAGCACCACTGCGAGAATCCAAAGAATAAGATCCATGACTTCGGAAGTACCCCCGCGCTGAGCGCGGAAAACGCTCTTCTCAAGATCAAGGCGTCCCTGAAGTCGTTCTCACGACTTCAGGGACGCCTTGATCTTGGAGAGGGGTGGGTCAGCAGCGGGGAACGCCGGGGATGAAGCCGTCGTACCCGGTGTTGACGTACGCGTCGGCGATGAACCGGCCGGTGCCGATGCGCTCCCAGATGTTGCTGGTGCCGTAGGTGCCGGTGACGCTGGTGCCGGTGGTCTGGCAGTAGATCGACACCGCGGCGCCATCGGCGACCGTGCCGACCGCGCCGTACCCCGTGCCCGGCCCGGCCCGGACGGTCAGCGCGGCGCCGGCGGTGTTCACCGTGCCACCCGCGCAGGCGTTGTCACTGGTGTAGGTCTTGGTACCCCAGTAGAGCGCGAGCGCGCCGTTGAACCGGATCTGCAGGTCGGCACCGTCGAGCCGCTGCTCATAGTGCAGGTGCGGCCCGGTGGAGCCGCCGGTGGAGCCGACCCAGCCGAGCAGCGAGCCGTAGGTCACGGCCTGGCCGACGGACACGTTGAAGCCGGTGAGGTGCGCGTAGTAGGTCGTGTACCCGCCGCCGTGGTTGATCCGCACGTATCTGCCGTAGCTCTCGCTCCCGAGGTCGGTGACCCGGTCGACGGTGCCGGGCGCGCTGGCGACCACCGGGTCACCCAGGTCGTTGGTGCGGTTGAAGTCGATCGCGTTCGCCGGGCTGTGGTTGGTGCGGGTCTGGCCGGACCACGACTGCCCGCACGGGAACGGCACCTTGAAGGTGGGGGCCGCCTGGGCCGCACCGGGCGCGGCGAGCACCGCGGCGCCCGCGGCCGCGATGGCCGCCAGAAGCGGAAGCACGCGTCGGAACATCCAGCACCTCCTGTTGGGCGAAAATCTTCTATATTGATGGCCATCTTGACAGAAACCTTCACCCAACGGAAGGCATGGGAACGCTCCCAAAGTTTCCGAATCGTTACGGCCGCTGGCCGCAAAGCCCTGGACTAAAGATCGTGCAAGCGCTTACATGTGAGAACGACGTCCACTCGGTCGGACCGGTGCGCGGGCCGGCGCATCGGCAAGGAAGGAGGACGGCATGGCGGTCTTTCCAAGACCACGCCACGCCCTCGTGATCGCCAGCGTCATCGGGTTGGCGATCAGTGCCACCGCATGTGGTGGCGACGACAACAGCGGAGGCAGCGGAGATTCAGACTGCGCCGCGTTCGACAAGTACGACGGCAACGACGGTAAGAAAGTCTCGATCTACGCGTCCATCAGGGACACCGAGGCCGACCTGCTCGAAGAGTCCTGGAAGCAGTTCGCGGACTGCACCGGTATCGATATCGACTACGAGGGCAGCGGCGAGTTCGAGGCGCAGCTCCAGGTGCGCGTCGACGGCGGCAACGCCCCCGACATCGCGTTCATCCCGCAGCCCGGCCTGCTCAGCACGTTCGCCAAGGCGGGCAAGCTGAAGGCCGCGCCCGCCGAGGCCAAGTCCCTCGCCGAGGCCAACTACCCGGCGGACTGGCTGAAGTACAGCACGGTCGACGGCACGTTCTACGGCGCGCCGCTCGGCTCCAACGTGAAGTCCTTCGTGTGGTATTCGCCGAAGCAGTTCACGGACAAGGGCTACCAGGTGCCGAAGACCTGGGCCGAGCTCATCGCGCTCAGTGACAAGATCGCGGCGACCGGCGAGAAGCCCTGGTGCGCGGGCATCGAGTCCGGCGACGCCACCGGCTGGCCGGCCACCGACTGGCTGGAAGACCTCATGCTCCGCACCGCGGGCCCCGAGGTCTACGACCAGTGGGTGACGCACCAGGTGCCGTTCAACAGCGCACCGGTCACCGCCGCGCTCAACCAGGCCGGTGAGATCCTCAAGAACCCGAAGTACGTCAACGGCGGCTTCGGCGACGTCAAGAGCATCTCGACCACCTCGTTCCAGGAGGCCGGCGAGCCGATCCTGGACGGCAAGTGCTCGCTGCACCGGCAGGCGTCGTTCTACGCCAACCAGTGGAAGGACGGCACCAAGGTAGCCGAGGACGGCGACGTCTTCGCGTTCTACTTCCCCGCCGTCGACGCGAGCAAGGGCGAGCCGGTGCTCGCCGCCGGCGAGTTCACCGTCGCGTTCGCCGACCGGCCCGAGGTGCAGGCCGTGCAGAACTACCTCGCCTCGCCCGAGTGGGCGAACGGGCGCGCGAAGCTCGGCAACTGGGTCTCCGGCAGCAAGGGCGTCGACCTGAACAACTACCAGACGCCGATCGACAAGCTGTCCGCGGAGATCCTGCAGGACCAGTCCAAGGTGCTGCGTTTCGACGGTTCGGACCTGATGCCGTCGGCGGTCGGCGCGGGCACGCTGTGGCGCGCCATGGTCGACTGGATCAACGGCAAGGACACCGCCGCCACGCTCTCGACCGTCGAGAGTTCCTGGAAGTAAACGGCTTGACCGGTCCGGCCCGGGACGCAACAGGTTCTGGGCCGGACCGGTCGATCTCTCGGGAGAGCGGATGGAATTCGAGGACATAGCACCGAAGCTCACCATGCTGCTGTACGGGCTGATCGGCTTCGTGGTGGTATTCGGTGGGCTCCTGCTGCTACTGGATGTGGTACCCAACGCGTTCGCCCGCCGGCGGGAGCGCCGCCTGGTGGCGGTCTCGGTGGGCGAGGGCGCCGTGGGCGAGGGACCGGCGCGCCGTCGCCCCGGCCGCAAGCGGGGCGAGTACGGCTACGCGCTCTTCTTCCTGTTCCCGGTGGTGGTCCTGCTGGCCATCGGCCTGATCGTGCCGGTGATCCGCACGACCCTGCTGTCGTTCATGAACGGCAACGGCACCGAGTGGGTGGGGCTGGAGAACTACGGCTGGATGTTCACCAACGACGACGCGGTGAAAGTGCTGCTCAACAGCCTGCTGTGGGTGGTGCTGGTGCCGACGGTCGCCACCACGGTCGGCCTGCTCTACGCCGTCATGGTGGACCGGGCCCGCCTCGAGTCGGTGGCCAAGTCGCTGGTCTTCCTGCCGATGGCGATCTCGTTCGTCGGCGCGGGCATCATCTGGCGGTTCGTCTACGCGTACCGGTCCGAGGAGCAGGAGCAGATCGGCCTGCTCAACCAGATCGTGGTGTGGTTCGGCGGCACACCCAAGCAGTGGTTGCTGGAATCACCGCTCAACAACCTGCTGCTGATCGTCGTGATGGTCTGGATCCAGGCCGGCTTCGCGATGGTCATCCTCTCCGCGGCGATCAAGGCCATCCCGGCCGACATCGTCGAGGCGGCGCGGCTCGACGGCGTCACCGCCTGGCAGATGTTCTGGCGGGTCACGATGCCCAGCATCCGGCCGGCCCTGATCGTCGTCGTCGTGGCGATCACGCTCGCGACGATGAAACTCTTCGACATCGTGCGCACCATGACGAACGGCAACTACGACACCAACGTCATCGCGCTCGAGATGTACAACCAGGCCTTCCGCTACCAGCAGACCGGGCAGGGCTCGGCGCTGGCCGTCTTCCTCTTCATCCTGGTGCTTCCCATCGTGATCTTCCAGATCCGCAACCTGCGGCAGCAGCGGGAGGGCTGACATGTCAACCACCACCCCGATGCTGCCCGGCCTCGCCAACGCCGAGGCCCAGCCGAAAACCACCGCCGGCCGGGTGCGCAAACGCCTCAACCGGCCAGCCGCCACCATCATCTCGATCCTCATCGCGGTGCTCTGGACCGTCCCGACCTTCGGGCTGTTCATCTCGTCGTTCCGCCCCGAGGACGAGATCAAGTCCAACGGCTGGTGGACGTTCTTCAGCAACCCGCAGCTCACCCTGGAGAACTACAACGAGGTGCTGTTCGGCCGGTCCTCCTCGTCCGGGCAGCTCGCGAACTACTTCCTCAACTCGATCGTCATCACGATCCCGTCGGTGCTGTTCCCGGTGGCGTTCGCCGCGCTGGCGGCGTACGCGCTCTCGTGGATCAAGTTCCGCGGCCGGGACTGGATCTACATCGGCATCTTCGCGCTGCAGATCGTGCCGCTCCAGATGGCGCTGGTGCCGCTGCTGCGCTTCTTCTCCGACGGGATCACCCTCGCGGGCATCACGCTGATGCCGGCGTGGAACCTCGACGACGAGCAGAAGTTCGTGCAGGTGTGGTTCGCGCACACCTGCTTCGCCCTGCCGTTCGCGGTCTTCCTGCTGCACAACTTCGTCTCCCAGCTCCCCGGTGAACTGATGGAGGCGGCCCGGGTCGACGGCGCCAGCCACGCCAAGATCTTCCGCAGCATCGTGCTGCCGCTGATCACGCCGGCGCTCGCGTCGCTGACCATCTTCCAGTTCCTCTGGGTGTGGAACGACCTGCTCGTCGCGCTGATCTTCGCGGGCGGCGGCGACGAGACCGCACCGCTGACGGTACGGCTGGCGGAGCTGGCCGGCACCCGGGGCAGCGAGTGGCAACGGCTCACCTCCGGTGCCTTCGTCGCCATCGTCATCCCTCTGATCGTGTTCCTGTCCCTCCAGCGGTACTTCGTCCGCGGCCTGCTTACCGGCAGCGTCAAGGGCTAGTCACCGAGAGGGTGCGGCGTGGCGAGGATCGACGACGTCGCACGGCTGGCCGGCGTCTCGACGGCCACCGTGTCCCGAGCGCTGCGCGGCCTGCCAACGGTCTCCGAGGCCACCCGGTCCCGGGTACTGGAGGCAGCCGCGCGGCTCGGGTACACCGCCTCGCCCAGCGCGTCCCGGCTGGCGGGCGGTAAGACCGGGTCGGTGGCGGTCGTCGTGCCGCGGATCACCCGGTGGTTCTTCGCCACCGTCGTGGAGGCCGCCGAGGACGCGCTGCACCGGGCCGGCTACGACCTGCTGCTCTACAACCTCGGCGGCAGCGAGCGGGAACGGCAGCGGCTGCTGCACACCGCGGCCCTGCCCAAGCGCGTCGATGCGGTGATGCTGGTCGCCACCCCGCTGCTCGCCGACGACTTCGCCTCGGTCACCGGCCTGGCCCTGCCCGGGGTCACGGTCAGCTCCGGCACCCGGGTGCCCGGCTGGCCCAGCATCCGCATCGACGACGTCGCCGCCGCGCGGGCGGCGACCGAACACCTCATCGGGCTCGGCCACCGCCGGATCGCGCACATCTCCGGCGACCCCTCCGACGAGCTGGCCTTCACCGCCCACCTCGACCGCCGCCAGGGGTACCGGGAGGCTCTTCTCGGGGCGGGCCTGGACCCGGACCCGGAGCTCGACGTGGAGGTCGAGTTCACGGTCGCCGGCGGCAACCGGGCGATAGGCATGCTGCTGCGCCGCGGGCCGCTCCCCACCGCGATCTTCGCGGCCTGCGACGAGATCGCCATGGGCGCGATGGCCGCGCTGCGCCAGGCGGGGCTGCGGGTGCCGGCGGACGTCAGCGTGATCGGCATCGACGACCACGACCTGGCGGGCGCGGTCGGGCTCACCACGGTCGCGCAGCCAGCCGCCGAGCAGGGCCGGTTGGCGGCCGCCACCCTGTTGCGCCCCCTCGTCACCGACGGCCGTCTGGAGGACGAAACCGTGATCCTGCCAACACAGCTGATCGTCCGCGAATCGACCGCCGCGCCTCGGGCAAACTAGACCGCATGCCGGAGACCCCCGCCTGGTGGCGCACCGCGGTCATCTATCAGATCTACCCGCGCTCGTTCGCGGATTCCAACGGCGACGGCGTCGGCGACCTGCCCGGCATCACCGCGCGCCTCGACCACCTCGTCGAGCTCGGAGTCGACGCCGTGTGGCTGTCGCCGTTCTACCCGTCCCCACAGGCCGACGCCGGCTACGACGTGTCCGACTACCGGGACGTCGACCCGATCTTCGGCCGCCTGGAAGACGCCGACAAGCTGCTCGCGGCCGCCCGCGAGCGCGGCCTGCGAGTGATCGTCGACCTCGTGCCCAACCACACCTCCAGTGCCCACCCGTGGTTCCGGGACGCGCTCGCCGCCGGCCCCGGCAGCCCCGAGCGGGCCCGCTACGTCTTCCGTCCGGAGCCACCGAACAACTGGCAGAGCGTGTTCGGCGGGCCGGCGTGGACCCAGGTGCCGGACGGCGAGTGGTACCTGCACCTGTTCGACCCGAGCCAGCCCGACCTGAACTGGGACCACCCCGAGGTGCGCGCCGAGTTCGCCGACATCCTGCGGTTCTGGCTCGACCGGGGGGTCGACGGGTTCCGTGTCGACGTCGCGCACGGGCTGGTCAAGCAAGCCGACCTGGCCGACTGGCACTACCCGGTGGACGCGATGACCGGCCCCGGCACCGAGGGCCTACGGCCGCCGATGTGGGACCAGGACGGCGTCCACGACATCTACCGGGACTGGCGGCGACTCGTCGACGAGTACCCGGGCGAGCGCGTCCTGGTCGCCGAGGCGTGGGTGCAGCCCGCCGAGCGGCTCGCGGCATACGTCCGGCCCGACGAGATGCACCAGGCGTTCAACTTCGAGTACCTGGAGGCGTACTGGACCGCCCCGGCCCAGCACGCGGTGATCACCCGGTCGCTCGCGGCCAGCCACGCGGTCGGCGCGCCCACCACATGGGTGCTGTCCAACCACGACGTGGTCCGGCACGCGTCCCGGCTCGGGCTGCCGATCGGCGCCCCCCGGCCGCGCGGCATCGGCGCGGACGACCCGCAGCCCGACCCGGTCGCCGGCCTGCGCCGGGCGCGCGCGGCCACCCTGCTGATGCTCGGCCTGCCCGGCTCCGCCTACCTCTACCAGGGCGAGGAGCTGGGGCTGCCGGAGCACACCGCACTGCCCGACGAGGTGCGGCAGGACCCGACGTTCCGGCGCACCCAGGGCGCGCAGAAGGGCCGCGACGGCTGCCGGGTGCCGATCCCGTGGGAGGCCGACTCGCCGTCGTACGGCTTCGGGCCGACCGACGCCAGCTGGCTGCCGCAGCCGGCGAGTTGGGCGGAGTACGCGGTGGACCGGCAGCGCGGCGTGGCCGGCTCGACCTACGAGCTGTACCGGGCGGCGTTGCGGCTGCGCGCCCAGCACGGCCTGGGCGCCGGCACGCTGGCGTGGTCGGACGTCACCGACGACGTGCTCGCGTTCCGCAACCGCGACGTGCTGGTGCTGACCAACTTCGGCGACGCGCCGGTCCCGCTGCCGGCCGGCGTCGAGGTCCTGCTGACCAGCGCCCCCCTCGACGCGGACGGCAACGTCCCCACCGACGTCACCGTCTGGGCCCACTAACCCGCCCCTGTTGGGCGTGATCTCGTCCCGCCGATCAAGGGCTTGGGCACGTGGTTTGATCTCTGAACCGGGTGCGTACGCCCTTGATCGACGGCGATCTCCTTGATCGATGGGCGGGGGTGCGGTCTGGAATCGGGTGGGGCGGACCGCGCTGTCGGGGCGGTACGGGCCGTGCCGCACCGCCGCTCTGGCCCGGTCGCTCGCGGTGAGGGCTGTGCGGCCGTCGTAGCCGTTCGGTTTGGTTCGGCTCAGCGGTGAGATACGTACCTCAAACAGGCCCCGTGAGGTTCATATGTCACCGCTGAGCGGGACCAGACGCGCCGCCTGCGGCGCGGCCACGGTGGCCTCGATGTGTCGCGGGTCAGGCGACGCCGGGCCGCTGCGGGCGGTCGTGTCGATCAAGGACACTTACGCCGATCAAGGGCGTAGGCACCCGGATCCGAGATCAAACCACGTGCCCAAGCCCTTGATCGGCGGGGGAACTGGGGGTTGCGGTGCGGGACGGTGGGCTCAGTAAGGGGTGGGGGCCAGCCAGGGGGCGGGGTGGGCGTGGATTTCGCGGACCACTGAGCCGGCCGCGCCGACTGCCGCGGCGTCCGCGCCGAGCACCGAGCGGCGTACCGCTACCGGTGACCAGGACGCGGTGAGCACCCGCCGGCGTATCTCCCCGTCGACGGCCGGGCACAGCCACGGTGCGAGCGGGGCGTAGACCCCGCCGAGGACGACCGTGTCCACGTCGAGCAGGTTGACGACGCCCGCGACGGCCACACCGAGCGCGGTGCCCGCGTCCGCCAGCGCCCGGCAGGTCGCGGGGTCGCCAGCCACCGCCCGACGGACCAGATCGTCGATCCCGTCCGCGCCAGCGCCGCGACCGTCCGCGCCAGCGCCGCGACCGTCCGCGCCAGCGCCGCGACCGTACTCACCAGCACCGCGACCGTCCGCGCCAGCGCCGCGACCGTACTCACCAGCGGCGGCGCGGTCGGCCCCGGCAGCACGCAGGATCGCCTCCTGGCCGGCGTACTGCTCCAGGCAGCCGTGCGCGCCGCAGCGGCAGGCCGGTCCGTCCGGGCGGACCGCGACGTGGCCGAGCTCGCCGCTCCAGCCGCGGGCGCCGCGGTAGAGAGCGCCGTTCAGCACGACGCCGGCGCCGATGCCGATCTCGCCGGAGACGTACAGGAAGCTGGCCGGCCCGGGCGGGCCGGCGTGCAGCTCACCGAGCGCGGCCAGGTTGGCCTCGTTGTCCACGACCAGGGGGTACGGCAGGGCCAGCGCGCCGGGCACGTCGACGTCGCGCCAGCCGAGGTTGGGCGCGAGCCGGACCAGGCCGCCGGCGTCCACCAGTCCGGGGACGGCCACCGCGGCACCGGCCAGGGTGAGGCCCTCCCGGGCGGCGTACGCGCTCGCGCCGGCGGCCAGCTCGGCGAGGTCGGCCAGCACCTCGGTGGGGTGCCTGGGGCGCTGGTCCGCCCGGCGTACCCGCTGATGCCGGACCGCGCCGGCGAGGTCGACGACGCACGCGGCCAGGTAGTCGATGTTGACCTCGAGGCCCAGCCCGGCGGGGCCGGTGCGGGCCAGGACGAGCCCCGCCGCCGGCCGGCCGGCGCGGGTCCGCGGCGCGGGACCGACCTCGGCCAGCAGGCCGCCCGCGATCAGGTCGTCGACCAACGCGGACACGGTGGCGCGGGTGAGACTGGTGGCGGCGGAGATGTCGGCCCGCGACGGCGGCTGCGCGGCGGTCGCGACCTGGCGCAGCACGAGCGCCAGGTTGTGCTCGCGCAGCGACGCCTGCCGCACCGGACCGTCCACCATGCCCTTGACAGTGCCATAGCGCCGGCAAATAATTCAACCGTTGAACAAATCGTTGATGTTTCACGGAGGTCACCCATGAGTGTCCAGCCCACCCGTGCCGACAAGTTCTCGTTTGGCCTCTGGACCGTGGGCTGGCAGGCCCGCGACCCGTTCGGCGACGCCACCCGTGCGCCTCTCGACCCGGTCGAGGCCGTGCACAAGCTGTCCGAGCTGGGGGCCTACGGGCTCACGTTCCACGACGACGACCTCGTGCCGTTCGGCTCCGACCACGCGGCCCGCGAGCAGCACATCGCCCGGTTCCGCAAGGCGCTCGACGAGACCGGCATGGTCGTGCCGATGGTCACCACCAACCTCTTCACCCACCCGGTGTTCAAGGACGGCGGCTTCACCAGCAACGACCGTTCCGTCCGGCGATACGCGTTGCGCAAGGTGCTGCGCAACCTCGACCTCGCCGCCGAGCTGGGCGCCCAGACGTTCGTGATGTGGGGCGGCCGCGAGGGCTCCGAGTATGACGTGGCCAAGGACGTGCGGGCGGCCCTCGACCGGTACCGGGAGGCGGTCGACACGGCAGCGCAGTACGTCGTCGACCGCGGCTACGGTCTGCGGTTCGCGCTCGAACCGAAGCCCAACGAGCCGCGCGGCGACATCCTGCTGCCGACGGTCGGGCACGCGCTCGCGTTCATCGGCTCGCTCCAGCACGCCGACCTGGTCGGGCTCAACCCGGAGGTCGGGCACGAGCAGATGGCCGGGCTCAACTTCGCGCACGGCATCGCGCAGGCGCTCTGGCACGGCAAGCTCTTCCACATCGACCTGAACGGGCAGCGCGGCATCAAGTTCGACCAGGACCTGGTCTTCGGCCACGGTGACCTGCACAACGCGTTCGCCCTGGTCGACCTGCTGGAGCACGGCGGACCGGCCGGTGGCCCGGCGTACGAGGGTCCGCGGCACTTCGACTACAAGCCGTCCCGCACCGAGGACTACGACGGCGTGTGGGAGTCGGCGAAGGCCAACATGCGCATGTACCTGCTGCTCAAGGAGCGGGCCGCGGCGTTCCGGGCCGACCCGGAGGTCCAGGAGGCGCTGGCCGCCGCGCGGGTGGCCGAGCTGGCGACCCCGACGCTCGGTGCCGGCGAGACCTACCAGGACCTGCTCGCCGACCGGTCCGCGTTCGAAGACTTCGACCCGGACGCGGCGGGCGAGCGGGGTTACGGCTTCGTCCGGCTCAACCAGCTCGCCGCCGAGCACGCGCTCGGCGCGCGCTGACGCGCCGGGAGGTCGCGATGCTCGTCGCCGGTGTGGACTCGTCCACCCAGTCCTGCAAGGTCGTGATCCGGGACGCATCGACCGGCGCGCTGGTGCGCGAGGGGCGGGCGCCGCACCCGGACGGCACCGAGGTACACCCGGACGCCTGGTGGGCCGCGCTCCGCCAGGCGATCGACCAGGCCGGCGGCCTCGACGACGTGGCCGCCGCGTCCGTCGCCGGGCAGCAGCACGGCATGGTCTGCCTCGACGAGGGCGGCGAGGTGGTCCGGCCGGCCCTGCTGTGGAACGACACCCGCTCCGCTGGCGCCGCGACCGACCTGACCGAGGAGCTCGGCGGCGGCCGGGCCTGGGCCGAAGCGGTCGGCCTCGTCCCCGTCGCCAGCTTCACCGTTACCAAGCTGCGTTGGCTGGCGCGGCACGAGCCGGACGCCGCCGACCGCACCGCCGCGGTGTGCCTGCCGCACGACTGGCTCACCTGGAAACTGGGCGGGGCGCGCGGCCTGACGGCGCTGCGCACCGATCGCAGCGACGCCAGCGGCACCGGGTACTGGTCGGCGGCCACCGGCCAGTACCGGCACGACCTGCTGCGGCACGCGTTCGGGCGGGAGCCCGCGGTGCCGGTCGTGCTCGGTCCCACGGAAACCGCCGGCGCGCTCCCGTCCGGTGCGCCGCTCGGGGCGGGCGCGGGCGACAACGCGGCCGCGGGCCTGGGCGCCGGCGCGTTGCCCGGCGACGTGGTGGTGTCGATCGGCACCTCCGGCACGGTCTTCAGCGTCGCCGACCGGCCGGCCGCCGACCCGACCGGCATCGTGGCCGGCTTCGCCGACTGCACCGGGCGATACCTGCCGCTGGTCTGCACGCTCAACGCGGCCCGTGTCCTCGACGCGGCCGCCGCGCTGCTGGGCGTCGACCACGACGAGCTGTCCCGGCTCGCGCTGAGCGTGCCCGCCGGCGCGGACGGGCTGGTGCTCGTGCCCTACCTCGAGGGCGAGCGCACACCCAACCGTCCACTCGCGACCGGGGCCGTGCACGGCCTGACCCTCGGCACCTCCACGCCGGCTCATCTGGCGCGGGCCGCTGTCGAGGGCATGCTGTGCGCGCTCGCCGACGGGCTGGACGCGCTGGTCGAGCAGGGCAGCACCGTCAACCGGGTGGTGCTGGTCGGCGGCGGGGCGCGGTCCGAGGCGGTGCGGCGCATCGCGCCCGAGGTCTTCGGCTGCCCGGTCGTCGTGCCGCCGCCGGGCGAGTACGTCGCGGACGGCGCCGCGCGGCAGGCGGCGTGGGTCGCGCTGGGCGGCGACCAGCCGCCGTCGTGGTCCGGCGGCGAGGTCCGCGAGTACGACGCGAAGCCCGCCCCGCGCATCCGCGAGCAGTACGCGGCGGCCCGCGACCACACCGTCAACCGCCGCCCCACCTCTCCATGATCAGGGCGTCCTTCAAGTAGTTCTCACTACTTGAAGGACGCCCTGATCATGGAGAGGGGTCGCCCCCGAAATGCCCCTTTTTAGGGGAAAGTCGGATTAGCCTGAATGGCGTATCCGACGGAGGGGGACGAACATGCCGCAGGTCACGTATGGCGGTCGGCAGGGGGAGACGGTCGAGCTCGTCGAAGACCCTGAACTGGTCGCGGTCCGCACTCGCAGCCGCCGGTCGTTGCGTGCCGGTCCGGTGCCTGGTCCGGAAGCGACGCTGGTGGAGGGGATGGATAGGGTCATCGCCTTCCCCGAGGTAGGCGTGGAGGTGTACCGCCAGCGCGACGGGCAGACCCGCACGAGCGAAGAGGTCCGGCAAGAGCTGCAACAGGCCCCTGACGTGCGCTTCGCCGGTCGGGTGCTCGTTGACGCACAGTCGCGGGAGCCGGTGCTCTACACGGAGAACGTCTTCGTCAAGTTCCGTGACGATGTCGACCCGGACCACTGCCGGCGGGTGCTGCTGGAGGCGGGCCTGACCATCAAGGAGGAGCCTGGCTACGCCACCAACGCGTACTTCGCGGCCGCGGCGGAGGGCACCGGTCAGGACGTCTTCGCGATCGCACAGCGGCTGCTTGATCGCGATGACGTGGAGCTGGCGCATCCCGAACTGGTCCGCCGGCTGGGGCGGCGGGCTGTCGCTCCCCAGCAGTGGCATCTCGCGACCACAACGCTCAATGGGCAAGCCATCACCGCGAGCGCGAATGTGGCCGATGCTCACCAGATCACCCGCGGTGAGCAGGTCACGATCGCGATCATCGATACCGGTATCGATATCGACCATGAGGAGTTTTCCAGCCCGGGAAAGATCGTCGCGCCGCGCGACACAGTCAACGGCGACAACGACCCCCGTCCCGCACCGTTCGGCGACGAGCGGCACGGCACCGCCTGCGCGGGGGTCGCCTGCGCCGATGGCCGGTTCGGGGCGAGTGGGGTCGCTCCGGGCGCGCGGTTGATGCCGATCCGGATGATGGGCCAGCTGGGATCACAGCAGGAAGCCAATGCCTTCTTCTGGGCCGCCGACCACGGCGCGGACATCATCTCCTGCAGTTGGGGGCCGCCGGATGGGCATTGGGACAACCCGAACGATCCGGTGCATCAGGAGCGGGTCCCGCTGCCGGACAGTACCCGCCTCGCCATTGACCATGCGGTCACCGCCGGGCGCGGGGGGAAGGGCTGCGTGATCCTCTTCGCGGCCGGCAACGGCAACGAGAGCGTGGACCTGGATGGATACGCCAGCTACGCCAACGTGGCCGCGGTAACGGCGTGCAACGACCGGGGCGTCCGCAGCGTATACAGCGACATGGGCGACGCGGCTTTCTGCGCGTTTCCCAGCAACGACTTCGCGTTTCCCGAGGAGGGACGGCCGCCGGCGTTGACGCCCGGCATCTGGACCACGGACATCTCCGGCGCCGGCGGGTACAACCCCGGCGGGGACACCGGACCGGTGCGGGGCGACCGCAGGGGCAACTACACGAACAGTTTCGGCGGCACCTCCAGCTCATGCCCAGGAGCAGCCGGGGTCGCCGCGCTCGTCCTGTCCCAGAACCCGGCGCTGCGCTGGCGGGAGGTGCTGGACGTGCTGCGCCGCTCGTGCGACCGCATCGACCCGCAGCACGGCCAGTGGAACGCCGACGGCCACAGCCCGTGGTACGGGTTCGGCCGGCTCAACGCCGCCAAGGCCGTGCAGTTGGCAACTCCCGAGCCGGCCGACCGGCTGGTCATCTCGCGCACGTTCACCGAGGCGGTGCGGGACGCCCACGCCGCGCAGATCACCATGGATGTCAACGAGACGAGACGGCTCGCGGACCTGAAAATCCAGGTGGACATCGAGCACGCCTACCCGGATGACCTGGTGGTGACCATCGTGCCGCCCCCGGAGATGAACACGGCACCGGTGACGCTGCACGATCGCACCGGCGGCCGCAGCCGCGAGTTGCACCGCACCTACGACGCGCTCGATGTGCCGGCGCTGAACGAACTCAAGGACAAGTACGTGCGGGGCAGTTGGGCGCTGGAGGTACACAACGGCGCACCGGAAACGGCGAGCATCAGGCGTTTCGGGCTGGAGTTCATCTTCGGGTGAGGACAGCCGCGCCGCCTTCATGATCAGGGCGTCCTTCACGTAGTGAGAACTACGTGAAGGACGCCCTGATCATGGGACGGGCTAGGGTGCGGGCATGATGCGTGGGGGGCGGATGCACCGGGGCTACACGGTGACGGTCTTCGTGGTGCTCGCCTCGCTCGACAACGTGGCGATCGGCCTGGCGCCGCCGCTCTACGGCCAGATCGGCGACGCGCTCGACGCGCCGGAGAGCGCCATCGGCCTGGTCACGTCGGTGACGTTCCTGGTCAGTGCGGTGGCCGCGGTCGGCTGGGCGTACACCGGCGACCGGGGCAACCGTAAACCGCTGCTCATGCTCGGCACGCTGCTGTGGGCGGCCGGCACCGCGGGCACCGCGCTGGCCGGCGGCTACCTGGCCTTCTTCGCCGCCCAGGTGGTCGCCGCGATCGGGCTGGGCGCGGTCGCCTCGGTGGGTTTCTCCGTGGTCGGCGACCTGGTCACGCCCCGCCGGCGGGGCTTCGTGATGAGCCTGTGGGGCCTGTCGCAGGGCGCCGGCACGCTCGCCGGCACCCTGGTCGGCGGCCTGCTGGGGCGCGAGGACTGGCGGCTGCCCTTCCTGGTGCTCACCGTCATCGGGGTGGCGGCCACCGGCGCCTATGTGTTCACGTACGACGTGCGGCGCGGCCAGAGCGACCCGGAGCTGGCCGGCGCGGAGTACGACTACCGCATCAGCCGCGCCGACCTGCCCCGCATCGTGGGCCGGCGCACCAACGTCTGGCTGGTGTCGCAAGGGCTGACCGCGCAGTTCGCGTTCGGCGCGCTGGTGTGGTTGCCGGTGCTGTTCCGGGAGCGGGCCGAGGCGCAGGGCTACACCTCGGGCACGGCAGTGGCGGTGGGCAGCGTCTTCGCCACCCTGTTCCAGCTCGGCGGCGTACTGTCCATTGTGGGCGGATTGGTCGGCGACCGGCTGCAACGGCGTACCCCCCGGGGTCGTGCGCTGGTCGCGGCCGTGGGCATTCTCGCGGCCGTGCCGCTCTATTTCGTGCTGTTCTTCATGCCCCTGAAGGTGGACGTGCCCGACGGCGCCGGCAACGGCGCGGTCATCGCGGCGGTGCTGCGCAGCGTGTTCACCGAGCCCACCGTCGGGCTGAGCCTGCTGACCGCCATCCTGGCGCTCGCGTTGACCTCGGCGAACTCACCGAACTGGTTCGCGCTGATCGCCGACGTCAACCTGCCCGAGCACCGCGGCACGGTGTACAGCCTGGGCAACCTGGCCAACGGCGCGGGCCGCGCCGCCGGTAACGGCCTGGTGGGCGTCGCGATCCGGGCCCTGCAGGGCCCGTTCCCGCCGCCGCTGAACTACGCGGTGGGGATGGCCGCGTTCCAGCTCTTCTTCGTGCCGACCGGCATCATGTACTGGCTGGCCTCCCGCACCTCACCCCGCGACATCTCCGATGTGCACGCCGCGCTCCAGGCCCGCGCCGGCGCGGCCGTGGAACGGGTCTGATCACCCATGATCAAGGCGTCCCTCAAGTAGTTAGAACTACTTGAGGGACGCCTTGATCATGGGGCGCGACGCGTCAGTAGGCGCCGCGGCTGCCGACGACGGCGCCGAAGGTTTTCCAGAGGATGACCACGTCGGTGGCGAGCGACCAGTTCTCGACGTAGTAGAGGTCGAGCCGGATGCCGTCCTCGAACGACAGATCGGATCGGCCGCTGACCTGCCACAAGCCGGTGATGCCTGGCTTGACCAGCAGCCGGCGCGCGATGTCGCCGTCGTAGCGGGCCACCTCGGTGGGCAACGGCGGCCGCGGACCGACCAGGCTCATGTCGCCGATCAGCACGTTGAACAGCTGCGGCAGCTCGTCCAGGGAGTACTTGCGCAGCAGGCGGCCGACCCGGGTCACCCGGGGATCCTTGCGGATCTTGAACAGCAGCCCGTCGTGCTCGTTCTGCGACGCCAGCGTTGCCAGCAGTTCGTCGGCGTTGACCACCATGGTCCGGAACTTGAACACCCCGAACTCGCGACCGCCCTGCCCGACCCGGGTCTGCCGGAAGAGCACCGGACCGCGGCTGTCGAGCTTGATCGCGATCGCGATCGCGATCAACACGGGCAGCGCCAGGGTGAGGGCGAGCAGCGCGCTGGCCCGGTCCACGAAGCCCTTCACAATCTTGCGAGCGCCCCGGAACTCCGGCGCCTCCACGTGGATGAGCGGCAGGCCGGCGACCGGACGGGTGTGGATGCGCGGGCCGGCCACGTCGGTCAGCGCGGGGGCCAGCACCAGGTCGATGCTCGTGCCCTCCAACTGCCAGCCGAGCCGGCGCAGGCGCGCGGCGGTCAGCTCGCCGGACGCGGTCACCGCCACGGTGTCGACGCCGGTGGCCGCCGCCGACTCCAGGATGCTGCGGAACGAGCCGACCACCGGCACGTCGCCGAGCCGCTGCGGCACCGGCGCCAGCAGCGCGTCCGGGATGCAGGCGCCGACCACCCGGTAGCCCGCGTAGGGCTCGCGGCGCAGCGTGCGCACCAGCTCCAGCACGTGCGGCGCGTCGCCGACCACCAGCACCCGCCGCGACCAGCCACCACCCTTGGCACGCGCCCGGTGCAGCCACTTGCGGGCCAGGTACCGCCCGCCCACGATGCCGAGCGTGCCGCCCGCGAAGGTCAGCGCCAGGAAGCCGCGCGCGACGCCCACGTTCGCGATGTAGGCGACGATCGCGGTCGCACCGGCCAGCCGGAGGCTGGCCGAGGTGACCCGGCGGTACTCGTCGGCGCCGTAGCCGAGCACCCGCTCGTCGTAGCAGCGCAGGCTCTTGAGCGAGCCCAGCCAGACCAGCACGAGGGCGGGGCCGAGCACGAGGTAGGGGATCTCGGAGCCGACCGGCAGCCCACCGCCGAACGGCTCGACCGCGAATTTGAACCGCCCGAAGTATCCGAGCAGTACGGCGAGCCCGGCGATGACGCCGTCGACCACCATCAAGGCACGGGCGTACGCCCGGACCCGCGCCCGCACCATGGCAGCCGGACGCTCCAATATGGACTCAGCGCCCACAGCAGTGGGCGGCGCAAGAGTCGCCGACGTCACCCAGCCCTCCCCCAGCTTGATCCCTGTCGACGCGACAACCGGGCCAACCCGGGCCCGGTTGCCAGCACATCTTCCCGTACGTCGCCAGAGTGGCAGAAGGTTCGGACGGATACCGGTCAGTTCACGCGCACATTCCAGCCGAACGGCTAGCCGCGAATGCGCTGGTCAGCGAGCCGCTGGCCGCAAAGCGACGGCCTTGAGGAAGATCTCGGGGATGTTCGTCGGGCTCTTCGTCACGAAGACGCCCCCACCGGTCACCTTGGTGATCCGTTCGAGCTCGCCCTTGTCCACCCCGTCGCCGATACCGAGGACGATGACCTGCACCGGCCGCTTCGGGTCAACCAGCCCCTGGAGCTGGCTGAGCAACGTCGCTTCGCTGATGCCGTTGTCGTCGTCGTTCTTCCCGTCGGTGAACATGACGAGCGAGTTGGTCCGCCCGGCCTGCCACCCGTCCTGCACGGTCCGGTAGCCGGCGAGGATCGTGTCGAAGAGGCCGGTGTCGCCATTGCGCTTCGGCTGAACCTGCCGGAGCTGGCCGAGCGCCCGCTGCCGGTTGCTGCTGAGCGGCGCGATCGGGGCCAACTCGCGCCAGTCCCGGGCGCCGTTCAGCTCGGTCGAGAAGATCCACACGCCGAGCGCCCAGGAGTCGTCGAAGAGCGCGAGACCCCGTTCGGCCGCCTGCTTCGTCACCTCCATGCGGGTGGCGTTGCCGGCATCCGGCACCGGCTCCAGCATCGACCCGGACACGTCGAACACGGCCAGCAGCCGACCCGGTGCGGTGACCGTCGTCCAGCCCGCCAGCGTGCTCTCCAGCGCGTTCGCGTCGATGCCGGCCGCGGCCGCGCCGCCGGGGTTCGCGGTGGCGGTCGGCGGCACGCCGGCCGGGCTCGGTGCCCCGGTCGGCGCCGTGAACCCGTCACCCCAGGTGCCGTCCGGAGCCCGCAGGCCCCGCGCGCCGAGCTGGTCACGGAAGCCACCGGTGTTCAGCACCCGGTGCAGTCCGGCCGCGGCCTCCGCCTTCGCCGGGTCGATGCCGGGCATGACCGCGAACGGGTAGTCCAGCGGCACCGGCGTGGGCTCGACGTAGATGGCCGCCAGCGGTACCGGCGGCTTCCGGGCGTTGAACGCGATCACGTCTTTCTCGGACAGCGGCGCGATGCTGAGACCTTGGGCCAGCGCGGCCGCGTCGGCGGACTGCGGGAACTTCGCCAGCAGGTCGTCGCGGAGCGCCGACCGGCCGGTGGCCAGCGACCGCAGGGCGGCGACTCGGGCCTCCTGGCCATTGGCGCTCGCGGCCTGGGCGAGGGACAGCAGCCCGGACAGGCCGGCCGAATCGCGGGTGGGCTCGACGATGCCGGTGCGCACGGTGGCGTCCGAGTTCACCTGCTGGAGCAGGTCGGCCCAGCCCACCTTCTTGTTCGGCCAGCCGAGCCGCTCGGCGATCGGCTCGGGCATCGCCGCCACCACCGGGCTGCGGGCGATGGACCCGCTGTCGCTGGGCGTGAAGCCGGGGGCGGCCTGGCGGAGGCGCGCCAGCCAGGTGGAGGAGTCCGCGATCCAGACGTCCGGGATGACCGTGGTGCCGCTCGCCCCGCCGACGCCAGCCAACCCGACGCCGTGCTCGGCGGCCACCGCCGCGGTCATGTCGACCGGGTTGACCTCCGTGACGTCGACGGCGACGCACGAGCCGTCGTTTCGCCACGAGTCAGCCGTAGCACGGACAGCGGGTGCGACTTCGGCCGGCGCGGCTACGGCAAGCTTGACCTCGCCGGTGCAGCGGTTGCCCGACAGCTCCCGATATCCGAACCACGACCCACCGACGACGATGAGAAGCGCCACCGCTGCTGCGATGGCGCCTGCTCCGCGGAAACTGCTTTGCATGCGATGGCGGCCTGACACGCCCCCCATACTGCGCAAACGTCAAGCTGACCTGCCAGGCCCGTTCGGGCGAAAGTTACGGATGAGAAACATCCTATGTGTCGGAGGGTGACCAAGGGTTTCCACACCGCCGATGATCTTTACCCGAAACCGGGGCATACCAGCGTAATGGGTGCCACAGTTCAAGCCTTGCCGCTATTTGTCGTTATCGGCCTAGACGGACAAAACGCACGTGGGGCTCGGGATATCGAGCACCATGCCCGGTTCCTCCGGTATGCCGCCCTCCCGGTCCAGGTGAAAGCCGATCACGGTGTGCGCGCGCTCGTTCGCCACGTACAGATGCTCATCGATGATGGCGAAGTGTCGCGGCCAGTGGCCGCCGGTCTGCGTCTCGGTCACGTAGCGCGGGGTATCGCCGTCGAGCGCTAAGACCGATATGGTGTCCGGTCCCCGGTTTGCGACATAGACGAATCGGCCGTCCGGACGGACGGCGATCTCCGAGGGCTGCGCGCCGGGCCGCTCGCTCGCGGCCACCCGTGAGCGCTCGTGCAGCACACCGCCGGAACTGTCCAGCTCGTACTCGGCCACGGTGGCGTCCAACTCGCCCACCAGGTAGGCGCGGCGGCCGTCCGGATGCCGCGCCAGGTGCCGCGGACCCATACCCGGTGGCACCCGCACCGGCGGCGCCAGCGCTACCAGCCGGTCCGCCACCAGCCGGTACCGGTACACGGCGTCGGTGCCCAGGTCGACCACCAGCACCACACCGCCGGCCGGATCCGCCGACACCATGTGCGCGTGCGCCCGTTCCTGCCGCTCGCGGTTCGGCCCGGCGCCCTCGTGCACCAGCAGGTCGGTGCGGTCACCCAGCGCGCCATCGTCCGCCAGCCGGTGTACGGCGACGCTGCCGCTCGTGTAGTTCGCGCTGATCAGATGCCTGCCGTCGGGCGCCACCGCCAGGTGGCACGGGTGCGCCCCGCCGGTGCTGGCCGTGCCCAGCGGCGTCAGCGTGGTGCCGTCCACGGCCCAGGCGCTGACCTGCCCCTCGGGCAACTCGTTGACCGCGTAGAGCACCGGCAGCGCGGGATGCCAGGCCAGAAACGACGGGGACGGCGTGCGCGCGACCACCCCGATCGATTCCAAGGCTCCGGTGTCCGGATCCCGCCTGACCGCGGTGATGCCCTCGCCGCGACCACCCATCTCGGCCGTATAACACCCCACAAACAACACGGGTCACATCCTCCCATGATCAAGGCGTCCCTCACGCCGCTGTCGCTACTTGAGGGACGCCTTGATCATGGGAGGTGAATCCTATAGGATCTTTGATCGTGTCCATGGTCCGGCCGGCGCGCCGCCTTACGCTCACCGAAGACGTGTACGCCTCCGTCCAGGCGCTGATCATGGATCACGTCGTCGCACCCGGCGACCGCATCAACATCGACGCCCTCGCCCGCCAGCTGGAGGTCTCCCCCACTCCGGTGCGCGAGGCGCTGGCCCGGCTCGAAGCCGACGGGCTGGTCCGCAAGCGCCCGCTCGTCGGGTACACGGCCGCGCCGCTGCTGTCCCGCGGCGAGTTCGAGGAGCTGGTCGAGATGCGACTCATCCTCGAACCCGCGGCGGCCGCCCGGGCCGCCGCCGCCCGACTCGACGCCGGCGACCTGCGCGCGGAGGCCGACCTGCCCGACCAGCGGACGGGGATCGCCGCGTTCACCGCGCAGGACGCCCGCTTCCACCACCTGCTCGCCGAGCGGGCCGGCAACCGGATGCTCCACGACGCGATCGTCCGCCTGCGCTCGCACCTGCACCTGTTCCGGCTGCACTTCCCCGCCGCCCACTACGGCATCAGCGCCCGCGAACACCACCGCATCGTCGACGCGGTCGCGGCCGGCGACCCGGACGCGGCCAGCGAGGCCATGCGCCACCACCTCGCCGCCGCCCGCGAGCGCCACCTGCCGTACTTCGAAAGCACGGCCTCATGAAAGTCGCCCTGTTCGTCACTTGCGTGAACGACCTGGTGTTCCCCGGCACCGGCAGGGCGGTCGTGCGGATCCTGGAACGGCTGGGGCACACCGTCGAGTTCCCCGTCGGGCAGAGCTGTTGCGGGCAGATGCACGCCAACAGCGGCTACCGGGAAGAGGCGCTGCCACTGGTGCGGGGGTACGTCGAGACGTTCGACCGGTACGACGTGGTGGTCGCCCCGTCCGGCTCGTGCGTGGCGATGGTGCGGGACTGGTATCCCAAGCTCGTGCCCGACGCCGCCGACCTGGCCGCGCGCACCTATGAGCTGTCCGAGCTGCTGGTCGACGTGCTCGGCGTGACCGACGTGGGCGCGACGTTCCCGCACCGGGTGACGTACCACCCCACCTGCCACGGGCTACGCATGCTGCGGCTCGGCGACCGGCCCGTTTCGCTGTTGCGCGCCGTCCGCGGGCTGGAGCTGGTCGACCTGCCCGGCGCCGAAGAGTGCTGCGGGTTCGGCGGCACGTTCGCGGTGAAGAACGCCGGCGTCTCGGCGGCGATGCTCGCCGACAAGTGCGGCGCCGTCCGCGACACCGGAGCGGAGTACGTCGCCGCGGTCGACAACTCCTGTCTGGCCCACATCGGCGGTGGCCTCTCCCGGACCAGCGCCGCGGCGAAGCCCATCCACTACGCGGAGATCCTGGCATCCCCATGATCAAGGCGTCCCTGTAGTCGTTAGAACGACGTGAAGGACGCCTTGATCATGGTTCGACGGACGGAGGGGTGATGACCGGTACGGGCAACATCGTGGCGCGGCTGCCGTTCCCGGTCGCGGCGCGGGCCAAGCTGGCCGACGCCCAGTTGCGGACCAACCTGCGGCGGGCCACCCACACGATCCGCGACAAGCGGCTCCGCATGGTCAGCGAGCTGCCCGACTGGGAGGCGCTGCGCCAGGCCGGCGCCGCCATCAAGGACGACGTGCTGGCCCGCCTGCCCGAACTGCTGGAGCAGTTCGAGGCGGCGGCCACCGCCGCCGGGGCCACCGTGCACTGGGCCCGGGACGCCGCCGAGGCGTCCGCGGTGGTGACCGATCTGGTACGGGGTACCGGCGCCACCGAGGTCGTCAAGATCAAATCGATGGCCACCCAGGAGATCGGGCTGAACGAGGCGCTCGAAGCCGCTGGGATCGCCGCCGTCGAGACCGACCTGGCCGAACTGATCGTGCAGCTCGCCGGCGACACTCCGTCACACATCCTGGTACCGGCGATCCACTACAACCGCTCCCAGATCCGCGACATCTTCCAGCGGCACGGGCTGTCCGCACTGACCGACGACCCGCCCGCACTCGCCGAGGCGGCCCGCAAACACCTGCGGGCCAAGTTCCTCGCCGCGCGGGTGGCCATCTCGGGTGCGAACTTCGCGGTGGCCGAGTCCGGCACGCTGGTGGTGGTCGAGTCCGAGGGCAACGGCCGGATGTGCCTCACGCTGCCGGAGACGCTGATCTCGGTGGTCGGCATCGAGAAGCTGGTGCCGACGTTCGCCGACCTGGAGGTGTTCCTCCAACTGCTGCCGCGCTCGTCGACCGGCGAGCGGATGAACCCGTACACCTCGGTGTGGACCGGCGTCACGCCCGGCGACGGCCCGCAGCGGATGCACATCGTCCTGATCGACAACGGGCGCACGTCCACCCTCGCCGACGAGGTGGGACGGCAGGCGCTGCGCTGCATCCGCTGCTCGGCGTGCCTGAACGTGTGTCCGGTCTACGAGCGGGTGGGCGGCCACGCGTACGGCTCGGTCTATCCCGGCCCGATCGGCGCGATCCTGTCGCCGCAGCTCACCGGCGCGGGCGCGAACCACACGCTGCCGTACGCGTCGACGCTCTGCGGCGCCTGCTACGACGCCTGCCCGGTGCGGATCAACATCCCCGAGGTGCTCGTGCACCTGCGGCAGACCGGCCCGCACCCGCGCGCCGAGCGCGCCGCGATGCGCGCGCTGTCGTGGACCATGCGCAGTCGCCGCCGGTACACCGCCGCGCTGCGCGCCGCCCGCCGGGGCGCCGCCCCGCTGCGCTGGGCCACCGGCGCCCGCGGCTCGATCCGCCACCTCCCCTGGCCTCTCAACGCCTGGACGAAGACCCGCGACGCCCCGCTACCCGCGCGAGAAACCTTCCGCGATTGGTGGGCCCGTGAGCACCGCCAGGAGCGACCCGGTTAGGAAGGGACCCTTCCTATGCACAAAGCGATGGGAAGGGGCCCTTCCTTTCAGAATGGAGGATCATGAGCGCGCGGGAGGAGATTCTTCGGCGGGTCCGGGCCGTGCGGCCCAGTGGGCCCGTGGTGGTGGCGCGGGGATATGACGTGGCGCGGGAGCCGGATGACCCGGTGGTGCTGCTCGTGGACCGGCTCGTCGACTACAAGGCGACGGTGGCCCGCTGCGCCGAGGCCGAGGTGCCGGCCGTCGTCGCCGAGTTGCTCGCCGGCGTCGAGACGCTCGTGGTCCCGCCATCGGTGCCGGCCGACTGGCTGTCCGCGTACCCGGGAACGATCATGCGGGACGGCGACCCGCGCCCCCTCGCGGTGGCCGAGCTGGACGCGCCGGGGCTCGCGGTGCTGACCGGCTGCGCGGTCGCGGTCGCGGAGACCGGCACGCTCATCCTCGACGGCGGGCATGCTCAGGGCCGGCGGGCGCTGACGCTGGTGCCGGACCACCACCTCTGCGTGGTCCACACTGAACAGATCGCGGCCGGCGTGCCGCAGGCGCTGCGGCGGCTGACCGACCCGACCCGGCCGCTGACGCTGGTGTCCGGGCCGTCGGCGACCAGCGACATCGAGCTGAACCGGGTCGAGGGCGTGCACGGCCCGCGCCGGCTCGACGTCGTCATCGTTTCCTGATCAGGGCGTCCCTCATGTAGCTATAACGACTTGAGGGACGCCTTGATCATGAAGGGCCGCCGGCGAGGCCGGGCTCGTCGGCGCAGATCTTCTGGAGATGGGCGACGAGCGGGCGGAGGTAGCCGGGGCGCGGGTTGGCCGTGGTCACGTGGACGGCGAGCGTGAGCGGGACGCCCTCGTGATGCAGCGGCACCCAGCGGGAGTGCTCGGCGCCCGCCCCGCCGAAGCGCATGCCCGGCTTGAAGACGAGCGACACGTCGGACGGCGCGAGCACGAGCGGCGTCGGCAGCCCGCGCTCGTGCAGGAGCGACACGCATTCGATGACGCTGCCCACCTCGTACGTCTCGCTGGCCACCCGGCGGTGTTCGCCGGGGTCGGCGATGTCGTTCCCGGCGATGGCGCTCTCCAGCAGCATGCGCGCGCCGGAGTCTTTCGGCGGCAGATGCGTCATGCGCGGCCACCGGACGAACTCGTCGAGCGGCATCGCGTCCCCCGGGAAATCGGCGGGCACGAAGACCTCCAGCCGCGCCTCATAGAGCACATCGGACTGCAACTCGTCGTGGAAATCGTCGGACGGCGGCGGCCCGATCGCCAGGTGGTACGCGCCGGTGGTGATTGGCCAGAGCGCCTGATCGAAGAACGACTCATTTCCGCGGTCGCTCTGCTGGAGTTCCTCGACGTGAATTTTCTCCGTCCCGACCGGGTGTTGTTCGAGGGTCTCGACGTACAGTTTTTTCACGATGGTCGCGTGGTGCGGAAGACACACGAGTGTGGGCGCTTGTGACTCCACGAAGAACCGCCGCTCGTCGAGGTAGATCCCGCGCACCCGTTCGCAGAAACGCAGGAAGCGCAGCCCGCGCGGAGTGAGTTTCACCTTTCCCCGCGGCCCGGCGCCCTCCGCGAGTACCGGTTGCCGCAACCACTTGTTGATCTTGTTGAGAATGACCCGGACGCCTTCCACCGTGATGTGTTCGTCGTACCGGTCGGCCAGCAACCGCACCGCTTTCTGCCGGGTGCCCGCCTCCGCGACGGCCAGGAAGACGACACAGTCCCACTCGTCCGGCGCGCGATCTCTCACCTGTCCCACAGCCGAAAAGCTACCGAAGACCAACAAATAATTCTTCCGATCTTGAGCCAAGTCGTCGGCCGCGTCGTTTCGAAAGCGCCAACCCGGGCGCCGCGCAACAGGTAAAAGAAGAGTGGCCATTGTCCGATGCGAGCACGCCGATCGAAGACCATCTCGGTGATCTGGAGACCGACATGCTATGCACCTGGTTTACGCTGACCCGACCAAGTTGGCATTCGCTCATCTTCTACGTGGGCGCGGCGAACCTGACCCGGACATTGCTCATGCGCTGCCACCCCGAAACCGAGCCGCATCCGCACACCCACTTCGGCGCGTACGCGTTGTGTGCCGGTTTCGCCCTCGCCATCGGGCAGCTCATCGAGCGGGTCCGCAGCCGGCTCACCTCCCGGGTGTGCAGCGCCACGCTCGGCACCATCGCCATGCTGCTGGCGGCGCTGCACGGCGAGCCGCCGGTGCTGGCACCGATCCTCGCCACGGCGGTGCTGCTCACCGCGACCTGCGGCGGCGAACTCGCGTACCGGATACTCGGCACCCGCCGGCCCACCTGGCATTCGATGATCTTCTTCGTGGGGCTGGCCGGCGTGACCCGCACCCTGCTCGCGGCCCGCGAACCGGTGCCCGCCGTGCTGGCGCACTACGTGGCCTACGCGCTGTGTGTGGGCCTCGCGGTGCTGATCGCCGCCGTGATGCGGCGGACCCAGAGCGACCTCACGCCCCGGGTACACAGCGGCACCCTGGGGGTGACCGCGCTGCTGCTGGCCGTGTTCCACGGCGACCTGCCGCCGCACGCACCGGTCGCGGCGACCGCGCTCATCTTCGGCGCCACGTGCGCGGGCGAGGTCGCGTACCGGCTCCGCGCCGCTTCCGCAAAGTCCGCTCCCCCATGATCAAGGCGTCCTTCAAGTCGTTAGAACTACTTGAGGGACGCCTTGATCATGGGGGTCAGCCGGCGGGGACGGGATGGCCCTGGCGGGCGGCGACGTGCTCGACGAGCGCCACCAGCACGAGCTTGCCGGACTGCCGGTCCCGGACGTCGCAGGGCACCACCGGCACGGTCGGGTCGAGGTCGAGCGCCTGGCGCACCGCGTCCGGCCCGAACCAGCGGGCGTCGTCGAAGCGGTTCACACCGACCACGAAAGGAATGCCGCGGCGCTCGAAGTAGTCCACCGACGGGAAGCAGTCCGCGAGCCGGCGGGTGTCGGCGAGCACCACCGCGCCGAGCGCGCCGAACGCCAGCTCGTCCCACACGAACCAGAACCGCTCCTGGCCGGGCGTGCCGAACAGGTACACCTGGAGGTCCTCGTTGATGGTGATCCGGCCGAAGTCCATCGCCACCGTGGTGGTGCGCTTCGTCTCGACGCCGGCCACGTCGTCGACGCCCACGCCAGCGATGGTCAGCACCTCTTCGGTGTGCAGCGGGCGCACCTCGCTGACCGCACCGACCAGCGTCGTCTTGCCGGCGCCGAAGCCGCCGGCGACGAGGATCTTCAGAGCCAGCGGAATCCGCTGGTCATAGCGCTCGGAGACCATTGACCACCGCCTGGAGGATATCGTCGTCGGGCGCCTGGGACGCTGCCGAGGGCTCGTGCAGCGCGATGAGGCCGGACACCAGCAGATCGCCGAGCAGCACCCGCACCACGCCCACCAGCAGGTCGAGGGCGGCCGCCAGCTCGGCCACGGACGTCGGTTGCTGCGCCATCGCGAGGATCGCGCGGTGCTCGGGTTGGAGCTCGGCCGCCTCCGGGGACCTGGCCGCGCCGGGCGCGGCCAGCACGAAGGCGAGCAGGTCGAAACCGCCGGTCACCGGCCGCACCCGGCCACCGGTCACCGTGTACGGCCGGACCACCGGACCCGCGTCGTCATCGAGCCAGTGATGGCGGCGCGAGCCATACCCGTACCCGTTAGTGGCCATCACGGGGAACCATGGTGGGTCGGACCGACGAGCTCATGTTCTGCCCGACCCGCGCCACGAGCATCGCCATCTCGTACGCGATCAGGCCGATGTCCGCGTCCGCCGTGCTGAGCAGCGCCAGGCAGGCGCCCATGCCGGCGGCGGTCACGAAGAGGTATCCGGACTCCATCTCGACCACGGTCTGCCGCACCGGGCCGGTCTGAAACTGCCGGCTGGCGCCCTTCGCGAGGCTCTGGAAGCCGGCCGCGATCGCGGACAGGTGCTCCGCGTCTTCCCGGGTGAGCTCACGGGACGCGCCCATCAGCAACCCGTCGGCGGACAGCACCACCGCCTGCCGGGCGGACGGCACCCGTTCGATCAGGTCGTCGAGCAGCCAGCTCAGCGTGGCGGCCTGCACGTGCATATTCAGTCCTCGTCCCCTTCCGCGTCACGGCGTCCGCGCGCCGTGCCGGCCTGGAGCGCGGCCATCGTGGCCCGGGCCTGTTCGGCGGTGCGTTGCGTCGGCGCCTGCGGCTCCACCGGCTCCTGCGCTGCCTCGCGCAGTTGCGGCGCCAGGCTGGCCTGCCTCACCCGCCGGGGCAGGCCCGCCGGGCCACCGTCGGGCGCGGCCGCGTCGCCGGCCCGGCGGCTGGCGCCGCCGTTGGCCCGGCCGTTGGCGCCGTCGTTGGCCGCGCCGGCGGGTCCGGGCCCCGCGGTGCGGCGCGGCAGCTCGATGGCTCGCGCCTCGACCGTCGGCGCGTCGACGGCCGACTCGACCGCCCGGCGCGTGGGCGGCTCGATCGCCGGCTGGGGCGGCCGGCTCTCCAGCAGCCGCACGGTGCGGGCCCGACGCAACCGACCCTCGTCGGCGGGCAGGGCGGGCTCCTCCGGTGCCGGCACGACCAGGTCCGGCGGCACGAGTACCACCGCCGTGACGCCTTCGTACGGCGACGGCTTCAGCCGGATCCGCACGCCGTGCCGGGCGCCCAGCTGGGCCACCACGAACAGCCCGAGGTGCGAGCCACCCACCGGGTCGAAGTCCGGCGGCCGGGCCAGCCGGCGGTTCGCCTCCTCCAGCGCGTGCGCGGGCAGGCCCAGCCCGCGATCCTCGATCTCGATGGCGTATCCGTTCGGCACCGGCTGCCCGGTGACCCGCACCCGGCTCTGCGGCGGGGAGAACGTGGTCGCGTTCTCGATCAGCTCAGCGAGCAGGTGGATCAGGTCGCCGACGGCCGGGCCCGCGATCCCGGACGGCAGCACGCCGCTCACCGTCACCCGGGCGTACTCCTCCACCTCGGACACCGCGCCCCGGATGACGTCGAGCACGGCGACCGGGTTCCGCCAGCCGCGCCCCGGCACGTCGCCGGCCAGGATCGCGAGGTCTTCGGCGTGCCGGCGCATCCGGGTGGCCAGGTGATCGATGCGGAACAGCTCTTCCAGCTCATCGGGCTCGGTGGCGCGCCGTTCCATGCCGTCGAGCAGGGTGAGCTGCCGGTGCAGCAGCGTCTGGCTGCGCCGGGCGATGTTGAGGAACACCTCGTTGTAGCCGCGGCGCAGGTTCGACTCGTCGACCGCGGCCTGCACGGCGGTGCGCTGCGCCTCGGTGAATGCGTGGCCGAGCTGGCCGATCTCGTCCGTGCCGTACTCCAAGGGCGGCGCCTCCTGCACGACGTCGACCTGTTCGCCCCGGCGCAGCCGGGACACCACGTCGGGCAGGCGCCGGTCGGCCAGGTCCAGCGCGCTGACCCGCAGCCCGGTCAGCCGGCGGATCAGCGACCGGCCGACGCGCAACAACAGCAGCAGCGAGACCGCGATCGCGGCCAACCCGAGCAGGCCGGCCAGCGCCATCCGGGTCAGCACCCCGGTGGCCACCGGGGCCGCCCGGTCGGTGATCGCGTCCGCGGTGGCCAGCTCGACGTCGCGGAGCTGCCGCGCCACGGCTTCGTAGGCGCTCTGCCACGCCGAGGCGCTCACCGGCACCGCCGCACCGTCCCGGCCGCGCGTGACGACCTGCGTCTCCAGGTCGCGCAGCCGCTGGTAGGCCTCGCCCTCGGTGATCCGCTGGTAGGCGGCCCGGTCGGCCGCCGGCAGGGCGGCCGACGCGACGTCGTACAGGTAGCGGTGGGCGCCGACGATCTGCACGAACTGGGCATGGTTGCCGGGGGCGAACTTGCGGGCGGCGAACGCGCCCGCCAGCAGCGCGTCGGACTGCCCGAGCACCTCCCGGGCCCGGCTCAGGGCGACGACGGTGCGCGCGTCTTGGGTGAGCTGGTCGTCGTCGAGGTTCGCCAGCGCGCCGAAGAGCCGGAGCGCCTTGTCCACGATCCCGGTGTAGAGGCCCAGCGTGCCGGCCTGGTCCATTTCCCGCCGGTCGACGTAGCCCCGCCCGGCCGGCAGCACCTCCAGCTCGGTGAGGACGGCGTCGACGCGTACCCGAATCGGGTCTTCGGCGGCCTCGCGCACGTCGCTGGCGGCGGCCCGGCGACGGAAGTCGGCGGCCGCGGCGTCGGTGCGGTTGCGCTGCTCGGCCAGAGCGGGAAGGTCGCCGCTGCCGGCCAGGTAGACCAGCGAGAGCCGGCGCTCGCGCTGCAGCTCAGCGACGAGCGAGTCGCCCGGGCGGCTCAGCTCGTCGCGAACGGCGCGGGTGTCGAGCAGAGCGAGCGCCGGGCCGGCGGTCAGCACGGTCGTGAAGATCCACAAAGCCACGAGGGCGGCGACCGGCACGGCCACCAGAGTGGTGATCTTCGCGCGAATCGACCAGTTTCCGGTCCGGGGGTGCGTCATCAGACCTCGTACGTGGGGGGTGAGGCGCCTTGGGAAGGATACATGTCCCTCGCTGAGCGCAAAGCGTCCTTCGGATAACGAAGGACGCTTTGGGGCAAACGTCGGACATACCCACCCAAGCGCCTTCTCTGGACCGAGTCAAGTTTTCGGCACGATTCATGGGGAGGGTTGGCGATCACGCTCGAGCGGGAATACCACCCATATGACCACCACGCAGATCGTAGTTACCGTGATCGTAGTCTTGGCGGTCGCGGCGCTGGCCGGTATCGGCTGGTTTGTCGCTCGCCGCCGGGCTCTTCAGCAGAGATTCGGGCCCGAATACGACCGGGCCGTCGCCGAACAGGAAAGCCGCACCGCCGCCGAGCGCGAGCTCCGCGAACGCGAGCGCAAGCACGCCGCCCTCGAGCTCAAGGACCTCAGCCCGGACGCCCAGCAGCGGTACACCGCCGAATGGGAGGACGTCCAGGCACGGTTCGTCGAGGCGCCAGAGGAAGCGGTACGCGCCGCGGACGAGTTGGTCCTGCGCCTGATCACCGAGCGCGGGTACCCCGCCGAGAACTACGAGGAGCAGCTCGCGCACCTTTCCGTCGAGCACGCGCGGACGCTCGGCCACTACCGCGACGCGCACGAGATCTACCTCGAGAACGAGCGTGGCGAAGCCAGCACCGAACGCCTCCGCCAGGCACTCGTGCACTACCGGGCGCTCTTCGCCGACCTGCTCGGCACCACCCCGGAGAGCCCCAACCGCGCCGTCCCCCACACCCAGCGCTGAGGAGGCACCCCCGATGGCCGACCAGAAGACCCACCCCTATCCGCCCACCGACCCGCCGTCCGCCTCATCGACGGACGACGAGCCGGAGCGCGTCGTCTCCGACCCGGTGCCGGTGCCATCCCCCGATCCCTCCTCTCGGGCCTCCTCCTCTGATCAGTTCGTCTCGTCCGACCCGGCCACCTCTGACCGGGGCGGCTCTGACCAGGAAGGCGGCGTCGCCGACCGTCATTCGGATGAGGACGAGTCGGACAACTCTCCCGCCGAGGACGTCACCGACCGGGTGCCGGGCGAGGCGCTCGACGACCGCGGCACGTTCGACGACCCGGTGCTCGCCGACGAGCGCACCGACCCGGACGACATCACCGCGGTGACCCCGCCGTCCTCCACCGACGAGGCCGATAGGGCTTCTGACGAGGACGCCGATGCCACCTCGTCCGCCGCCGCACCTGCCACGTTGGACAACAGGTCAGCCGACGGAACGACGCCCGAGTTCCACGAGCCCGCACCCCAGCCGACCGCCTTCGGCGCGGCCACCGTGGGCGGCGCCGCCGCGGCCGCGGCCCTCGCCGGCCCATCCCGCGAGGCCACCGACACCGACCGCGATACCGCCAGTGCTCGCCGCGACGCCACCGACTCCGACCGCGACGTCACCGACTTTGACCGGGACACCCCGGGCTTTGACCGTGACACCCCGGGCGGGCGCTACGACGTCACCGACTCTGACCGCGACATCGTCGCCGCCGATCGCGACGGCACCGGCCTTGACCGCGACGTCACCGACGCTCGCCGCGACGAGGTTCCGGCCGTCGGCGAGCCAATCACCGCCGCAACGTCGATCAAGGAGCGGGCCGCCGAGACACCGGCTGAGGATGAGCCGGTGGCCGCCGGAGTGGAGGTCCCGGCAGCGACCGAATCCGACCTTCTCCCCGGCGAGGTGCCGGCCGAGCCGGTGACGGCGCTGTGGGGCGACGAGACCGCCCAGCAGTTCCGCGACCGCTGGCGCGAGGTGCAGTTGCGCTTCGTCGACGATCCGCAGGGTGCCGCCCAGGAGGCCAAGAGCCTGGTGGCGGACGCCGTCGAGTCACTCACCGCGGCACTGTCCACGCAGCGCGACGACCTGAGCGGCTGGTCCAGCGAGGAGGGCAACGACACCGAGCGGTTCCGCGTCGTGGTCCGGCAGTACCGCGACTTCCTCGACCGTCTCCTCGGCCTCTAGCCCGCCTCTCGTCCTCCCAAGATCCTTCCTCAGTCAAGATCAAGACAACTGTGCGAGAGTTGCCCCGTTCCTCAAAGGCGGACACGGCGACTCTCGCACAGTTGTCTTGATCTTGACTGGATCAGCCCGCAACCCCTTGATCAGCTCGGCGCAGCCGCCACACTCCGCCGTCCTCGCCGATCGAGGGCGCATCGTCGCGATTTGGGCGATCAAGGCAGGTCCTCGATCAACAAAAGTCCTCACCGACCCCGCGCCCCAGAGGGGAGCCCTATCCCCCTCTGAACGGTGAGAGGGGAGCTTTCCTCAGCATGCGCTCCCCAGAGGGCTGCCCTCTGGAAGACAAGCACGGAAGACAAGCACGGAAGACAGCGCGCCGCGCGCACCCGCGCGGGCGGCGGTCGCCTCGCCATGATCAAGGCGTCCCTCAAGTAGTTCTAACGACTACAGGGACGCCTTGATCATGGGAAGGGTTCACCGGGTGTTGGGAGTGTGTTGAGCACAGGCGGAGCTGGTGTTCGCCCGGTTCTCGGTGAATGTGGGCATGTCACAGAGTTCGACCCGCCGGACGTTCCTGCGGAGTACCGGTCTGCTCGGCGCGGGTGCGGCCGTCGGCGCCGCCGCACCGGCACCGGCCGCGCCGAAGCCAGCCGCGCCGACGGCAACCGTGGACACCGAGCACCCCCGCTTCACGCTCGCCGTCATCCCGGACACCCAGTACCTGTTCGACGCCGACCGCGGCGATCCCGCCCCGCTGGCCGCCACCTTGCGGTACATTGTGGACAACCAGGCGCGGCACAACATCGTATTTACCGCGCACCTTGGCGACATCGTGGAGAACGCGGCCGCCGCCGAGTTGGCTCGGGCGGGCGAGGTCTTCGAGATCTTCGACCGGCGCGGCACGGCATACTCGGTACTGGCCGGCAATCACGACATCGACGCGCGCACCACCGACCAGCGCGGGCCCAGCGCCTACCTGGACGTGTTCGGACCGCGGCGCTTTCGCGCCGCACCCACCTTCGGCGGCGCGACGCCGGACGGATACAACACCTACCACGTCTTCCGCGCCGCGGGCCGGGAGTGGCTGCTGCTCGCGCTGGACTGGCGGCCGTCGGACGCCGGCCTGGACTGGGCGCGGTCCGTGCTGCGCGCGCACCCGCGCACGCCGGTCATCCTCACCACCCACGAGATCGCGTACGCCGATGGCGGATCCGACGTCGCCGCGCTCTCGCCGCACGGGCAGCGGTTGTGGGACCGCCTCGTCAAGGACAGCGACCAGATCTTCCTGACCCTGAACGGGCACTTCTGGCCGCCCGCGAACACCGTGCTGCGCAACGCGGCCGGGCGGGACGTGCACGTGCATATCACCAACTACCAGGATCGCTATTACGGCGGCAGCGGCATGGTCCGGCTGTACCACTTCGACCTCGCCCGGAACACGATCGACGTGGAGACGCTGTCACCGTGGATCCTCGGCCAGGACCCGGTCCGGCGCAACGCGTTGGAGCAGCGGGAAGTGGAGCTGACCGACCCGGTCAACCGCTTCCGCGTGGCGATCGACTTCGCGGCGCGGTTCGCCGGCTTCGCACCGGTGCCGCCGCGGGCGCCCCGTCCAGCCGGCGCCATGCTGACCCGCGGCACGGTCGCGTACTGGCGGTTCGACCAGGGCCGGCCGGACGGTACGGCGGTGCCGGAAGGGGTGCGCGTCGAGGATCTGTCGGGGCGTGGCAACCACCTGACCGGGGTCGCGATCGGCGCCGGCCCGGCGGACGCGTTGCGCTGGAGCGCCGAGCACCACCCGGACCAGCCGGCGCACGCCAGCCTCTTCTTCGACGGCGGCAAGCAACCGGCACGCGGCGCCTATTTGCGCACTGTGGACGGTGCGCCGCTCAACGCCGCGACGTTCCAGAACGGATACACCATCGAGGCGTTCCTGCGGCTGCCGGAGGACGTGCGCGCCACGAATCACGCGTGGATGAGTGTGCTGTGCCGGATGGGGACCGGTAAGGATGCCGGCAAGACCGGCGGCGACCCGGCCGAGCCGCTCGCGACACTCAGCCTGTCGGACGGCATGGCGTTGCAGTGGGCGGTCTTTCCGCAGCAGCAGGACGGCATCTCGACCAACTGGGGACACGAGATGCGTGCCGGCGAGTGGTTCCACGTCGCCGTGGTGAACGACGGGCACACCACGACGATGTACGTCGACGGCGCCGAACTGCTGCGCAATCCGAGCACGCCGGCGGTCGGGCTGGCGACGGCCGGCGAGCCGTGGTTCGTCGGCGCCTACCACTACGACCGGGTGGTCGAGCAGGGTTTCTACGGCTGGCTCGGCGACGTACGGATCGTCGACCGCCCGCTACCCGTCGCCGGCTTCATGATCAAGGCACCCCTCAAGTAGTAAGAATGACGTCTTGATCAGGGCGGACGGGCATACGATCCGGGTGGAAGGAGGCCGATGATGAGCGGCAAAGTGGTCCATTTCGAGATCCCCGCTGACGACGTCGAGCGGGCGCAAACCTTCTACCACGAGACCTTCGGCTGGCAGATGAATCCGATGCCGGAGATGAGCTACACGGGCCTCGGCACGACCCCGTCGGACGAGAACGGCATGCCCCGCGAACCGGGGGCGATCAACGGCGGCTTGTTCAAGCGCACGGCGCCCTTCTCCGGACCGGTGATCACGATCGACGTCGACGACATCGACGAGGCGCTGGCCCGGGTGGAGAAGTTCGGCGGCACGGTGGTCGCCGGCCGCGAGGCAGTGGGCGAGATGGGCTTCACCGGCTATTTCAAGGACCCCGAGGGCAACCTGGTCGGCATCTGGCAGACCGCCCGCTAAGGCACCCATGATCAAGGCGTCCTTCACGTCGCTCTAACGACATGAGGGACGCCTTGATCATGGAAAATTGCCTTTACCCGGTGGTAACTTGCCGGGTATGGCGACGGAACACCGGGCCCGGATCGCGATCATCGGTGCCGGATTTGGCGGACTTGGCGCCGCCATCCGCCTCCGGCAGCGCGGCTACGACGATTTCGTCGTGCTCGACCGTGGCGCCGACGTCGGTGGCACGTGGCGTGACAACACCTACCCGGGGTGCGCCTGCGACGTGCCGTCGCACATGTACTCGTACTCCTTCCGCCTGAACCCGAGCTGGAGCCGCAGCTTCTCGCCGCAGCCGGAGATCTGGGAGTACCTGCGCCGGTGCGTCGCCGATTACGACCTGGAGCGGCACCTGCGCCTGCGGACCGAGGTGCACTCCGCCGCGTGGGACGGCCAGTGGGTGATCGAGACCTCCGGCGGCACCTACCGGGCCGACGTGCTGATCTCCGCCGCCGGCCCGCTCTGCGAGCCGGCCATGCCGAAGCTGCCGGGCCTGGAGGCGTTCGCCGGCGAGGTCTTCCACTCCGCGCGCTGGAATCACGGGTACGACCTGCGCGGCCGCCGGGTCGCGGTGGTGGGCACCGGCGCGTCGGCCATCCAATTCGTCCCCGAGATCGCCCCGCTGGTCGACCGGCTGCACCTCTTCCAGCGCACAGCCCCGTGGATCCTGCCCCGCGCCGACCGCCGGATCAGCGGCGCGGAGCGCCGCCTCTTCCAGGCGTTCCCGCCGGCCCAGCGGGTGGCCCGGACCGCCATCTACTGGGCGCGCGAGATGCAGGGTATCGGCTTCGTGCACCCGGTGGTGATGCGCCTGGGCGAGCGGATGGCCCGCCGGCACCTGCGCAAGTCGATCGCCGACCCGGCGCTGCGGGACAAGCTGATCCCGGACTACACCATGGGCTGCAAGCGAATCCTGCTCTCCAATGTGTACTATCCAGCGCTCGCGCGGGAGAACGTCGAGCTGGTGACGGACCCGATCGCGGAGGTGCGGCCCGACGCGGTGGTGACCCGCGACGGCACGGCCCGACCGGTCGACACCATCATCTTCGGCACCGGCTTCCACGTCACCGACTCGCCGATCGCCGAGCACATCCGGGGTCGCGATGGGCAGACCCTCGCCGAGGCGTGGCAGGGCAGCATGCGAGCCTACCTCGGCACCACCGTAGCCGGCTTCCCCAACCTCTTCCTACTGCTCGGGCCGAACACCGGGTTGGGGCACAACTCGGTGGTGTTCATGATGGAGGCGCAGCTCTCCCACGTCCTGAAAGCGGTGCGCCACCTCGACCAGCGCGGCTATCCGGCCATCGAGCCGACGCCGCAGGCGCAGGAGGCGTTCGTCTCCACAGTGGATGAGCAGATGTCGGGCACGGTCTGGCTGCGCGGCGGCTGCCGCAGCTGGTACCTCGACGGCACCGGCCGCAACTCCACCCTCTGGCCGGGGTACAGCTGGTCCTACTGGCTGCGGACGCGTCGGTTCGACGCGGCCGCCTATCGGACGGTGACTCCCTGATGGCTGTCGGCTCCCTCATGGACGGAAAGGTCGTCTTCATCACGGGCGCGGCCCGGGGCATCGGCGAGCACACCGCCCGGCTGGCCGCCGCGCGCGGCGCCACGGTCGCGCTCGTGGGGCTGGAGCCCGAACGCCTCGCCAGCCTCGCCGCCGAGCTCGGCGGCGCGTGGTTCGAGTGCGACGTCACCGATCAGTCCGCATTGGACCGCGCCGCGGCCGGTACCGTCGAGCGGTTCGGCGGCATCGACGTGGTCGTCGCGAACGCCGGCGTGGCCAACCGGGGCACGATCGTGGTCGGTGACATCGAAGGGCTCGTCCACACCGTCCAGGTGAACCTGATCGGGGTGATGCGCACCGTCCGCGCCACCGTCGACCAGGTCATCGCGCGCCGCGGCTACTACCTGCTGGTCTCCTCGGCCGCCGCGTTCACCCCGTTGCCCGGCCTGGCCGCCTACAGCGCTTCCAAGGCGGGCGTGGAGCAGTTCGGCAACGCGATCCGGCTGGAGCTGGCCCACCGCGGCGTCGACGTCGGCACCGCGCACATGTCCTTCATCGACACCGACATGACCCGCGACGCGCAGGACGACCTACCGTCCTTCCGCGAGTCGGTGCGGCGGCTGGGGTCGCTGACCCGGGTCGTGCCGGTCGAGGCGTGCGCCCGCAGTTTCGTCGACGCCATCGAGCGGCGCCGTCGGGTGGTATACGTGCCACGATCCGTCCGCGGGATGCGCTCGCTCCGCCGCACGGCGCTCGCGGAGGCCATCCTGCGCCGGGGCGCGCGCAGCTCCGTGCCGCGACTCGAAGACGAGGTCCGCGCGCTCGGTCGCCCGTTCGGCACCCGGTGACCGCCGATGCCCACCACCGTCGTGTACGAGCGTCGCGGCAGCGGTGAGCCGCTGGTACTCCTGCACGGCATCGGTCACCACCGGCACGCCTGGCGACCGGTGCTGGACCGGCTCGCCACCGTCCACGAGGTGATCGCGCTCGACCTGCCCGGCTTCGGCGAGTCACCGGTACCGGCCACCGGCCTGCCCGCCGACATGGCGGCCGTGGTCGCCGGGATCGCCGACTTCCTCGACGAGATCGGCGTGCACCGCCCGCATGTGGCCGGCAACAGCCTCGGCGGCGCGATCGCGCTGGAGCTGGCCGCCGCCGGCGTCGTCGCCTCCGCGACCGCGCTGTCGCCGGCCGGCTTCTGCACCGGGCGCGAGCTGCGCTGGGCGATCGGTGTGCTCGCCACGCACCGGATGGCCACCCGCCTGCCCCAGCCGGTCCTGCGTGCCGTGCTGCGGGCGAAGCTGGTCCGCGCGCTGTCCTACGGCATGATCAGCGCCTCCGCCAGCCAGCTCACGCCCGACGTGGTGCTCGCCGACGCCCTCGCGCTGCGCAACGGCCGGGCGTTCCGGGCGGTCGCGCGAGCCGGTCGGGGGTACGCCTTCCAGGGCGCGCCGGACGTGCCGGTGACGGTGGCCTGGGGTACCCGCGATCGGGTCCTGCCCTACCGCCAGGCGGCGGTGGCCCGGCGGGTCCTGCCCGCCGCCCGCCATGTCGATCTGCCCGGCTGCGGCCATGTCCCCATGCCCGACAACCCGGACCTGGTTGCCAAGATCATCCTCGACACCACGCACCATGATCAAAGCACCCCTGATCATGGGTAATCGACGGTCTCAGATATCGACTTCTTGTGCATGGGAGCCCTCCCATGCAAGACTCACTTAACGCATTCGGGGGAGCCGATGCGTTAAGTGTCTGCCAGGGCAGGCGGGTAGGCGAAAGCCGGCCCGCGCGGTGGACCGCAGCTCAGCTCGCCATCCGGGCCAGGCGAGTAGACCCGTCCGGCGCGTCTGCGGCGCCTCACGAAAACTCGACGTCCGCGACGCGCCACGCCAGAGCGCCTCACTCTGGCGACGCGCGACGAAGTAGGAGAAACACGCATGAGACTCGTCTTGAGTCGCACGAGAAAGCGGAGCCTCGCGATCGCTTCGGTCGCCGCCGTCGGTCTGGGCGGCCTGTCCGTGGTCCAAGCCCTGCCGGCGAGCGCCGCCACCGGGTGTAGCGTCACCTATACGATTGCCAGCTCCTGGAACAACGGCTTCCAGGCCAGCATCGCCATCCGCAACATCGCGGATCCCTGGACCAGTTGGTCCCTGCAGTTCTCGTTCGCCAACGGGCAGCAGGTCAGCCAGGGCTGGGGCGGTCGGTTCGCCCAGAGCGGCTCCACGGTGACCGTCACCAACGAGAGCTGGAACGGCAACGTCGGCAACGGCGGCACGGCTAACCCGGGGTTCACCGGCACGCACAGCGGCACCAACGCCGTCCCCACGTCGTTCTCGGTCAACGGCGTCGCCTGCACCGGTTCCGTGGTGACCACCCCGCCGACCACCAGCCCGACCGTGGTACCGCCCACCACCACGACCAGCCCGCCGCCGACCGGCTCGAAGGTCGACAACCCGTACGCGGGTGGCCAGGGCTACCGGAACTCGGAGTGGCAGGCCAAGGTCAACAGCGTCTCCGGCGGCAGCCGGATCGCCAACAACCCGACCGCGGTGTGGATCGACCGGATCGCCGCGATCAACGGCACCCCGAACAGCAGCTCCAACGGCGCGTTCGGCGTGCGTGACCACCTGGACGCGGCGCTGGCGCAGGGCGCGTCGTACATCCAGTTCGTGATCTACAACCTGCCGGGCCGCGACTGCGCGGCACTCGCCTCCAACGGTGAGCTGCCGGCGGACGCGATCGGCCGGTACGAGACCGAGTACATCAACCCGATCGCGGCCATCCAGCGCGACCCGAAGTACGCCAGCCTGCGGATCATCAACATCATCGAGATCGACTCGCTGCCGAACCTGATCACCAACGTGTCGGGCCGTGCGGGCGCCACCCCCGAGTGCGACACGATGAAGGCGAACGGCAACTACCAGCGCGGCATCGCGTACGCTCTGCGGACGTTCGGCGCGATCCCGAACGTCTACAACTACGTGGACGCGGGTCACCACGGCTGGATCGGCTGGGACGACAACTTCACCCCGACCGCTCAGTTGCTCGCGCAGGTCGCCGACCAGTCCGGCAGCAAGGCCAACGTGACCGGCTTCATCGTCAACACGGCCAACTACTCGGCCCTGCAGGAGCCGTACATCACGGTGAACGACCAGACCCGGCCGTCCAGCTGGATCGACTGGAACCGGTACAACGACGAGCTCAGCTTCGCCGTGGCGTTCCGCAACGCGCTGACCGGGCAGAACTTCCCGTCGAACATCGGCATGCTGATCGACACCTCCCGCAACGGGTGGGGCGGCTCGGCGCGGCCGACCGGCCCGGTGACCAGCGGCACGATCAACGAGCAGGTCAACGGCTCGCGCATCGACCGCCGGATCCACAAGGGCAACTGGTGCAACCAGAGCGGTGCCGGCCTCGGCGAGCGGCCGCGGGCCAACCCGGGCACCGCGGGCATCGACGCCTACGTGTGGGTCAAGCCCCCGGGTGAGTCGGACGGCTCCAGCACCCTCATCCAGAACCCCGAGGGCAAGGGCTTCGACCGGATGTGCGACCCGACCTACACCGGTAACGCCCGCAACGGCAACAACATGAGTGGTGCGCTCTCCGGAGCCCCGATCTCGGGTGCCTGGTTCCCGGCGCAGCTCACGCAGCTCATGCAGAACGCCTACCCGCCGCTGTAAGGCTGACGACGAGGTAGCACAACACTGCAGGGCCCGGCGCGATGCGCCGGGCCCTGCCCCCATTTGACCCCGCCGGGCCCTGGAATGGGCGTAGCCTCACAGGTGTCGGAACTGACGCTCGGCGTCCTGTCGCCCTACCTGGGTGGCTGGTATTTCGGCGGCCTTCTGCATGGCATCGCCGAGGCCGCGGCGGACGCGCGGGCCGGCGTGGTCGCGGTGCAAACCCTCGAGGCCGGCACCGGGAACATCGAGGTCACCGAGGCACCCGAGCTCAGATACCCGATCGCCTGGCAGCACGTGGCCGGCTTCGTGGTCATCATCAACGCGGTGCAACCCCGCTACCTGGCCGCCCTCCGCGCGGCCGGCAAGCCGATCGTGATCATCAGCCACGAGGTGCCCTCCGTCGACTGCCCGGTGGTGCTGCCCGACAACCGGTCCGGGGTCCGCGAGGCGGTCGCCCATCTCGTCGGGCACGGCCACCGGCGCATCGCGTTCGCCGGTTACCTCGGTGCGAAAGACATCCGGCAGCGCTACGAGGCCTACCGCGCGGCGCTGCTCGCGCACGACATCACACCGGATCCCAGCCTCTTCTTCGCCGCCGGCGACAACCAGGAGAGCGGCGGCGAGCACGCCGCCCGCGCCATGATCACCGCCGCACACAACCTCGCCGCCACCGGCCTGCCGTCGACGGCGGTCATCACCGGCACCGACGCCAACGCGGTGGGCCTGATGGGGGTACTGACGAACGCCGGCTACCGGATCCCCGAAGACCAGGCTGTCGTGGGCTTCGACGACCTGCGCGCGGCGTCGTACACGCTGCCCCGCCTCACCACCGTCCACCAGCCGATCCACGAGATCGGGCAGACCGCCGCGACCACGCTGCTCGCCACCCTCCGCGGCGAGCCGGTGCCGCCCGGGCGCACGCAGTTGCCGACCACGCTGGTGATCCGCGAGTCGTGCGGCTGCCCGCCGCCCGACGAGCCGGTGCCGCCCGACCGGCAGGCCGGCGAGGCGCGCGAGCACTTCCGGGAGCGCACGTTCCTCCAGGTCACCCTGAGCAAGCAGTTCGAGGCCAGCATGGACCTGCTGCGCAGCCACGAGGAAGACCCTCGCGACCTCCGCTGGTTGGCCCGCACGTCGGCCCGCGCCGGCTGCCTCGCGCTGTGGCGCGAGCGGGGCCTCCCGAGCGCGCCGCAACGCGACCCGCTGCTCGACGTGGTCGGCGTCTTCCCGGCCTCCGGTACGGCGACCGCGCCGCTGCCCACCAGCCGCTTCCCGCCGCCGGACCTCATCGGACCGACCGACGGCGAGAGCATGGTGTTCGTCGTACCGGTGAAGGTCGACGACAGCGACTGGGGGCTGCTGGCCATCGTCGACACCGTGGAGACCCGGGTAGGCACCGCGCGGGAGCCCAGCAACCACTGGGCGGCGCTGCTCACCGTGGCCCTGGACTACCAGGCGGTGCTGGCCACGCTGCGCCAGCAGGAGGAGCAACTGCGCGTGGCCGCCACGTACGACCACCTCACCGGGCTGCCGAACCGCACGCTCTTCCTGGACCGGCTGCGCCACGCCCTGCGCCGGCGCACTCGCGAGTTCGCGGTGCTCTTCGTCGACCTCGACGGCTTCAAGGTGGTCAACGACAGCCTCGGTCACACCGCCGGCGACGGGCTGCTGGTCCAGGTGGCCAACCGCATCGTGGCCAGCCTGCGCGCGGACGACACCGCGGCCCGGTTCGGCGGCGACGAGTTCCTGATCCTGCTCGACGGGGTCGCCGAGCCGTACACGCCGGCTCGGGTGGCCGAGCGGCTGCACGCCGCGCTGGCCCGGCCGTTCCGGCTGCACGGGCAAGACGTCGTGGTGACCGCGAGCATCGGCATCACGCTCGCCGACGAGCGGTACACCGACGCCGACGACCTCGTGCGCGACGCCGACATCGCGATGTACTGGTCGAAGTCCCACCGGAAGGGCTCGCACGCGGTGTTCGACGTGGCGATGCACGCCCGCGCGGTCACCCGCCTCCAGGTCGAGACCGAGCTGCGCCAGGCCGTCGAGCGCGGCGAGTTGGAGCTGCACTACCAGCCGATCGTGCATCTCGGCACCGGACGATCGCGCGGCTACGAGGCGCTGATCCGATGGCGGCACCCGACCCGCGGCCTGCTACTGCCGGAGGAGTTCCTCGCGGTCGCCGAGGAGAGCGGCCTAATCATCCCCATCGGACGGTGGGCGATCGCCACGGCGTGCCGGCAGCTGGCCGAGTGGCGGCGCACCCCGGACCGCGACGACCTGCGAATCAGCCTCAACGTGTCGAACCGCCAGTTCTGGCAGGGTGGGCTGGTCGACGAGGTGGAATCGGCGCTGCGCCGCTCCGACCTGCCCGCGAGCAGCCTCGCCTTCGAGATCACCGAGGGCGTAATCATGGACAATGTGGCGCTCGCCTGCAAGATGCTCGAAGACGTGCACGCGCTAGGCTGCGAACTCCACATAGACGACTTCGGCACCGGCTACTCATCCCTGGAAGCCCTCCACCGCCTCCCCATCGACGCCCTGAAGATCGACAAATCCTTCGTCGCCGGCCTGGGCATAGACACCAAAAGCAGCGCCCTAGTTCAAACCATCGTATTGATGGGCAGCAGCCTAGGCCTACAACTAATCGCCGAAAGCGTAGAAACAGACCTTCAAAGAGCCACATTGCTCCGCCTAGGCTGCGCCTACGGCCAAGGCCACCTCTTCTCCGAACCCCTCCCGCCCCACCTCCTCTAGCCCGTCGATCTTGCAGTTGTCAGGTCGAAATGCCCGATTTGGAGCCTGAGAAGTGCAAGATCGGCGGGTGTCCTCCTACGCTAGGGCTTGGCGTAGGACTTCGACTAGGTGGCGGGGGCGGCGGTACAGGTCCACGTCGGTGAAGTACCGCATCTTCCAGCCCTGTGCCACGAGCCAGTTGTGCCGCTCGCGGTCGCGGCGCGCAGTCGTACGGTCCAGATGCGACACGCCGTCGTACTCCGCACCCACCCGCTGACGCCGCCACCCGAGATCCAGGTAATAACGAACGATCCCGAAGCCGTCCACCATGGCCACCTGGGGCTCGGGTCTGGGCAGTCGCCCATCAATGATGACCAGTCGCATCTGGCTCTCCTGCCGGCACTGTGCACCCGGGTCGGCGAGCGTCAGCAGTTGCCGCGCCTGACAGACGCCACGCAACTTGCCGTGCCGGGCTACCTCGGTGGCCAACTCGTCCGCCGTACACCCACCGGCCCGCAGTGCCCCATCAAGCACCGGCAGCGCGTCGAGCCGGCGAACCGTGCGTGCGAGATCGATCGCGCACCGCGCCGCTGGCACGCACGGCACGCCATGCACCGTGACTGGCTCCGCGGGCAGGACGGTGTCGTAGACCTTGACACCACGCAGCCGTGGCCGCGGCATGCCGGCCGGTATCAGAATCTGGACCTGTGGTGACAGCGGCGCGAACTCGCCGAACCCGTGCAGCCACGCAGCCGTCTGCCGGCATGCCATTGCCCCCGCAGGCAACCGGAGGAATAGCGCCCGTAGCCGAACGAACTCGTCATCGCCGGCGTTGGGCGCGACGAACACTCCATGGAACGGTCGGATCAGCTGCCCGTCACCGGCTCGCCAGCGGATCTGCCCTTCGGTCAGCCCGCGCTCGCGTAAGTCCGCGTACCGCCACGCCTCTGCCATGCCCCGACGATGCCGCCTCGTCGGGCTCGGCGGGAGCCCCTGTGGATAACCCCCGCCGATCTTGCACTGCCCAGCCTCCATCTCGGACATTTGAGGCTGACAACTGCAAGATCGACGGGGGAAGTGGGGCGCGGGGGGTTATTGGGCCTCGGCGTGGGTGGAGATGAACTGGTAGGACATCGCGGTGAACGACGGGTCGCGGGTGAGGGTGCGGAAGGTTTTTAGTTGGTCCGTCGTCACGCCGGCCGCCTGGAGGCGGGGTTCTAGCTGGCGGGAGTTGACCTCGTAGAGGGCCATTCTTGGGGAACCGCCGGTCCAGCTTTCGGTGTGTACCACGGTGTCGATGTTTTTCAGGCCCAGCAGGGCCATTTCGGTGTGGACGTCCTGTGCCCATGCCGGGTCGGCGCCGCGGTCCCGTAGCACCCCGAAGATCGCCTCCATCACCTGGCGGAAGAGCTTCGCGGCCTCGTCGTTCGGCGCGGTCAGCACGCGCGGCGCGGCGGTGCAGTCGAACTCCTCCACGACCAGTTGGCCGCCTGGCGCCAGCGCGCCGGCCAGGTCGCGTAGGACCCGGCGGCGCTCGGGCACGTGCAGGAGGACGAGGCGGGCGTGTATGACGTCGAACGGGCCGCCGGCCGGCAGCGGGTCCCGCACGTCGTGCCGCCGGACCGCCAAGTTGCCGTCCGCCACCAGGTGCAGCGGGTCGATGTCGGTGGCCAGCACGTGGCCGTCCGGCCCGACGGCGTCGGCCATCAGCCGGGCCACCGAGCCGCCGCCGGCGCCGACCTCCCAGCACCGCGCGCCGGGCGCCAATCGCAGCCGGGCGGCGGAGATGGGGTCTAAAAAGGACTCGAGGGTACGCAGTTGGGTGTCGGCTTCGGGCGAGCGGTTGCTGAACGCGTATCCGGGCATGCGGGGGGCTACCTCCGTTGGTAGACGCTGAGCAGGGCTTCGACGGGTGCCGGGTCGGCGCGTACGCCGTCCGCGGCGCGATCCACGACCAGCCGCCCGTAGTCGAGCACGGCGATCCGGTCGGCGATGTGGAGTGCGTGGTGCAGTTGCTGCTCGACGAGCAGCACGGCCATCCCCTCGGCGGCGAGGCCGGCGACGACCTCGCGCACCCGGGCGGCCAGGTCACCGGCGAGCCCTTCGCAGGGCTCGTCGAGCAGCAGGAGGCGCGGCTGGGTGAGCAGCGCCCGCGCGATGGCGAGCATCTGCTGCTCGCCGCCGGAGAGCTGATCGCCGCGGTGGCGCAGCCGCTCACCGAGGCGTGGGAAGAGGGCCAGCACGCGGTCCGGCGATCGCTTGCTCAGCGCCAGGTGCTCCGCGACGGTCAGGTGCGCGAACACCCGCCGTCCCTGCGGGACGAGGCCGACCCCGGTCCGTGCGATCCGGTACGCCGGGCGGCCGGCGACGTCCGCACCGTCCACTTCGACCGATCCGGAGTACGGGCGCAGCAGGCCGGTGATGGCGTGCACGAGGGTGGTCTTGCCGGCGCCGTTGCGGCCGACGATCGCCTGCACCTGCCCGGCCGCGACGCCGAGGTCGACGTCGTGCAGGACGGTGCCGCCGCCGTAGCCGGCGCGGAGACCGCGGACGCGCAGCATTCAGACCACCGCCTCGGCGTACGCCGCGCGCACGGCGGGGGACGTCCGGATCTCGTCCGGCGTGCCGGTGGCGACGTGCTTCCCGTCGCGCAGCACGGTGACGGTGTCGGCGTGCGCGTACACGAGGTCGAGCCGGTGTTCGACGAGCAGCACGGTCACGTCGCGGGACAGGCTGGCGAGGACGTCGCCGAGGCGTATGAACTCCACATGGGACAGCCCGGCTGCCGGCTCGTCGAGCAGGAGCAGGCGGGGTTCGCCGGCCAGGGCCATCGCGATCTCGAGCTGCCGGCGCTGCCCGTGGGAGAGCCGCGCCGCCAGCGTTACGTGGTCGAGGCCGAGCCGGTCGAGCGTCTCCCGTGCGACCGGCAGCGCGCGCCGGAAGCCGCCGTGCCGGGGCGCACCGGCGACCGCGACGTTCTCCAGTGTGGACATCGACGTCCAGACCGCCGGCCGCTGGTGGATCCGGCCGATGCCCAGCCGGGCCCGCTGGGCCGGCCCGTGCCGCGTCACATCCCGTCCGGCGAACCGGATCCGGCCGCCGTCCGCGCGGCTCGCGCCGGCCACCAGGTCGAGCAGCGTGGTCTTACCGGCGCCGTTCGGCCCGATCAGCGCCCGCCGCTCCCCCGCCGCCACCGACAGGTCCAGCCGGTCGAGCGCGACCAGCGCCCCGTACCGGCGGGTGACTCCCTCAAGTCCTAACAGGACGCCCACGGCGCCTCCATACGATCACATAGGACGCCACGATGAACAGCGCGCCGAGCAGCACCGGCCCGTGCCCCGGCAGCTGCCCGGACAGCCAGTCCCGGGCGGCCAGCACGACGGCGGTGCCGCCGATGGCGCCGAGAACCGAGCCGGTGCCGCCGATGACGACGCCGAGGAGCAGCAGCGCGGCCACGTCGAAGCCGAAGTCGGCCGGTGACAGGTACTGCTGGGTGGTGACCAGCAGCGCGCCGGCGACCCCGGCGACCAGCCCGGCGACGACGTACCCCGCCGCCAGATAGCCGGTGACCCGGTGGCCGCTGGCCCGCATCCGCGCCTCGTCGTCGCGGCAGCCGCGCAGGTAGCGGCCGGCGGTACCGCGCAGCGCGACCACCAGGGCGGCCACCACGACGGCGACCACCGCGAGCGCGTACAGGTAACGGGCCCGGTCGGTGTCGAGCACCGGGAGCCCCCACAGTGGACGGGGTGAGGACATGCCCGCGAGGCCGTCGGTGCCGCCGGTCACGGACCGCCAGCGGCTGGCCGCCGTCACGACCAGTTCGCCGATCGCCAGCGTGATCATCAGGACGACCATGCCGCGGGCGTACACGACCAGCGGCGCGGTGACCACCGCGAACACCGCACCCGCCGCGGCCCCGGCCAACACCTGGACCACGCCGACCGCGGGCGTGTGCAGCGCCAGCGTGGCGGCGGCGTAGGCGCCGGCCGCGAACGGCGCGGTCTGCCCGAGGGTCGGCAGCCCGGCGACGCCGGTCAGCATCGCGACGCTGACCGCGACGAGCCCGAGGACGAGGATGCGCGCGAGCGTCGTGGTCGTGTAGGGGTCCACGAACCACGGCGCGGCGACCGCCGCCACGGCTATCGAGAAGACGAGGACCTGCCACCTCATGCGGCACTCCACCGGCGCAGCAGGCGGTGCGAGCGGGCCGCCAGGACGAGGGCCATCGCGGCGAACAGCAGGAACGGCGCCGCCGTCGGCGCGAGCGCCACGCCGAGCGTCTGGATCTCGCCGACCGCGAGCGCGGCGATCAGCGTGCCGGTCACCGAGCCGAGCCCGCCGAGCACCACCACGACGAGCGAGAGCAGCAGCACGGTCGTCGCGGTGCTCGGGCCCGGGCCGATGATGGGTGCGCCCAGCACCCCGGCCGCACCGGCCAGCGCCCCCGACGTGGCCAGCACGCCGAGCCGTACCCGGGCCGGGTTGACACCCAGGACGGCCACCATGTCCGGGTCGTCGACCGAGGCGCGCACCAGCGCGCCGGCCCGGGTCCGACGTACCACGATGGACAGTGCCAGCGCGAGTCCCGCCGCCACGCCGATGAACAGCAGCCGGTATCCCGGGTACGGGTGCCCGGCCAGGTCGACCGCGCGGTCCACGGTGGCGGGCACCCGGACCGGCAGGTTGTCCGGGCCGAAGGCGCTGATCAGCAGCGTGCCGCCGACCAGCGCCACGCCGAAGGTCAGCAGCGCCTGGACGAGGTGGTCGCCGCGGGGCACCGGTGCGAGCAGGCCGGCCAGCGCGGCGCCCGCACCCGTGGCCGCCGCGGTGCCGGCGACGAAGGCCAGGCCCAGCATGAGCCAGCCACCGTCGCCGAGCACCGCGGCCAGGTAGGCCCCGATCGCGTACAGCGTGCCGTGTGCGAGGTTGAGGATCCCCGCCACCCCGAAGCAGAGCACCAGGCCGGCCGCGACCACGAAGAGCAGCAGCCCGTACGCGATGCCGTCCAGTGCCGGAATCAGGTACGGATCGATCTCGCTCATTCGCCTACGGTCGCGAGGTCGGTCACGACCATGTTGGACAGTGCCCGCCCGTCCTGGCGCACCTGGCGCAGGTACCACTTCTGCACCGGCGAGTGGGTGTTCTTGGAGAACTGCCACGCCCCGCGCGGGCTGTCGATCTGGCCCAGCCCGGCGATCGCTTGGTTGATATCCTCCGGCGTGGGGTTCTCGCCCGCCGCGCCGATCGCCTTGTCCAGCACCGCCGCCGCATCGTACGACGCCATCGCGTAGGTCGTGGGCGGACCGTCGTGGTCTTCCTTCCAGGCGGCCACGAACGAGCGGTTCTCCGCGTTGTCCAGGTCGGGCGAGTAGTTCAGCACCGAGTAGATGCCCTGCGCCGCCGGGCCCTGCGCGTTCAGCACGCCGCCCTCGGTGAGGAAGCCGGCCGCGTACAGGGGCAGGTCCTTGATCTCGGACTGCGCGTACTGCTTGACAAAGTCCACCGCCGCCGTGCCGGCGTAGAAGGTGTAGACCGCCTTGGCGCCGGACGCCTTGATCTGCGCGAAGTACGGCGTGAAGTTCGTCGTGGTCGGGAACGGCGTGAACCGGGTCTTGCCGTCCGCGTTCGCCAGCTGGCCACCGGCCTTGGTGAACGCCTCGGTGAAGCCCTTCAACTGGTCGTGCCCGCCCTGGTAGTCCGGCCCGATCGCGTACACGGCGCCGTCGACGTGGTCCCGCACGTACTGCGCCACGGCCGCGCCGGTCTCCTGCGACAGGTAGGAGGTGTGCCAGATCCGGGACACGTCCTTGAACGCGGGCCGCGCGTTCGACCCGATGAACGGGATCTTCGCCTCGGTCAACACCGGGTAGATGGCGGCCGCCGAGCCGCCGCCGACCACGCCGGTCAGCACGGACACCCGGTCCTGCTTCACGAGCTTGGTGGCCGCCGGCACCGCGGTCGGCGGTCCGTCACCCTCGTCCGCGATCACCAGCTCGACCGGGTGCCCGCCGAGTTGGTTGCCGTGCGTACGCAGGTAGAGCTGGAACCCGTCCCGCATGTCGGTGCCGATCGCCTGGTACGTGCCGGACAGCGACGCCAGCAGGCCGATCTTTATCGTGCCCGCCGAGCCTTCCGCGTCACCCCCGCACCCCGCTGCGGTGGTGAGCAGCCCGACGGCGAGCAAGCCGGCCAGAACCTTGCTCCTCATGTGACAACAACCTCTCCTCAGTAGGCACGGACGGCGGGCGTGAGTGCCTCACCGATCCGGTTCGCCAGTTCCGTCATCTCGTACGAGACCTTTCCGACGTCGCAGGTGGGCGTCGCGAGCACGAGCAGGGACGCGCCGTCGCTGAACGCCATCGAGAACATGAAGCCGCCCTCGAGCTGGGTGACGTTGGAGATCACCACGCCGGCGTCGAAGAAGGCCGCCGCGCCGCGCAGCAGGCTCACCAGGCCGCTCCCGGTCGCGGCGAGCTGGTCGGCCCGGTCCGGCGGCAGGTCCCGGGTGGCGGCGACCATCAGCCCGTCGCTGGAGATCGCGATGGCGTGGGCGACGTCCGGGGCCCGCTGGGCGAAGCTGTCCAACAGCCAGCCGAGGTCCGCATGGTTCGTCATCGGGACTCCTCTCCTTTACTCCCATTCGCCACGATCGGGCGGCGGGCGGCGACGCCGCGGGCGTACGCGGACATGGCCGCGGCCACCTGCGCCGGGTCGCGCTGTTCGGACCGCTCGCGCCGCTCGGCCGGCACGTCGATGCCGCCCGGCACGAGATTGCGTTGCGGCTGCCGGATGGGCAGCCCGGAGGGCGTGGTCGCGACGGTCTGCGGGGTGAGCGCCTCGCGCGCGGCCCGCCAGCCCTCGTCGGCGGGCGTCTCCCAGCCGGTGCCGTTGGTGCCGTTGCTCTGCGGGGTCCCATACGTGGTCCCGTTGCCGTTGCCGTTGGCCGCCCTCTCCGGCTCGGGCGACGGCGACGGCGCCGGGTGGTCGGCGCGGAACCAGCTGTTGACCTGCTCGAAGATCAGAAGCTCCTCCGTGTCGTCGTGGTAGCGCCGGGCGGTCGGCGCGGGCGCCGGCGCGGGTGACACCGGCACGGGCGCCGACCGGAACACCGGCGACACCGGCAGCGAGCGTTGGAGGCCCAGGCTCGGCAGGTCCGCCGGCACCTCGCCGGCCACCGGCAGCTGCTCCGCCTCGGACACCGGCCGGATGAGCGTGCCCGGCAGCGCCACCTCGGCGATGACGCCGAGCTTCGGTCCGGGCCGCAGTTCGACCCGGGCGCCGAGCCGGTTCGCGAGCTGGCCCACCACGACCAGGCCCATCGCGCGCACGGCGGCGACGTCGATCGCGGGCGGCCGGGACACCAGCTCGTTGAGCTGCGCCAGCCGTTGCGGCGGCAGCCCCACACCCTCGTCACTGATCTGCACGATGACCCGATCGCCGAGCGCCCGCGCGGTGACCCAGGTGTCGCTGTCCGGCGGCGCGTAGCTGGTGGCGTTGTCCATCAGCTCCGCGAGCAGGTGCACGACCTCGTCGACGGCGCCGGGCGCGACCGCGACGTCACCGTCGACCACGCCCATCCGGATCCGGGTGTAGTTCTCGATCTGCGACATCGCCGCCTGCAGCACCATCGGCAGCGGCACGTCGTCGTGGCGCACCCGGCCGACGCCGACGCCGCCCAGCACCAGCAGGCTCGCGTTGATCCGCGCCATCCGGGTCGCCAGGTGGTCCAATGTGTACAGCTGTTGGAGCCGTTCCGGGTCGGTCTCGTCCTTCTCGACCGTGTCGACCTGGGCCAGCACCGCGTCCACGAGGCGCTGCTCGCGGCGGCTCAGGTGGATGAAGATGTCGGCGGTGTTCGCCCGCATGACCGCCTGCTCGGCGGCCGTCCGCACGGCCGCCCGGTGCACCGCGCTGAACGCCTGGCCCACCTCGCCGATCTCGTCCTTGCTGGCCCGTTCCAGCGGCGCCACCTGCATGGCCAGCGCCTCCGGGTGTACCGCGGCCCGATCCGCGCCGCGCAGCTCGGCCACCAGCGCGGGCAGCTCGTTGAACGCGACGACGTTCGCGGCGTCGCGCAGCCGGCGCAGCCGGCGGGTGATCTGGCGGGCCACCGCCCACGTCACGACCAGGGTGAGCAGGACCGCGACCGCCATCGCGGCGGCTTCCAGCAGCGCGCGCCGGCGCTGGTCCACCCGGGCGGCCTCGATGTCGGTGCGCACCTGGGCGTCGACCCGCTGCTGCACGTCGAAGATCCGGCGCGCCCAGCCCTGGGTCGCGGTGATCCAGGCGCCCGAGTTCAGGCGCAGGTCCTCGCCGGGTTGGGCCCGCGACACCTGGTCCTGCAGGCGTTGCAGCGCCACGATCTCCTCGCCGCTGCCGGCCTGTTCCCACCAGATCCGCCACTGTGGACGGGCCAGCGCCAGGAACGCCAGGCTCGCCTCGGTGAAGCCGGTGCGCGATGCGGTGATGTCCTGCTGGAGCACCGGCGTGAGCTGGCCGGCCGCCAGCGTGCGCATGACGGCGACCTGTTGCAGGCCGACCGCCTCGCTCGCCTTGGCCAGCGCCGCGGACGCCCGGATGCCGTCGGCGATCTCGGTGGACGTGACGCCCTGCGCCAGCGTCTCCCGGTACGCCAGCAGGTCGGCGACGACGATCCGGTAGCTGAAGGTCATCGCGGACACCGAGGCGTTCGCGGCCGTCCGGACCTGGGCGCGCAGCGGCGCCAGGCCCGCCAGCCCGGCGTCGATCCGCCCCAGCACCGTCGCCGTGCCGTCCGGCACCGCCGGGGCCAGGGCGCGCTGCTGCCGGTACCGCGCGACGGCGTCGTCCGTCTGCGCGGTCTGCGCCGCGTAGGCGCTCTCCTGCTTCGGCGTCCCGCTGGTCAGCAGGTCGGCCGCCGCCACCCGCTCCCGCTGGAGCTGGTACGCGACCGTGCCGGCGTCGGTGGCCAGCCCGGCGAGCACGCGGAGATCGCTGGCGCGGTTCGCCTGTTCGACGCTGTTCTCCAGCGCGAAGCTGGCGAACCCCACCACCGCGACCAGTGGTGCGATCACGATGATGCGCAGCCGGGACGCTATCTTCCAGCCGCGCCGGCCGGTGGAGTGACTATGGTCCGCATGGTTCTGCGTGGCTTCATGGGTTTGTGTGGCTGCCGCCAAGGCCCGCTCCGCTCCCACGACTGGTCAACATTGATCAAGTTGACTGTGTAGGCGGACGGGCCAACCCCGTCGCACAAGATGTGCGACACCCGCGCGCGGTACTGATTCGTTAACGCCCCGGCAACACCCCCGCGCGCCGCCCGGGCGCCGCCCCATCCCCGCCGATCAAGGGCTGAGGCACGCGGTTTGATCTCCGATCTGGGTTCCTTAGCCCTTGATCGGCGGCGTTTTCCTTGATCGGGCCCGCCGGAGCGTGGCTACGCCGCCACGCGCTCCTCCTCGATCGCGGCGGCGGTGATCACGGGCAGCTCCTGGTGGGCCCGGAACGCCACGTTGGGCTTGTACGACCGGATGTGGCCGGGCGCCAGCCGCAGGCCGGGCAGCGCCGCCGCCAGCTCGGCGAGCGCCGTCTGCGCCTCCAGCCGCGCCAGCGCGGCGCCGATGCAGAAGTGCGGCCCGTACCCGAACGACAGGTGATCGCGGGCGTCCCGGCGGTGCGGATCGAACTGGTCGGGCGCCTCGAACACGGCCGGGTCGCGGTTCGCCGCGCCGACCAGCAGCAGGCACCGGGCGCCCGCCGGGATGGTCACCTCGCCGATCGTCACGTCCCGGCTGGTCATCCGCAGCCAGCCGTCGATGGCCGGCCCGAACCGCAGCGTCTCCTCCACGTATCCCGGGATGGTCGCGGGATCGGTGACGATCTCGTCCCACCGCTGGGGCACGGTGAGCGCGTAGTCGAAGCAGTGCGCGAGCAGCCCGGCGGTGGTCTCGTGGCCGGCGACCAGCAGGTTGAACGCGAGGCTGGCCACCTCGGCTTCGGTCAGGACGCTGTCGTCGCCGTTGCGGTAGCGCAAGGCCCGGCTGACGTAGTCGTCGCCGCGCTGGTCGCTGCGCGCGACGAGATCCTTGGTGTACCGCCAGAAGTCCAGCAGACCCTGGGCCAGCCGCACCTGCTCCGCCGGGCTCGGCCGGCCCCAGATCAGCGCGATCTGCCCGTCGGACCAGCGCTTGATCTGCGGGATGTCGGACTCCGGCGCGCCGAGGATGTCGGCCACCACGAGCAGCGGGAGCTCGGCGGCGAACGCCGAGATCAGGTCGATCTCGGCATCCCGCCGCGCGACGAGCCGCTCGACCAGTTGTTTGGTGCGGCGCCGCACGATCGGCCCGAACTGCTCCTCGACCCGGGCGGTCGTGTTGGGGAAGGTGGCGCGCAGCGCCCGCCGGGTGCGCGGATGGGTGGGCGGGTCGGCCGCGGCCGTGGTGGGCGGCGCGTCGATCTGCATTACGATGGGCAGCGCCTCGGGCGCCATTTCGTAGACCGGCGCGAGGGTCATCGCGTTCAGGAAATTGTCGTTGTCGCCAAAGGCGTCGCGCACGTCGCCATGGCGCGGAATCACCCACATGCCGAGGTCTTCGGCATAATGGACACGGTCGGGACTGCCTAGCAGCGCACGCCAGATGACGGCCGGGTGCACCAGGTATGCGCCAGTGAAGGGTTTAAGTTCCACGGTTGCCTCCGGGATTTCTACGGTGAGGCAACCGGCACGATCAGTCAAGCCATTGTCGCGTGCCATTGTTGTTCATTCGCGTGCAATTTGCGCCACGCAATTCCCGACCTGCGTAATCGCAAGATTACGCAGAGCGTTGGGTGAGTTGGTGGGCCAGCGCGTGCAGTTCGGCGGCCGCGCCGGGCAACGGGCCGGCCGCGCGCAGGTGGTCCAGCGCGGCGGCGCGCAGGTCCGCCACGCGCCGCCGGCACCAGGCCCGGCCGCCCGCCGCGTCGACCAGCTCCGCGACCCGGTGCAGGTCCGACTCCGCGAGCGGCTGGTCGCGGTGGTAGAGGGCGGCCAGTTCGGACCCGGCCGGGGTACCGGATACCAGCGCCGCGACCACCGGCAGCGACTTCTTGCGGTGCTGCAGGTCGGAGCGGGCCGGCTTGCCGGTCGCCGCCGGGTCGCCCCAGATACCGAGCAGATCGTCGACGATCTGGAACGCCAGGCCGATCCGCTCGCCGAATCCGCGCAGATGCTCGACCTGCGGCCCGGTGCCGCCGCCGAACACCGCGCCGATCGCGCACGCGCACCCCAGCAGGGCGCCGGTCTTGCGCTCCGCCATCCCGACGCACTCCGCGAGGCCCACATCGGCCCTCTCCTCGAACGCCAGATCGGCGCTCTGGCCGTCGAGCAGATCCTGCACGGCGGCCTGGAGCGCGCCGATGCCCGCCCGGGTGGCCGGATGCCCACTGCGGGCGAGCACGTCGAACGCGAGCGTCAGCAGCGCGTCACCGGCGAGGATGGCGGCGCCGATGCCGAACACACTCCACACCGTGGGCCGGTGCCGGCGGGTGTGGTCGCCGTCCATCACGTCGTCGTGCACCAGGGAGAAGTTGTGCACCAGCTCGACGGCGACGGCCGCCGGCACGGCCGCGGCGGGCGCGCCGCCCACCGCGCCGGCCGCGAGCAGCGTGAGCGCGGGCCGCAGCGCCTTGCCGCCGCCAGCGCCCGGTCGCCCGTCGCCGTCCCAGTAGCCGAGGTGATATCCGGCCAGCTGCCGCATGGACTCCGGCAGCGTCTCGACGGCCGCGCGCAGCGCGGCATCCACCATTTCCCGAGTCGCCGGTACGGCCACCGTGGACACCCCGTCACCGTCCGATCTCGACATTGTCGAGCACGCCGAGCGCGTCCGGCACCAGCACGGCCACCGAGTAGTAGGCGCTCACCAGGTACGAGGTGATGGCCTGCGCGTCGACGCCCATGAGGCGCACCGACAACCCCGGCCGGTACTCGTCGGGGATCCCGGTCTGGTGCAGGCCGATCACCCCCTCGTCGTCTTCGCCGGTGCGGAACACGAGGATCGACGTGGTGCCGTGCGTGCTGATCGGGATCTTGTCGCAGGGCAGCAGCGGAACGCCCCGCCAGGCGGCGACGGTCCGCCCGTCGACCTCCGCGGTGGGTGGGTAGAGGCCGCGCCGGTTGCACTCCCGCCCGAACGCCGCGATGGCGCGCGGGTGGGCGAGGAAATAGCGCGACTTGCGCCGCCGGCACAGCAGGTCGTCGAGGTCGTCGGGGGTGGGCGGGCCGGTGCGGGTGTGGATCCGCTGCCGCAGATCCGCGTTGTGCAACAACCCGAACTCCCGATTGTTGACCATCTCGTGCTCCTGACGCTCCCGCAACGCCTCAATGGTCAACCGCAACTGCTGCTCCACCTGATTCATCGGCTGATTGAACAGATCAGCCACCCGCGAATGCACCCGCAACACCGTCTGCGCCACACTCAGCTCGTACTCCCGCGGCGCCAACTCATAGTCCACATAGGTCGCCGGCAACACCGGCTCACCCGCATGACCCGACGCCAACTCGATCTCCGCCTCGCCCACCTTGTTCCGCGGCTTCGCGGCGTCGGCCAGCACCCGGGTGATGTGCGCCCGCAGCGGTTCCGAGTGCCCGTTCAGGCCGTCGAGCGGCGCCCGCAGGACCAGTACCGTGCACGGCGTCACCGCGCGCACGGTGTACGCCCATCGGCCCGGCTCGCCGGTCAACGCCTTCTCGCCGAAGTAGTCGCCGTCCGCCAGCACGCCGAGCACGATCTCGTCGCCGTACTTGGCGGTGCCGACCCGGTGCGCCTTCCCGTACGCGAGCAGGAAGAGCGTGTCGGCGGGCTGGCCGGACGCCACGATGACGTCGCCCGGCGCGTACTGCCGGGGCGCGAACCGCTCCGCGAGCGCGCCGAGCACCGCGTCGTCCGCGAAGTCCCGCAGCACCGGTAGTTCCCGTAGCTCCTGCGGCACCACCCGGGTCTGCCCGGCCTCGGTGATGAAGGTCAGCCGCCCGTCGCCGATGGCGTACGAGAGTCGCCGGTTGACCCGGTACGCGCCACCGGCCGCCGCCACCCAGGGCAGGACGCGCAGCAGCCAGCGCGACGTGACGCTCGCCATCTGCGGCACGGACTTGGTCGTCGTCGTGAGCGTCCGTGCCGCGGCCGTCGACAGTGCCATCGGTTGCGTCACGGGTCAGCCTTCCCGGCCGATCTCGACGTTCTCCAGGATGCCGAGCGCGTCCGGCACCAGCACGGCGACCGAGTAGTAGGCGCTCACCAGGTACGAGATGATGGCCTGGTCGCTGATGCCCATGAAGCGCACCGACAGCCCCGGCCGGTACTCGTCGGGGATCCCGGTCTGGTGCAGGCCGATCACGCCCTGGCTCTCCTCGCCGGTGCGCATCAGCAGGATCGACGTGGTGCGGGTGTCGCTGATCGGGATCTTGTTGCACGGCAGCAGCGGGATGCCGCGCCACGACGGCACCTGGTGGCCACCGAGGTCGACGCTCTGCGGGTAGATGCCGCGCTTGCTGCACTCCTGGCCGAACGCCGCGATCGTGCGCGGGTGTGCCAGCAGGAACCCGGGGTCCTTCCACACCATCGCCACCAGCTCGTCGAGGTCGTCGGGGGTGGGCGGGCCGGTGCGGGTGTGGATCCGCTGCCGCAGATCCGCGTTGTGCAACAACCCGAACTCCCGATTGTTGACCATCTCGTGCTCCTGACGCTCCCGCAACGCCTCAATGGTCAACCGCAACTGCTGCTCCACCTGATTCATCGGCTGATTGAACAGATCAGCCACCCGCGAATGCACCCGCAACACCGTCTGCGCCACACTCAGCTCGTACTCCCGCGGCGCCAACTCATAGTCCACATAGGTCCCCGGCAACACCGGCTCACCCGCATGACCCGACGCCAACTCGATCTCCGCCTCGCCGTATTGGTTCTGCTTGTGCGACGGGCCCGCCATCACCCGCTCGACGTGCGCGCGCAGCGCGTCGGACCGGTCGATCAGCTCGTCGAACGCCTGCCGGTCCAGGCGCAGCACGGTGCACGGCGTGACGGCGCGCACCGAGTACTCCCAGATGCTCTGCGGCTCGACGAGCGCCTGGTGCCCGAAGTACTCGCCGTCGGCCAGCACGCCGAGCACGGTCTGGTCGCCGTACTTGCCGGCGCCGACCGTGTTCACCTTGCCGTGCGCGATGAGGAACACCTGGTCGGCCTGGTGTCCAAACTCGACGATCGTGTCACCGGGCGCGTACTCCTGTTGGGTGAACCGCTCCGCGAGCGCGCCGAGCACACCCTCGTCGTCGAAGCCGCGCAGCACCGGCAGTTCGCCCAGCTCCTGCGGGATCACCCGGACCTGCGCGCCGGTGCTGGTGAAGGTGAGCCGGCCGTCGCCGACCGCGTAGCTGAGCCGGCGGTTCACCCGGTACGCACCGCCAGCCGCCTGCACCCAGGGCAGCATCCGCAGCAGCCAGCGCGACGAGATGGCCTGCATCTGCGGTACCGACTTCGTGGTCGTCGCGAGATTGCGCGCGGCCGCGGTGGCCAAGCTCTGTCGAGGTTCGCCATCGGCATCGAACCCCGCGTTCACCGAGTCAACGACGGTCATGAACAGCCACCCCATTCGTCCGGTTCGAGAAGTTGATACCGAGAATGGCAACCAGTCCGGACACTCGTACAGTCACCCGATAGAGCTGTCATCCGATCAGTGGAAACGGCCCTGGTGGGAGCCGATCCTCGCCTAAAGTTACGGCCTATGCTGACCGGGATATTGGTCACCGGCGGCGCGGTAGCCATGGTCGCGGTGCTCATCGCACTTACCGACCGGTACGCCGGCGACCGCCGCACCGCGGACCACGACGTCGCCAGTGCGATCTTCTCGATGGTGGGTGTGCTTTACGCGATCCTGCTCGCGTTCGTCGTCATCGTGGTATGGGAAGCGTTCAGCGCGGTGAGCGACCACGCCCAAGCCGAGGCGAACCACGTGTCGCGGATCTACTTCACCGCCCGCGCTCTGCCCGAGCCACAACGCTCCCACCTCATCGGGCTCGCCAACGACTACGCGTCCACTGTGGTTAGTCAGGAGTGGCCGGCCATGCGCGACGGCACGACGAGTCCACAAGCGAGGGGCCAGGTCGCGCGCATGCGTACCGAAGCCATGAGCCTGCGCCCCGCGGACGCCAACCAGGAAATCCTGATGGCGCAGACCCTCGACGCCATCAACGCGCTGGTCGACGCCCGGCGCCTGCGCACGGCGGCCATCGAGTCACCGGTGCCGGGCATCATGTGGGTCGGGCTGATCGCGGGCGCGACCGTCGCGGTCGGATTCACCTTCTTCTTCGGGTACGGGCGGCTGGGTCCCCAACTGCTCATGGTGGCGGGGATGACCGCGCTCCTGGCCTTCACGCTCTGGCTCACCTACGAGATGAGCTATCCGTACAGCGGACCTACCGGCATCCAGCCGCACGCGTTCCACACCATCCTCGACCGTTTCCGGGAGTTCTCATGATCAGTCGCCGTGTCCTTGCCAGCCTGGGTTTGGGTGTCCTCGGGGGCGCCGCTGTGGCCGCCGCACCGGCCCGAGCCGCCGCACCCCTGGAGATCGTCGCCCGGCGCAAACAGATCACCCTTCCCCAGGTGCCCGCGATCGGCGGCACCTACATCGCGACCTTCACGCTGACCGACCCGGCCGGCGCGGCGCTGGGCGAGGCGGCCGCGCACACCGCCCTCGTGGACGTCACACCGGAAGGCCCGGTGATGCTCAGCCAGGTGGTACTCAAGCTCCGCGACGGCGAGGTGCACTACCAGCGGATCATGAACCGGTTCGGCCCCTTCCCGCGCACCGCCGTGGGCGCCATCGTCGGCGCCACCGGCGCGCACGCCGGCCGCACCGGCGCCGTCGACATCACCTGGCCCGACGCCGACACCATCAAAATCAAACTCCCCTGACCAAGACGTCCGACGACACCCACCCCCAAGCCCCGCCCACTAAAGGCCCGCCCACCGAAAGGCCTCCGCCCGTCTAAAGGCCTCCGCCCGCCGATCAAGGACTTGGGCACATGGTTTGATCTCGGATCCAGGTGCCCGAGCCCTTGATCGGCGGGCATTTCCATGATCGAGCGTGGACCGCGACGAGCGTCCAAGATCACGTGGAGACATAGCGCCGTCGTGGCCACGGGGTGGGGGACCTTGATCGTTGTCCCAAAACCTCAACGAAACGCCG
>JBBEWH010000070.1:0-201747 GCA_037414955.1 Actinomycetes bacterium KLBMP 9797
ATAACGACGTGAAGGACGCCTTGATCATGAGAAAGGGATTAGTCGGTGCCGGCCTCCATGGCGGCGTTGTCGAGCAGCTCTTCCTCGTCGGAGACCTCGCCGCGGGAGGCGATCGCCTCGGCGCCGCCCGCGGTCATCGCGCCGATCAGCCCGGTCGCGGCCGCCTGCGCCGCACCGATCAGCGCCGGCTGCCCGCCGCCGAGCATCCCCAGCCCGACGTACTGCTCGAGCTTCGCCCGCGAGTCGGCGATGTCGAGGTTGCGCATGGTGAGCTGGCCGATGCGGTCGACGGGGCCGAAGGCGGAGTCCTCGGTCCGCTCCATCGACAGCTTGTCCGGGTGGTAGCTGAACGCCGGCCCGGAGGTGTCCAGGATGGAGTAGTCCTCGCCCCGCCGCAGCCGCAGGGTGACCTCGCCGGTGACCGCCGTGCCGACCCAGCGCTGCAGCGACTCGCGCAGCATCAGCGCCTGCGGGTCCAGCCAGCGGCCCTCGTAGAGCAGGCGACCCAGCCGCCGCCCCTCGGTGTGGTAGTTGGCGACGGTGTCCTCGTTGTGGATCGCGTTGACCAGCCGCTCGTACGCCGCGTGCAGCAACGCCATGCCGGGCGCCTCGTAGATGCCCCGGCTCTTGGCCTCGATGATCCGGTTCTCGATCTGGTCGGACATGCCCATGCCGTGCCGGCCGCCGATGGCGTTCGCCTCCAGCACCAGGTCGACCGCGGAGGCGAACTCCTTGCCGTTGAGCGTCACCGGCCGGCCGCGCTCGAAGCCGACCGTGACGTCTTCGGTCGGGATCTCGACGGATGGGTCCCAGAACCGCACGCCCATGATCGGCTCGACGGTCTCGATGCCCGCGTCGAGGTGCTCGAGCGCCTTGGCCTCGTGGGTCGCGCCCCAGATGTTCGCGTCGGTGGAGTAGGCCTTCTCGGTGCTGTCCCGATAGGGCAGGCCGTGCGCCAGCAGCCACTCGGACATCTCCCGGCGGCCGCCGAGCGCGCTGACGAACTCGGCGTCCAGCCACGGCTTGTAGATCCGCAGCGACGGGTTGGCGAGCAGACCGTACCGGTAGAACCGCTCGATGTCGTTGCCCTTGAACGTCGAGCCGTCGCCCCAGATCTGCACGTCGTCGTCGAGCATCGCGCGCACCAGCAGGGTGCCGGTGACGGCTCGGCCGAGCGGGGTGGTGTTGAAGTAGGCGCGGCCGCCGGAGCGGATGTGGAACGCCCCGCACGCCAGGGCCGCGAGGCCCTCCTCCACGAGCGCGGCGCGGCAGTCGACCAGGCGGGCGACCTCCGCGCCATACGCCATGGCGCGCCCGGGCACCGAGCCGATGTCGGGCTCGTCGTACTGGCCGATCTCGGCGGTGTAGGTGCAGGGCACCGCGCCCTTCTCGCGCATCCACGCGACCGCTACCGAGGTATCGAGGCCGCCGGAGAAGGCGATGCCGACGCGCTCGCCGACAGGCAGGGAGGTGAGAACCTTGGACACGTCGAGAAGTATATGCACACGAGCGTATGAAAATGCAAGCGCCCCGGTGGTTTACTCACAACCGTGGCGGAGCGGGCGGAGATGCTGGCGGAGTTGGCGCGGTTGATCCTCACGGTGCGGCGGCCGCACCCGGTCCGGGTCGCGCTCGACGGCTGCTCGGCGGCGGGCAAGACGACGATGGCCGACGAGCTGGCCGAGGTGCTGCGCGGCCGCACCGAGCGGGAGATCATCCGGGTCGGCATCGACTACTTCAAGCGGGCCGTCGCGCTGCGCACCGCGTACCCGAAGGACTCGCCGGAGAGCTACTACCTGGACTCGTGGGACAACGCGGCGATCCGCGACCGGTTGTTGGTGCCGCTCGGCCCGGGCGGCGACCGGCGGTACCGGACGGCGATGATGGACCTGGCGGCGCTGACCGCCGTCGAGGCGCCGGCCGCGGTCGCGGCCGACGACGCGGTGCTGGTCGCCGACGGCGCGTTCCTGCAGCGTCCGGAGTTGGACCCGCACTGGGACCTGCGGGTCTACATCGATGTGAGCTTCGACGAGGTGCTGCGCCGGGGCGTGGCGCGCGACCACGCGTGGATGGGGTCGGTGGCCGAGGCCGCGCGCCGCTACCAGACGAAGTACCTCCCGGGCGAGCGGCGGTACGTGGCCGAGGTGGGCCCCCGCGAGCGTGCCCAGATCGTCGTGGACAACGAAGATTTCGCCCACCCCGTCATGATCAGGGCGAGGCAGGCGTGACGAGGAGTTATTCATTGAATACAGTTCGCGTTCTCTCTCGTCACTGCCCGCTCGGCTTGATAGCTTGACGCCACTCAGGGCGTGACTGGGAGGTCGCAGCGTGACCGACAACGGGATGAAAGGGCGGGTCAAGGGATTGCTCGGAGTGCCACCTACCGCGAGTGAGCCGGCCACGCTCAGCAGTGTTCTCAAGGAACCCACCGGCGCGCACCAGGCCCTCCAGGTGCTCAGCATGGCGCAGCGCACCGCGGAGGAGCATCTCGGCGGCGCCAAGCGCGAGGCGGACCGGATCCGCAGCGACGCGCAGGCGAAGGCCGAGCTGATCCTCCGGGACGCCCAGGCCCAGGCCGACGCGCTCGCCAAGGACGCCGACAAGGTGCTGCAGGAGGCGCGGGCCACGGCGGAGCGGATCGGTCGCGACGCGCAGGACCAGGCCGACAAGGCGCAGCGCGCGGCCGAGAAGGTGCTGGCCGACGCCCGCAAGCGGGGCGACGACCTGGCCAAGAAGGCCCAAGCGCACGCCGAGGAGATGGCGCATCAGGCCCAGCAGCGCTACGACGACGTGGTGGGCAGCCTGGCGACCCGGCGCGAGGCGCTGCAGCAGCAGATCGAGGCGCTGGAGCAGTTCGAGCGGGAGTACCGGGCGCGGCTCAGCGCGTTCATGCAGAACCAGCTGCGCGCCCTCTGGGTCGACGAGCCCCGGGTGACCCCCGAGGACCTCGAGGAACCGCTCGCCCCGCCGGTGCCGGCACAGCGCCCCGCCGAAACCCCCGTGCAAGCCTCATAGATCAAGGCGTCCGCCACGTAGTTCGCACGACGTGACGGACGCCCTGATCATGAAGCAAGTCGTGCGCGAATGTTCAGCGGCCAGTTGGCGGGATGTGCGAAACCGTGCCCGTCAGCCTGCTTTTCTTCATCTTCTTCTCGGCCTGCTTCTCCTTCAGCGTCCTGCCCTTTTTCTTCGCGTTGGTCTTGTGCGGAGACTTGTCCGACATGATGCCCCTTCACCAGCGAATCCACGCGGCGGCGTCGCCGGTCGATGTCGCGGAATTAGGTCAAGCGGAATGGCGCGCCACCAGGGTCCCGAGCGACGCCCTCACTCTACGCCTGTCCGCGCCTCACGCCGGTGATGGTTCGCTGGCACCGCAGCCTGACCCGACCGGCGCCCAGCGTCACTGTGAGGGCTCCGGCACGTCGCATTTGACCTTGGGATTGACGCCAATGTAGTTGGTCGGGCCGGCGATAATCGTGATCGCGGTGCTTCCGGCTTCGGCGCAGCTGCTGTCATCTCCACTGAAATATCCACGCTGACCGGCGGCTATCGCTCCGATTATCAGCCATATTACGACGATTGCTGCTCCTATGCGCACCGGGTGTACTCCTGAATGTAGAAGCGGACGGTAGTTCCGACACCGTGTATATACCCACCCGATGGCATATCTAACGCGGCACCCTCATGATCAAGGCGTCCCTCATGTCGCTAGGACGACATGAGGGACGCCTTGATCATGGCTACTCACGGTTGTCGGCTACTCGCGGTTTGTCGGCGACGAAGATGGCGGTGCCGGGGAAGAGGCGGCCGCGCAGCGGGCTCCACTGGCCCCAGACCTGCTCGTGCCCGGCCGGCCACTCCGGCTCGATCAGGTCGCGCAGCACGAAGCCGGCGGCCACCAGCTCGCGGATCCGGTCGCCGAGGGTGCGGTGCTGCTCGACGTACGTGGGCGCGCCGGACTCGTCCTGCTCGACGTAGGGGGACCGGTCGAAGTACGAGTGCACCGCGCACAGCCCGCGCTCGCCCGGGTCGTCCAGGAAGATCCAGCGCATCGGGTGGGTGACCGAGAAGACCCACCGGCCGCCCGGGCGCAGCACCCGGGCCACCTCCCGCATCGCCGCCGCCGAGTCGGCCACGAACGGGATCGCGCCGAACGCCGTACACGCGATGTCGAACACGCCGTCCGGAAACGGCAGCGCCAACGCGTCGGCTTGTGCCAGCGGTACCCGTACCCCCGATTTCTCGGCGCCGACCGCCGCGTGCCGCAACATGCCCGCGGACAGGTCGATGCCGACCGGCCGGGCGCCCTGGTCGGCGAGCCACCGGGTGGTGGCCGCCGCGCCGCAACCCACCTCCAGGACGCGCCGCCCCGCGAGGGGGCCGAGCAGCCGCGCGTCGGCCTCGCGCAGGCCCTCGGGACACCAGACGAAGTCGGTGTCGCCGAGGAACGCGCCGTGTTCCGCCTGGTAGTTGTCCGCGTCGGCGTCCCACCAGCGGCGGTTGGCGTGCCGGGCCTCGTCCTCGGTCACCGCGTGGCGGCCGACCCGGTCGTGATCATTTGTCACAAGGGGAACGGTACAGAGTGACGCAGGTAACAGGCGCGCTACATGTCCGACATTTCCTGGCTTCTGGGGGCTGCGCTGATCGAAGTGTGCCGAGGGCTTGCACGCTGTGGTAATGCGCACGGTAAGCTGTTCGATGCACTCGCGGATCGTGGCCTCGGCAGGGAGCAGGTCCGCGGTCGACGGACACGTGTCAGCATCACCGATGATCGTTGCGCTGTGCCCGGCGGCAAATCCGTGGGCGCGAGAAGGTTAACGCGACACCATCCGTTCGGAGCAACAGTCCACATGACGAGCAGCATCGAGGCCACCTCGAGCGCAAACAAGGTCACCGTCGACGACCTCGGGTCCGAGGAGGCGTTCCTCGCCGCGATCGACGAGACCATCAAGTACTTCAACGACGGCGACATTGTCGAAGGCACCGTCGTCAAGGTCGATCGGGACGAGGTCCTGCTCGACATCGGCTACAAGACCGAGGGCGTCATCCCCTCGCGCGAGTTGTCGATCAAGCATGACGTGGACCCCGCTGAGGTGGTGTCGGTCGGTGACCACATTGAGGCCCTGGTTCTCCAGAAGGAGGACAAGGAGGGCCGCCTGATCCTCTCGAAGAAGCGGGCGCAGTACGAGCGCGCCTGGGGCACGATCGAGAAGATCAAGGACGAGGACGGGGTCGTGCGCGGCTCGGTCATCGAGGTGGTCAAGGGCGGTCTCATCCTCGACATCGGGCTGCGCGGCTTCCTGCCCGCCTCGCTGGTCGAGATGCGCCGCGTGCGCGACCTCCAGCCGTACGTCGGCCGGGAGCTCGAGGCGAAGATCATCGAGCTGGACAAGAACCGCAACAACGTGGTGCTGTCCCGCCGGGCGTGGCTGGAGCAGACCCAGTCCGAGGTGCGCACCGAGTTCCTCAACAAGCTGGCGAAGGGTCAGGTCCGCAAGGGCGTCGTGTCCTCGATCGTCAACTTCGGCGCGTTCGTCGACCTCGGCGGGGTCGACGGCCTGGTGCACGTGTCGGAGCTGTCCTGGAAGCACATCGACCACCCGTCCGAGGTGGTCGAGGTCGGCCAGGAGGTCGAGGTCGAGGTGCTCGACGTCGACCTGGACCGCGAGCGGGTCTCGCTGTCGCTGAAGGCCACCCAGGAAGACCCGTGGCGCCAGTTCGCCCGCACCCACGCGATCCAGCAGATCGTGCCGGGCAAGGTCACGAAGCTGGTGCCGTTCGGTGCGTTCGTCCGCGTCGACGACGGCATCGAGGGCCTGGTGCACATCTCCGAGCTGGCCGAGCGGCACGTGGAGATCCCCGAGCAGGTCGTGCAGGTGGGCTCGGACGTGATGGTCAAGGTCATCGACATCGACCTGGAGCGCCGGCGGATCTCGCTGTCGCTGAAGCAGGCCAACGAGGGCTTCGTCGAGGGCGAGGAGCACTTCGACCCCACCCTCTACGGCATGTCCGCGGAGTACGACGACCAGGGCAACTACAAGTACCCGGAGGGCTTCGACCCGGAGACGGGCGAGTGGCTCGAGGGCTTCGACAAGCAGCGTGAGGAGTGGGAGCGGCAGTACGCCGAGGCCCGCGAGCGCTGGGAGGCCCACACCAAGCAGGTGCAGACGGCTCGTGCGGCGGACGCCGACGCGGCCACCGCGCCGGCTCCCACCGGTGGTGGCGCTGCTGGCGGCTCGGCTCCGGCCGCGCCGGCTCGCCAGGCCGAGGAGCCCGCGGGCACCCTGGCCACGGACGAGGCGCTTGCCGCGCTCCGCGAGAAGCTGGCCGGCAACAAGTAGGTTCGGCGCTCTCCCGACGGCCCCCGCGCTTCGCGCGGGGGCCGTCGTGCTGTGCGCGCCGTGCGCCTCGTCGTTGATCGAGGAAGATTCGTGGCTATGATGTCCCGATTTATCGCGACTTGATAGCCACGAACCTTCCTCGATCAACGCAGGAAGCGACGCCTCGAGCGGTGGGACACTGGGCAGCGTGTTGACGATTGGGCTCACTGGGGGGATTGGGGCGGGGAAGAGTGCGGTCGCCGCGCGGCTTGCCGCGCATGGTGCGGTGCTTGTCGACTCCGACCGGCTCGCGCGTGAGGTCGTGGCCGCCGGCACGCCGGGCCTGGCCGAGGTCGTCGCCGCGTTCGGTGACGGGGTGCTCGGGCCGGACGGCGCGCTCGACCGGCCCGCGCTGGGCGCCCGCGTCTTCGGTGACGACGCGGCCCGGCGGCACCTCGAGGCGATCATCCACCCGCGGGTCCGCCAGCGCGCCGCCGAGCTGTTCGCCGCCGCCCCGCCGGACGCGATCGTGGTCAACGACGTCCCGCTGCTGGTCGAGGTGGGGCTCGCACCCACGTACCACCTGGTGATCGTGGTGGAGGCCGCCGAGGCCACCCGTGTGGACCGGCTGGTCCGCGACCGGGGCATGCCGGTCGCGCAGGCGCGCGCCCGGATCGCCGCGCAGGCCGGCGACGCCGACCGCCGCGCGGTCGCGGACGCGCTGGTGCGCAACGACGCGACGCTCGACGACCTCGCGGCCCGCGTGGACGCGCTGTGGCGGAACCGCCTGATCCCGTACGAGCACAACGTGCGCGACCAGCGGGTGGCCGCGCCGGAGACGCCGGTACGGCCGGCCGACTACCCGCGGGTGGCGGCGCGCCTGCGACACGTGCTGGACGCCGAGCCGCGCCTGGCGGGCGACACGATCGTGGTGCCGGTACCTCCGGAGCGGGCCACGGCGCTGGGCGCGGCCGGCTTCCCGCCCCTCGCCGGCGTCGACGGCGGCCGTTACGGCAGCGCCGACCCGGGCCGACCCGCCATGATCAAGGCGTCCCTGTAGTCGTTCTAACGACTACCGGGACGCCTTGATCATGGCGTGGGGTCAGCTCAGCTTGGGGGTGCGGCCCGGCGTGATGTCCAGCTGGGCGAAGGCGCCGGTCAGGGTGCGCAGCTCCAGCCGGCGCAGACCACCCGACGTGTCCACCCAGTAGCGCACCACGACCTTCCCTTGGGCGCCGGACACCTCATACACCGTCACCGGGGCGCCGCCGACCGTGTCGGCGCGCAGCCACCGCGCCACCTTGGCCAGCTGCTTCGGGTTGTCGCGACGGTCGCTCGCGGCCGCGAGCGCCTCGGTGACGAGGCGGTCCAGGTCCAGCGTGCCGACCGACCGCGCGCGCGCCGCCCACGGCGCGGACCGCCAGCCGCCGCCGGGCGGCGGCGTCGGCGGAAGCCCGCGCCCGGAGCCCTTTTCGCGTATCGACACCCCGCGCAGGGTCGCCCGCATGAGCACCCGCTTGTCGGGCTTCGTCAACTCGTGTATCCCGAAGTACGCCATCCGGGTGCGCCAATCGAGCCAGCCGCGCGCCTGGAACTGGCCGGCTGGCGACGGCACCGACATGGTGATCTCGCCGCCGCCGGCCTTCCGGTTGCGCTGGCGCATCGTGGCCAGCGTGGCGGCTTCCTCGCCGGTCACCTCGCGCGGCGCGCTCGCCCGGCCGCCGAACGCGTCGACGGCGACGAGCTCCGGCTGGTCGGTGCGGCGCAGCTCGACGGTGACCGGCAGGTCCTTGGCGAGCAGTGCCTCGAAGCGGTGCAGCCTGGCGTCGCCGTCCAGCCAGTACTTGACCTCACCGCCCATGGCCGCCAACGAGCCGGGCGACGGGGTGGGGCTGGCCGGCCCGGCGGGCCCGGCCGGCTTCGAGGCCGCCTTGCTCGCTGGCTTGCCCGACGGCTTGCTCGACGGCTTGTCGGACGGTCTGTCGGACGCCTTGCTCGCTGGCTTGTCGGACGGCTTGCCGGACGTCTCGCTCGCTGGCTTGCCGGACGGCTTTTGGAAGGGCTTCGCTGGTGGCGATGGCGTCCCCGAGGGGGTCGGCCGCGCCGGCATCGCCGGTCCCATCACCACGTCGACGAGCTGATCGCCGTACTTCTCCTTGGCCAGCCAGCGTGCCTCGCTGCGGGCCAGCACATCGGCCGAGTCGGGCTGCTCATTGGCGATCACGAACATCAAGGCCAGGAACGAGTCGATCACCGCGGGGTTGTCGCTGTTCGCCGTGAACGGCCGCAGCCGCCACCCGTCCGCGGGCGGCACGGCGGGTGGGTCGCCATCGACCCGACCGTCCCGGACCGCCACGATCCCGGGTACCGCCTGCAGCAGCCCGTCGTCCTTCGACGGTACCGGGGTCGTCGCGGCCAGGTAGACCAGTGGCCGGCGCCAGTCCACCCACCCGGCCAGCCGCAGCCCGGTACCCGGCTTGCCGAGCGTCGCGCGGAAGCCGACCCGGGCGTCCCGGTAGTTGCGGACGCGCATGTCGCCGAGGCGCTGCGCCTCGGCCGCGGACAGCGGCCGGACCCCCGCCTCCTCGCGGGTGGGTGAGCAGGAGATGAGACCGCTGCTGAGGCCGGCGGCCGTGCCGCCGACGACGCAGACCAGGACGATGAGGGCGACGATGCGACGCCAGTCGTGGGTTCCCTTCACGCGAGGTTGAACGGCTCGACGGGGAAGGAAGTGACGATCAGGCACCGGACATCCGGGGTGCGGGGTGGCCTTTCACCGGGTGCGAGGGGCCTTTACCGGGGTGTGAGGGGCCTTGTGAGGGGCTTTGCGCCGCTCCACGGCGCGTGTGGCGCTCGCGGCGGCCGGTCTGCGCGTCCTGCGCGACCACTCGGTGCGCTCACCAGCATGACGCCGGGGCTGCGACCCTGCGCCAGGCGTTTGACCGGCCGGTGTGGAGGCCCGATCAGGTGCCCGGTCGGCCGCCGCGAGCGGCCTACCCCTAAGACGGTAGCGCGGCACCCCAACCCGCACAACGAGAATATCGAAGTTGGTCGCGCTGAGCGGATTCTTGTCGTAGGGCGGGCGTACGGTGGTTCACATGGCTCTCGAGATCCCGCGGCTAGACGGCCGGTTCCAGGTCGTCAGCGACTACAAGCCGTCCGGCGACCAGCCGGCAGCCATCGAAGACCTTGAGCGTCGAGTGCGGCGGGGCGACCGCCACACGGTGCTGTTGGGGGCCACCGGCACGGGGAAGAGCGCCACCACCGCGTGGCTCGTCGAGCGGCTCCAGCGGCCCACGCTGGTGCTCGCCCACAACAAGACGCTGTGTGCCCAGCTCGCCAAGGAGTTCCGCGAGCTGATGCCCCACAACGCCGTCGAATACTTCGTTTCCTACTACGACTACTACCAGCCCGAGGCCTATATCCCGCAGACCGACACCTATATCGAGAAGGACTCGTCGGTCAACGAGGAGGTCGAGCGGCTCCGGCACTCGGCGACGATGTCGCTGCTGACCCGGCGCGACGTGATCGTGGTGGCCACCGTGTCCGCGATCTACGGCCTGGGCACCCCGTCGGAGTATCTCGACCGGTCGGTCAAGATCGAGGTGGGCAAGGAGGTCGACCGGGACCAGATGCTGCGCCGCCTGGTCGAAATCCAGTACACCCGTAACGACATGGCGTTCAACCGGGGCACGTTCCGGGTGCGCGGCGACACGCTGGAGATCATCCCGGCCTACGAGGAGTTGGCCGTCCGCATCGAGCTGTTCGGCGACGAGGTGGAGAAGCTCTACTACCTCCACCCGCTGACCGGCGAGGTGGTGCGTGAGGTCGACCAGCTGCTCATCTTCCCGGCCACCCACTACACCGCCGGGCCGGAGCGGATGGAGCGGGCGATGCGCGGCATCGAGGCCGAGCTGGCCGAGCGCCTGGAGGAGCTGGAGCGGCAGGGCAAGCTGCTGGAGGCGCAGCGGCTGCGCATGCGCACCACCTACGACCTGGAGATGATGCGGCAGGTCGGGTTCTGCTCCGGCATCGAGAATTATTCGATGCACATCGACGGCCGCGAGTCCGGCAGCCCGCCGCACTGCCTGCTCGACTACTTCCCTGACGACTTCCTCACCGTCATCGACGAGTCGCACCAGACGATCCCGCAGATCGGCGCCATGTTCGAGGGCGACGCGTCCCGCAAGCGGATGCTCATCGAGCACGGCTTCCGGCTGCCGAGCGCCGCCGACAACCGGCCGCTGCGTTTCGACGAGTTCCTGGAGCGGGTGGGGCAGATGGTGTTCCTGTCCGCCACCCCTGGGCCGTGGGAGCTGCAGCACGCCGGTGGCGAGTTCGTCGAGCAGGTGATCCGCCCGACGGGGCTGGTCGACCCCGAGGTGGTCATCAAGCCCACCAAGGGCCAGATCGACGACCTGATGCACGAGATCCGGGTGCGCACCGAGCGCGACGAGCGGGTGCTGGTGACCACGCTGACCAAGAAGATGGCCGAGGACCTCACCGACTATCTGCTGGAGCACGGCATCCGGGTGCGCTACCTGCACTCCGAAGTAGACACCCTGCGCCGCATCGAGCTGCTGCGTGAGCTGCGCAAGGGCGACTACGACGTGCTGGTCGGCATCAACCTGCTGCGTGAGGGTCTCGACCTGCCCGAGGTGTCGCTGGTCGCGATCCTCGACGCCGACAAGGAGGGCTTCCTGCGCAGCGGCACCTCACTGATCCAGACGATCGGCCGCGCCGCGCGTAACGTCTCCGGCCAGGTCCATATGTACGCGGACAAGATCACCCCGTCGATGGCCAACGCGATCGACGAGACCAACCGCCGGCGGGCCAAGCAGACCGCCTACAACGAGGCGAACGGCATCTCACCCGAGCCGCTCCGCAAGAAGATCCACGACATCCTCGACGACATCTACCGCGAGGCCGAGGACACCGAGGGCGCGCTCGGCGGCCACGGTCCCGGCGGGCACGTCGTCGGCGGTGGCGGGCGGCAGATGTCGCGCGGCAAGGGCCCGGTGCCGGAGACCCGGTCGCGCGGTGGCAAGGGCGCGGCCCGGCCCACCCGCGAGGGCATGGCCCGCGCCGAGCTGGCGCAGCTCATCCAGGATCTCAACGACCAGATGCTGGCTGCCGCCCGCGAGCTGCAGTTCGAGCTGGCGGCCCGCATCCGCGACGAGGCCGCCGAGCTGAAGCGCGAGCTCCGCGGCATGGACGCGGCCGGCGTCAAGTAGCCCTATGCCATGATCGGGGCGTCCCTCAAGTCTCGGGGACGCCCGATCATGGTTGTTGGTCGTGGAGCTCGTCGAGCCGGCGGGTGAGCTCCGCGATGTGGTCGGCCTGCCGCTTCAGGTCCCGGTGCAGCAGGTCGCCCAGCAGCTTCTCCTCGATCCGGGACTCCTCTTCCCGGGACAGCGCCCACGCCTGCGCCATCCAGGCACCGAAGGCGAACAACGCACCTACGATCAGCGCCATCCCCATCTCGGTGGTGGCGTCGCTGACCACAGTGAACACCACCCCGAGGGCGAAGAGGGCCGCGAGGATCAGCCGGTAGATCCCCGCGACCTGGGCGGCGTTGAACGGGCCGAGCAGTCGTCGGCCGGTGCCCGTCCAGTAGCCCCAACTCTGCGTGGCCGCGTACGTCTCCCGGCGGAAGGCGGCGTAGGCGTCCGCAATCTGGTCGGTCAGCTCGTCGATCTCGGCGCGGTCGTCAGTCATGCGCAGGATTATCGGCTCGCCGCGCACCAGCGAGTTCCGTAGGCTCGCGGCGTGCCGTACGAGGGACTGACGTGGGGGCCGCTGAGCGCGGCCGACGCCGCCGACGTGGCGGGCCTGGCGGAGCGATGCCACGCCGCCGACGGCGGCGTGGCCGAGGTGACGATCCACCGATACGCCGAACCGGGCGCGATCACGACCGGCGGCCGCACGGCATCCGGGGCACTCGCGGCGTCCGCGGTGGTGCGGCGCGTGGGGGAGCGGGCTGTCGCGAGTGGACTGGTCGATCCGGGATACCGCAGCCAGGGGGTCGGCGGCCGGCTGCTCGACTGGGCTCTGGGCGCGGCCTCGGCGCTGACCGCGGGCAGCTCGTCCGGCGGCGCCGGCGAGTCGTCGGGTGGTGCTGGCGAGGCGGTCACCGGGGTGACGGTGGAGACCGAGGCGCTGACGCCCGCGGCCGAGCGGCTGTTCGCCAGTCGCGGGCTGCGCCGGGTGTTCGCGGAAGACGTGATGCGGTTCGACCTGGTCGGCAGCGAGCCACCAGCGATCGCGTTCCCGCCCGGCGTGCGGCTCGACGCCTGGTCATCGGAGACCGCGGGCCGGTTCTTCGCCGTCTACGAGGCGGCCTTCCGGGACCGGCCCGGCTTCCCCGGCTGGCCAGCCGAGCGGTGGGTGGCGTGGACGGCCGGCGATGACGAGTTCCGTCCACAGTGGTCCGTGCTGGCGGTGGACGGCGACGCCGACGCGGGGTTCGTCACCTGCGCGGACGGCTGGATCGTCCAGGTCGGCGTGCGGCCGGAGTGGCGGGGGCGCGGGCTGGGCGCCGCGCTGGTGGCGGAAGCGCTGCGCCGGATGCGGGACGCCGGCGCCGGCACCGCGCTTCTCGATGTCAATGTGAACAACCCCGCTGGCGCCCTGTACACCCGGTTGGGATTCACGACCGTGAGCCGGCGGGCGAAGTTCGAACCCCGCGGCTACTGAACCGAAGCAGATCTAGTCGAGTTAGGGTCGCTATTTCGCCCTCACTCGACCAGATCCACTTTGGTGCGCGCCCGAGACGTCGTGGAGAGCCTCGTATCCGGCGATGAAGCGTTCGAGGGCCTCGTCGACTGCGGCGCGGTCGCCAGTGGCGAGCAGGTCGAGCAGTAGCCCGCGCAGGACGGCGACGCCGAGGCGGGCGTCGGCGCGGGCCGCCTGCTCCGGCACGCCGTGCTGGCGTCCAAACTCGACGGCGGGGCCGAGCCAGGCGTCCACGATGCCGTCGAGCAGGGGCGTCGCGTGTGGGCGTCCCTGCAGCGCTTGGCCGTAGAGCTCGAAGAACAGCCGCTCGTGCGGCCACAGCGCGGGGTCCGCGAAGCGCCGCCACATCTGACGGATCGCCTCGCCGGGGGAGGCGATGGTGACGTCGGGAGTGGCGGCCGCCCCGCTAGGAGAGTCGGCGGTGGCGTCGGAAGCGGTGGCTGCCCCGCTGGGGGAGGCGGTGACGTCGGCGAACGCCTCCCGCTGCTGCCGTTCGACGGTGCGCACCACCTCCACCAGCAGACCTTCCCGGGAGCCGAAGTGGTAGATCAGCATGCGGTGGCTGGTGCCGAGGGCGGCGGCGAGCTGGCGCAGGCTCAGGTCGCTCAGGCCGTGCGCGGCGAGGTGATCGATCGCGGCATCCAGGAGCCGCTGCCGAGCATCGGGCATGTACCATATGGTACATGACGATAGAGATCGATGTGACGGCGCAATCGTCGGCGGCCGCCACCGATGTGTACGCGTTGGTCGAGTCGGGCGCGACCTGGCCGACCTGGTCGGGTCTCGGCTCGTTCGCGCTGGAGCGCCCGGGGGAGGGCGCGCCGGAGGGAGTGGGTGCGATCCGGGTCTTCCGCACCTGGCCGTTCACCACCCGGGAGCGGATCGTCGCGAAGGTGCCTGATCGTCGGCTCAGCTACGTGCTGCTGTCCGGAATGCCGCTGCGCGACTACCGCGCGGACGTCGACCTGACGCCCAACGCGGACGGCACGGCCATCCGGTGGCGCTCGACGTTCGACGTGACGCTGCCTGGTACCGGCTGGTTCTGGCGCTTGTTCCTCGGCCGCTTCATCCGCGACTGCGCGCGTGGCCTGGCCCGCGCGGCGGCCGCTCGCCCTTGATCAAGGCATCCCTCACGTAGCTCTAACGACGTGAGGGACGCCCTGATCAGGGCGAAGAGGCTAGCCTCCTAGGACGGCTGAGTGAGGGTGAGAGAAGGCGCACTCCCGGCCATGGCAGGTGTCCAAACGGCAGCGGATGGTGGATGATGGGTCGCAAGGAGGGGAGTATTCCCCTGCGGCGGTGTCGTCAACACGGTCGTCGCCCGGTTCGCCGGGTGCGCCCGGCGCCGTCGGTTACCGGATCTGCCATCACGGATCCGGTAGCGGAAGAGACCTCCGTCAGAATGACATCGCCACGTTTGTCGACCTCCGAACGGCTGCGGGGCGTTGTCGTGTGTCTGCCGGAGGTCTGAGTTGAACGTGCCCGCCTGGGTGTGGATCGCCACTTTGGTCGGTTTGACCGCGATGTTGGCGGTCGACCTTTTCGTCGTCGGTCGACGCCCACACGAACCGAGCCTGAAAGAAGCCGGCCTCTGGGTCGGCTTTTATGTGGCGCTGGCCCTGGTCTTCGGCGTCGGCGTGTGGCTGTCGGCGGGCGCCACACCGGCGGGTGAGTTCTACGCGGGCTGGCTGACGGAATACAGCCTGTCCGTCGACAACCTCTTCGTCTTCGTCATCATCATGAGTCGCTTCGCGGTGCCCCGGCGCTTCCAGCAGGAGGTGCTGCTCATCGGCATCATCCTCGCGCTGGTGATGCGCGGCGGCTTCATCGCGGCCGGCGCGGCCCTGATCTCCCAGTTCTCCTGGGTGTTCTACATCTTCGGCGCCTTCCTCATCTACACCGCCGTCGGCCTCGCGCGCCAGGGTGAGATGGACGAGGGCGACTTCAAGGAGAACGTGGTCATCCGCTGGGCCCGGCGGGCGCTGCGCGTGACGCCGGACTTCGGAAGCGGCCGGTTCACCACGATCACCGACGACGGGCGGCGGATGTTCACGCCGCTGCTGCTCGTGATGATCGCCATCGGCACCACCGACCTGATCTTCGCGCTCGACTCGATCCCGGCCATCTTCGGCATCACCGAAGAGCCCTACCTGGTCTTCACCGCCAACGTGCTGGCGCTGATGGGCCTGCGCCAGTTGTACTTCCTGCTCGGTGGCCTGCTGGAGCGGCTGGTCTACCTGTCTCTCGGCCTGGCGGTGATCCTCGGCTTCATCGGCGTCAAGCTGGTGCTGGAGGCGCTCGCCGAGAACAATCTGCCGTTCCTCAACGGCGGCGAGCACATCGGCTGGGCGCCGCACATCCCGATCTGGCTCTCGCTCACCGTCATCCTCGGCACCCTGGTGGTGGCAACCGTCGCGAGCCTGGTGAAGTCGGCCCGCGACGCCAAAAGAGAGCTAGCCCACGCCGGCACCGACCGCTGAGCGCGGCCCACAGCACCCCATGATCAAGGCGTCCTTCACGTAGTTCTCACTACTTGAGGGACGCCTTGATCATGGGGTCAGGGGACGCGGTGGACGGCGACGAGGGTCGCGACGCGTTCGCTGGGGAGGGGCTCGTCGAGCACCCGGCGCTTGGCGTAGCAGGCGTGCAGCATGTGCGGCCCGTCGGCGCCGGGATCGGCGGACACGAAGCCGATGTGGTGCACGGCACGGCCCGGCCGGGCGAAGAAGTACAGGTCACCGGGGCGCTCCTCGCCGAACGCCAGCGGCGTCGTCGCGCGCGCCAGGTCGTCGGCGTCGCGCGGCAGTCGCACCCCGAAGCGCCGCCACGCCAGATGTACCAGGCCGGAACAGTCGATGCCGTATCCCGACACGCCGCCCCACACGTACCGCACGTCGTTGAGCCGGCGAGCCATCGCCAGCACCTGGGTGGCCGGCGGCGGCGTCGCGGGCGGCTCGGCCAGATCGCGCTCGTTCGCCCACAGTGGACGGTCCTGGTCGGGCACCCATACCGGGCGCCAGCCGCGCACCGGCGGTCCGGCGGGCACCAGCCGGGTGCCGAGCGTCACGCCGGGCAGGGCCACGGCGCCGTCCGGCGCGGCCCGCAGGGCGGTGCTGACCGCGTCCACCACGACGACCGCGGGGCAGCCGGCCGCGTTGCCCAGCACGACCGGTGCCGCCGGCGGCGGGACGGTGAGCTGTCCGGCGGGCAGCCAGCCCGGGTATCCGCGCGGGTCGAGCTTGGCGGCCGGCTGCTCGACGGCGACGACGCGCGCCCACCCGTCGGGGCGTAGCTCCTGGACGAGCACCCGCTCACCGAGCAGCAACTGACTGAGCACACACTCACGAACCTGCTGTTCGGCATCCATTCCGGACACCCAGCCGGAGATGTCGGCGACCGCGCCCAGGGCAGGGCGGTCCACCGTGTCCACGGCGTCCGGCCGGGACCACAGGGTCGCCACCGCGACCCGGACGACGGCCTCCCGGCCGGGTTCCAGCGCCACCTCGCCCCCTCGTAGGGAAGTGACATGCCTTTCTTCCCTAGCGCATATTATCTTCAACAACCCCCGCGACGCCCAGCCCGGGGGCGTCTGGAAGCGTCACAGTCGCGCCGTCGTACCGGATGCCCCCGCGCACCGGCGATGTCGCGAGCCACCACGCGGCGTCCAGATCCGGCACCGCCGTGGTGCCGTGGGCCGCGACCAGACTCGCCGCCGCACCGATGCCCACCTGACTCTCCATCATGGACCCGACGACCGTGCCCAGCTCGTGCGCGGCGGCCAAGTCCAGCAGCGTGCGGGCCGGCCCGAGCCCGCCGCACTTGGCCAGCTTGACGTTCACCATGTCGGCCGCCCGGCGCCGGATCACCTCGACGAGGTCGCGCACCCCGTACACCGCCTCGTCGGCGAGCACCGGCACCGCCACCCGGTCGCTCACCCACGCCAGCCCGTCCAGATCCCAGCTCGGCACCGGCTGCTCGACCAGCTCCACGTCCAGGCCCGCGTCCTCGATATCGCGGATCACGCGCACCGCCGCGCGCGGCGTCCACCCCTGGTTGGCGTCCAGGCGGATCCGCGCCTCCGGTCCGGCGGCCGCGCGAACCCCCCGTACCCGCTCCAGGTCGGTGGCGGCGTCCGTGCCCACCTTGACCTTGAGCACCGCGAACCCCTCGGCGACGCGGGCCTCGGCCGCCGCGGCCAGCTCGTCCGCCGTGCCGGCGGACAGCGTGACGTCCGTGGGTACCCGCAGCGTGGTCCCGCCGAGAAAACGCGCCAGGGGTACGCCGAGCCGCCGCGCGGCGAGATCGTGCAGCGCGGTGTCGACGGCGGCCTTCGCGGCCTCGTTGCCGGCGACCGCGCGGCGGATCTCGGCGCACCGGGCGTTCAGGTCGTCCGGGTCGCGGCCGGTCAGCAGCGGCCCGAGCACGCCCTGGACGCACGCCTCGCTGCCGGCCACCGACGCCCCGGTGACCTGCCAGACCTGCGGCGCCTCACCGAATCCGGACCGCCCGTCCGCGTCGACGACCTCCACGATCAGCGTCTCGACCGTGGTGGCCCGGCGCAGCGCGGTGACGAACGGCGTGTGCAGCGGCACCGATACCCGGTGCGCCCGAACCTCCCGGATCCCCATCCCCCTACCCTCCTCCATGATCAAGGCGTCCCTCAAGTCGCTATAACTACTTGAGGGACGCCCTGATCATGAAGGAGGCTGGGGCGATGGGCTGGGGAGAGTTGGACGCGGCGTTGGACGCGGCGCCGGGCACGGTGTCCGTGTATGTCGGGACGCGCGCGTATGCCCGGCTCGCCGACGCCACGCACTACGCCGCCAGCACGATGAAGGTGGCGGTGCTCGCCGCCCTCTACCGGTCGGGCCTGGACCTCGACGCCGAGGTGCCGGTGCGGAACGAGTTCGCCTCCGCGGCGGCTGGCGCGCCGGCCTATGGCTGCACGCCCGAATACGACAGCGACCACGGCGTCTGGGACCGGGTCGGCGGCACCGCGTCGCTGCGCTGGCTGGCCACCCGCATGATCGTCCGGTCCAGCAACCTCGCCACCAACCTCGTGCTGTCGCACGTCGGGTTCGCCGCCGTCGCGGACGTCTGGGCCGCCGCCGGCGCCCGGCACAGCGTCACCGCGCGGGGCATCGAGGACTACGCGGCCCGCGAGGCCGGCATCGACAACCTCGTCACGGCGGCCGACCTGGCCGCGCTGTTCACGTGGGTCGCGCACGACGCCGCCGGCCCCGGCATGCTCGACGTGCTGCTCGCTCAGGAGCGCCGCGAGGACCTCGCCGCCGGCCTGCCGCCGGGCACCCGGATCGCGCACAAGAACGGCTGGATCCAGGGGGTCCGGCACGGCGCCGGCATCGTGTACCCGGACGACGCGCCGCCGTACCCGATCGCTGTCTGCACCTCGACCACGCTGCCGGACGCCGACGCCTGTGCGCTGGTCGCCAAGGTCTCCGCCGCCGCCTGGGCGGCCCGCCACACCCTCTCATGATCAAGGCGTCCCTCAAGTAGTCCAAACGACGTGAGGGACGCCCTGATCATGGGTTAGTTGGCGTGTTTGCGGCGGGCCGTCATACGGGCGCGCTGGGTGGCGTCCAGTACGACCTTGCGGATGCGCACCGATGCCGGCGTGACCTCGACGCACTCGTCCTCGCGGCAGAACTCCAGCGCCTGCTCCAGCGACAGCTTGCGCGGCGGGATCACCTTCTCCGTCTCCTCGCTGGTGGAGGCGCGCATGTTGGTGAGTTTCTTCTCCTTGGTGATGTTGACGTCCATGTCGTCGGAGCGCGAGTTCTCGCCGACGATCATGCCCTCGTACACCTCGGTGGTGGGCTCGACGAACAGCGTGCCGCGCTCCTGGAGGTTGAGCATCGCGAACGGGGTGACCACGCCGGACCGGTCGGCGACCAGCGAGCCGTTGCTCCGGGTGCGCAGCTCGCCGAACCACGGCTCGTACGACTCGAAGACGTGGTGCAGGATGCCGGTGCCGCGGGTGTCGGTGAGGAACTCGGTGCGGAAGCCGATCAGCCCGCGGGCCGGCACCAGCCACTCCATCCGCACCCAGCCGGTGCCGTGGTTGACCAGCTGCTCCATGCGGCCCTTGCGGGTGGCCAGCAGCTGGGTGATGGCGCCGAGGTACTCGTCGGGCGCGTCGATGGTGAGCCGCTCCACCGGCTCGCAGGTGCGCCCGTCGATCTCCCGGGTCACCACCTGGGGCTTGCCGACGGTCAGCTCGTACTGCTCGCGGCGCATCTGCTCGACCAGGATGGCGAGGGCCAGCTCACCGCGGCCCTGGACCTCCCAGGTGTCCGGGCGGTCGGTCGGCAGCACCCGCAGCGACACGTTGCCGACCAGCTCCTTGTCCAGGCGGTCCTTGACCATGCGGGCGGTCACCTTGGCGCCCTTGACCCGGCCGACCAGCGGCGAGGTGTTGGTGCCGATGGTCATGGAGATGGCCGGCTCGTCGACGGTGATGCGGGGCAGCGGCCGCGGGTCGTCGGCGTCCGCCAGCGTGTCGCCGATCATGATCTCCGGAATGCCGGCGACCGCCATGATGTCGCCCGGCCCGGCGCTCTCGGCGGGCTTGCGCTCCAGGCCTTCCGTCATCAGCAGCTCGGAGATGCGCACCTTCTCGATGGCGCCGCCGTCGCGGCACCAGGCCACGGTCTGGCCCTTGCGGATCGTGCCCTGCCGCACCCGGCACAGCGCCAGCCGGCCGAGGAACGGCGACGCGTCCAGGTTGGTGACGTGCGCCTGGAGCGGGGCGCTCTCGTCGTAGGCCGGCGCCGGGATGGTGTCCAGCAGGGTCTGGAAGAGCGGCTGGAGATCGGGGTTGTCGGGCATGGCGCCGTCGCCCGGCTGGGCCAGGGAGGCCATGCCGTCGCGGGCGCACGCGTAGACGATCGGGAAGTCGATCTGGCTGTCGTCGGCGTCGAGGTCGAGGAACAGCTCGTACGTGTCGTCGACGACCTCTTTGATCCGGGCGTCCGGCCGGTCGACCTTGTTGATGACCAGGATGATCGGCAACCGGGCGCGCAGCGCCTTGCGCAGCACGAACCGGGTCTGCGGCAGCGGGCCCTCGCTCGCGTCGACGAGCAGCACCACGCCGTCGACCATGGTCAGGCCGCGCTCCACCTCGCCGCCGAAGTCGGCGTGACCAGGGGTGTCGATGATGTTGATGGTGACGGGCTCGCCGTCGGCCGGCCGGTAGCTGATCGCCGTGTTCTTGGCCAGGATCGTGATGCCCTTTTCCCGCTCCAGGTCCATCGAGTCCATCACGCGATCGGTCATCTCGGCCCGCGCGTGGAACTGGCCGCCTTGGCGCAACATGGCGTCGACCAGCGTGGTCTTGCCGTGGTCGACGTGGGCGATGATGGCGACGTTGCGAAGGTCGGAGCGGGTCTGCATAGGCCCTATTCTCCCGTGCCACGATCATCCGCCCGACCCGGGGGTTACCCGGATGATTGTGTCGGTCGGTGCTGGCATGCTAGGTGGCGTGGCCGGGGGGACGACGTGCATGACCTTGTGACGCTGCTGGAGCAGCTTCCGCCGCTGCTGATCTATGCGGCAGCGGCGGCGCTCGTCGCGGCGGAGACGGCGGTCATCGTGGGCCTGATGCTGCCGGCCGAGGCGACGCTGGTCACCGTCGGCTTCCTGGCCTATCTGGGCACGCTGCGGCTCGGCCCCGCGATCGCCGTGATGATCGGGGCGGCGCTCGTGGGTGACACGCTCGCCTTCCGCAGCGGCCGGCGGCACGGGCCGCGGCTGCGGGCCAGCCGGGTGGGTGCCCGGGTGGGTGAGGAGCGGTGGCGCAAGGCCGACGCGCGGGTGCACCGGCTCGGCGGGCGGGCGATGCTCGGCGCCCGGTGGCTGGCGTTCGTGCGCACCCTCGCGCCACGGTTGGCGGGCAGCGCCGGCATGCCGTACCGGAAATTCGCCCCGTGGAACGCCGCCGGCGTCGTGACCTGGGTGGGCGCGTCGGTGCTGGTGGGATATCTGGCCGGCGAGTCCTACGAGACGGTGTCCGGCTACCTCGGCAAGGCCACCGGCGCGGTGCTGGCGCTGCTGGCCGCGATCGTGGCCATCGTCCTGGTTGGACGGTGGCTGGGCCGTAACCCCGACCCGGCCCGGGCCCTGGCGGCCCGCGCCACCGCGCTGCCGCCGCTACGCTGGCTCACCCAGCGATACGGGTTGTTGTTCTTCCTGCTGTCGATGCAGATCGGGCCCGGCTGGGCGCTCGCGCTGAACCTGACCGCCGGCACCCTGTTGCTGTTCGTCATCGCGCTCAGCATGGCCTGGCTGGTCGAGCTGGTGGTCCGGCACAGTGGACTCTCCGTGGTGGACGACGCCATCGCGAGCTGGCTGGCGGATCAGCGCACCGCGGGCACCGCGCACGCCGCCGACATCGTGATCAAGTCGCTGAACCCGCAGGTGCTGGTGCTCGCGGTGGCCGTGGCGGCCGTGGTGCTGGGCTGGCGCCGCCGGGCCTGGCGGGGTGACCTGGTGAGCGTCGTGGCGAGCGCCGGCGCGTTCGTCCCGCTGGTCGTGCTGGCCGTCGTCGAGCGGGCGCTGCCGGAGCGGTTCCTGCTCACCCAGCTCGCCGTGGTCACCGCCAGCCTGTGCACGCTCGCCTGGATGGTCTCCCGGCGCACCCGGTGGCCGGCCGCGGTCACCGCCTGGACGGTCGCGGCGATCGCGGTGCTGACCGTGACGGCGGCGCGCGTCTACGTGGGGTGGAACACGCCGACGCAGGCGGTCACGTCGGTGCTGCTCGGCGCGCTGTGGATGGCCATCTTCATGGTGGCCTGGCGCACCCGCGACCGCGCCACCGGCACATCCACGGACACCCCCGTGATCAAGGCGTCGCTGTAGTGGTCAGCGGTCGTATTTGTACAGGTTGTAGCGCTTCATCAGGTTGATCAGGTTGCGGGCGTAGGTGGGGGAGGTGGCGTAGCCCGCTTTGTGGATCTCGATCGCGAACCGGTCCGGGTCGTGGCTGTACGCGAACGCCTTCTGGTAGCGCGGGTTCACGGTGAGGAAGTGACCGTGGTCGGCGAACGAGCCGCCCACGCTGCGGTACGCCCGGAACAGCGCCGTGGTCGGATAGCACTTGGGGCCGTCGCACTCGTAGGTGCGGTACACCCGGCAGCCGAGCGCGATCGGGCCGGGGCTGCCGAAGCACTTGATGCCGAAGTAGTTGTGGTCGCGCCGGGCCAGGCCGCTGCGGCCCCAGCCGGATTCCAGGATGGCCTGCGCGACGGTCACCGAGGCGGGCACCTTGTACCGCCGGAAGCCGTCCCGCGCCGGCCCCGCCGTCCGGGTGATGAAGTGGGCCGGGCTCGCGGCGGGCACCGTGGGCGCCTGCTGCCCGCACCAGGGAAGGGTGGGCAGGTGCGGAGTCCAGGCGATGTAGGCGTCGGCGACGAACCGCCCGCCGGGCAGGCGGTCCCAGGCGGCCGACCGGCGCACGTGGCCGGCGATCTCCTCGCCCCATTTCTGGCACTCGACCCTCAGCACCGTGCCTTCCGCGAGCCGGCCCGCCTGGGCGTACCGGGTGCCGGGTCCCTTGCGTACGTTGAGTGGCCCGGAGCCGGTGCGCACGACCGGGCGCACCCCGCTCTTCGGCCCGCACCAGTGCACCCACGGGCGGCGCGGGCTCCAGGCGACGTAGGCCTCGCTGACGTACCGGCCGTTGGTGAGCCGGTCCCAGAACGGGCTACGGCCTTGAGCGCCGGCGATGAGCTCGCCGTACACCTGGCAGGCCACCGAGAGTCGGGCACCCTCGGCGAGCCGGCCGACGACATCGTCTGCTGTGGATGGACCGGATCGCATGTTGAGTCCGTTACCGCCGGTGCGTACCTTCGCGACCGGGCCTGCGGCGGCGTGGGCCGGCCCCCCGAGCGCGACGACCACCGCGACCGCGGCAGCGGCGCCAATCCGAATGCGCCTCATGACAGCACGCTATTTGGCCTGATTCATCCGCGTTGCCCGATACGCCCGATTACTCCTTTCGGGTGACCGCCGCCGCCCTGACCAGGCCGTTCTCTCCCACTCCGACACCGCACTGTTCCGGCGGGCCGCGCTGCCGGCGGACCGCGCTGCCGGCGGGCCGCGCGGTTCCGGCGGGCCGCGCCGATCAAGGAGAACCGCGCCGATCAAGGGCTCGGGCACGTGGTTCAGAGATCAAACCGTGTGCCGGAGCCCTTGATCGGCGGGTGGGGCCTTGATCCACGCGGCGGGGGGTGCGGCGGCGGCGCCGGGTGTTCGCTGTGTGCGAAGCGTCGCGGTGGGGGGCCAGCGGGGATATACCGTATCTGGTATGGACAAGATCGCGCTTGTGCTCGGTGCCACCGGTCAGATAGGGAGGGCCGCCGTGCCGGCCCTGGTCCGCGACGGCTGGCGGGTCCGCGCCGCCAGCCGCACCCTCGGCGGCGACTGGCCGCGCGCGTGGGGCGTCGCGGAGATCCGCGTCGACCGGGACGACGACGCCCAGCTGGCCGCCGCGCTCGGCGACGGCGTCGACGTGGTCGTGGACGTGGTGGCATACCGCACGGCGCACGCCGCGCAGCTCCTCACACTCGCCGACCGCATCGGCTCGGTCGTCCTCATCTCCAGCGCGGGGGTGTACGCCGACGAGGCCGGGCGCGGGCTCGGGGCGGGCCGGTTCCCGGTGCCCATTCCCGAGTCGCAGCGGACCGTGGCGCCCAGCGACGACGGCTACGCCCCCGGGAAGGCCGCGGTCGAGCGGACCCTGATCGACGCGGGCGACGCCCTGCCCACCACGGTGCTGCGCCCCGCCGCCATCCACGGCCCGCACAGTCCCCTGCCGCGCGAGTGGCACTTCGTGCGGCGCGCGCTCGACGGGCGGCGGCACCGCGTGCTCGCGCACCGGGGGGAGAGCCGCTTCCAGACCACCGCGGCCGCCAACCTGGCCGAGCTGGTGCGCCTGGCCGCGGCGCGGCCCGGCACCCGAGCGCTCAACGCCGCGGACCCGGAGGCGCCGACGGTCCGCGAGATCGGCGCGGCCCTGCACGCGGTGCTCGGCCACGACGCCGAGGAGGTGTTGATCGACGGCCCGTCGCCGGCCCCGCCGCTGGGTGACACGCCCTGGTCGGTGGCTGAGCCGTTCGTGCTCGACGCGTCGGCGGCGGCGCGCGAGCTGGGCTACCGGCCGGTGACCGGGTACGCCGAGTCGCTGCCGGCCACGGTCGAGTGGCTGGTCGCCGGTGCCCGCGCCCGCCCGGGTGGCGACGCGTTCCCCCGCCTCGTCGAGGCCCACCAGACCGACTTCTTCGACTACGCCGCCGAGGACGCCTGGCTGGCCCGCCCCACCTCATGATCAGGGCGTGCCCCCACGCGGGAGTAAGACCTGGGGGTGCCCCCGTGACTTTCCCCCGGCCCCCGGCCCCCCCCACAGTCCCCCCCCCGGGGCCCCGCACGCCCTGATCATGACTAAAAGTCGGCGAAGAGGTAGGGGACGCGGCGGGGGAAGAGGGTGCGGAGCTCGGCGGCGGCGTCCGCCGGCACCGCGCCGAGCCCGCGGAGCGCCAGCTCCCGCGGGTCGAGTACGCCGTAGACGAGCGCCGACAGCCCGGCCGCCCGCAACTGGGCCCCAGGCGCGCCGCCGGTCTCCACCGTCAACTGTCCACTGTGCCCGTCCAACGTGTACGTGCCGGCGAGGAACAGGTCGTCCACCACCTCCACGGTGACCCGGCCGGGTCCGGTGTGGACGCCGGCGAGCCCGGGCACCGAGAGCACGCGCGCCATCGGGGCGTTCCGGTCCGGCACCGCGGTGCGCCCCTCGGCCACCACCTCGATGTCGGTGGCCCACAGCTCCGGCAGCTCGTCGGCGGGGATGCCGGCGACCACTCTGGACACCTGGTCGACGTGGCCGGCGAGGAAGCGCAGCAGGAGTGACCGGCTGAGCGGGTCGGTGAACAGCAGGTCGTCGACCTCCAGGTCGCCGCCGTGCCCGGTGATCCGGTAGAGCGCCGCGCCGGTCACCTCCCCGTCGACCCGCGCGGTGACCACCCAGCGGCCGTCCTCGCCGCGCAGCCGCTCGTCCCGGAAGTCGGGGAACACCGCGAAGCCGTGCCGGTGCTCGGCCAGCCGCAACGTGAACGCGCGGAACGCGTCGTACCCGGTGCCGACCCGTTCCCACGCCACCTCGCCGGGCAGGTCGGCGCGCAGCAGTTCACCGAGCCCGGCGGGGGCGAACGTCGCGGTGCGCTGTTTCGGCAGCCCGACGTACCCGAATCGGGCGTAGAACGAGGCCCGGAACGGATAGAGTGCGCTCAGGACGTGGCCCTCGTCGCGCATGTCGCCGAGGAGTTGGGTCAGCACCGCCCGGGCATGCCCTTGGCGGCGGGCCAGCGGGTGGGCCGCCACGCCGGCGATGCCGGCCATCGGCAGCACCGCGCCGCGTACGTTCTGTCGCATCGGGATCCCGGTCGCCACGACCTGCGCGGTGCCGGCGTCGTCCTCCGCGACCACCGAGACGTTGCCCTCGTTGTGCGTCAGCCAGTCCCGCGACGGACCCTCGGGCGCCGGTGACGCGCCGAACGCGTACATCTGCAGCGGGAACGAGTGCGTCATGCGCTCCTCGGAGCTGATGCGGCGGATCTTCATGCCCCCAGTAAACCCGCAGACCCCTAAGGCCGCCGATTCAGGGCAAAGTCGGTGCCCGGCCCGGATGGCAGTGTGAAGATCATCCGGAAGGCTGTCGCCATGGCAGTGATGACGGGGGTTGAACGCGGGACGGCGGTCGGCAATGGCGTAGCGCTCGGGCGCCCGCAGGTGCGGCTCGTGCGGCAGGTCGCGATCCTGCTCGCGGCGATCTGCGCGTACTTCGGTGTGCGCGGCGCGACCGAGGGATCGGTGGGGCAGGCGCTGGCGAACGCGCAGCGGGTGGTGGACCTGGAGCGGTTTCTCGGCCTGTACCACGAGCCGTGGTTGCAGGACACGTTCGCCGGCTCGGCGGCGGTCAAGACGGTATTCAACTGGATCTACATCTGGGGGCACTGGCCGGTGATCCTGGTGACGCTGGTGTGGCTGGCGCGCCGGCATCCGGCGGTCTACCTGCGCACCCGGAACGCGATGATGCTGTCCGGCGGGATCGGCATGGTGATCTTCGCGGCCTTCCCGGTGGCCCCGCCCCGCCTGTCCGGCCTCGGCATGGTCGACACGGTGACGGTCAGCTCGCACGCGTACCGGGTGCTCCAGCCGCCGATGTTCACGAACCAGTACGCGGCGGTGCCCAGCCTGCACGTGGGCTGGAACCTGCTGATCGGCGTCGCGATCGCGGTGGCGGCGCGCCGGCTGTGGGTACGGGTGATCGGGATCGTCATGCCGGCGGCGATGGTGGCGGCGGTCGTGCTGACCGCGAACCACTACCTGGTCGACGCGGTCGCCGGCGCCGCGCTCACCATGGCGGCGTGGTTCGCCTGCGGATGGTGGTCCCGGCGCCGCGACCAGCCCAGCAGGTACCATGATCAACAGAGCCGCACGCAGGTCAGTATGTCTTGACAAAGTTGGGCTCCCGGGGAGAGGGTGGGCGCGTAACACTCGCGTAACCCGGGAGGCACCGACACGATGCGCATCGGACTCGCCGGCGTGGGCCGCATCGGCGCCTTCCACGCCGATACGCTGCGCCAACTCCACCAGGTCGAGTCGCTCGTGCTGGCCGACGCCGACGCCGACCGGGCCGCCGGCGTGGCCGCGCGGCTCGGCGTGGAGGCGGTCGACCACCCCGACGAGCTGTTCAGGGCCGGCATCGACGGCCTGGTGATCGCGGCCGCCACCGACGCGCACGCCGCACTGATCATCCGCGCGGCCGACGCCGGGCTGCCGGCGTTCTGCGAGAAGCCGGTGGCGCCGGACACCGCGGGCACGCTGGCCGTGCTCGATCGGGTCGAACAGACCGGCGTGCCGGTTCACATCGGGTTCCAGCGGCGCTTCGACGCCGGCTACCTCGCCGCCCGCGAGGCCGTCCAGAGTGGACGGTTGGGCTGGGTGCACACGCTGCGCGCCGGCACGCTCGACCCCGCGCCGCCGCCCGCCGAGTACGTGCCGCGCTCCGGCGGCCTGTTCCGGGACTGCGGCGTGCACGACTTCGACATCATCCGGTGGGTCAGTGGCCGCGAGGTCGTCGAGGTGTACGCGGTGGGCACCAACCGGGGCGAGGAATTCTTCCGGGCCGCCGGCGACGTCGACACCGCCGCGGCGATGCTCACGCTCGACGACGACACGCTCGCGCTGGTGTCCGCGACGAGGTACAACGCGGCGGGGTACGACGTGCGGCTGGAGGTGCTCGGCGCCAAGGACAGCGTGTCCGTGGGCCTGGACGACCGGCTGCCGCTGCGCTCGGCCGAGCCGGGCGTGCCGTGGCCGGCCGGCACGCCGTACCCGCACTTCATGGACCGCTTCCACGCCGCCTACGTGGCGGAGCTGGCCGCGTTCACCGGCGTGGTCGCCGGGACCGCGCCGTCGCCGTGCACGGTGCGCGACGCGCTGGAAGCCTTTTACGTGGCGGAGGCGTGCGAGCGCTCGCGGCGCGAGCACCGCCCAGTGACCCTCGCGGAGGTACGAGCACGATGACGCTGAACATCGCGGGCGCGCCCATCTCGTGGGGCGTGTGCGAGGTGCCCGGCTGGGGTTACCAGCTGCCCGCCGAGCGGGTGCTGGCGCAGATGCGCGACCTCGGCATCACCGCCACCGAGTACGGGCCGGACGGCTTCCTGCCCGACCAGCCGAAGGAGCTCGACGGGCTGCTGTCGGGGTACGGGCTGAGCCTGGTCGGCGGCTTCGTGCCGGCGGTGCTGCACGACCCGGGCCACGACCCGCTGCCCGCGCTGCGCGCCGTCGCGGAGCGGTTCGCCGAGGCCGGCGCGGAGGTGCTGGTGCTGGCCGCGGACACCGGGCTGACCGGGTACGACGCGCGGCCGGCGCTCGACGAGACCGGCTGGCGGACGCTGCTGTCCAACCTGGACGCGGCGACGGCGGCGGCCACGGACGCCGGGCTGACCGCCGCGCTGCACCCGCACGTGGGCACCATGGTCGAGCGCGCCGACGAGGTCGAGCGGGTGCTCGCCGGGTCGCGCGTGCCGCTGTGCCTGGACACCGGGCACCTGATGGTCGGCGGCGCCGACCCGGTCGCGCTGGCCACGCGGGTGCCGGAGCGGATCGAGCACGTGCACCTCAAGGACGTCGACGCCGCCATGGCCGCGCGGGTGCGCGCCGGCGAGCTCACCTACACCGCGGCGGTGGCCGCCGGCATGTACCGGCCGCTGGGGCGGGGCGACGTCGACATCGCGGGCATCGTGCGCGTCCTCACCGCCTCCGGTTACCACGGCTGGTACGTGATGGAGCAGGACGCCGTGCTGACCGGGCCGGACGACGACCCGCTGCCGGACGTGCGGTCGAGTGTGGATTACCTGCGAGGCCTTGCGTGACTTTCGACGTCTTGGCGATGGGCCGGATCGGGGTGGACATCTATCCACTCCAGATCGGCGTCGGGCTCGCCGAGGTGGAGACCTTCGGCAAGTACCTGGGCGGCAGCGCCACCAACGTCGCGGTCGCGGCCGCCCGGCACGGCCGCCGCGCGGCGATCGTCAGCCGCACCGGCGCCGACCCGTTCGGCGAGTTCATCCACCAGGCCCTGCGCGGGTACGGCGTCGACGACCGCTACGTCACCACAGTGGACACGCTGCCCACGCCGGTCACGTTCTGCGAGATCTTCCCGCCGGACGACTTCCCGCTCTACTTCTACCGGTACCCGACGGCGCCCGACCTCCAGATCCGGACCGACGAGCTGGATCTCGACGCGGTCCGCGCGGCCGGCGTCTTCTGGGTGACCGGCACCGGGCTGTGCCAGGAGCCCAGCCGGTCCGCGACGCTCGCCGCGCTGGAAGCGCGCGGCCGGGCCGGGATCACCGTGGTGGACCTGGACTACCGGCCGATGTTCTGGCCGTCCCGCGAGGAGGCCCGCCGCTGGCTGCGGGAGGCGTTGCCGTACGCCACCGTCGCGGTCGGCAACCTCGACGAGTGCTACACGGCCGTCGCCGAGCGGGAGCCCGCCGCCGCGGCCAAGGCGCTGCGCGACCTGGGTGTGGACCTGGCGGTGGTCAAGCAGGGACCGCGCGGTGTGCTGGCCGTCGACGCGTCCGGGTCGGTGGAGGTGCCGCCGTTCCCGGTCGACGTGGTGAACGGGCTGGGCGCGGGCGACGCGTTCGGCGGCGCGCTCTGCCACGGGTTGCTCGCCGGGTGGGACACCGCCCGCGTGATGCGCTTCGCCAACGTGGCGGGTGCGATCGTCGCTGGCCGGCTGGCGTGTTCCGACGCCATGCCGACCACGGCCGAGGTGCTGGAGACCGGGGGAGTCGATGTTCGCTGACTTGTTCGCCGAGATAGTGCGCACCCGCGTGCACCGGCCGCAGGCCATTGTGGAGGCGGCCGCGGCGCGCCGGCGGGGGCGGATCGGCGGGCGGCTCGTGCTGGTGGCGGCCGACCACCCGGCGCGCGGCGCGCTGCGGGCCGGCGCGCGGCCGCTGGCCATGGCCGACCGCGCCGACCTGCTGGAGCGGCTGTGCGTGGCGCTGTCCCGGCCCGGCGTGGACGGCGTGCTCGGCACCGCCGACGTGCTGGAGGACCTGCTGCTGCTGGGCGCGCTGGAGGACAAGGTGGTGTTCGGGTCGATGAACCGTGGCGGCCTGGCCGGCACGGTCTTCGAGATCGACGACCGGTTCACCGGGTACACGGCCGACGCGGTCGCCGCGATGGGTTTCGACGGCGGCAAGATGCTGCTGCGCGTCGACCCGGACGACCCGACCACGGTGTCCACGCTGGAGTCCTGCGCCCACGCGGTGGACGCGCTGGCCGCCCGGCAGCGGATCGCCATGGTGGAGCCGTTCCTGTCGCACCGGGTCGACGGCAAGGTGCGTAACGAGCTCACCGCCGACGCGATGATCCGGGCCATCGCGGTCGCGTCGGGTCTGGGCGGCACGTCGGCGTACACGTGGTTGAAGGTGCCGGTGGTGCCGGAGATGGAACGGGTGATGGCCACCTCGACGCTGCCGGCGCTGCTGCTGGGCGGCGAGGTGACCGGCGACCCGGACGCGGCGTTCGAGGGCTGGCGCGAGGCGCTCAAGCTGCCCACGGTGAAAGGCATCGTGGCCGGGCGGTCGCTGCTCTACCCGTCCGACGACGACGTGGGCGGCGCGGTCGACACGGCGGTGAGCCTGCTATGAAGCACTACCTTCCGCAGTGCACCGAGGTGACGCCGGAGTCGGCGGGCTGGGCGTACTCGGGGTTGCGGATCCTCGACCTGCCGCCCGCCGGCGTCCACGAGTTCGCCACCGGCGACGACGAGGTGATGGTCGTGCCGCTGTCCGGCGCGTGCACTGTCACGTCCGAGGACTTCACCGCCGAGCTGGCCGGCCGGCCCAGCGTGTTCGCGGGGCCCACCGACATCGCGTACGTGCCGCGGGACAGCGCCGTGCGGGTGTCCAGCGTGGACGGCGGCCGGTTCGCGGTGCCGGCCGCGCGGGCCCGGCGCAGGCTCACGCCGCGCTATCTCGCGGCGGCGGACGTGCCGGTCGAGCTGCGCGGCGCCGGCAACTGCTCGCGCCAGGTGAACAACTTCGGTACGCCGGAGGCGTTCCCGTTCGCCGACCGGCTGATCGCGTGCGAGGTGCTGACGCCGGGCGGCAACTGGTCGTCGTACCCGCCGCACAAGCACGACGAGGACCGGCCCGGCGAGGCCGTCCTGGAGGAGATCTACTACTTCGAGGTCGCCGGTGGGGGACCCGCTTACCAGCGGGTCTACGGGGACGGCATCGACGTGCTCGCCGAGGTGCGCGGTGGCGACGTGGTGCTGGTGCCGCGCGGCTGGCACGGGCCGTCGATGGCCGCGCCCGGTTACGACCTCTACTACCTCAACGTCATGGCGGGTCCGGCCGACGAGCGCGCCTGGCTGGTCTGCGACGACCCGGCGCACGGCTGGATCCGCGGCACCTGGGCGGATCAGCCCGTGGATCCTAGACTGCCGTTCAGGAGTGACATATGAGATTGACTGTCGCGCAGGCCGTGGTCCGGTTCCTCGCCGCCCAGCGCACCGAGCGGGACGGCGTGGCGCACCAGCTGTTCGCCGGCTGCTTCGGCATCTTCGGGCACGGCAACGTGGCCGGCCTCGGGCAGGCGCTGATGGAGGCCGAGCTGCGCACGCCCGGCGCGCTGCCCTACCACCAGGCCCGCAACGAGCAGGCCATGGTGCACGCCGCCGCCGCGTACGCCCGGATGCGCAACCGGCTCACCACGCTGGCCTGCACGTCGTCGATCGGGCCGGGGGCCACCAACATGGTGACCGGCGCGGCGCTGGCCACCGTCAACCGGCTGCCGGTGCTGCTGCTGCCCGGCGACGTGTTCGCCACCCGGGCCGCCGACCCGGTGCTGCAACAGCTGGAGGACCCACGCCAGTACGACGTGTCGGTCAACGACGCGTTCCGGCCGGTGTCCCGGTACTTCGACCGGGTCTGGCGGCCCGAGCAGCTGCCCGGCGCGCTGCTGTCCGCGATGCGGGTGCTGACCGACCCGGCCGAGACCGGCGCGGTCACCCTGGCGCTGCCGCAGGACGTGCAGGCCGAGGCGGCCGACTGGCCGGCCGAGCTGTTCGCGCCGCGGGTGTGGCACGTGCCCCGGCCGGTGCCCGAGCCGGCGGCGCTGGCCCGGGCGGTCGCGCTGATCCGCTCCGCCGAGCGGCCCCTGCTGGTCGCCGGCGGTGGCGTCGCCTATTCGGAGGCCAACGAGGCGCTGCGGCTCTTCGTGGAGGCGACCGGGGTGCCGGTCGCGGAGACCCAGGCCGGCAAGGGCTCGCTGCGGTACGACCACCCGCTCGCCGTGGGTGCGGTCGGCGCCACCGGCACCACCGCGGCGAACGCGCTGGCCCGCCAGGCCGACCTCGTGATCGGCGTCGGCACCCGGTACAGCGACTTTACGACCGCCTCCCGGACCGCGTTCGGGGACTGCCGGTTCGTGAACGTCAACGTGGCCGCGTTCGACGCCGCCAAGCACGCCGGGGTCGCGCTGGTGGCGGACGCCCGCGAGGCGCTGGTCGCGCTCACGTCGGCGCTGGCCGGCTGGACGGTGGCGCCGGAGTATCGTGCCGACGCCGCGCGCCTCGCGGCGGAGTGGGACGAGACGGTGGAGCGGGCGTACACGCTCGGGCACGGGCCGCTGCCGGCACAGTCCGAAGTGATCGGTGTGGTCAACGAGGTGTCCGAGCCGCGCGACGTCGTGGTGTGCGCGGCCGGCTCGATGCCGGGCGACCTGCACAAGCTGTGGCGCACCCGGGACCCGAAGGGCTACCACGTCGAGTACGGCTACTCCTGCATGGGCTACGAGATCGCCGGAGGTTTAGGCGTGAAGATGGCTCTTCTCAACCAGGGGGAGCCGGACCGGGATGTCTTCGTCATGGTCGGCGACGGCTCCTACCTCATGATGGCGCAGGAGCTGGTGACCGCCGTCCAGGAGGGCGTCAAGCTGATCGTCGTGCTGGTGCAGAACCACGGCTTCGCCTCCATCGGCGCGCTGTCCGAAGAGGTCGGCGCGCCGCGATACGGCACCTGGTACCGGTACCGGAACCCGGAGTCGGGGCGGCTCGACGGCGAGGTGCTGCCGGTGGACCTGGCCGCGAACGCGGCCAGCCTGGGGGTACGGGTGCTGCGCGCGCACGGCGTCGACGAGCTGCGCGCCGCGCTGCGCGAGGCGAAGGCGGCCGACGGGCCGACGGTCGTGCACGTCGAGACCGACCCGCTGGTGTCGGCGCCGGACAGCGAATCCTGGTGGGACGTGCCGGTCGCCGAGGTGTCCACCCTGGACGCCACCCGCCAGGCCCGCAAGCAGTACGAGGCCGCGAAGACCAACCAGCGCTCCTACCTTCGGCCCCTTTGAGAGGAGTGTCCAGTGCGGACAATAGAACACTGGATCGGCGGCAAGACGACCGCCGGCACGAGCACCCAGCGCGGCCCGGTGTGGAACCCGGCGACCGGGCAGCAGCAGGCCGAGGTGATCCTGGGCGGCGCCGACGACGTGGCGGCCGCGGTCGCCAGCGCGCGGGCCGCGTTCGCCGAGTGGTCGCAGTCGTCGCTCAGCAAGCGGGCCAAGGTGCTGTTCGGGTTCCGCGAGCTGGTCAACCGCCGGATGGACGAGCTCGCCGAGGTCATCTCCGACGAGCACGGCAAGGTGGTGTCCGACGCCCGCGGCGAGGTGCAGCGCGGCCTGGAGGTCATCGAGTTCGCCTGCGGCGTCCCGCACCTGCTCAAGGGCGACTACTCGGACCAGATCTCCACCGGCGTCGACTCGTTCTCGTTCCGCGAGCCGCTCGGCGTGGTCGCGGGCATCACGCCGTTCAACTTCCCGGCGATGGTGCCGATGTGGATGCACCCCATCGCCATCGCCTGCGGCAACACGTTCGTGCTCAAGCCCAGCGAGCGGGACCCGTCGGCGTCGCTGCTGGTGGCCCAGCTCTGGGCCGAGGCCGGCCTGCCCGACGGCGTCTTCAACGTCGTGCACGGCGGCAAGGAGGCGGTCGACGCGCTGCTCGACCACCCCGACGTGGCCGCGGTGTCCTTCGTGGGTTCCACGCCGATCGCCCGGTACATCCACCAGCGCGGCTCCGCCAACGGCAAGCGGGTGCAGGCGCTCGGCGGCGCCAAGAACCACGCCATCGTGCTGCCGGACGCCGACCTGGACTACGTGTCCGACCACCTGGTGGCCGCCGCGTACGGGTCGGCGGGGGAGCGGTGCATGGCCATCTCGGCGGCCGTCGCGGTGGGCGACGCCGGCACCGCGCTCGTCGAGGCGGTCAGCGCCAAGGCGTCGGCGGTGAAGGTGGGCCCCGGCCGCGACCCGGGCAGCGAGATGGGCCCGGTGGTGACCGCCGCCGCGCGGGACCGGATCGTCAGCATCGTCGACGCCGGCGAGCGGCAGGGCGCCCAGGTCACTGTGGACGGCCGCGGGCTCGTGGTGCCCGGCTACGAGAACGGTTTCTTCGTCGGGCCGACCGTCGTCGACCGGGTCACCCCGGAGATGGACGTCTATCGTGAGGAGATCTTCGGCCCGGTGCTGTCGGTGCTCCGGGCGGACAGTGTGGACGAGGCGATCCAGCTGGTCAACGCGAACCCGTACGGCAACGGCACGGCCATCTTCACCGCCAGCGGCGAGGCGGCGCGGCGCTTCCAGCGCGGCGTCCAGGTTGGCATGATAGGCATCAATGTGCCCATTCCGGTGCCGATGGCGTACTACTCGTTCGGCGGGTGGAAGGACTCGCTGTTCGGCGACAAGCACGTCCACGGCGCCGAGGGCATCTCGTTCTACACCCGCGCCAAGGTGGTCACCAGCCGGTGGCCGCACGTCTCTCACCCCGCTGGAGCGAGTTACCACTTCCCGACCATGCACTGATCCCCACGGAGGTGCGCCATGTTGAAACCCGCGCTCGTGCTGCTGACCGCCGTCACGCTCGGCCTGGCGGCATGCAGCAGCGAAGGTGGCAAACAGGAAGAGGAGTCGAACGGCGGCGGGAACGCCGGCGTCGCCGACACTCCCCGCCTCAAGATCGCGATGATCACCCACGAGGTCGCGGGTGACACGTTCTGGGACCTGGTCCGCAAGGGCGCCGAGGCCGCGGCCCAGAAGGACAACATCGACCTGGACTACTCGAACAACGCCGACGGGCCGGAGCAGGCCAACCTGGTGCAGAACGCGGTCGACAGCAAGGTCGACGGCATCGCCGTGACGCTGGCGAAGCCGGACGCGCTGAAGGACGCCGTCGCCAAGGCCACGGCCGCCGGCATCCCGGTGGTGGCGCTCAACTCGGGCATCGAGAACTGGAAGAGCATGGGCGTGCTCGAGTACTTCGGGCAGGACGAGCGGCTCACCGGTGAGGCGGTCGGGCAGCGGCTGGGCAGCGAGGGCGCCAAGCGGGTGCTGTGCGTCATCCACGAGCAGGGCAACGTGTCCCTCGAAGCGCGGTGCGAGGGCGTCCGCCGGGGCGCCGGCGGCGGCGTCACCGTCGAGAACGTCAACGTGAACAGCAAGGACATGCCGTCGGTCAAGTCCACCATCACGGCGAAGCTGCAGCAGGACAAGGCCATCGACCGGGTGGTCGGGTTGGGCGCGCCGATCGCCATCACCGCGGTGGAGTCCGCGAAGGACGCCGGCAGCGCGGCGAAGGTGGTCACGTTCGACACCAACAAGGACCTGGTCACCGCCATCAAGAACGGCGACGTGCAGTGGGCCGTCGACCAGCAGCCGTACCTGCAAGGCTACCTGGCCATCGACTCGCTGTGGCTGTACAAGACGAACGGCAACATCATCGGCGGCGGCCAGACCGTCCTGACCGGACCGTCGTTCGTGGACCAGTCCAACATCGACAGCATCGCCGAGTACGCCAACCGGGGCACCCGGTGAGTGTCGCCACGGCGTCGCGGGCCTCGCTGCCGCACCGGGCGCTGGCCCGGCCGGAGCTGGGCTCGCTGGTCGGCGCGATCGCGATCTTCGTGTTCTTCTTCGCGATCGCCGACCCGTTCCGCCAGGCCACCTCGATGGCCACCGTGCTCTACGTCAGCTCGACGATCGGCATCATGGCGGTACCGGTGGCGCTGCTGATGATCGGCGGCGAGTTCGACCTGTCGGCCGGGGTGGCGGTGACCGCGTCCGCGCTGACCGCGTCGATGCTGAGCTACCAGCTCAGCCTCAACCTGTGGGTCGGCGTGGTGGTCGCGCTGGCGTTCGCGCTCGGCGTGGGCTTCCTCAACGGGTTCCTGGTGATGACCACCCGGATACCCAGCTTCCTGGTCACCCTCGGCACGTTCCTCATGCTGCAGGGCGCGAACATCGCCATCACCAAGGCGGTCGGCGGGCAGGTGGCGACCGACAACGTCGCCGACATGGACGGGTTCGCCTCGGCCCGGCGGGTCTTCGCGTCCTCGTTCGACGTCGGCGGCGTGACGATCCGGGTCACCGTGCTGTGGTGGCTGCTGTTCGTCGCCATCGGCACCTGGATCCTGCTGCGCACCCGGTTCGGCAACTGGATCTTCGCGGTCGGCGGCAATGTGGACAGCGCCCGGGCGGTCGGCGTGCCGGTGCGGCAGACGAAGATCGCGCTGTTCATGGCCGTCGGCTTCGGCGCCTGGTTCATCGGCATGCACCGGCTCTTCGCCTTCAGCACCGTGCAGTCCGGTGAGGGCGTCGGCAACGAGTTCATCTACATCATCGCGGCCGTCATCGGCGGGTGCCTGCTCACCGGCGGCTACGGCTCGGCGATCGGTGCCGCGTTCGGCGCGCTCATCTTCGGCATGACGAACCAGGGCATCGTCTACGCCGGGTGGGAGGCCGACTGGTTCAAGTTCTTCCTCGGCATCATGCTGCTCCTCGCGACAGTGTTGAACATGTGGGTCCGGCGGTTGGCGGTGCGGCGATGACGCTCATCGAGATGTCCCACGTGGGCAAGCGGTACGGCAACATCGTCGCGCTGCACGACATCTCCCTGCGGGTCAACGCCGGGGAGATCACCTGCGTGCTCGGCGACAACGGCGCCGGCAAGTCCACACTGATCAAAATCATGTCCGGGCTGCACCGGCACGACACGGGAGAGCTGCGGGTCGACGGCGAACCCGCCCACTTCGGCTCGCCGCGGGAGGCGCTCGACCGCGGCATCGCCACCGTGTACCAGGATCTCGCCGTCGTCGCGCTGATGCCGGTGTGGCGCAACTTCTTCCTCGGCAGCGAGCTGCGCAAGGGCCGGTTCAAGGTGCTCGACATCGACACCATGCGCCGCACCACCCGCGACGAGCTGGCCCGCATGGGCATCCACCTCCACGACGTGGAGCAGCCGATCGGCCAGCTCTCCGGCGGCGAACGGCAGTGCGTCGCCATCGCCCGGGCCATCCACTTCGGAGCGCGGGTGCTCATCCTCGACGAACCGACCGCCGCGCTCGGCGTCAAGCAGTCCGGTGTGGTACTCAAGTACGTCGCCGCCGCCCGCGACGCCGGCCTCGGCGTCGTGTTCATCACCCACAACCCGCACCACGCCTACCTCGTGGGTGACCACTACATCCTGCTCAACCGCGGCCGAATGCGGTTGGACCGCACGCGGGCCGAGATTACTCTCGACGACCTCACCCGCGAGATGGCCGGCGGCGACGAGTTGACCGCGCTGACGCACGAGCTTGAGAGGACCTGAAACACACCATGACCGCGGACCCCGTCGGGCAGCTCATCCGGGTCGACCGGTCGAGCCCGGTGCCCCTGTACTTCCAGGTGGCGCAGCGACTCGAAGAGCTGATCGAGTCCGGCCGGCTCACCCCCGGCACGCGGCTGGAGAACGAGGTCGCCCTGGCGGACCAGCTCGGCCTCTCCCGACCCACCATGCGGCAGGCCATCCAGTACCTGGTCGACAAGGGACTGCTGGTGCGCAAGCGCGGGGTCGGCACCCAGGTCGTGCACGCCAAGGTCCGTCGGACGGTCGAGCTGACCAGCCTCTACGACGACCTCAACCGCACCGGCCAGCGGCCGCGCACCGACGTGCTGTCGCTGACCGAGATCCCGGCGCCGGACGAGGTGGCGGTCGCGCTGTCGCTGCCCAGCGGCGCGCCGGTGCTGGCGGTGGAGCGGCTCCGGTACGCCCAGGGTGAGCCGCTCGCGCTGATGCGCAACTACCTGCCCGCGGGCATCATCCCGATCACCGCCGACGAGCTGGCCGGGCGCGGGCTCTACCAGCTCATGCGCGCCGCCGGGGTCAACCTGCGCCTGGCCGACCAGGCCATCGGCGCCCGCAAGGCCACGGCCGCCGAGTCGCGACTGCTGGGGGAGGCGCGGGGCGCGCCGCTGCTGACCATGATCCGCACCGCGTACGACGACGCCGGTCGCGCCGTCGAGTACGGCCGGCACGCCTACCGCGCATCCCTCTACACCTTCGAACTCACCCTCGTCGCCCGCTAACCCCATGATCAAACCCCTGCCCCTCCGGGGATCAAGGCCCTGCCCGCCGATCAAGGGCTCCGGCACATGGTTTGATCTCGGATCCATGTGCCCGAGCCCTTGATCGGCGCGGTTTTCCTTGATCGACGCGGCGCGGCGGGTGGTTGCGTTAGGTTCTCGATCGTGAAGAGTGTCTGGAAGAGCGAGGTACCGGCTGGCGGCCGGCTGCTGGTATACGCCCCGCAGCTCGACGGTGACGCGGACCCGGGCGAGGTCGTGTGGACCTGGGTCGGGTACGAGGACCAGCCGGAGCTGGGCAAGGACCGCCCGGTGCTGGTCGTCGGGCGGCAGGGCCGCACGCTGCTGGGGCTCATGCTGTCCAGCAACGCCGACCGCGACGGCGAGCGCCACTGGTTCGGGCTGGGGCCGGGCGCCTGGGACCGCCAGGAGCGGCCGAGCTGGGTGCGGCTGGACCGGGTGCTCGAAGTGGACGAGGACGGCATCCGCCGCGAAGGCTGCGTGCTGGACCGCCGCCGCTTCGACGCGGTCGCCCACGTCCTCCGCGCCAAGTACGGCTGGCTCATGTCCTCCTGAGCGAGTCCCGGGTGCCTTGATCGTTTACGGGGTCGCGCGGTGGCTCGCGGGGCCGATAGGCTCCGCAGGCTTTCACGCAATCACGGAGGACCCCTCACCCATGTCTCACCAGTTGACCCTGCGCGCGCTCGCAGGGCTCGGCGTGGTCGGCGCGTTGGTCGCCACCACTGCCATACCCGCCGCCGCGCAGGCGCCCGCCGCCGAGCTCGGCCTCTACTTCGGTAACACCACGGTGGCCGCCGACGGCCCCGGCAAGCTGGAGTACCCGGTGCTGTACGCATCGGAGCCGCTCGTCCTGCCGGCGGCCACGATCACCATCGACCTGTCCGGTCTCAACGGGAAGGTCGTCGTCGACGAGCCGGAGGACGCGTCGGACTGCGAGTCGCCCACGCCGGACAAGCTCGTCTGCACGCAGCCCTACGAGATCGAGGTCGACGAGTGGGGCACCGCCGGCTACTTCGGGTTCGTCCTGAAAGCGGCGCCCGGCGCGGCTGACGGCGACACCGGCACGCTGACCGCGACGTTCTCGGCGCCCGGCCTCGCGCCCGCGAGCCACAAGGCGACGGTGCGGGTCGGTGCGGCGGTCGACATCGCCGCCGGGCCGGAGGTCGAGGTCTCGGCCGCGCCGGGCAAGGCGTTCTCGGCCAAGGTGACGGTGACCAACCCCGGCGACACCGCCGTGGACGGGCTGAACGTCATCTTCTACGACGACTACGGGCTGCGCGCCGGCCGGAAGTACGGCAACTGCACCTATGCCGGCGACAAGCTGCGCACCTGTGCCTTCGACACCCGGGTCGGCCCGGGTGAGACGTTCACCGCGACGCTGCCCTACGTGGTGGCCGAGGACGCCTACGCGCCCGGCACCGACTGGGGCGAGCGGATCGTGACGACGCGCGCCGAGTTCGAGGACTTCGCCGACTACGTGACGGAGAACGGTGGCGACCTCGGCGACCCGGGCAACGACGGCGAGCTGAAGCTGGTCGCGACCGCCGCCGCGAGCGGGGCGCAGGCCGACGTGAACCCGGAGAACAACTGGACGCTGCTCACCGTCAACGTCACCGGGACGAACGGCGCCGACCTGGCCGCCGTGGGTGACTCGCTGACCGGCGCCAAGGGTGACGTGCGCACCGCCGAGGTGGGCGTGGCGAACAACGGCCCCGCGACCCTCGACTTCGGACGCAGCGGCGCGGAGATCACCCGGCTCGACGTGGTAGCGCCGCCGGGTACCACGGTGGTGGGTGTGCCGGACGCCTGCTACCCGATGAACGGTGACGACCCGGACTGGGACAACCCGGGCAAGACCGGTGCCAGCCGGTACCGGTGCGCGACCGGGATCGAGCTGGTCGCCGGCGAGGCCGTGGTCTACGAGTTCGCGCTCCGCGTCGACGAGGTGATCGCGGACGCCGCCGGCATCGTCGAGGTGAACGTGCCCTGCCCGTGCGAGGGCTTCACCCGGGAGCGGGACCTCGACCCGGCGAACGACTTCGCGAAGCTGCTGGTCAACCCGACCAGCGGTGGCGGCGGTGGGTTGCCGGTGACCGGTGCGACGACCGGCCTGGTGGCGGGCGCCGGTGGCGCGCTGCTCGCGCTGGGCGTGACCGGCTTCCTGCTCGCCCGGCGCCGCCGCCTCCGCTTCACCGCGTAATCTCGCACCCTCCATGATCAAGGCGTCCCGCACGTCGTTAGAACGACGTGGGGGACGCCTTGATCATGAGGTGGGTTATTCCCCGGGGGTGCCTACGCCCTTGCCGGGGTCCGGCGCGCCGACGCCCTTACCCGGGTCGGGCTCGGAGCCGACGCCCTTGCCCTGCGTCGAGCCGACGCCCTTGCCCTCGCCCTCGTCCTTCGGGTCTGCCATGATCTTTCCTCCTTCTGCGCGAGCTTCTGCCCCCGCGCTTCCGCTAACGAGCTAATTGGAGAGGCTGCGCTCGTCGCACGGCGTACTCTAGTGGCGACCCGCGGGCGGGCCCGCCGTTGAGTCGGAGCCCCGACAAATGGTGCGGCGAGGACGGTATCGGATGGTCGACAAGCAGGGCGCGCGCGCCTGCCCACACTGCGGCACCCCGGCGGCGCCGGAGCACCGCTTCTGCGGTCAGTGTGGCTCCGGGCTGGACGTTCGCTGCCCCTCCTGCCTGTCCACAGTCGCGCCCTGGTCGAGTTTCTGCACGTCGTGCGGCACCCGGATCGCCGAGGAGATCAGGGGGCCGGGCACCCCGCGCGAGGAGCGGCGCACGATCACCGTGCTCTTCGTGGACCTCAAAGGGTTCACCCAGATGGCCGAGAGTCTGGACCCGGAAGACCTGCACAGTCTGCAGACAGACTACTTCTCCGCCGCCCGCGAGGTGATCCGGCGGTACGGCGGCGTGGTGGAGAAGTACATCGGCGACGCCGTGATGGCGGTGTTCGGGGTGCCCGTGGAGACGGAGCACGACGGATATCGCGCGGTCTTCGCGGGCCTGGAGCTGCAGCGCGAGTTGGACGACCGGCCGCTGGCCGGCCGGTACCGGATGCGCGCCCGGGTGGGCGTGGCCACCGGGGAGGCGCTGGTCGACCTGCGCGCCGCCCGCTCCGGCGGCCAGGCGCTGGTCTCCGGTGATGTGGTCGCCACCGCCGCGCGGCTGCAGCAGCACGCGCCGCCCGGCGGCGTGCTGGTGTCCGCGGCCACGCACCGCGCGACGGCCGGGTCGATCCGGTACGCCGACGAGCCGCTGGAGCTGACGGTGGCGGGCAAGTCGCGGCCGGTCGAGGCGTGGTTGGCGCAGGCGTCGGCGCGGCGACCGCTGCTGGTCGACGACGACGGCACCCCGCTGGTCGGGCGGCAGTCCGAACTGGATCTGGTGATGGCGGCGCTGAACCGGTCGGTGTCCGAGCGCCGCGCGCAGCTGGTGTCCATCGTGGGCGCCCAAGGGCTCGGCAAGAGCCGGCTGGTCCGGGAGCTGTTCCGCAAAGCGCGGGACTCCCGCGACCTGTTCGTGCGGTGGCGGGTCGGGCGCTGCGTGCCGTACGGGGCGGGCGGCACCTACGACGCGCTGGCCGAGATCATCAAGGCCGAGGCCGACGTGCTGGACACCGACGACCCGAACACCACGCGGGAGCGGCTCACCGCCGCGCTCGCCGACATCCTGCCACCCGCCGAACGGGAACGCCTGACCGATCTGGTGGCGCCGCTCGCGGGGCTGCCGGGCCGCGCCGTGCGGCCGGGTGAGATCGAGGCCGCCTGGCGCGCCGCGCTGCTGGCGATGGCCCGTCACCTCCCCACCGTGCTGGTGGTGGAAGATCTGCACTACGCCGACCCCGCGCTGCTGCGGTTCCTGGCCGAGCTGGTCGAGGCCGGCGGCGACGCGCCGCTGTTCGTGCTGTGCACGTACTGGCCGGAGCTGCTCGACCAGCAGCCGTCGTGGCCGACCACGCTGCCCGGCGTGCTGTCCGTCTCGCTGGCCCGGCTCCGGCCGACCGAGATGCGCAGCCTGCTGACCACCCTGCTGCACCAGCAAGAGCTTCCCGACGCATACGTCGACCGGCTGGCCGACATCACCGGCGGCAACCCGATGTACGCGGTGGAGTATGTGCGGATGCTCGCCGAGCGCCGCACCGAAACCGGCCTCGACGTGACCGGCGAGCTGGAGGTGCCGGAGACCGTCCAGGGCGTCGTGGCCAACCGCATCGACCTGCTCGACCACGGCGGGCGCACCGTGCTCGGCGCCGCCGCGGTGCTCGGCGACCGGGTGTGGGCGGGCGCCGTCGCCGCGATGCTGGAGCTGGACGTCGGCGACGCCGCGCAGGTGCTGTACCGGTTGCGCCAGCGCGACATCCTGGTCGTGGGTGGACTGTCCACTGTTGCCGGTGAAGCGGAGCTGGTCTTCCAGCACCAACTGGTCCGCGACGTGGCGTACCGGCGGCTGCCCCGCGCGACCCGCGCGGCGCTGCACCGGCGGGCGGCGAGCTGGTTGGAGCGGGTCGCCATGGGCGGCCGGCACGACCTGGCCACCGCGGTGGCCAGGCACCGCATGGAGGCCCTGTCGCTGGCCCAGAGCCTCGGCGAGGACACGGCCGCCGAAATCGACGCCGCCCGCGGGGCGCTGCGGGCCGCGGCCGACGCGTCCTTCGCCGTGTACGCGGTGGACGCCGCCCTCGAGTACGTCGAGCAGGCGCTCAACGTGTGGCCGGTCGACCACGAGCCGCACCAGCGGCGCACCGCCGAGCTGATGCGCCACCAGCTGCGGTTTCTGGCCGACGCCGACCGGTTCTACCGGGAGCACGGCGAGAAGGACGTGGCGCGGCTGGCCGACCAGATGCACGAGGTCGGCGACGTCGCCAGCGAGGCGGCCGCCCAGACGCTGCTCGGGCAGGCCGAGTCGATGCGGGCCGCGCTGCCGCTGGCGCGCGAGCACCTGGATCGGGCGGTCGTCCTCTTCGCCGGGCAGCCGGACAGCGCCGCCAAGGCCGAGGCGTACGCGGAGCTGGCCCGGCTGCACCTGATGCACTTCCAGACCGGCTCGGCCATCGAGTCGGCCCGGATCGCGCACGGCCTGGCGCACCGGCTCGGCCTCGCCGACGCGGCCGCCCACGCGCTGGTCACCCAGCACGCCGCGGCCTACATCGCCGGCGACGCGCGGGCGCTCGACGACCTGGAGCGGGTCGTCGAGACCTGCCGGTCGCAGGGCCTGCCGGTGCTGCGCCGGGCCACCCACAACCTCGCCACCTTCCTGCAGGAGGAAGGCGACCTGGCGCGGGCGGCCGAGCTGGAGCGGGAGAGCCAGACCATCCACGGTGGACAGATCGGGTTCGTGCCGAGCCACTCGGAGGACGCCGAGCTGGCCTACTTCGCCGGCGACTGGATCGGGCTGTTGCAGGCAGCCGACGCATACCTCGACGGGGAGGGCGCCGACAGCACCGAGTGGGATCTGCAACTGCGGGGCCGCCGGGCCTGGCTGGGTGTCCTCTGTGGCCGGCCGGCCGACCACGACGTGGCGCGCGGCCTGCGGGCGGCGCGCGAGTCCGGGTCGGCGCGGCTGCGCTACAACGCGACCGCGCACGGCGCGCTCTTCCACGCGCTGCGCGGCGACTCAGCCCTGGCCGCCGAGTTCCTGGCCGAGCTGGCCGAGGTGTGGCGGGACGCGCCGACCGCGCTGACGATGGAGTGGCTGTCCGCCGCCGCGCACGCGAGCGTGCTGGCTCCGGCGGCCACCCCGTCGGTGACCGCGGTGCTCGACACCGCCGTCCGGCGTACCCGCTGGGTGGTGGCGGCCGAGGCGCTGGTCGCCGGCGATTTCGACGCCGCGGTCGCGACCTACGACGAGATCGGCAGCGCCAGCGACGCGGCGCTCGCCGCCGCGCTCGCGGGCGACCGCTACCGCGACCGGGTGCGCGCGTTCGCCGACCGCAACCACGCCCCCGGCCTACTCACCCTCACCCCATGATCAAGGCGTCCTTCACGTAGTTCTAACGACGTGAAGGACGCCTTGATCATGGGTTAGAGGGGGGTGCGGACGATGAAGGTGGCCGCGGCGCGCGCCGGCGCGCCAGCGTCCACGGTGCTGATGCCGAGCCGCGCGTCCCGGTGGTGCAGGTAGCGCTGCGGGTAGTTGTACGAACGCAGCGAGGTGTGCTGGCCGGTCAGCCCGGTGCCGGCACAGAACGTGGCGTCCGCGGCGAACAGCGCGGTGCTCTCGCGCCGGTGCAGGTAGATCTGGAAGTTCTGGTGCCGCAGGTAGTACCCGGGATAGTTGACCGCTTCGAAGGAGACGCAGCTGGCGCTGGCCAGGCCCGCCCGCACGGTGAACGCCGCATCGGCCCGGTCCTGGGCGCCGCTGCCCGCCCCGATCCGGTCGATCCAGCCGGCGAACTGGCGATGCCGCACCCGGTACCCGGGATGGGTCACCGGCTCCAGCCCGACCCGCGCGCCGGCGCGCAACGAGACGGCCGGGGTGGTCGGCGCCGCGGGCGTGGCGGCCGGCCCACCCTCGGTCGGCCCGTCCGCGGTGGGTCGCGCCGGCGCGGCCGGCTTCGCGCCGCCGCCTGGACCCGCTGTGCCGCTCGGCTCCGTGCTCGCCTTCCACCAGGGAACCAGCGGCGCTCCGGGATCGGTCGTCGGGGCGCTCGTCAGCCAGTCCAGCGCGTCGCCGGCTATCCCGGGCGGGGACTGGGCCACGGTCGCCGGGGCGACGCCGCTGCGCTGGACGGCGGCGATGCCCAACAGGACCAGCGCCACCACGACGGTCACGCCGGCGAGCGCCAACTGGCGTCGGGAGAACCGGCGCGCGTGCGTGGCCAGCTCCATCCGGCGCCGCGAGGGGGACAGCACGACGTCCTTGGTGGTGTTCTTGGCCAGCGCCGACCCACCGATCTGACCCGTCGGGTCGGGCGAGGGCAACCACCCCCCGACCCGGAGCCGGGTCTGCCGGTCGTCCTCATCGGACACGTGCCCTCCTGTCCCACGCGCGCACGCTTGATACAGCGCCGGCCACCAATGATCCGTTACATTCCATCCCATGATCAAGGCGTCCCTGTAGTAGTGAGAACGACTACGGGGACGCCTTGATCTTGAAGGAGGGGACCGTGTTTCTCGGCATCGACCTGGGCACCAGCGGGCTCAAGCTCGCCCTGCTCGGCGCGGACGGCACGCTCCTCGGCGAGGCCGAGTCCACGTACCCGGTGTCGCAGCCCGCACCCGGACGGGCCGAGACCGACCCGGTCGCCTGGGCGGCGGCGTTGCGCGCCGCTCTCGACCAGCTGCCGGCCGGCCACCGCATCGCGGCGGCCGGCATCGCCGGCCAGATGCACGGCGCGGTGCTGTGCGACGAGGCCGGCGCACCGGTACGCCCGGCCGTGCTGTGGCCGGACCAGCGCGCCGCCGCCCAACTCGCCCGCTGGCGCGCGCTGCCCGGCGACGCGCGCGCCCGGCTCGCCAACCCCCTCGTCCCCGGCATGACCGGGCCGATCGCCGCCTGGCTGGCCGAGCACGAGCCGGCCGCGGTCGCCCGGGCGGCGCATCTGTTGCTGCCGAAGGACTACCTGCGCACCGTCCTCATCGGACCACCGGTCACCGAGCGCAGCGACGCCTCGGCGACGCTGCTGTGGGACGTGGTGGCCGACGGCTGGTCCGCCGCGGCGGTCGCCGCCGCCGGCGTACCCGAACGGTTGTTGCCGCCGGTCGTCGACTCCGCCGCGGTGGTCGGCGAGGCCGGCGCGCTCGGTGGCGCCCTGGTCGTGGCCGGCTGCGCGGACACGCCGGCGGCGCTGCTCGCCACCGGCGACGGCGTGGCCACCCAGGTCAACCTGGGCACCGGCGCGCAGGTGCTGCGGCGGGTGGCCGCGCCCCAGCCGGTGCCCGCGCCGGTCACCCACCTCTACGCGACGGCGGACCGCGGCTGGTACGCGATGGCCGCCGTCCAGAACGCCGGCCTCGCCCTCGACTGGGTCGCGCGGACCCTCGGCCTGGACTGGCCCGAGCTGGTCGCGGCCGCGACGGCCGTGCCGGCCGGCGCGCGCGGCGTGTCGTTCCTGCCGTTCCTCACCGGGGAGCGCGGCGGGATCGCGGACCCGAGCAGCCGCGGCGGCTGGTGGGGCCTGACCGCGGCCACCAGCCGCGCCGACCTGGCGCGCGCCGCGGTCGAGGCCATGATCTTCACGGTACGCCGGGCGGCGGAGCTGCTCGGCCCGCTCGGCCCGGCGGTGCGGCTCACCGGCGGCGGCGGTCGCGAACCGCTCGTGCGGCGGCTGCTCGCCGACGCGCTGGGGGTGCCGGTGCGGCGGATCGAGGTGCGCAGCGCGTCGGCGACCGGCGCCGCCATGCTCGCCGCCCGCGCGACCGGCGTGCGCCTGATCCCGAAGCGCGCCGAGTCTCCGGAGGTGGCCCCGCGCGCGAACCCCGCGCTCGAGGACGCCTACGAGCGCTGGCGCGCCGCCATCCTTCTATGATCAAGGCGTCCTTCACGTCGTGAGAGCTACGTGAGGGACGCCTTGATCATGGGGCTCGCTGGTCCGCGTCCCAGGCGGCGGCGACGCGTTTCGGCACGCACATGCGCCACGCGTCGATCACCAGCTCGCGCATCTCGTCGTGGTCGAGGGCGGCGAGCCAGGCCTGCACCCACCGGAACCGCTCGTCGGCGCGGGACGGCGGGAAGAACTTCTCCGGCTCGGCGGCGATCAGCGCCGCCCGCTCCTCTTTCGGGAAGGCGAAACCCATCGTGGTCTCGTCGCGGGAGAACGCGACGTAGACGATCTGGCCCACGCGGAACTTGATCCGGTCGCGGATGAGGTGCTCCTTGGTGCGCGGCAGCGCCAGCGCCACCCGCCGCACATCCTCAACGGTCACCACCCGCCCACTGTATGCCCTTCGCTGGGGTAGTCTTGGCCCGCACATGATCACCGAGAGGGGAGGGGTAACGGAGATGACCAACCATGTCTTCCTTTCCCTTCCCGGTGGCGGTGAGCGCTGATCCGGGAAGGCCATCGCTTCCACAGTGGAGATGCCTGACCATGGAACAGCACGATCTGACCGTGCGCCCCCTCCGCGGGCGCGACGAGCTCGACCTCTTCAACCGCTACCCCTACCTCCTCAACGACGAACTGGCCGACGACCTCGACGCCGGGCGGCGCCGTCCAGAGTGGATGTGGATGGCCCTGCGCGGCGAGCGCCTGGTGGCGCGGGTCGCGTGGTGGGGCGACCCGGCTCCGGAGATCCTCGACATCTTCGACGCGGACACCGTCGACGATGGCGTGCGACTGCTGCGCACCGCGCTGCGTCGCGTGCTGCCGGCCGGGGCCACCCCGCCGGAATACCTCCGGTACCTGCCGCCGGACTGGCGGGAGCGGCCGGACAGCCGGCTCGTGGTGGAGCGGCTGCTGGACGCCCTCAGCCAGCTGGGTGGCGCCCCGCTGGTGGAGCGGCTGCGCTTCGACTGGCGGCCCGGCACGCCGATCGCGGCGCCGAGCGGGCGCCTGCGGTTCCGGCCGGTGCGCGACCGCGCGGAGATGCTCGCACTGATGACGTCCACACTGGACGGCACGCTCGACGCGCACAGCCGCGACGACCTCACCCGGATGACGCCGCCCGAGGCGGCGGCCGCGCACTACGACCGGGAGCTGGCGGAGTATCGCAGCCCGCGCGACTGGTGGCGGATCGCGACCCTGCCGGACGGCGAACCGGTCGGCTTCGTCTGCCCGGCGCGCAACAACTACAACCCGATCATCGGATATATCAGCGTGCTGCCGGCGCACCGCGGGAACGGTTACATCGACGATCTGCTCGCCGAGGGTACCCGGATCCTGGCCGCTGAGGGCGTGCCGCACATCCGCGCGGCGACCGACGTCGGCAATGCGCCGATGGCCGCCGCGTTCGCGCGGGCCGGCTACGCGACCATCGGTCGCGTCGTCAACTGGCACTGGCCTTCCTGACGCCCATGATCAGGCCGTCCCTCACGTAGCCCTCATTCAACGCCGCGCCGCGCCGCGGTTCGCCGCGCCGCGCCGCGGTTCGCCGCGCCGCGCCGCGGTTCGCCGCGCCGCGCCGCGGTTCGCCGCGCCGCGCCGCGCCGCGCCGATCAAGGACAACCGCGCCGATCAAGGGCTCCGGCACATGGTTTGATCTCGGATCCAGGTGCCGGAGCCCTTGATCGGCGAAGTTCTCCTTGATCGGTGGACGGGGGTTACTCGGCGAAGAGGGTGATGTGGAGGCCGGCTGGGGCGTCCAAGCGGGCGTTGAGTGAGTTCCACGGGGTGCGGGTGGGCTCGGCGACGACCGTGGCGCCGGCCGCCGCGAGCGTGGCGGTGGTGGCGGGCGCGTCGTCGACCTCGAAGCACACCCGGAGATGTCCGGCCACCCGGCGGCCGACCTCGACCTCGTCGATGTAGTCGGCGTGGTTGGGGTCGGCCAGCTCCAGGGTGGCGCGGCCGGCGTCGAGGATGGTGACCCGCCCGTCCGGCGACGAGAACGCGGCCTCCTCGGTCAGGCCGAGGACGTCGCGGTAGAAGCGCAGTGCGGCGTCGTAGTCATGCGCGGTGACGACCAGCCGTAGCTGGCGGACCCGGGGTTGATCACTCATGGTCAAAGGGTAACCGTGGGTATCGTGCCGGTACACAATAGGCGCCCTGGCTAAATCAATTTTAATCCGGACTAGTCGGAAATGGCGCGCGATTGACAGGTGATCGCCGGATGCCCTATCGTGCTCTCACTTTCGCTTTCAACACCAAAAACGGGGATCAGCTTGTTCATCGTCGAATGGGCTAGTGTCGCACGCCTGCGTACGCGGGTGTGGCGCGGCATAATGCCGCATTGGCCGTTTTTGGCGGTGTTGTTCGCGGGCGCGGTCCTGCGGCTGCTGGTCATGGTCGGATATGCGCCCGGCTTTTGGTTTCTCGGCGACACGAGCGTCTACCTCGAAGGCGCATATAGCCACGTGCCGAATCAGGCACGCCCATGGGGATATTCGTTCTATCTCTGGCTGATGTCCCCATTCCATTCGGTCCGGTTGATTGTCGGCATCCAGCACCTGGTCGGCCTCGGAATCGCGGTGCTCATGTACGCGTTCCTGCGCCGGCGGGCGGTATCCCGGCTGCTGGCCACGGTGGCCGTCGCGCCCGTGCTGCTCGACGCGCGCACCGTCGCGCTGGAGCATTTCCTGCTCGCCGAGGCGCTGTTCACCGCGATGCTGCTGACCGCGCTGGTCCTGCTGTGCTGGCGGCCGCGCCCGGGCTGGGTGGCCTGCGCGGGCGCCGGTGCGCTGCTCGCGGGCGCGACCGTGACCCGCACGATCGGCCTGCCGGTGGCCCTGCTCGTCGGGCTCTACCTGGTGGTCCGGTGGGTCGGATGGGCCCGGCTGGGCGCGTTCGCGCTGGCGCTCGTGATCCCGGTCGCGGGCTACATGGTCTGGTACCACGGCCACCACGGCGCGTACTCGCTCAGCACCTACAGTGGCCGGTTCCTGTGGGCCCGCACCACCACGTTCGTCGAGTGTGACCAGGTGCGACTCACGCCGGCCGAGCAACAGATCTGCCCGGCCGAGCCGATCGCCGAGCGCCGGCCGGCCGACGTCTACCTGTGGTCGCGGCACTCGCCGGCGGCGAAGTTCCGGGCCGCGGAGCACGACGCCATGTTCGGCTCGTTCGCCCGCAAGGCCATCCTCGCCCAGCCCGGCGACTACGCGTGGATGATCGCGGTCGAGACCTGGCAGATGTCCCGCCCCGGTCCCGCGCCCAACGAGCGGTACGCCTGTTTCGACGGCATCTGGCAGCTGCCCGGCCGGCCCGTGACGGCCTGCCGGCCGTTGATGGCACCGTTCGACCCGGCCACGCTCCGCGCGTCACGCGACTCCTCGGCGCACCAGCACGCGCTGGTCGGTCCGCTGCACGCGTACAGCAGGGTGGCGACCGCGCCGCCGGGCGTGGTGGCGGCGTGCTTCCTGCTGGTGCTGGCCGCGCCGCTGGTCCGCCGCCGGTGGCGGCGGATCGGGCCGGCCACCCGCCGCGACACGGTCGACGCGCTCATGCTGGGCGGCGTCGGTTTCGGCATGGTCGTGGTGTCGATCGCGACGTCGGTGATGGAACCCCGGTACGCCGTACCGTCGCTCCCCGTGGCACTGCTCGCCGCCGCCCTCGCCCTACGCCCCACCCGTAGCCCCGCGCCCGCCCCCACCCCCGCACCCGCGCTACCCCATGATCAAGGCGTGCCCCCATGGGGTTGAAAGACTTGTGGGGGGCCGTGGGCGAGCCCCCAGGCACCAGGGGGACCCACTGGTGTTGAACACGCGGTGCGGGACGCCTTGATCATGGGAGGGGGGTGGTGCGCTGGCGGGCCTCGGCCATGCCCTTGTTCGCGAGCAGGTCGGCGTGCTCGTTGCCCGGGTCGCCGGCGTGTCCGCGTACCCACGTCCACTCGACCTGGTGGCGCGCCGCCGCGGCCGCCAAGCGCTGCCAGAGGTCGGCGTTCTTGACCGGCTTCTTCGCCGCGGTCAGCCAGCCGTTGCGCTGCCAGCCGCGCAGCCACTTGGTGATGCCGTCGCGCAGGTAGGTGCTGTCGGTGTGCAGCCGCACGGTGGCGGGCCTGGTCAGCGACTCCAGGGCCTGGATGGCCGCGGTCAGCTCCATGCGGTTGTTGGTGGTGCCGGCCGGCTCGCCGCCGAAGATCTCTTTCACATGGCCGCCGTAGCGCAGGACCGCGCCCCACCCGCCCGGGCCGGGATTGCCACTGCACGCGCCATCGGTGTAAATCTCCACGGGCTGCTCACTCACCGCGCCAACGTATCAGCCCTCATGATCAAGGCGTCCCTCACGAGGGAGCGGGGCCGGTGGAGTCGCGGACGACGAGGCGGCAGGGCTGGCGGAGGACGCCGGCGGTGGGCTGGCCGTCGAGCGCGGCGAACAGGTGCCGCACCGCGCTCTCGCCGAGCTGCTGGAGATCCAGGTCCACAGTGGTCAGCGGGGGCTGGCAGTCGGCGGCGAACTCGCGCCAGTTGTCGTATCCGACGATGGAGACGTCGTCCGGGATGCGCCGGCCCAGGTCGCGGAGGGTCTGCGCCACGCCGGTCGCGATCTGGTCGTTGCCGCAGAAGATGGCGTCGATGTCGGGGTGCGAGCTGAGCAGCATCCGCGCGGCGTGCCGGCCCCAGCGCTGCGACCACTCGCCGTAGCGCGGCTCGCCGCCGGCGAGCGACAGGCCGGCCGCGTCGAGCACGGCGCGGAGGCTGGCGACCCGGTCGCGGGCGGCCCGGTACGTCTCCGGGCCGGTGATGTGCGCGATCCGCCGCCGGCCGAGGGAGACCAGGTGTTCGGTGGCGAGGCGGGCGCCGTGCGCGTCGTCCGCGAGCAGGGACAGGTCGGCGGGGTCGTCGGACTCGCCGTACACGTAGACCACCGGCACCGGGATGTCGCCGGTCAGGGACGGGCGGATGTCGTTGGAGTCACCGAGGATGATGAATCCGTCGACCTGGCGGGCGAGCAGCGTGCGGATGTAGTGCCGGCGGCGGATGGCGTCGCCGCGCGCGTCGCAGAGCAGGACGGACATCTCCTCGCTGCCGAGCGCGTTCTCGACGCCGAGCAGGATCGGGATGGAGAACCGGCCGGCGAGCTCGTCGGTGAGCAGCCCGATGGTGCGGGTGCGGCCGGAGATGAGGCCGCGCGCGAGCACATTGGGCTGGAACGACAGCTCATCGGCCGCCTGGAGGACGCGCCGGCGGGTCTCGGGCGCCACCTCGTCGCGGGCGTTGAGTGCCTTCGAGGCGGTGGCGACGGACACGCCGGCGCGGCGGGCCACGTCACTGAGCGTGACCGACTGCGAGCGCTGCCTTGGCACCGAAATCCTTTCGAAAAATCTTTCGTGCTCTCAAATGTAGACCATGGCCGCGAGGTCACGGGTGTGCAACTCGTCCTTGACACCACGGCAAAGACGTCAGTAGATTTCCCGAAAAGGTTTTCGGTCGGGAGGTGGCATGCCGGAGCGGCTGGTCGCGGCGATCACCGCGGCCGCGCAGGGCGCGGCGCCGCTGGTGGCGGCGCCGGCTTCGGTGGCACCGGCCATCGGATGTGTGACATCCACCAAGCCTGGCATGCGCGCGCCCGCGCGGGTGCGCCGGACCGGCCGCACCTCGGCGCCGCCGCGGTGAGGGGATGGCGATGATCGGACCGGTGCATCCGTCCACAGGGGCGCTTCGCCCGCTGGGCATGGAGCAGGTGCGCCTGTGGGCCGATCGCGGCCCGGCAACCATGCGGGTCTGGCTGCCGCGCGGCGGCTGACCCCCCACGAGCCCCCGGCTGGTGGTTCCGACCTGCGCCCGGCTGGTCGGTCCGCCAGCCGGGCCCCTCCTTCAAGATCAAGGCGTCCTTCAAGTCGTTAGAGCGACTTGAAGGACGCCTTGATCTTGCTAATGCGTGATCACGCAGATGGATGCTCTTGACAGCGGAGTGTGTCGATACGACCATGAGTTTCTGGTGCTGTCCAGACGTACGGGGGACTTCGTCATGCACACCACCTATCCCGACTTCGGTCCGTTGTTCCTGCTTCTCGCCGCCACCGCCGTGCTCATCGTCCGCCGGCGGCGCGTCCAGTCGTGGTATGCGCGGGTGGCCCTCGCGGTCGGCGCCGGCCTGTGGCTGGCGCTCAGCGGCGGTGCGATGTGGACGGTCGGGCAGGCCGTCGCGGCCGAGCTCGCCCCGCCGCCGCCGGCCACCAGCCCGGGTAACCCGTGCACATCCGGGCAAACACCGAAGACCTTCAGCGTCTCGCTGATCAACATCCCGCTGTTCCTCAACCGCTTCGGCGACGTCGTGCCCGAGGGCCGGATGTATGTGCTGGATGGCGACATCAGCACCGTGCGGGCCAACTTCGCGCAGGCCGCCAACCCGGCCCGGGCCAACGAGAAGGAGCTCATCGAGCCGTTGACGCTGCGGGCCAACCGCGGCGACTGCGTGGAGATCAGGTTCACCAACCGGCTCAACGAGCCGGCGCCGCAGTTCAACCGGGACGCGTCGATCTTCACGCTGCCCGGCGAGACGCTGCGGGCGGCGGGTGCGGTGACGCCGGCGCCGCGCGAGTTCGCGCCCGCCGCGACCCGCCCCGACAACGACTTCGACCCCGCCGCCGCGCCGAACGCGTCGATGCACTTCGACGGCCTCGACTACGACGTCAAGGGCTCCGACGGCACCGCGGTGGGCAACAACCCCGACTCGACCGCACCGCCCGGGCAGAGCATCACCTACCGGCTCTTCGCGCAGACCGAGGGCGAGTTCCAGTTCAAGGACGGCGCCGACTTCTCCTCGCAGCAGACCCGGCCGGTCGACAGCAACGGCAAGGTGCGCTTCATCGGCTCGCACTCGTTCGGCGCGTTCGGCGCCATCGTGGTCGAGCCGCCCGGCGCGACCTGGGTCGACCCGCGCACCGGTGGACCGCTCGCCTCCGGCAGCCGCGCTGTGATCAAGCAGCCGAACGCGCCCGACTTCCGCGAGCACGTGCTGTTCATGCACGACGAGGTCGAGGCCGAGCCGGGCATCCTCACCCGCTTCTGCCGCAGCGAGAACGGCGAGGAGGAGGGCGGCAACGAGTGCGTCGCGCCCACTGCCGCGCAGCTCGCCAAGCTCACCGCCGGCACGCTGCCCGGCCTCGGCGGCGGCGACGCCGACGCGCTCGTGCAGGGCGAGATCCCGGTGAAGCTGGAGTGGTTCGCGTTCAACTACCGGTCCGAGCCGGGCTTCAACCGGGAAGAGGTCGGCTGCCCGGCCGCCACCCGCGCCGGCCAGGGCTTCGACGCCGCGCGGTGCATCGGCGAGGAGACCAGCCTGTCGTCGTGGGCGTTCGGCGACCCGGGCGGCGGCGACCTCGTCTTCGCCAGCTACCGGGGCGAGCCGACCCAGGTGCGGCTGCTGCACCCGGCGGAGTTCGAGACCCACACGTTCCACTGGCACGTGAACCGGTGGCCGTTCGATCCGCAGGACGAGGGCGGGCTCGCCGCGATCAGCAACCCGAACCACCGCACCACGACCACCAACCTGCTCGACGTGCAGGCGGTCTCGCCGGGGTCGCACTACGGCCTGATCGTCCAGGGCGGCGCCGGGTCGGCGCTGCGGAACAAGCCCGCCACCTTCGGCGACATCATCTTCCACTGCCATCTGTACCCGCACTTCGCCACCGGCATGTGGGGGCTGAACCGCACGCTGGACAAGCGCGAGGACGGCACCCGGCGCAACCCGGACAACACGCCGATCCCGGCGCTCGTGCCGCTGGAAGACTTCGACTACCAGCCGAGCGCCTCCGGCATCAACCCGCCACCGAGCCCGACCGCCACCGCGCCGGGATACCCGCTGTTCGTGCCCGGCAGGTTCGGGTTCAAGGCGCCGAAGTCACCGCTCAGCGTGCCGGAGCGCCAGGCCGGCGGCGTCTTCCCGCCGACCGCGCTGGAGACGGCGGCGGCCGACCCGGGCGCCCAGGTGCCCGGCGGCTTCTTCCAGGACCCGTGCCCGGCCGGCCGCCCCACCAAGACGTTCGAGGTGGCGGCCATCCAGATCAGCCAGGTCTACAACGACGACCTTAACTGGCGAAATCCGCAGTCCCGGGTCTACGTCTTGCAGGAGGACAAACAGGCGGTGCTGGCCGGGCGAAAACCGGAGCCGTTCGCGCCCATCCTCAACGTCGGTGACTGCGTGGTCTACAAGCTCACCAACGAGCTGCCGCTCGAGTTCGGCGGCACCGTGTTCGACCGGGAGCAGGAGACCAACGAGGTCGGCATCCACCAGCACATGGTGCAGTTCGACGTGCTGTCGTCCGACGGTGCCGCCAACGGGTGGAACTACGACCAGGGCGCCGACATCGGCCAGACCTACACCTATCGCAACTTCGTCCACGAGAACACGTCGACGAACTCGTTCCACGACCACTTCTTCCCGAACGTGCACCAGGACAGCGGGCTGTTCGGCGGTGCGACCATCCACAATGCCGGCTGCACGCCGCGCCTGAACGAAGGCACCGTCACGCCGAAGGTCGGCACGGTGTTCGACGTGGTGTGCACGCCCACCACCGACTACGCGGGCGCGACCACCGACGGCGTCGACTACCGCAATTTCTCGATGTTCGTCGAGGACCACGTGCCCGCGTTCCAGCCGGCCAACCCCAACACGTCCAACGACGACCAGTTCGTCACGCCGGAGGGTGTGCCGATCTACCCGGCCAAGTTCCCGTCCAGCACCGACGACCAGGGCGTGATGGGCGTCAACTACCGCCTCGAGCCGTTCGAGGCCCGAAGAAACAACGATCCCGCCAAGCTCTTCGACTCGAAGGTGCACGGTGATCCGTTCACGCCGCTGTTGCGCGCCTACTCGGGCGACCGGGTGAAGTACCAGCTCTTCCAGCTTTCTCAGGAGGAGTCGCACGGCTTCGAGCTGGAACGCTTCCGGTGGAAACAGGAGCCCCGAGATCCGCAGTCCAATGTGGTGCAGGCGCAACACATTGGCATGCTGGAGTACTTCGAGGTGGACGTTCCGGTCAACGACTACCTCGAGGAAGCCGGCGGCATCCACTTCTCCAGCGACTACCAGTACCGGTACGGCGGCGCCGACGACTTTTTCCTCGGGGCCTGGGGTCTCATGAGGGCCTACGCCTGCTCGAACCCGCCCAAGGGGCCGGATCCTGGCCTGCGGCCGCTGCCAGACAACATGGTGCCCTGTCCACAGGCGCCCGCACCGGCCGCGCCGCGGATGGATCCGGTTACCAACCCCGGAGACCTGTGCCAGAGTGGCGCGCCGCAGAAGTCGTTCACCATCGCGGCGATCAACCTCGACATCGTCTACAACGCGGGTGGCGACCACGACCCCAACGGCGTCATGTACGCGCTGGAGGCCGACGTGCCAGCGCTGCGGGCCGGCACCAAGAAACCGGAGCCGCTGGTGATCCGGGCCAACGCCGGCGACTGCGTCACGGTCACGTTCAAGAACCAGCTCGACCCGGCCAAGATGCAGCCGCACTGTCACGAGGCCATCGAGCCGGGGCAGCTCGGCTTCGAGGAGGGGGTGCTCGCCTTCCCGGCCTGCGTCGACGAGCCACCGAAGAACGAGGTGAACGTGCCGGGCTTCCAGCCGTTCCCGGTCAGCGCGCGGGCGTCCATCTCACCCCAGCTCACCGATCAGCGGGAGCTGTCCGCCGGTTCGAACGTCGGCGCGAACTTCGACACCACGATCGCGCCGGGGGAGACCACGACGTACAAGTGGTGGCTGCCGCCCGACCTGACCGGCATGGCGCTGCTGCGCTGCCACGCCGACGTGCAGAACCACTGGCACCACGGGCTGTACGGGGCACTGGTCATCGAGCCGGCCGGCTCGGCGTACGTCGACCCGGCTAACGGGCAGGCGCTCGCCAGCGGCACCAGCGCGGTCATCACGCACCCGTCGCAGCCCGACTTCCGGGAGAACATCGTGCTGCTGAACAGCGACCTCGCGCTGTTCCGGGCCAACGGCCAGCCGGTGCCGGACAACTTCGACCTGGTCACCACCCCGAGCCGGGAAGCCGACGACGCGGAAGACCAGGGCGAGTTCTCCGTCAACTACCGCAACCAGCCCTGGGCGCACCGCTTCGCGAACGACCAGAACATCTCGCACATCTTCAGCTCGCATGTGCACGGTGACCCGTCGACGCCGGTGTTCCAGGCGTACGCCGGGGACAAGACGGTCTTCCGGGTGGCGCAGGCGGTCGGCGACCCGCGATCGACGAGCTTCGCGCTGCACGACCACGTGTGGCGCCGCAGCCCGAACGACCCGCAGTCGCAGGTGGCGGCCACCCAGGGGCAGTTCAACCCGGGCGTGGTCTACAACATCCACCTCGACCCCGCGGTGACCGGCGGCGCCGGTGGCCGGCGGGCAGCCGCGGGCGACTACCTGTACCGGTCCAGCACGCTCGCCCGGCACCTGACCGGCGGGCAGTGGGGGCTCTTCCGGGTCCACGGCACCGTGCAGCCGGGCCTGATCCAGCTCGCGGACCATCCGGTGGGCGGCACGGCCGCCGCGTCGGAGCCCCGGCAGCCGGCGGCGATGCTGCCCGGCGCGGCGCCGATAGCCCACCGCCGCCAGCGGCACCGGCGCTCTCCCCGGCTCCCGCACGGGACCGCTCAAAGGCTCCCGCACGGGACCGTGCAAAGGCTCCCTCGGGGGCTCGCTCGAGGGCTCCCTCGGGGGCTCCCTCGGAGGCGACCGTGAAGGGCGGCCTCGCGCGGGGTCGCGGCGCCGCCCGGGGCACGCCGTCCCCGTACCGCCAGGGGTTCGTGACCGGGCTGTGCGTGGGCACCACGCTCGCGCTGGTGGTCGGCGTGCTCGCGTTCGTGCTGGCTCAGGACGGGGAGGCGCGCCCTTCCGGCACCGTCGCCGCACCGGACCCGACCGGGCAAAGCGCGACCGGGCAGCCGCGGGCCGCCATCGACGTGACGGCCGGGCACCTCGGCGACCTCAAGGTGCGGATCGAGGCCCAGGTCAGCGCGCCCACCTCGTACGATCCGCTCACCCGGGCGCAGGTGGTCGCCTACACCGACATGGTCGCGATGCCGATGGCTCACCGGCAGGGTCCGATCGTCATGGCCGAAGACAGCGCCCGTCCCGGCGTCTACCAGGCGGTGACGACCCTTCCGATGGTCGGCGAATACGACGTCATGGTCGAGGTGCGCCAGCCGATGGCCGCCACGGCACACAAACGCCTGCAGGTGGACGCCGTCAAACCCCCCTCCTAACCCATGATCAAGGCGTCCTTCACGTAGTGAGAACTACGTGAAGGACGCCTTGATCATGGGGTGGAAGGGTCAGGGGGTTTGGCCGAGCCGGTCGACGATGGCGATCTTCAGGATGGCCGTCGCGTAGATGACGTCGCCGGCCCGCACGCCGGTTCCGTCCTTCAGCATGACCACCCGGCTGCCCAGGTACTCGTGGGTGCCCCGGTCGAAGATGAGCTCGTACCGGGAGTAGCGGTCGTCGTCCGGCAGGGCTACCGCCACGCCGGCCCGCCCGGCGTCGTCGGTGACATCACCGACCAGCCGGACGCCGGGGATCTCCGCGATCGCCTCGAAGATCGCGCGCTGGGCGGCCGGGGAGACGTACTCGCTGTTCATGATCTTGCTGGCGACCGCGAACGCCTGCCGGTCCGGCTGCTCCTCGGGCCCGAACGGAAAGGTCAGCGCCTCCGTCGGGGCGACCCGGTACAGGTAGTCGAGCATGCGGCCGGCGTCGGTGGGCAGGTCGGGCCGGTACACCGTCATGGGGTGGCATTTCCGGTCACCCCCGGGCGTGCAGTCCAGCCAGGTGGTTCCCGCGCGGCCAGGGCCGGGGTTGCTCATGCCGCCGCGGGTGCCGTCCACCGACATCCAGGATTCGGACCCGAACGGCCTCATCGTGCCGATCATCCGCTCCCGGCCGATGGTGTTGACGTAGATGAACTGGTCCGGCCGCGGCGTCACGTCCGGCCGCCGTTGCGCGTGCGCGGCGGCGTCGTGCAGCACCTGGGCGGCGGGTGTCATCTCCGGCGAGCGGTCGCCGACCGCGTACGGCACGGCGATGGCCACCCCGAGGACCGCGGCCAGCGCGCCGCTGATCGCCAGCCGGCGACCGAGCCGGGGACGGACCACAATGGACCCTCGCGGCTCGGGCACTGTGGACAGTAGGCGGCGTCGCAACTCGTCGGGCGGCGCCGAGGTCGGTGGGTCGAGTGCGGTGCCGAGCCGCTCCACCGCGGTCAGGTCACTCAGGTCGTTCATCGTTCTCCTCCGTCAACGCGGCGGGATTGCGGCCGCCGAGCGCGGCGCGTACCCGCTGGCGCGCCCGGTGCAGGCGGGACCGCACCGTGCCCACCTTGATGTCCAGGGTCGTGGCGATCTCGTCGTGCGTAAGGCCGCCCCAGGCGACGAGCAGCAGCACGTCACGGTCGGCGGCGGGCAACCGCCGGAGCGCATCGGCCAAGCGGCGCCGCGCGGCCCGCGCGCTCACGTCGGCCGCCACCTGATCGGCGAGGCCGTCGACGGCCTCGTCCGCGCCGGCCCGGGCCAGCGCACGGTAGCGGGCCCGCTCGGCCCGGCGGCGGTCCGCGATCTGCCTGGTCAGGATGCCGAAGAGCCAGGGTCGGGCGTCCGCCCGCGTGATGTCGTAGCTCTGGCGCCGCCGGAAGGCGGCCAGGAAGGTCTCGGCGACCACGTCTTCCGCGTGGTCCGGCCCCACCCTCCGGTACGCGTACCGGTAGAGCTGCGCCGCGTACGCGTCGTACAGCGCGGCGAACCGCTCGCCGTCACCCCAGGACGCCTGGATGACCGCCGCGTCCGCGCTTACCACGGCGTCCGGTTCCGGCATCTCATGTCCACTGTCCCTCCCCGTTCGTGCCAGCTCTGTCACTGATGTATCCGCGCGAGCGACAGCCGGCGTTCGCGCTCCCCATGATCAAGGCGTCCTTCAAGTAGTTCTAACGATTTGAGGGACGCCTTGATCATGGGGGAGGGGTACGGTCGGCTGTCATGACGCGTGGGCAGGCGAGGCGGCGGTCGTTGTTCATCGGTGCGGCCGGGGTGGGCGCGGCCGCGCTCCTTCCGCCGGCGTCCGCCGTAGCCGGGCCAACGGTCCGCACCGTCCCGGCCGGGCGGCCGTCGCCGGTTCCGCCGGTCATCCGGTCCCGCGAGGCGCTGACCGGTGCGCCACGGCTCCGCTCGGCGTTGCCGATCACCCAGCACGGCACCACGTTCAACCTGGCGCAGGTGGTGCGGTGGCTGGACGCCGAGCACTTCGCGGTGGGCCGCTGGGACGGCACCATGAGCATCTTCGACTTCGAGACCGCGCCGTTCGCCGGGCCCCAGGTGACGGACGTGGTGAACACGCCGTCGGCGCAGGGCGTCCGCATGATCACGCCGCTGCCGCGCCGGACGCTGGTCACGTCCAACGACGAGGCGTCGCTCGCCGTCTGGGTGAGCCGGGACGCGTGGACCGACGTCCGGCGGCGGGCCACCGTCGAGTACCCGGCCGCGCTGGGCGCCGCCGCGAGCGGCGCGTGGTTCGCGGAGCCGGCCACGCTCGTGGTCGGGCACGATTCCGGGTACCTGTCGGTCTGGTCGTTCGATCCCGCGAGCCGGGCGCTGGCGCTCGTGCGGACCGTCGACATCCGCAACCCCGACCCGGTCAACCCCTTCGACTCGCACGTCGTCTACGGCCTCGACCGGTTGGTGCCGGCCGGAGCCGGGGCGTGCGCGGTGGCCGGCTCCGACGACGGCTACGTGTCTATTGTGGACGTCCCGTCCGGCGCCATCCGCTCCCAGACGGTGTTCAACCCGGCGGCGCAGCGGGGCATCAACAGCGTCGCGGCGCGCGGCGACCGGCTCCTGGTGGCGAACTGCTCGGTCGGCGCGGACGACGACAACCTCTGGTATTTCGCGGTGAATCTCACTACCGGCGCACTGTCCCTTCTGGACAGCATGAACCTCATCATCGACCCGGCCGAGGTGCAGTCGTTCAACTTCAACACCATCTGGGCGGAGTACGGCGGCGGGCCGTGCTGGTTCGCCGGCACGGAAGAGGGCGCGCTCTGGATGGGTACGGCGGGTGCCGCCCTGGATCTCGTCGGCTACCAGCCGCTCGGCGACGGTGCGATCGGCGCCGCGCTGGACTACCGGCGCGGACCCGGCCGCCTGGCGGCGGTCATCCACAACCTCAACCAGTTCACCACCGGTGCCCCCTGACCTCATGATCAAGGCGTCCCTCAAGTAGCTCTAACGACTTGAGGGACGCCTTGACCATGGTTAGGCGGCGTCGTCGAAGCGGCTGCGCAGGTCGCGCATGTCGTCGGCGTCGATGAGGGCCTTGGTGACCTCGTCCTGGTACTGCGCCGGGATGATCTCGCGGACCCGCTCCGGGAACCCCTCTCCACCCTCGGCCACCCGGATCGTCGGCGGGTCGGCGAAGCGCACCGACAGCGGGCCGGACAGCTTCACCGCGAAGTCCCACGGGCGGTTCGGCTCGGCGACCGCGCACAGGTGGGTGCCGTAGAACGTCTGGACCTCGGCGAGCGTCGTGGCGTCGGCGGGCTCGAAGCCGACGGTCTTGGCGGCGCACACCACGGCATTCTGGTCGGTGACCTCGTCGTGCCCGTGCGCGTGGTGCTGGGCCGGGGTGGACTGCTCCAGGAGCGCCGCGACCCGGTCCGCGAGCTGCGCGGGGAGCGTGGGGGGTTCGGCGGTGCCGGACCCGAAGCCCCGCATGAACAGCGCGAGCACGACCGCCGCGACCACCACGATCGCGGCGGCGATCCAGCGGGCCCGACCGCGTGGCCGCGAGGGAGCCGGCGACCCGGAAGCCGGCGCCTCTCGCCCCAAGAGGGCAGCCCTCTGGGGGGCGGATTCTGCGGAGGGCTCCCCTCTCACGGCCTGCGCGGGTATGGGGGAGCTCTCTTGGGGCGCGTCGACCCGGCGGGGCATGCCGGCCGAAAGGGGCGCGTCCGGCCGTGCGGCTGGGCGCAGTGGCGAATCGGCGGGAGTGGACATATCGCGCGACGCCCCCTTTGAGGCTGTGGGTGTGGGCCTCCGACGTCCCAGCGGAGGCCCACACCCGGGGGTGGGAACGGGATGAGCTCTTGATCAGGCGGGGGTGCAGGGGGAGCCGTTGAGGGCGTAGCTGGTGGGAGGGGTGGGCGCGGGGCCGGTGTAGGTCGCCTGGAAGCCGGTGCTGACCGTGGTGCCGGTCGCTAGCGAGCCGTTCCAGGCGGCGTTCCGGACGGTCAACTGGGTGCCGGACTGGCTCCAGGTGCCGCTCCAGCCGGTGCTGAGCTGGACGCCGGAGCCGACCGCGAAGGTGAGCGTCCAGCCGTTGACCGCGGCGCCCCGGTTGGTGATGCGCAGCTCGGCGGTGAAGCCGCCGGTCCACACGCTCGCCGTGTACGCCACCGTGCAACTCGCCGAGCCCGTCGGCGGCGTCGTCGGGGGAGTGGTGGGGGGCGTGGTGGGCGGCGTCGTCGGGGGGCGCGTCGTGGTCGGCGGGGTCGTGCGGGTGCCGGCGGCGATCGCCAGGTCGTACGCCCGCTGCGGGACGAACTGGCCGGCGCCCGCGATGCAGCCGTCGGCCTCGCCCGGCAGCTTGATCCACAGGAAGGCGTCGATCGCCGCGTCGCCGGTGTTGTTCGTGGTCTCGATGCCGATCGCGCGGCCCGGCGGGTCGCACCACTCCGACCCGGCCGGGCCGTTGCCGTTGCGGCTGGTGTCGACGACGATCTTCAGGTTCGGTGCGCCGGTCGCGGCGACGACCGCCTTCGCGAACGGGATCAGCTCCGAGTTGGCCCGGTAGTTGGACACGTTGACCGAGATGCCGTCGGCGCTGTTCGCGATGTCGGCGGCGACCAGGCGGCGGGCCATCTCGCTGGCCGAGTGCCAGGCCGAGTGCGCCGCGTCGAAGTAGACCCGGGCCTGCGCGGAGCCGCGCTTGAGCGCCTTGCCCGCGTACGCCATCGAGGCCGACGTCTCCGCCTGCTGCGCCGCGCTCTGGCAGTCGCTCATCAGCGCGAGCACGTCCGGCTCCAGCACGATGGCCGCCGGTCGGCCGGCCAGTCCGGCCGCGACCTGGTCCACCCACTCCCGGTACGCCTGGTGGCTGGGCGCGCCGCCGCCGCTGGCGCCGCCGCAGTCCCGGTTGGGGACGTTGTAGACCACCATGATCGGGATCTTGCCGGCGGCGGCCGCGGCACCGACGAACGCGTCGACCTGTCCGCGGACCTGGGCGGTGTTGGTCGTGGTGAACCAGCGTGCCTGAGCCACGGTGGCGATCCGGTCCCGGATCACCGGGGTCCGGGAATCGTTCGGGTTCGCGGCGACCCATCGAGCGGCTTGCGTCTCCGGGTCGACGTAGAATGCGGACTCGGCGGCGGCCGCCTCGTGGGGCCGCAGCAGTCCGACGCCGACCAGGGTGGCGGCGGCGAACGCCACGGCGGCGGTCGCGATGGCCGCGGTCAGCAGCGGTGTCCTGCCCATGCGGAAACTTCCTCTCGCATCGAGGGGCCGCGCCACAATCCATCGAGATGGCTCTGTGGAAGCGCTCCCATGACATCGATTACCGTACGGCTATGTTGCGAGAATGTGAAGTCTTCGCATCGACGTTTTTGCCCCGGTGACGCCTGATCCCGTCGCCCGCCACGTCCGTACTCCGGAGTGCCGGCACGCTCGCCGGCGAGTACCCCGGAGTTACCTGGGAAATCACATGACCATGCGGCACGAGGCGCTCCTCTACGGTGACGACCACGACTACGTCGCTGGCATCCGCCAGTTCGTCCAGGGCGGTGCCCGTGCCGGGGAGCCGGTGCTCGTGGCCGTGCCCGCGCCGCGCCTCGCCCTCCTGCGCCGGGAGCTGGGCGCGACGGTGCGCTTCGTCGACATGGCCGAAGCCGGCCGCAACCCCGGCCGGATCATTCCCGCCGTCCTGCACGCGTTCATCGAGGAGCATCCCGGCGGGCGGGTGCGCATCGTCGGCGAGCCGATCTGGCCGGGCCGCCCCGCCGAGATCTACCCGCGCTGCGTGCAACACGAGGCTCTGGTCAACCTGGCGCTCGCGGACCGGCCGGCGGCGATCCTGTGCCCGTACGACACGTGCGGGCTCGCACCGGAGGCGGTGGCCGACGCGCTGCGCACCCACCCGGTCGTCGTGGAGTCCGGCGTCCGGCGCGGCAGCCAGCGGTACGCCCAGCCGGAGGTGGTGGTGGCCGCGTTCAACCGGCCGCTGCCCGAGCCGCGCACGCCGCCCGCGGTGCTCATCTTCGGCGCGGGCGACCTGACCGCGGTCCGGCGGTTCGTGCGCGAGCACGGCGCCCGCGCCGGCCTGCCGCCGGACCGCGTCGACGACCTGCTGGTCGTGGCGAACGAGCTGGCCACGAACGCGCTGGTGCACGGCCGGGGACCGGGCACGCTTCGGCTGTGGCCCGACGACGACGGGGTGGTCTGCGAGGTGCTCGACCGGGGCCGGCCCGCCGGCGCCCTGCTGCTGGCCGGCCGGGTGCCGCCCGCGCTGTACAGCGAGCACGGGCGCGGCCTGGTGCTGGTGAACCTGCTGTGCGACGCGGTGCACGTGCACGCCGGCCCGGACGCGACCACGGTGCGCCTGCACGTGCCCCGCTCGCCGGCCGGTGGCGCCACCTTCCTGTCGTCATAGCGACTGACTAGAAAAATCCTCATATTGAGGGCTTGCGGGGGTATGTGCGGCCGCGTATATGGTCGCGGTCGGGGAGGAAACACGTGAGGGAGACGAGCAGCGCGCGCGCCGCGGTGCCGCGCCAGCGCGACGCCGGGATTTTGGGGTACGTCGCCGAGGTCGAACAGTTCGACGCCAGCATGACCACGACCGAGCCGCGGGCAACACCCGAACCGCCAGCCGAGCCCGAACCGCCAACTGAGCCCGAGTCGCCAGCTGTGCCGGGCGAGGCTGTCGCGCCAGCGGTCGAGGACGAGCCGCGGGTCACCAACGTGGGCGCGGGGGCCACTGTTCACGTACCGGAGAAGGAACGTGGCCGGCGCGCGGAGGTCGTGGTCGCCGCGGTGCTGGTGGTGCTCGCGGCGTTGTCGCTGATCGCGGTGGGGTTCGCGGTGACCGGCGGACGGCGGCCAGCCGGCGAGGTGGCGTTGCCGATGGCGGAGCTGCCCGCGACCGGCGGCGCGGTCGAGACGCCCGGGGCCGGGCCGGTCGGCGCGGACCCGGCGCGGCCGCCGTCGCGGGACGCGGATCGCGCGGCGGGTGCCGCGCCGCCCGCCGAGGCGGCCGGCACGCCGTCGCCGGCGACGACGCCGAGCCCGGCCACCCCGCCGGCCGAGCTGCACGCCAGCTACGCGCGGGCGGCGAACACCGGGCTGTTGGGTCTGGGTGGGTACCGGGGCGAGGTGACCGTCCGCAACGACGGCGACGGCGCGGCGGCCACCTGGACGGTGACGCTGACGCTGCCGGCGGGCCAGGAGGTGACCGCCGCGGACGGCGCGGCCTTCCGGCAGGACGGCACGACGGTGGCGTTCACGCCGGCCGGCGGCGCGCCGGAGGTGGGGCCGGGGGAGTCGGTGCGGTTCACGTTCGACGTGCCGGGGCTGCTCGCCGGCGAGCCGACCGGTTGCGCGATCGACGGCCGGCCCTGCTGGTGAGTTCGCCTGCTGTTCACCCGACCGGGTGAGCATGCCGGCTGTGAAGAAGCTCTACGCGGCGGCCGTGACCGGCGCCCTCACGATCACTCTCCTACCAGCTGCCGCCTTACCGGGTGCCGCCGCGGCACACCGGCCGGGCGCGTTCGACGTGCAGGCCCACCGCGGCGGCCTGGGGCTGCGGGTGGAGAGCACGCTCGCGTCCTTCGGCAACGCGCTCCAGCTCGGCGTGTCCACACTGGAGCTGGATGTGCAGGTCACCGAGGACCGCCAGGCGGTGGTCACCCACGACCGCCGGGTCTCCGGCGCCAAGTGTCTGGACACGGCACCGGCGACGCCGGGCGATCCCGAGTTTCCGTACGTCGGCAAGTATGTCAACACGCTCAGCCTCGCCCAGGTGCGCACATTGGACTGTGGCAGTAGGACACTCGCCGATCGGCCCGGTCAGCTCGCCGTGCCGGGCGCCCGGATGCCGTTGCTGAGCGAGGTGTTCGCGCTCGTGAAGCGGTACGGCGCCGCATCGGTCGGGTTGAACGTCGAGACCAAAGTGGAGGCCGGTGCGCCGAGCGAGACCGCGCCGCGCGAGCAGTTCGTCCAGGTGACCGCCGCGGAGATCCGGCGGGCCGGGTTGCTGAAGCAGGTGACCATCCAGAGCTTCGACTGGGGCGCGTTGATGCGCATGCGCCAGGTCGAGCCGCGGCTGCCGCTGGTGGCGCTGACCAACTACGACTTCCTCCAGACCGGACAGCCGGGTGCGTCGCCGTGGCTGGGCGGGCTCGACATCGACGACTTCGGCGGCGACCCGATCGCGGCGGTGAAGTCCTTCGGGGCGGCCGCGTTCTCGCCGGTGCACGGGTTCCCGCAGGGCGGGTCGGTGGTCGATCCGGGCTACCGCCCTTATGTGACAGCGGAGATGGTGCGGCACGCGCACCGGAACGGCCTGAAGGTCGTGCCCTGGACCATCAACGACGCGCCCACCATGCGCAAACTCCTCGACGACGGCGTGGACGGCATCATCACCGACTACCCGGACCGGCTGCGCGCGGTGCTCGCCGAGCGCGGCTACCGGCTGCCGCGCGGCTACGCCGCACCCTTCGACATCCAGGGCCACCGCGGCGCCCGGGCGGTGCGGCCGGAGAACACCCTGCCGGCATTCGAGTACGCCTTGGCGAACCGTGCGGTGTCCACACTGGAGCTCGACACCGGGGTGACGGCGGACGGCCAACTCGTGGTGATCCACGACCGCACGGTCAACGGCTCGCACTGCGTCGACACCGCGCCGGCGTGGCCCGGCGACCCGGAGTACCCGTATGTCGGCAAGCGGGTGCACGACCTCACACTGCGGCAGCTCAAGACGCTCGACTGCGGGTCGAAGACGCTGCCGGAGTTTCCGGCGCAGGTGGCCGTGCCGGGCGCCCGGATCCCGGCGCTGGCGGAGGTGTTCGCGCTGGTGCGAGCGTCCGGTCGGACCGATGTGCGGCTGAACATCGAGACCAAGATCAGCCCCTTGGTGGCGGATGCCGCGCGGTTCGATGTTTTCGCGCGCTTGCTGGTGGGGGCGGTCCGGCGGGCCGGCTTCGTGGATCGGGTCACGATCCAGTCGTTCGACTGGCGGACCATCATGCTGGCGCGGCGCCTGGAGCCGCGTATCCCGACGGTGGCGCTGGTCTGGCAGTACGGCCCGGCCGAGTGCGCGAGCCTGGCGGACGAGTGCTCGCTGCAAGCGGTCTACGGCGACCCATCCGTGACGAGTCCGTGGACCGGTGGGCTGGACTGGTGGCGGCACCGGGATCTGGGCAAGCTGGTGCGCGCCGCCGGGGCCACCACGGTGTCGGCGAACTGGCAGGTGCACGACCCGGCCCAGGGCACCGTGGCGTCGCCGGACTGGTACCTGCGGCAGGACCCGGCATACTTCCACGGCCCCACGGTGCCGGTGCTTCACCAGCGGTACGGCGTGGCCGTCGTGCCGTACACGGTGAACGACCCAGCCACCATGCAGCGGGTGATCGACCTCGGCGTGGACGGCATCATCACCGATGATCCGGACGCGCTGATCGCGGTGGCGATACGGAACGGGCTGCGCTGATCCTACCTCTTTTGTCCCAAATTGCCCCTTACACCCTCTGGTGCGTTGCATGATCAGGGGGTGTAAGGGGCTGAACGTGACAGGAGGGGGACCGATATGTCCGAGCCCTTGGCGGTACAGCAAGTCGACATTGGCGACGCGCTCACCGACATGTGGAGGTCCGTGTTCCAATTCGTGCCGAAGGCGGTGGCGTTCCTCGTCATCCTCTTCATCGGCTGGATCGTGGCGCGGTTCATCCGCCGGATCGCCGACCGGGGGCTGAAGCGGGTCGGCCTCGACCGGGCCATCGAGCGCGGCGGCATGGGGCGGATGTTCCAGGGCGGTAACCGCAGCGCCAGCACCATCGCGGCCAAGCTGATCTATTACGCGGTGCTGCTGCTGGTGTTCCAACTGGCGTTCGGCGTCTGGGGCCCGAACCCGATCAGCGACCTCATCAGCGCCGTGGTGCGCTGGCTGCCGAAGGCGTTCGTCGCCATCGTCATCATCGTGGTCGCGGTCGCCATCGCCAGGGCGGTGCGCGACCTGGTCGGCAACGCGCTCGGCGGCCTGTCCTACGGCCGGCTGCTGGCGACGCTCGCGTCGGTGTTCATCATCGCGCTCGGTGGCATCGCGGCCCTCAACCAGGTGGGCATCGCGACCACGGTGACCACGCCGGTACTCATCGCCGCGCTGGCCACGATCGCCGGCATCCTGATCGTCGGCGTGGGCGGCGGACTGGTGCGCCCGATGCAGCAACGCTGGGAGGGCTGGTTGGACCGGGCGGCCACCGAGAGCCAGGTGATCCGGGAGAAGACCCAGGCGTACTCGGCGGGTCGCGACGACCTGCAGCGCGAGATGGCGGATCGGACAGCGCCCGCGACCGCGTCCTCGCCCACGCTCACCCCGTCGGGCGCGCCGGCCGGGACGGGGAGCATGGCGGACGCCGAGACCCAGCGCATCGACCGGACCCCGTAACTGGCGGTCGCTTCCATGATCAGGGCGTCCTTCACGTCGTTCTAGCGACTACCGGGACGCCTTGATCATGTGGAGGGGGCGAGGGTGCGGCTCAGGGCGCAGATCGCGAGGAGGCGGATGAGGATCCAGTCGCCGACGGCCGACCAGTCGACCGGGCCATCGGGGAGTCGCCAGCCGTGCTCCATGGCGGCTTCCCGGACGCCCTCGGCGTATCCCGCCAGGTGGATCGGGGTCAACGGCCGCAGGTCGCCGAGCAGGCTGTCGCGGACGGCGGCCGCGTGCTGGTCGACGGCGGCGAGCAGGCCGGGATGGCGCGCGGCGGCGTCGAGACCGGCCGCACCGATCGACGCCATGAGCCCGGCCAACACGGAGCGTGCCGAGCGGGTGGCGGAACGTGCGGCAACGGCGCTGAACAACCCGGTCATGATGACTCACCGTAGCGGTGGGTCGGGATCAAGGGCCTCAGCCGGACGGCTGAATCTGGTAGTGCCGGCGCGTCTGCGAGATGAAGCTCACGGACGGTCGTCGTTGGTCACCTTGACCGGACGGCGCCGCATCGCGTCGTCGGCCAGGATCACCGTGGCGACCATCAGGGCCACGACGACGCTGAACAGCCACGACTCGTCCGGCAGTAGCCGGGCGGACAACGGGGCCTGCATCGCGGTCAGCACGAAGCCGAGCCAGGCGAGCCGGCGCTGACGCGGGGTGAGGAATCCAGGGACTTCACGCACTCGAAAAGTTTGCCCTGCGGTTCGGTGACCGCCGTCGTCCGTTCGGGTGAGAGTAACCGACCCGTCCGGTTTAGACGACCGTGCGCCCTCCCATGATCAAGGCGTCCTTCAAGTAGTTCTAACGACTTGAAGGACGCCCTGATCATGGAGGGATTAGCTGCCGCCGCCTCCCCCACCACCATCGCCGCCGCTCCCACCCCCGCCGCTGTCGCCGGTCCAGCCGCCGCCGTCCGAACCGCTGCCGTCCGAACCGCTGGCGTGGTAACCCGACCGGCTGAGCCCTCGTGGCGGAGACGACCGCTGGGTCCGGCGCGCGACAACGACGGCGAACAGGGCGATGATCGCGATGAACGCCAGGAAAAGCAGGATCTCCATGCCCGTCAGTGTGTGGCGCGAGCGCAAGCCGCCTCGCCTCTCCATGATCAAGGCGTCCTTCAAGTAGTTCTAACGACTTGAAGGACGCCTTGATCATGGCGGCGGTAGCCATCGGTGTAGGGGAAGATCGGTTGGTGTCTACCGCCAAGACCGCCACCAAGATGTCGCTGCTCCTGCTCGCCTACTTCGCGTTCATCAGTCTCGGCCTGCCCGACGGCCTGATCGGGGTCGGCTGGCCGTCGATGAGCCCCGACCTCGACGTGCCGCTGGACGCCGTCGGGCTGCTGCTGGTCGCGGGTACCACCGGCTACATCGCGTCCAGCGTGGCGGCCGGCTTCACGCTCGCGCGGCTCGGCGTGGGCCGGCTGCTGGCCGGCAGCACGATTCTGGCCAGCCTGGCCCTCACCGGGTACGCGACCTCGCCGGTCCTCGCCATGATGATCGGCTGCGCCCTGGTGCTCGGGCTCGGCTCCGGCGCCATCGACTCGGGGCTCAACGCGTACGCCGCCGCCGCGTTCGGGCCGCGCCACATGAACTGGATGCACGCGTTCTTCGGGCTGGGCGTCGCCATCGGGCCGCTCATCATGACGTCGGTGCTCAGCGCGGGCGGGTCCTGGCGGTGGGGGTACGCCGCGGTGGCGGCCGCTCAGGCGGTGCTGGCCACCGCGTTCGCGTTGACCGCGCGCAACTGGGCCGCGCACCGGCCGGTGGCCGACGACGCGCCCACCCCGCCCCGGGTGCCGATCCGGGACACCCTCGCGATCCCCGCCGTCTGGTTCGGCGCGCTCGCGTTCGCGGTGTACGTCGCCGTCGAGGTGGCCGCCGGCTTGTGGGCGTTCCTGCTGCTCACCGACGGGCGCGGGCTGAGTGCTGCGGTGGCGGGCGTGTGCGTGTCCGGGTACTGGGCCAGCCTGTTCCTCGGCCGGGTGGTGCAGGGCGTGGTGGCGGAGCGGCTGGGCGGTGCGCAGGTGCTGCGAGCCAGCCTGATCGGCATGGTGGCGGGTGCGGTACTCGTGGCCCTGCCCGCGCCCGGCTGGGTGACGGTCACCGGCCTGGCCGTCATCGGGTTCGCCGCCGCGCCGGTGTTTCCGCTGATGACGCTCACCACGGTCGACCGGGTCGGGGTGGCGCACACGGACCGCGCGATCGGGGTGCAGATCGGGGCGGCCGGGCTCGGTGGCGCGCTGCTGCCGGGCGCCGTCGGCGTGCTGCTGAACCGCACCGACGTCGAGGTGCTCGGCCTCTGCCTGGTGGCGCTTTCGGTACTCCTGCTGGTGCTCTACCTGCTCTCCACCCGCCGCGCCGACACCCCCACTCCCCTCCCATAACCCGATCAAGGAACTCCCCTTGATCAAGGCTCTCCCACCGATCAAGGCTCTCTCGCCGATCAAGGACTCTCCCGCCGATCAAGGGGTTAGGCACACGGAAGAGAGATCAACCCATGTGCCCAAGCCCTTGATCGGCGGGAGAGTCCTTGATCGGGGCGGCCGCGCGAGCGGTGGCCGCGCGAGTGGGGGTGGCCGCGCGAGCGCGCGGCCGGAGGGCTCAGTGCGGGCCGGTGCGACCGGTCGGGGACGGGCGGTGGGCCCGCTCGGCCACGTCCTGGTCCTCGTCGGCGGCGTCCGGGCCATGCCCGAACGCGGCCTCGGCGCCCGCGTCGTTGCCGGTCACGTCGTCGACCTGGCCGTCCTGCGCCGACGTGGCCACCGCCCGCTCGAGCTCCTCGAGCGGCAGCTTCTCCTCGTCACGCCACATGGCTGACGCCTCCTCGCACTCGGTGAGGCCCAAGATCAAGGCGTCCCGCACGCCGCTCTCACGACGTGCGGGACGCCTTGATCATGGTGTTAGACAGTGCCGCGCCACGCGCCGGTCTCCCGGCCGCCGCGCGACTCGATGTACTCCTTGAACCGCTTGAGGTCGCCCTTCACCCGCGTCTTCACGACGCCGAGCTTGTCGGCGGCCTTCTCGGTGGCGCCTTCCGGCTCGAACTCCATCTGCGCCGTCACCCGGCTGTGCGTCTCATCGAGGCGGTGGAAGGTCACCACGCCGGCCTGCTTGATGCCGCCGGTCGAGGTCCACGCCACCCGCTCGTCGGGCAACTGCTCGGTGATCCGCGCGTCGAACTCGCGCTTGACGCCGCCAATCTCGGTCTTCCAGTGGGTCATGGTGTCCGAGAGTTGCCGTACCTCCTGGACGCCCTCCATGAACTGCGGGAACTCCTCGAACTGGGTCCACTGGTTGTAGGCGGTGCGGACGGGTACTGCGACGTCCACAGATTCGGTGACTCCACCCATTTCCGGTGATACCTCCTTCACTGCGAGAAATTACGTGCGCTGGAGCGTGTCCCACACCTCGGACACCGTCTCGAACCTGGTGTCGGGCGGGAGCCGGTCCAGCGCGGCCAACACGTCGTCGGGCGCCTGGTGCTTCTGGGCCGCACGGCGAAGGGTGGTGCGGTCGCCGGGCAGCGCCGACAGGTCCAGGTACCGACCCAGCTGGCTGCGCTGCTCAACCTCCTCACTGGTCATGCCCTCCGGGGTGCCGGTGCGGCGGTCGCCCGCCGGCACCTCGCTCGGCTCGGGCTGGTCCTCGCCGGCGGGTTCGGGATCGTGCCATTCCTCGACCCGGGAGCCGGCGACACCTTGCACCATGCCGCGCACCTCGGCCGCCATCTGGTCGTCCAGGCGCGGACCGTGTTTACTACTGCCCCGTTCCATGACTAGATGCCTACCCGGCCGCGCTACCCGCAAACACACGCGGGCAGCGCGCCCATGATCAAGGCGTCCCTGTAGTCGTTAGAACGACATGAGGGACGCCTTGATCATGGGCGCGCTAGCCGCGCGGGGGGAGGATGGGGTCGTCGGGGTGCGGGTCGCCGCCCTGGATCGCCCGGCCGCGCTGCACCTCGGCGTTGATCTCGACGCCGAGCATCACCGCGCAGTTCGACAGGTACAGCCAGACGAGGAACGCGATGACCCCGCCGATCGCGCCGTACGTGGCGTCGTACGAGCCGAAATTGGCCACGTAGAGGCCGAAGCCGAACGACGCGATCGCCCACGCGACCAGCGTCGCGAACCCGCCCAGCGTGAGCCAGCGGAAGCGGGGCGGCTGGACGTTCGGCGCGATCCACGACATGAGCGCCAGCATCAGCAGCACGACCAGCACCAGCACCGGCCACTTGAGGATCGACCAGGTGGTCTTCGGCGCGTCGCCGATGTTCAGCGCGTTGCCGATCGCGTCCGTGACCGGGCCGCTGACGATCAGGATGACCGCGACGATCGCGAGCAGCACCAGCGAGGCGGCGGTGATGAGCAACTGGAGCGGGCGCAGCTTCCAGAACGGGCGGGTCTCCTCGACGGCGTAGATGGCGTTGGAGGCGCGGGTGTACGCCCCGATGTAGCCGGACGCCGACCAGAGCGCGCCGGCGAGGCCGAAGCTCAGCAGCACGCTCGCCGAGTCCTTGTCCGTCACGACGTCCTCGATCACGCCGCTGACGCTTTGGTTTTCGAACACCGCGCCGGCACCGAGGTCGCTCGCGATGCCCACGATGGTGTCGACGGTCCGCTCGCCCTCCGACACCAGCCCGACCAGCGCCACGATCACGATCAGCGCCGGAAACAGGGCGAGCACGCCGTAATAGGTGAGGGCCGCCGCCCAGTCCGTGCAGTTGTCCTTCATGAAGCCCTGGACGCTGCGGGCGAGCACGCCCCGCCACGTGGACAGCCGCAAATCGCGTACCCGGCGCACCGTCGTCAACGACATGCCGGCGGGTACCCCTGAGGTGTGCCGCACAAACGTTTGTGCCGCTCCAGGCAGGGAATGGCCACAGGTGAGGAGGTCATCATGCCCGCACGCAAGGAGATGCCCAGCACCCTGAAGCGGTCGCCGAAGAAGGCGCAGGAGACGTGGGCCAAGACGCACGACTCGGCGGTCGAGACCTACGGCGAGGGGGAGCGGGCGCACCGCACCGCCTTCTCCTCGGTCAAGCACTCGTTCGAGAAGGTCGGTGACCACTGGGAGCCCAAGAACGGCAAGGGGCCGAGCGACGAGCAGGCCGCGCGCAGCCGGCGGGCCAAGCCCGCGAAGACGGCTGGCGGCGTGAACGCCAACGCCAGCAAGGAGCACCTGATGGCGGTGGCGAAGAAGCTGGATATCCGGGGCCGCTCCCGGATGAACAAGTCCGAGCTGGTCGAGGCCATCCAGAAGGCCAACAACCGCAGCACCGCCAAGGCCCGCCGCTCATCCTCATGATCAAGGCGTCCATAAAGTAGCTAGAACTACTTGAAGGACGCCTTGATCATGGAGGCGGCGAGTGGTCAGGGAAGAGGGGCGAGGTGGACGGCCTTGACGGTGGTCATTTCGTCGAGGAGCTCGGGGCCGTACCCGAAGCCCTGGCCGCTGCCGCGGCGCGGATGCGCGGCACCGCCCGGCGCCCCGCCGAACACCGCGTTGATCTTCACCGTGCCGACCGGCAGCTCCCGCCACGCGCGCTGCGCGTGCGCGGCCGAGCCGGTGAGCACGGTGGCCGCGAGCCCGTACGGCGAGTCGGCCGCCCGGGCCAGCGCCTCGTCGAACGAGTCGACCACCACGACCGGCGCCACCGGCCCGAACGTCTCCTCGCGCAGCACCGCCATGTCGTCGGTGCAGTCGGCGAGCACCGTCGGCGGGTAGAACGCGCCCGGGCCGTCGGTGACTGACCCGCCACACAGCAACCGGGCGCCGGCGGAGACCGCGGCGGCCACCTGCGCGTGTACCGCGTCCCGGTGCCGCCGGTCGACCAGCGGCCCGAGCTGCGTCTCCGGATCGCGACCCGGTCCCATCCGGAGCGACGAAGCCGCCCGCACCAGCGAGGACAGGAACGGCGCGGCGACCGCGCGGTGCACGTACACCCGCTCCACGGCCACGCAGATCTGGCCCGCGTTGGCGAACGCCCCGAGCGCCGCCTGCGCGGCCGCCCACGCCGGGTCCACGCCGGCGTCGACGACGAGCGGGTCACTGCCGCCGTTCTCCAGCAGCGCCTTGGCGCCGGTCCGCGCGCACGCCGCCGCGATGGACCGGCCGGCGGCCGTGGAGCCGACGTGCGCGACCACGTCGACGTCCTGGCCGGCGAGCGCGGCACCGACCGTCCCGTCGCCGGTGAGCAGCGAGACTACGCCGGGCGGTAGGTGCTCGGCGAGCGTCCGGGCCAGCAGCCAGCCGGTCGCGGGGGTGCGCTCGCTCGGCTTGTAGATCGCCGCGTTCCCGGTCACCAGCGCCGCGCCCAGCAGGCCGCAGGAGACCGCCACCGGGTCGTTCCACGGGGTGATCACCGCCACGACGCCGCGCGGTTCGTGCACCATCAGGTCGGTGGCGCCCCAGTCGCCGGCGAGGGCGCGGCCGCGGTGCAGGGGGCCCAGTTCGGCGTACTGGCGCAGGGTCCCCACGCCGGCCTCGACGCCGCCGCGGGCGTCCGCGAGCGGCTTGCCCATCTCCGCCGTGACGGCCTCGGCGAGCCGGTCGGCGGCGGCCTCGACCGCGTCGGCCGCGCGCCGCAGCGCGGCGCCGCGCTCGCCGGGCGCGGAGCGGGCCCAGCCGGGTGCGGCCTCGCGGGCCGCTTTCACCGCCGCGTCCACGTCCGCTTCCGACGCCACGGGTACCCGGCTCACCTCACTGTCGTCCGCGGGGTCACAGACCGTGAAGCCCGGCCGTCCCGGCACCCAGTCGCCGCCGATGAGCTGCTCGATTTCGTACATGACGCCGGTGATCCCCCGCGCGGAGCGGCGTGAAACGCGCGAGAATGGCGGCGATGGTGGACGCCGTGGTCATCGGGGCGGGGCACAACGGCCTCGTCGCCGCGAACCTGCTCGCCGACGCGGGCTGGGACGTGCTCGTGGTGGAGGCGACCGGCGCGCCCGGCGGCGCGGTCCGGTCCGGCGAGATCACCGCGCCCGGCTACCTCAGCGACCTGTTCAGCTCGTTCTACCCACTCGGCTACGCGTCGCCGGTGCTGCGCCGGCTGCGGCTGACCGAGCACGGGCTGAGCTGGCGGCACGCGCCCGACGTGCTCACCCACCTGCTGCCCGACGGGCGTGCCGCGACGCTGAGCCGCCGCCCGGACACCACTGCGGCGTCCGTCGAGGCGTTCGCCGCCGGCGACGGGGCGCGCTGGCTCGACGCGTACGCCGAATGGCGCGCCCTGTCGGAGCCGCTGATCGCCGCGCTGTTCAGCCCGTTCCCGCCGGTCCTCGGTGGACTGTCCGCGCTGCGCCGGCTGCGCACCGCCGGCGCGCTGCGGATGGCCCGCCGGCTCGTGCTGCCGACCCGCAAGCTCGGCCGGGAACTCTTCCGCGGCGAGGGCGCGCAGCTGCTGCTCGCGGGCTGCGCCCTCCACACCGACCTATCCACTGAGGACGCCGGCAGCGGCGTGTACGGCTGGCTGCTCGCCATGCTGGGCCAGGAGGTCGGCTGGCCGGTGCCGGAGGGCGGCGCGCAGCGCATCACCGACGCGCTCGTGCGCCGGCTGCGGATGCGTGGCGGGCGCATCGAGTACGGCGTGCGCGTCGACCGCGTCCTCATGGCGCGCGGCCGGGCGGTCGGGGTGTCCACCGTGGGCGGTCGTCAGCTGCGCGCCCGCCGCGCGGTGCTGGCCGACGTGCCGGCGCCCGCGCTCTACCTCGACCTGGTGGGCGCGGCGGCGCTCCCACCCCGGCTGGTCGAGGACCTCGCGCACTTCCAGTGGGACGGGTCCACGGTGAAGGTCGACTGGGCGCTCTCCGGGCCGGTGCCGTGGCGCAACCGGGCGGCGGCCGGCTCCGGCACCGTCCACCTGGGAGCCGACCTCGACGGCCTGACCCGGTACGCCGCCGCGCTGGCCTGCGGTGAGGTGCCGCACGATCCGTTCGTCCTGTTGGGACAGATGACGACCGCCGACCCGGCGCACTCGCCGCCCGGCACCGAGTCGGTGTGGGCGTACACGCATCTGCCGTTCCGTCCGGAGTGGACCGCCGACGACGTGGCGGGGCACGTGGCGCGGATCGAGCGGGTGGTGGAGGAGGCCGCGCCGGGGTTCGGCGCGCTGGTCGTCGGGCGGCACGTCTTCGGGCCCGCCGAGCTGGCGGAGGCCAATCCCAGCCTGGTGGGCGGGGCGCTGGGCGGCGGCACGGCGGCGGCGTACCAGCAGTTGTTCCTGCGCCCGATCCCCGGCCTGGGGCGGGCGGACACGCCGGTCGACCGGCTGTACCTGGCGAGCGCGTCCGCCCACCCGGGCGGCGGCGTGCACGGCGGACCGGGGGCGAACGCGGCGCGGGCCGCGCTGGCCCGGGACCGGGCGGTGACCGGCTCCCTCTACCGCGCGGCGATCACGACCGCCCACCGCGCCCTCTACCATCCATGATCAAGCTGTGAACAGTCCGAGTCGCATACGCCGTCGTGCGCAGGCGCCGCGCAGCGACTCGGACCGTTCATCCCTCATGCTGCTCTAACGACGTGAGGGACGCCCCGATCATGGGCGACGGGTCAGGGGAAGAGCTCGTCGGGGGCGGCGGGCAGGCCGAGCAGCCAGCCCTGGCCGAGGTCGCAGCCGATCGCGCGCAGCCGCTCCAGTTGCACCGCGCTCTCCACGCCCTCCGCGGTCACGCTCAGGTCCAGCGTGTGTCCCAAGTGGACGAGGGCGGTCAGCACCGCCTCGTCGGTGTGGCCGGCCAGGCCGCCGCGGCCCAGCCCGGAGCTGAACGCGCCGGCCAGCTTGATGCCGTGCACCGGCAGCCGCCGCAGATAGGCCAGGCTGCAGTAGCCGGTGCCGAAGTCGTCGAGCACGATGCGCACGCCCAGGCCGGCCAGCGCGTGCAGGTTGTTGACCGCGTCCGCCTCGGCGGTCATCGCGTCGTTCTCGGTGATCTCCAATTGGAGCAGGCGGGCCGGCAGACCGGTGCGGTCCAGCACGGTCGCCACATCCGCCACGAGGCCGGCGTGGCAGAGCTGCCGGGCGGCGAGGTTCATGCTGATGACCGGCGGGACCGGCTGGGTGCGCCGCCACCGCGCCGCCTGCCGGCACGCCCGCTCCAGCAGGTGCAGCCCGAGCGGCACGATGAACCCGGAGTCCTCCGCCAGGTGGATGAAGCGCGCCGGGGGCAGCACGCCCAGCTCCGGGTGCCGCCAGCGGGCCAGGCCCTCCACGGCGGTGACCGCGCCGTCGGCGAGGCTGACCAGCGGCTGATATACCAGCTCGAACTCGCCGCGGGCGAGCGCGCCGGGCATCTCCGACGACAGTTTGTAGCGGGCCACCTCGCGCGCGTTGCGCACCTCTTCGAACAGCTCCCAGCGATCCCGGCCGTCGGACTTGGCCCAGCCCAGCGCCATGGCCGCGGCGCGCAGCGCGTCGACCGGGTCACGGCCCTCCAACGCCCGCTCCACCACGCCCGCGCTCGCCGTCACCGGCAGCTCGTGGCCGTCGATCTCGAACGGGCGGCGGAGCGCGACCAGTGCCCGATCGGCCGGCTTGACCGCGTCGTCCGGGCCGCCGGTGTCCCGGATCAGCAGCGCGAACTCATCGCCGCCGAGATGCGCGACGTCGGGCCCGAGCGCCGCCAGCCGCTCGGCGGCCGCCACGAGGAGGCGGTCGCCCACGGCGTACCCCAGGCTGTTGTTGACCGCCGTGAAGCGGTCGAGGCCGATGAGGCAGACGCCGAAGCGGGCCGGCGCGTCCCCGGCCGTGCCGGCGGCGCGGAGGGCGGCCAGCCATTGGGTGAAGAGCGCGCGGTTGGGCAGCTTGGTCAGCGCGTCGTGCAGCGCCGCGTGCCGTAGCCGTTCCTCGCTGCGTCGCAGCGCCTGCTCGGCTTCGGTGCGGGCGGCGATGTCGGCGCGGCGCAACGAATCCTGCTTGTCGAGCGTGCGGTCCTGCAGCGTGGCCGTGTAACCCATGCACAGCGCCTCGACCAGCGTGGTCAGCCGGGCTCGACTGACCACACCGGACAGATCGAGCTCGATCAACAGCCGGGTGTTGAGCGTGGTGACGGTGCGGCCCAACGCCTCCGGCGCGATCGCGTCGGCGGCGGCGAGATCCGCGCCGACCTGATAGCCGCCGTACGCGTCGAAGGGCTCAGCGGTCAGCGCCGCCGCCAACCGTTCGGTGAGGTCGAGGAAGAACGCCTCCCGCTCCGTGCCGGTCATCAGCACGTAGCTGGCCTCGTGCACCGCGCGGCCCCAGGCGACCGCGAACCGCCGCACCGCGGTCACGGCTTGCGCCCCACGCCGCCGTAGTTCACCGACATCTCCGGCTGCGCGGGAACGTCCTCGTCGGACTCCGGGCGCCACGTCGGCACCCACACCAGGCCCGGCTCGACGAACTCGAAGCCGTCGAAGAACCGCAGGATCTCCGCGTGGGTGCGCATGGCGAGCGGCGTGGTGGTGTGCCGCGACATCTCCATGAGCTTGCGGTACTCCTCGGGGCGGCTCTCGTGCGTGGCGTGGGCGATCACCAGGAGGCTGCCCGGCGCGAGCGCGTCCGTCAGCCGCGCCACCGCGCCATAGGGATCGCTCTCGTCGCGGACGGCGTGCAGCACCGCGACCATCAGCAGCGCGACCGGCCGGTCGAAGTCGAGCAGCCCGCGCACGTCTGGATGGGTCAGGATCGCGTCCGGGTGGGCCAGATCCTCGCGGATCACCGTCGCGTATGGGTTGTCGGACAGGATCTGCCGGCTGTGCGCGACCGCGACCGGGTCGATGTCGACATACGCCACCCGCGCCTCCGGGTCGACCTTCTGCGCGATCTCGTGCACGTTGCCGACGGTCGGGATGCCCGAACCGAGGTCCAGGAACTGCCGGATGCCCTGATCCAGGGCGAACCGCACGGCGCGGTGCAGGAAGGCCCGGTTGACCCTGGCCTGCTGCTTCGCGTCCGGGAGGACCTGCACGATCTGGCGGGCCAGCTCGCGGTCGGCGGCGAAGTTGTGCGAGCCGCCGAGCAGATAATCGTATGCCCGCGCCAGGGTCGCGGTGCCCGTGTCGATCTCGTCGGGCGCCCAGGCCGGTCGATCGGTCATCGTGGATCCTCCCAAGGGGGTAGGACCCTCAGTATCCTGTGCCACCCGTCTCACCTCAAACCCCCACGCTCCCCGTTTTTCCCATGATCAAGGCGTCCTTCAAGTCGTTATGGCTACGTGAGGGACGCCTTGATCATGGGCGGGTGAGCGTGCGGTGGAGACCCGCCGCGGCGTCAGTGCGCCACCGTCCACGCGCGACCATCCTCGTCGGACGGTGCCGGCACCGCCTGGGCCACCGGACGATCCCGCCATCGTCAACCCGCCATCGTCAACCCGCCATCGTCAACGCGCCATCGTCAACAGGTCGAGTGGAACAGGCCACCGACCGCCGTGCTCGCCGCCAACTCGTTGTAGATCTCGACGGCTTCGGTGGTCTCGGCGACCCGGACGGTCACGCCCCGCTCGGCCAGCACCGCGAGCGTGCGCGGGTCGACCTCGAGCTGCAGGTCCATGCCGCGGGACAGGACAACCGTGGTGGCGCCGCGGTCGAGCAGCTCCGTCACATCGTCGGGCTGGATGCCGGGCCGGTGCCGCGTGCCAGTCTCGGACCAGTCCCAAGGCCGGCCACCGCCGGGATACAGCTTGAAGTCCTTGCCCGGCGCGAGCCCTTCGACCTCCATCTTCCCCCAGGAGATCGCCAGAATCCTCGGTGACAGCCTCATATCGCGATCCTTCCACGACCAGCAGGCCCCTAGCGTGTCGCGGCATCGGAGCGCGCGGCGTCCCCGCTGTCCACCATCCATCTCCAAGAGCACCTTGGGATGCCGGCGTGTCGTACTGATTTGGGTAGATGCTCTTGAGGCTCCTCGTAACTTCATGAACCTGTAGTTGCCGGTCGGCCGTCGTGGACACATGCCCAGGCGATTCATCCAGGTTCACGGCTGGTGGACGCCGATCGCGCAAGACCACGGCGCCCGCAGCGCTTCCTCGCGCCCGCTCATTCGCGTCCCCTCCGCCCCGTCGATCGAGGGCTTATCGTGGCGCCCGCCCGTCGATCGAGGGCTTATCGTGGCGATTTATAGATCAACTCGCGACGAGATGCCCTCGATCGGGGCGAAAGTACGACGATGAGCCCTCGATCAACATCCCGCGCCGTCTACCAAGAGGCTCGAAGGGGAGGCCCGGCAGGCGGGAAGGCGAGCAGCCGCCGTGTTGATCGAGGGCTTTTCGTCGCTCTTTCCCGTTGATCGAGGGCATATCGTCCCGAGTCTATAAATCACCACGATAAGCCCTCGATCGACACAACATCGCGACGGTGAGGCCTCGGGCGCCGAAGCGCGGAGCGTTCGGGAACGACAGGGGGCGCGACGATGGCGGACAGGGTGGGATCGCAGAGCGGCGATGGCGGCCTCTGCCCGGTCGCCGGCCAGACTTCGGGTCGGTGGACCTTGGGACTGTCGGCGGGTCGGCGGGCCTCGGGACTGTCGGCGCCAAAAGGGGCGAGCGGTGACGTGCCCGGGCTGGATTCGCGGCGTCACCGGCGCTCCGAAGTGGATCTGGGTCGTTATAGCGCCCTAACTCGGCTATATCTACTTCGCCGTAACGAGGCGGCGCGTGGTTCGCGATGTTCGTCCGGCACGCCGAGGATCACCTTCGGGCCGTGCGCTCGGGTTCGGCGGTCTGCTGGTGACCGGTGCGGCGGGGCGGCCTCGCCGGGGGCTTCCTCGCCGGCCGGCTGGTCGCAGGGCGCCGCCACCGTGCGGTGGAGCACCGCGGGCGTGCGGGTGCTCCTGGTGTGCACCGCGCGACATGGGCGCGATCGCGGTCGTCGTGCTGGCCGGCGCGTCGTTCGCGGTGCTGTCCACCGCGGCCTGGTGGTCCGCCCCACCCATGATCAAGGCGTCCCGCAAGTCGTTAGAACGACGGGTGGGGCGCCCGGTTCCGGAGGGGGCGCCCCCCAGGAGCAGGGCGGCCCGCCTGGGGTCGGCCGGCGTGGTGGGACGCCTTGATCATGAGGTGGAGCAGATCGCCTCGGTGGTCACGATGGTTGCGGCCGTCTCGACGGCGAGCAGCCCGATCAGCACCAGGAGCTGGATCGCGCCGGCCTGGACGGGGCTGGCGCCGCCCAGCAGCACCCCGACGAAGGCGCCGGGCAGCGTCACCAGCCCGACCGTGCGGGTCTGATCGAGCGCCGGCATCAGCGCGGTCGCCGCCGTCGGCCGCGCGATCTCCAGGGCCGCGTCGCGCCGCATCAGCCCGATGGCGAGCCCCGCCTCGTACTCGCCGTGCCGGGTGCGCAGCTCGTCGAGCGCCCGCCGGCCGGCGAGCGAGGTGGCGGTCATGGCGCCGCCGATGAGGATGCCGGCGATGGGCACGACCGCGATGCCGCTCAACGGCACCAAGCCGGTCGCGAGCAGCAGCGTGAGCACCGGGGCGACCCCGGTGGCGATGGCCGCGGCGGGGATCCACCACCGGGACCAGGCGCCGGTGAGCCGCCGGGCGGAGGTGAGCGTCGCGACGGCGTACATCAGACCGATGAACGCGGCCGTGAGCAGGCCGTGGCGCAGGACCACGACGATGATCGCGGAGACGGCGGCGAGCTGGACCGCGGCCCGCAGCGACGCCGTGACGATCTGGCGGGCGACGCCGAGCCGGCCGACGTACGCGATGACCGCCCCCACGGCGGTGAGCGCGAGCACCACCGCGCCGAGCCGCACCACGTCAATCTCCATCATGCGTCGATCTTGCACTCGCCAGGCGCCATTCCGGGCGTTCGGGCATGACAAGTGCAAGATCGTCGAAGTTAGAGCGGGCGTGGCGGGGGTAAGTCGTGGCGCATGCGCGTACTGGGGGTTAATGCGATCTTTCATGATCCGGCCGCGGCGCTTGTCGTGGATGGGCGGGTTGTTGCCGCGGCGGAAGAGGAGCGGTTCAGCCGGCGCAAGCACGGCAAGCGGCCGGTGCCGTTCTCCGCCTGGGAGCTGCCCGAATTGTCCGCCGCGTGGTGCCTGGCCAGCGCGGGCCTCGAGCCCGGCGACCTGGACGCGGTCGCCTACTCCTTCGACCCGGCCCTGTGCGCCGACGAAGCCGACCAAGCCGACGAAGCCGACCAAGCCGGCGGGCCCGAGGACGACCCGTGGGACTGGCTGCGGCGGGAGTACGCGCAGCGGGCGCCGCAGTTCCTCGCCACCGCGCTGCCGGGCCTCGACCCGGGAATGGTGCGGTTCGTGCCGCACCACGTCGCGCACGCCGCGTCGGCCGGGTTGGCCATGCCGCATCAGCACGAGGACAGCGCGGTGCTGGTGCTGGACGGGCGGGGAGAGTCGGCGAGCCATCTGGCCGGCGCGTACCGGGACGACGGCACGCTGGAGACCCTCGCCACCCAGCGGCTGCCGCACTCGCTGGGGCTGCTCTACGAGGACCTGACCCGCCACCTGGGCTTCCAGCACTCCAGCGACGAGTACAAGGTGATGGCGCTCGCGTCGTACGGCGAGCCGAAGCACCTGGGCGTGCTGCGGGAGCTGGTGCGGGCGACCGGCGATGGCGGGTTCGCGGTGGAGCGGATCGACTGGGGCGCGCTCGCGAAGGCCCGGCCGTCGGACGCCGATCTCACCGAGGAGCACGCCGACCTGGCCGCGAGCGTGCAGGTGCGCCTCGAAGAGGTACTGCTGGATCTGGCCCGCTGGGTGCACGGCGCGGCAGGCGGTCCCCGTACCCTCGCGATGGCCGGCGGGGTCGCGCTGAACTGCGTGGCCAACGCCCGGATCGCGGCCGAAGGGCCGTTCGAACGGGTGTGGGTACAGCCGGCCGCCGGCGACGCCGGCACCGCGCTCGGCGCGGCGCTGCACGTCGCGCGCGAGCGGGGGGAGCGCGCGGCGCCCATGCCGGGCGCCGCCCTGGGCCGCGGGTGGTCCGACGACGAGCTCGAGGCCGAGCTGCGGCGCGCGGCGCTGCCCTACACGCGGCCGCCGTCGATCGCGGCGGAGGCGGCGCGGGTACTGGCGGGGAACGGCATCGTCGCGTGGTACCAGGGCCGGAGTGAGTACGGGCCGCGGGCGCTCGGCCACCGGTCGCTGCTCGCCCACCCGGGGGACCGGGACACCACGGCCCGCATGAACGACGTCAAGGGGCGGGAGCAGTTCCGGCCGATCGCGCCGATGGTGCGCGCGGAGCGGGCCGCCGAGGTGTTCGAGGGCGTGTTCCCGAGCCCGTACATGCTTTTCGTGCACCGCGTGAAGCCCGAGTGGCGGGACCGGGTCCCGGCCGTGGTGCACGTCGACGGCACCGCCCGGGTGCAGACCGTCGACCGCGAACACGAGCCGCTGGTGGCGGAGATGCTGGCCGAGTTCGATCGGTTGACCGGCCTGCCGGTCGTGGTGAACACCTCGCTGAACACCGCCGGCCGGCCGATGGTGGACACCCCGCGGGAGGCGATGGAGCTGTTCGGCTCCGCGCCCGTCGACCTGCTGGCGATGGGCCCGTTCGCGGTCCACCGTGCCGAGGCGTTCCGGTGATTTCCATCGTGATCCCCACCGTGGGGCGGCCTAGCCTGACGGTGTTGTTGGAGGCGCTGGCGCTCAGCGTCGACGACAGTGTGGAGATTTTGCTCGTCGACGACCGCCCACCGACGGCGCGGAGCGAAGCGCTCCACCTTCCGTCGACGCTGTCCGCGTACCCGAAGGTGTTGGCGGGGCGCGGCGCGGGACCGGCGGCGGCGCGCAACGTGGGTTGGCGCGCCGCCCAGGCCGAGTGGATCGCGTTCCTGGACGACGACGTGGTGCCCGACCGGGACTGGTTCGCGCGCCTCGCGCGCGATCTGGACGTGCCCGACGACGTCGGTGGCGTGCAGGGCCGGGTGCGCGTGCCGCTGCCGGCGGACCGCCGGCCGACCGACTGGGAGCGTTCCACCGCGGGTTTGGCGTCCGCGCGGTGGATCACCGCGGACATGGCGTATCGCCGCGCCGCGCTGGCCGCCGTCGGCGGCTTCGACGAGCGTTTCCCGCGCGCTTTCCGGGAGGACGCGGAGCTGGCGTACCGGGTGCGGCGCGCCGGATGGCGATTGGTGCGTGGGGAGCGACGGGTGACGCATCCGGTGCGGCCCGAGGACGCGTTCGTCAGTGTGCGCACCCAACGCGGCAACGCCGACGATGCGCTGTTGCGCCGGATGTACGGTTCGCGCTGGCGGTCCTCGCTGGAGATTCCGTCCGGTCGCCGGCACCGGCACGCCGCCGTGACCGCGGCGCTCGCGGCCGCGGTGGCGTTTCCGGGTACCCCGATCGGGTGGCTCGCCGCGCTCGGTTGGCTGGCCGGCACGGTGGAATTCACCGTCGCGCGCGTCACACCCGGCCCGCGCACCGCGCGGGAGATCGTGACCGTGGCCGTGACCAGCGTCGCCATCCCGCCGCTGGCCACCGCGCACTGGCTGCGTGGCTGGTGGTCCGCGCGCGCCGCGCGCCCGCTGGGTGAGCCCAGTTGATGTTTACTTCTCTTCGACTCGGGCACTCGTCTGTCGTGCTTTTCGACGCGGTTTTGTTCGATCGGGACGGCACGTTGGTGGAGGATGTGCCTTACAACGGCGATCCTGACGCGGTACGTCCGGTTCCCGGTGCGCGTGCGGCGCTCGACCGGTTGCGCGCCGCCGGGCTGCGGCTCGGCGTGGTCACCAACCAGTCGGGCGTGGCCCGTGGGCTGTTCACGAACGCGGACATGGCCCGCGTCCACGCCCGGATCGAGGAACTGCTCGGCCCGTTCGACACCTGGCAGGCCTGCGTGCACGGACCGGACGACGGCTGCGAGTGCCGCAAGCCCGCGCCCGGCCTGATCATCGATGCCGCGCGGGCGCTGGGCACCACGCCCGAGCGGTGCGTGGTGGTGGGCGACATCGGCAGCGACATTACCGCCGCCGGCGCGGCCGGCGCGGCCGGCATCCTGGTACCCACCGACGTGACGCGCGCCGCGGAAGTGGCCGCCGCGCCGGCCATCGCCGGCGATCTGAGCGGCGCGGTCGACCAGATCCTGCGCCGGGAACGGCTCCTGACTGGACGTGCGGTGCCGCGGCGCCGCTCGGTGTTGGTCGCCCGCCCCGACTCGGCGGGCGATGTGTTGCTGATGGGACCCGCCATCCGTGCGATCGCGGCCGGGGCGGACCGGGTGGTGATGCTGTGCGGGCCGCGCGGTCGGGCCGCCGCCGAGCTGCTGCCGGGCGTCGACGAGCTGATCGAGTGGGCCCTGCCGTGGATCGACCCGTCGCCGTCCGGACTGTCGCGGTCCGAAGTGGACGACATGGTGGCGCGTCTCGCGGCGGCCGATGTGGACGAGGCCGTGCTGTTCACGTCGTTCCACCAGTCGGCGCTGCCGCTCGCCCTGGTGCTGCGGATGGCCGGCGTGCGGCGGATCGCGGCGATCAGCGACGACTATCCCGGGTCCCTGTTGGACGTGCGGCATCGGGTGCCGCTCGGCATCCCCGAGGCGGAACGTGCGCTCTCGCTGGCCGCGGCGGCGGGCTTCCCGCTGCCACCGTCGGACTCGCCGTCGCTGCGGCTGCGGCCGCTCTCCTCGCCGGCGTCGCTTCCGCCGGGTTACGTGGTGGTGCACCCGGGAGCGTCGGTGCCGGCCCGGGCCTGCCCGCCCGAGCGATGCGTCAACATCGTCTCCGCGCTGGTCGCCGACGGGCAGCGGGTGGTGGTCACCGGCGGACCCGACGAGCGTGCGCTCAGCGCCCAGGTCGCCAGGGCCGGCGCGCTCGACATGGGCGGCGGGACGTCCCTGGACGCGCTGGCGGCGCTCCTCGCGCGGGCCGGGTGCGTGGTGGTGGGCAACACCGGTCCGGCGCACCTGGCCGCCGCCGTCGGCACGCCGGTGGTGAGCCTCTTCGCGCCGACCGTCTCCTTCGGACAGTGGGCGCCGTACCGGGTGCCGTGGGTGCGGCTGGGCGACGCGGCGGCCGCCTGCCGGCACAGCCGCGCGACGACCTGCCCGCTGGCGGGCCACCCCTGTCTGTCCGGTGTGGACCCTGCCGCCGTCGTCGAGGCCGTGCGATTGGTGGTCCGGCGATGAACATTCTGCTCTGGCACGTGCACGGCTCCTGGACCACGGCGTTCGTGCACGGCAAGCACCGTTACCTCGTGCCGGTCACGCCGGACCGCGGGCCCTACGGGCTCGGGCGGGCGCGCACCTATCCGTGGCCGGACTCGGTCACCGAGGTGCCGGTCCCGCGACTGCCGGACGAGGAGATCGACGTCGTCGTGCTCCAGCGCCCGGCGGAGGTCGCCATCGTGGACGCGCTCCTCGGCCCGGAGGTGCCGCGCGTCTACGTCGAGCACAACACGCCCAAGGGCGACGTGCCCGAGACCCGGCACCCGATGGCCGACCGGGACGACCTGACGATCGTGCACGTCACGCACTTCAACGACCTCTTCTGGGACACCGGCGGCACCCGCACCGCGGTCATCGAGCACGGCATCGTGCCGCCCACTTCTTCCTACAGCGGTGAGCTGGCGCGGCTCGCGGTGGTGACCAACGAGCCGGTCCGCCGCGGGCGGGTGACCGGTACCGACCTGATGCCGCGCTTCACGCCGGTGGCGCCGCTCGACGTGTACGGCATGGGCGTGTCCACTCTGGACCTGCCGGGCGTCACGGTCCACGAGGACCTGCCGCAGGCGCGGATGCACGCCGAGATCGCGCGCCGGCGGGCATACCTGCACCTGTGCCGCTGGACCTCGCTGGGACTGAGCCTCATCGAGGCGATGGCGATGGGCCTGCCGGTGGTGGCGCTCGCCACCACGGAAGCCGTAGCCGCCGTCCCACCCGACGCGGGCGTGCTCAGCACCCGCGTCGACACGCTCGTGGACGCCGCCCGGTGGCTGATGGAAGAGCCGGACGCGGCGCGCCGACTCGGCGACCGCGCCCGCGCGGCCGCCGCCGAACGATACGGCCTGGACCGGTTCCTCGCCGACTGGGACCGCTTGTTGGAGGAGTTGCCATGCGCATCGCGATGATCTCGGAGCACGCCAGCCCGCTGGCCGCACTCGGCGGCGAGGACGCCGGTGGCCAGAACACGCATGTGGCCGAGGTGTCCGCCGCGCTGATCGAGCAGGGACACGACGTACGCGTGTACACCCGCCGTGACTCACCCGACTTACCGGACCAGGTGCGGGCCGGCGGCGGCGTGGCGGTCGTGCACGTGCCGGCCGGGCCACCGGAGCCGCTGCCGAAGGACTCCCTCCTGCCGTACATGAAGGACTTCAGCCGGTGGCTCGTCGACCGGTGGCGCGCCGGCGAGTGGCTGCCCGACGTGGCGCACGCCCACTTCTGGATGAGCGGGCTCGCGGCCGTCACCGCGGGCAAGCAGACCGGGGTGCCGGTGGTGCAGACGTATCACGCGCTGGGCACCGTGAAACGCCGGCACCAGGGCAGCACGGACACCAGCCCGCCGAAGCGGATCGGGTACGAGCGGGCCCTCGGCCGGGCCGTCGACCGGGTCGTCGCGCAGTGCCAGGACGAGGTCCGCGAGCTGGTGCGGATGGGCGTGCCGCGCTCCCGCATGGCGGTCATCCCGTCCGGAGTGGACAGCGAGACGTTCACGCCGGACGGTCCGGCCGCGCCGCGCGACCCGGACCGCCCGCGCATCCTGACCGTCGGCCGGTTCGTGGAGCGGAAGGGCTTCATCGACGTCATCCGCGCGCTGCGCGTGGTGCCGGCGGCCGAGTGCGTGGTGGTGGGCGGGCCACCGGGTGGGCTCGACGACGACCCGCTCGCGCGGCGGCTGCGCGCCGTCGCCGAGGAGTGCGACGTCGCCGACCGGGTGCGGCTCACCGGAGCGGTGCCCCGCAACGAGATGCCGATGTGGTACCGGTCCGCGGACGTGTTCGCCACCGCGCCGTGGTACGAGCCGTTCGGGCTCACCCCGCTGGAAGCCATGGCGTCCGGGGTGCCGGTCGTGGCGGCCGCCGTGGGTGGCCTCACCGACACCGTCGTGGATGGACTGACCGGGGACCTGGTGCCGCCGCGCAACCCGCGCGCGCTCGGCGTCGCGCTGCGCAAGCTGCTGGCCGACCCGATCCGGCGGTTCGCGTACGGCACCGCGGCCGTCGACCGGGCCCGCCAGTGCTATTCGTGGAAGCGGGCGGCCGAGCAGCTCACCTCGGTGTACGAGTCGGTGGTGAAGGTCCAGGCGGTGGCGTGATGGCGGCGGTTCTGGACAGTCACCTGACACTGCTGGCGTCCGCGCTCATGCCGTACCGGGAGGAGGCGGCCGGCAAGCTGGCGGCCTGGGGCCGGCAGCTCGCGGCGTCCCTGAGCGGCGGCGCGCGGCTGCTGGTCGCGGGCAACGGCGGCAGCGCGGCCGAGGCCCAGCACCTCGCGGCGGAACTGGTCGGCAAGTTGCGCGAGGACCGGCGGCCGCTGTCCGCGGTGGCGCTGACCGCCGAGACGTCGTCGCTGACCGCGATCGGCAACGACTACGGGTACGACGAGGTCTTCGCGCGCCAGGTGCACGCGCACGGCCGGCCGGGCGACGCGCTGCTGCTGATGTCGACCAGCGGCCGCAGCCCGAACCTGCTGGCGGCGGCCGACGCCGGCGCCGAAGCAGGGCTGTGGGTGCTGGCGTTCACCGGCCCGACGCCCAACCCGCTGGCCGAGCGGTGCGCGGAGGTGCTGGCGGTGCCGGCCGCCGACCCGCAGGTGGTGCAGGAGCTGCACCTGGTCTCCGTGCACGTGCTGTGCGAACACATCGACCTGGCGCTGCCTTCCTTGTCGGTGTCCCGTCCGTTGGCAGTGGGGAGGCGGTCATGATCGTCGTGGTGGGTGACACGCTGCTGGACCGGGACGTCGACGGCGCTGTCGACCGGGTCAGCCCGGACGCGCCGGTGCCGGTGCTCGACGAGCGGTCCGCGACAGACCGGCCGGGCGGTGCCGGACTCGCGGCGTTGCTCGCCGCCCGCGGCGGTGCCGACGTGGCGCTGGTGACCGGGATCGCCGACGACACCGGCGGCGCCCGGCTCAGCGAACTGCTGTCCGAGGCGGGCGTGCGGCTGTACCCGCTGCCGATGCGCGGCGCCACGCCGGAGAAGATCCGCCTGCGGGCCAGCGGCCAGGTGTTGATGCGGCTCGACCGCGGCGGCGCGCCGGACGGCGTCGGTGCCCCGCCCGAGGCGGCGCTCGCCGCGCTCGGCGCCGCCGACGCGATCCTGGCCAGCGACTACGGGCGCGGGGTGCTGCGCGAGCCGGCCCTGCGGGCCGCGCTCGGCCGGGCATCCGCCCCGGCGGTGTGGGACCCGCACCCGCGCGGCCCGGCGCCGGTGCCGGGGGTACGGCTCGCGACGCCCAACGAGGCGGAGGTGCGCCGTCTCACCGGTGTGGACGGTGACAGCCGGATCGCGGCGGCCACCCAGGGCGCGCGGGAGTTGCGGCGGCGCTGGCGGGTCGGCGCGGTCGCGGTGACGCTGGGCGCCGACGGCGTGCTGCTGTGCCACAACGGGACCACGCCGCTGGTCATCCCGCCGCCGGTCAGCGCCGACGGCGACCCGTGTGGTGCCGGCGACTGCTTCGCCGCCGCCGCCACGGCCGCGCTGGCGCAGGGTGCGCTGCTGTCCGAGGCCGTGGAGCGTGCGGTGGGCGAGGCGGCGGCGTACGTGGCCGGTGCGACCCCTGCCGGATCTTCCGGGACGCCCGGCCGGATCGGCCGCGACGCGGCCGCCGACGTGGTGTCCCGGGTGCGTGCGGACGGCGGCCGGGTGGTCGCCACCGGCGGCTGTTTCGACCTGCTGCACGCCGGGCACGTGGCGACGCTCCAGGCCGCCCGGCGGCTCGGCGACTGCCTCGTGGTCTGCCTCAACTCCGACACCAGCGTGCGCGGGATCAAGGGACCCGACCGCCCGCTCGTCAACCAGGCCGACCGCAGCCGGGTGCTCGCCGCGCTCGGCTGCGTGGACGCCGTCGTCATCTTCGACGAGCCGACCCCCGCCGCGGTGCTGTCCTGGCTGCGTCCCGACGTGTGGGTCAAGGGCGGCGACTACGCCTCGGCCGCGGCCGAGTTGCCGGAGGCGGACCTCGTCAGCCGGTGGGGCGGCCAGACCGTGCTGGTGCCCTATCTGGACGGACGGTCCACGACGTCGATGATCGCTACAGCTCGCGAGGGGGCTCGATGAGAACGGTACTCGTCACCGGTGGATCCAGCGGTCTGGGCGCCGCCGTGGTCACCGCGGCGCAGAAGGAGGGCTGGCAGCCGTACGTGCTGGACCGGCGCCCGCCCGCCGACGGCGTGCCGTGGTCCGAGTGCGACCTGGCCGACACCCGCGCCGCCGAGGCGGCGACCCGCACGGCCGCCAACGCGATGGGCGGCCTGGACGCGGTGGTGACCGCCGCCGGGATGGACGTGCCCGGCCGCCTCGCCGACCTGCCGGGGGAGGACTGGGAGCGGATCGTCACCGTCGACCTGTTCGCCACCGCGGCGGTGGTGCGGGCCGCGCTGCCGGCGCTGGAGACCGCGCACGGCAAGGTGGTCACCGTCGCGTCCACATTGGGCGTCAAGGCGGTCAGCGACGCCACCGCCTACTGCGCCGCCAAGTTCGGCGTGGTCGGCTTCACCCGGGCGCTCGCCGCGGAACTGGCCGGCCGCGTCGACGTGACGCTGCTGATCCCCGGCGGCATGCGCACCGCGTTCTTCGACGCGCGCGACGAGCAGTACAAGCCGGGCGCCGACGCGGCGCTCAACGACCCCGCCAGCGTGGCCGCGACGATCATGTTCGCGCTCAGCCAGCCGCCCGGCTGCGTCGTGCGCGAGCTGGTGGTCTGCGCCGACCGCGAGACGTCCTATCCATGACCCGCTCCGCCATGACCCCCTCCTCCATGATCAAGGCGTCCCTCAAGTCGTTAGAGCAGCATGAGGGACGCCCTGATCATGGGATGGTGCTCGTGTTGCGGGCGCTGGGGATCGGGGATCTGGCGGCGGGGGTGCCGGCGTTGCGGGGCCTGCGCGCCGCCTTCCCGCGCGCGCGCCTGGCGCTCGCCGCGCCCGCGTGGTTGCGGCCGCTGGCCGCGCTGACCGGGGCCGTCGACGAGGTGGTGCCGTGCGACGGGCTGGCGCCCCGGCCGCTGCCGCGCGCCGACCTCGCGGTCAACCTGCACGGCCGGGGGCCCGAGTCGCACCGGCTGCTCGCGGCGTCGGCGCCCGGGCGGCTGCTCGGCTTCGCGACCGCCGGATTCGACGACGGTCCGGTGTGGACATACGAGGAGCACGAGGTGCACCGGTGGTGCCGGATGCTCGAGTGGTACGGCATCCGCTGCGACGCGGCCGACCTCGCGCTGCGCCGGCCCCGCGCGATCCGGGAGGGCCACACCGTCGTCCATCCCGGTGCGAAGGCGGCCGAACGCCGGTGGCCGGTGGACCGGTACGCGGCCGTGGCCGCCGCCCTGCGCGAGCGCGGGCACGATGTCGTGGTGACCGGGTCGCCGGCGGAGCGGCCGCTCGCCGCGGCGGTCGCCGCCGCCGCGGGCCTTCCGGCGCGATCCGTGCTCGCCGGCGGCACCGACGTCGGCGACCTCGCCGCCCTGGTCGCGCACGCGCGCCTGGTCGTGAGCGGGGATACCGGCGTCGCCCACCTCGCGACCGGGTACGGGACGCCGTCCGTCACGCTCTTCGGACCGGTGCCGCCGCGGCTGTGGGGGCCGCCGCCGGACCGGCCCCAGCACCGTCCCTTGTGGCACGGCGCGTTGCTCGCGGTGACCGTCGACGAAGTACTGTCCGCTGTGGACGGGGTGCTCGATGCGGTTGCGGCGCAGTGATCCGGGCAAGCGCGGCTACGGGCGGCGGCGGCAGGGGCGCGGCTTCGTCTACGTCGACACGGAAGGGCGGCGGATCACCGACCCGGACACGCTCGCCCGGTTGCGCGGCTTGGCCATCCCGCCCGCCTGGCGCGATGTGTGGATCTGCCCCGACGAGCGCGGCCACATCCAGGCCACCGGCGTCGACGCGGCCGGCCGCAAGCAGTACCTCTACCACCCGGTGTGGCGGGCGAAGCGCGACGAGGCCAAGCACGACCACGTGCTGGAGGTGGCGGCCCGGCTGCCGCGCACCCGCCAGCGGATCGAGGCCGACCTCGCCGGCCGCGGCCTCAGCCGGGAACGGGTGCTGGCGGCCATCGCGAAACTGCTCGACCTGGGCACCTTCCGGATCGGCAGCGAGGAGTACGCGTCCGGGGACGACGCGACGTACGGCGTGGCGACGCTGCGCCCCGAACACGCCATGTCGCAGCAAGGCTGCGTGATTTTCCAGTACCCCGCGAAGGGCGGCATCGACCAGACGGTCTCGGTGAACGACGCCGCCGTGTGCGAGGTGCTGCGTGCGTTGCGGCGGGCGCGGCACGGGCAGGAGCGCCTGTTCGCCTACCGGGTGGGCCGGCAGTGGCACGAGGTGCGCAGCGACGAGGTCAACGAGTACCTGCGCGAGGTCAGCCGCGGCGAGATGACCGCGAAGGACTTCCGCACCTGGCACGCGACCGTGCTGGCGGCGGTGCGGCTGGCGGCGGCCGAGCCGCAGCGCTCGCCGAGCGGCCGGCGGCGCACGGTCGCGCGGGTGATGCGGGAGGTGGCCGAGCTGCTCGGCAACACCCCCGCGGTGGCCAAGGCATCCTATGTGGACCCCCGGGTCGTGGACCTCTACCACGACGGCGTGGTCGTCGACCTGAGGAAGGGCGACCGCGAGCGCGCCGTCCGCACCCTCCTCGCCACCTAACCCATGATCAAGGCCCAGGGGTCCTACAAGTAGTACTAACTACTTGAAGCACGCCTTGATCATGGGGGAGGCAAGTGTGGCGGAGGCCACTTGACACTCCCCGTGGTTGTTCTGAAGACTCTCAGTGAACGGGGAAATCAAGTCGCGTCGATCGATGATGAATGCTGCGCGGCTTCCGCAGATCGGGGGATCCTGTTGCGCACATCCGTGACACAACGACTGCTGGCACCGGTGGTGGCCGTCCTGACGGCCGTGGTCCTGCTGGTGACCGGCGCGGCGGCGGCCGCGGCCGGCGCCCAGCCGGGCGGAAAACTGTTCGTGGGTGGCTCGTTCGCCACGGCCGGCGGTGTGACCGCCACCAATGTCGCGGCCTGGGACGGCGTCGACTGGGCGGCGCTCACCGGGCCCAACGGCGAAGGCGCTGACTCGACGGTCAGCGCCTTCACGATGTACAACGGCAAGCTCATCGTCGGCGGGTCGTTCATCGAGGCCGGCGGCGAGGTGGTCAGCGGCATCGCCGCGTGGGACGGCGTGGAGTGGGAGCCGCTGATCGGCTCGTCCGGCGTGCCGGGCGTGACCGTGGCGCCGATCGGCTTCGTGTCCGCGCTGACCGTCCACAACGGAAACCTGTATGTCGGCGGCCTGTTCCCGCGCGCCGGCGGCACGCTCACCGTCAACAACATCGCGGGCTGGAACGGCACCGACTGGTTCGCGCTGTCCGGCCCGTCCGGAGTCGGCACGGCGCTCGGCGGCAGCACCATCGCGTCGGTCTGGGACCTGACCGCCGTCGACGGCGTGCTGGTCGCCGGCGGCAACTTCGACACCGCGGGCGGCGTGGCCGCCAACGGCGTCGCGAGCTGGAACGGCAGCACCTGGGCGTCGCTGGGCCAGCCGATCGCGGGCGCCCAGGTGCTGGCGGTGACCGCCTACAACGGTCGCCTGGTGGTGTCCCGTGACTACGTCGAGAACAACTTCAACGTGAGCGACGTGGCGTGGCGGGACAACGGTCAGTGGTCCGTGCTCGGCGGCGACCCGCAAGGCCGCCTCAACGGGGGTGTGCGGGACCTGATCGTCCACAATGGTGACCTGGTCGCCGGCGGGCACTTCACGCAGGCGGCGGGCGTCACGGTCAACCATGTCGCGCGGTGGAACGGCAGCGCCTGGTCGGGGCTGTCCGGGCCGTCGGGCACCGGCACGAGCGACACGGTGTACGCGCTGGCGTCGTTCCAGGGATACCTCATCGCTGGCGGGTTCTTCGGCCAGGCGGGTGGCGTGTCCGTGAGCAACATCGCCCGGTGGAACGGGTCCGCGTGGTCGGCGCTGCCCGGGTCGAGCAACGGCACCGACGGCATCGTGCTGGAACTCCTGGCCACCTGATCTCCACCATGATCAAGGCGTCCCTCAAGTCGGTATAGCGACGTGAGGGTCGCCGTGTTCGGGGGTGGGGGGCCCGGCCGCGGGGCCACCTTAACACCACCAGCAACAGGGCGGCCCACACGTCTTTAGAGCGTCTGGGGGCACGCCTTGATCATGGGAGTCGGCCAGTGCCGCTGGGTGGATCGCGCCATCGGGACACTCCAAGAATTTGGGCGTCTAGCGCCAATCTGAGGTCGCCCATAACTTGGGGGCATTGCCACATGATGTGGAGGGGGTACACCAGTGATCGACATTCCTGAGCGACCCGCCGATGTGACCGTGTCCATGGGGGCCTGGGGCCTGGCGCAGGCCGTGGACGACCACGATGTCACGGTCGCGGCCGACAAGCGCGAACCGCTCGCCCGGGCGGTGCTGGAAGCCGCCTGGCCGTATCTCGACGGCGTCGGCCCGGCGACCCAGCCATGATCAAGGCGTGCCGCCAGTGGGTTGTGGGGGGTGGGGGGGGGCGGGGTGGTGGGTGTTTTTTGGGGGCACAGCCCAGGACGCCCCGGCCCCCCACCCATGATCACGGCGTCCCTCAAGTCGTTAGAGCGACTTGAGGGACGCCTTGATCATGGTGTTAGTCGCGGACCGCGCGGTGGCACGAGGCTGGTGACGCGGCCGGTCAGCCATCCGTACAGGAAACCCACCGCGCCCGCCTCGTGCCGGTGGTACCACATAGGACGGCGTTGCCACACGACCACGGGCCAGGCATCCGGTTCGCCGGCGGTCAACCAGCAGAGCCAGTCACCATTGTGGGTGGTGGCCCAGCCCAACAGGCCGCCGGGCTCGGGGTGGAACGGATACGGGTACTGTGCCGGATCCTCCTGCTCGCGCAGGGGCGCCTCGTCGTCGAGGATCTCGCGGGCGGTAAGCGCCAGCACCCGCGGGTCGAGCAGACGCAGGAAACCCCCGAACTCGCGGTCACCGTACCGATCGACCAGTCCCTTGTAGTCGGTGGGCAGGCGCAGTCGTAGGTCGCGCTCCACCTCGTCCCAGTCGGGGCGCGCGGGCTCGGCCGGTGGTGGAACCAGCCGGACCAACTTCGGAAGCTGCTGAGACACGGATCACCCCTCGTCGCGGTCGGATTCCGGCGCACAGCTCACCCCGCCCACCGTCGGACGATCCTAGATGAGGGTCTCGACCCCTCAGACTCCTCCCATGATCAAGGCGTCCCTCAAGTCGTCCTAACTACTTGAGGGACGCCTTGATCATGGGGACGTTGGCGTGTCTGGGTACCCTCTGTGGTCGTGAACCTTGGGTGGTCGGACAGCGGACACGGTGGTTTGCGCGCGACGAACGTCGACCGCGATGAGGTCCTGAGCCTGCTGCGGATCGCCGCGGACGACGGGCGGATCGACGCCGCCGAGCACGACCGGCGGGCCGGCGCCGTGCGGACCGCGAAGGTTCGCGGCGACCTGGTGGCCCTCACGGCCGACCTGCCGGACCGGGCGGGCGTGCGCGACTGGGTCGCCGCGATGCGGCCGAGAAGTGACGACCGCGACGACGCCCGGCGCTGGCTGGCCGAGGCAGCGCAGGAGGGCCGGCTGAGCGGCGGCGAGTACGAGCGGCGGCTGGTGGCATTGCACAGCGTGGACACCTACGCCGAGCTCACGATGTTGCTTCGTGGGTTGCCCGGCCGGTCGGGAACGGCGAGTTTCGACGTGCTGGCCGGCACCGCCGACCGGGACGAGGCGCTGGCCGTGCTCGCCGCGGCGGTGGCCGATGGGCGGGTCAACCCGGTCGAGGCTCCCGCGCTGGAGGCCGACATCCACCAGGCCCGCCGGATGGGCGAGCTGAACGCCCTGCTGGCGATGCTGACGGATCGGGCCAGCGACCACGAGCGGCGCGAGGCCATCCAGGCGCTCGAGACCGCCCATCGGGACGGCCAGCTGGATGTCGCGGAGTACGCCGAGCGGGCCGGTCAGGCACAGCACGCCACGAGCGATGCCGACCTGGGGCACCTGGTGCAGGATCTGCGGGGCGACGTGCGCCGGCTGACCGAGGCCGACCGGCAGGCGGTGGCCGATACGCTCAAGCGCGCTCTCGACGAGGGCGCGCTCGACCTGGCCGAGTTCGACGAGCGGGTCCGGGCCGCGCACGGGGCCGTGACCACGGCCGACGTGGCGCCGCTGGTGGCCGACCTGGCCCGCTCACCCAGGCCCACGAAGCGACGCTGGTGGGATGTGTTCTTCGACCGTTGGGTGATCAACTCCGCGCTGGTCACGGCGCCGCGCCACGGGATCATCAAGCCGCTCTGGTTCACGCTGACCGCGGCCACCTTTCTGACCTACGGGTACTTCCTGGTGGCGTGGCCGCTCCTGGCAGGCGCGGTATTGTGGGCGCCGCTGTTGTTCCTCCTGTGGGTCGAGCTCGCCCTGGTGCGGGAGGTGGCGGGCCCGGTGGCCGACCGGGAGGAAGCGACTCTTCGCCAGCTCTTGAGGCGCTTCAGCCAACTCCGCGAGGAGCACCGCAGCATCGAGGACATCACGATCCAGTACCCGTCGGACCGGGCGGGGGACATCCGGGTCCGCATCCACCTCGAATTCCTCAGCGACGAGCTGCCCGGGGACGTCCGCGAGGAAATCATCCGCCGACTCTGGCTCAGCCGGCTCTACCCGCTCAACCTGGTCGAGCTGCGAGGACGCTACACATCGGACTTCCTCGGCACGATCAAGCTGGCGGGAGAGGAGGCGGACAGACTGCGGCACCTCTATGGTCTCCGCCCGTACGGGCCGCTTCCCGAAGCGGAGGACCCGCGCCCGGAGTGGCAACGGTTCTAGCCTAGGCGGCGCCGAGGGAGTGGAAGGCGCCGGCGCGGGTGCCGAAGTAGAGGTTGCCCTTCCAGACCGCCGGCGTCGACTCCACGCACCCGCCGATCTTCACCGTCCACAGTGGCTTCGGGTCGGCGCGGGTGTCGCTGATGTCGTATCCGTGGAGGTCGCCCGCGCAGTCGCCGATCACCAGCACGCCGTCGACCACCACCGGTGACTGCCAGGTGGGCGGCGGCAACCGGAACCGCCACCGGACCTCGCCGGTGGCGCGGTCGACGCCGAGCACGTCGCCACCGTTCGTGTCGAAGACCACGATGTCCTTGTACAGGGCCGGCGTGCCCCACACGCCGGCCGGGTTTCCGTCCTGGTCGTCGACCTTCCACACCAGCGGATCGCCGCGCCGCGACGGGTCCAGCTTCATCATCTGGCCGACCCGCTTCGACCGCGCGGTGCCCCGCTCGTACTCCGAACCCACGTAGAGCGCGCCGGTCTCGTCGACCACCACGGACGCGTCGGTGTCGTCGCCGGTCCAGAACCGGAACACCCGCTTGGGCTTACGCCCCTCCTTGAGGCCGCCGATGTCCCAGCCCTGCACGAGGCCGCCCGAGTTGGCGAAGTAGACAGTGTTGCCGTAGACGGCGACCGAACTCTCGATGGACACGTTCTGGTCGCCGACGTCCTTCAGCAGCTGCGCGTCCCAGCCCGGCGCGTGGAACACCAGCTTGGGGTTCACCTTCACCTTGCCGTCCGCACCGTAGGAGCGGTTGAGCTTCACGACGTGGAACTGGCTGTTCTCGCCGCCTTCGAACAGGTAGTCGTCGATGACCAGTGCCGTGCTGTCCCAGTCGTTGTTCCACATCGTGGGGGACACGGCGGTGGCCGGGAGGCGCCACAGCTCGGTCGGTTTGCCGCGGTCGATGGCGATCACCCGGTAGTTGTTGTCCCGTGACCCGGAGTAGACCAGCGGGAAACCGTCCGGGTCGACGGTGACCGACCCCTTGATGATGTCGCCGGTCGGGAAGTCCGGCAGGATCCGCTCACCGCTCTCCGCGTCGAGGAAGTGGATCGCCCGGTCGTAGGCCCCGAACACCACCCAGGTCCGGCCGTCCCGCTCGAAGACGGCCGGCTGGCCGGTCCACCCCGAGCCGCACCAGACCCGCTCGCCCTCGCCGTCCACCGACGTCGCGCACAGCCCGCCGGTGCGCGGAAACCGCCACCGCTCCGCCGGCCGGGTGCGCGGCACCGGCCCGGTGCCGTAGTAGGTCCGTGTGGGGTTGCCGCGGAACGTGAGCAGCCCGGTCACCTTGCCGCCGTACGGCTTGCCGACGCCCGCGGGGTCGGACCAGCCGGCGAACGGCGTGGCCGACGATGGCGGCGCCGACGCGGGTGGCGACCCCGTCGCGGTGCCGTCCACGAAGCGCGGCGGCCGGCTATCCGTGCCGCATGAACTGACCGCGATGACGCTCAGTACGAGCGCCGCCCCCCAGCGTCTCACCATCGCCATAGTGTGCAGGCCGCGCGACGTACGCGGAAGACCGTACCGTCCCCCATGATCAAGGCGTGCCCCCCGGCCCGCGAAACCCCTGGGGGTCGGCCGGGTCATGGGCCCCAAATGTCGCAAAACCGAGGTGGGGCACGCCTTGATCATGGGGGAGGGGTCTGAGGGAGGGGTCAGGGGGAGGGGTTACGCGGTGAGGGTTTGGGCCAGGCGGTCGCGGAAGCGGCGCTCGGGCTCGGTGACCACGTCGCCGCCGATGCCGAGCACGCCGCCGCTCGGCGCGGCCGTCACGACCTGCTCGGCGATCGTCACCAGCCAGTGCTTGTAGGCGCCCGCCTCACCCTCGTCGACCTTGGCCGCCAGCAGGACGGACGCCTCGGCGGCCCGCTTGAGCACGTCGTCGAGGTAGGCCGCCGGGTCGGGCGGCTCCACCGCGGGCAGCTCCTCGCCCAGCTCGGGGTCGCCCACCCGGGCCACCAGCTCGTTCGCGACCGCGGCGACGAGGCGGCTCGGCTCCTCCCGCCCGGTCGAGATGGCCTCCAGCCCGGCCGCGTTCTCGGCGTGGGTGCGCCGCGCACCGTCGTGCTCGGCGGCGCTGGCCGCCGTCAGCACCGACTGCGGCAGGCCGACGAGCAGCCCCCACTCCTCGTCGGTGAACCCGAGCGTCGCGTACACCGGTTGCTCCGTCACGTGCTTGCCCTTCTCTCGACGACAGGTCAGGTCAGCAGTCCCTGCTCGCGGACCACCGGCACCGACAGGGTTTTATACCCCACGTCGTCGAACAGCACCGTCATCCGGTCATCCTCGTACGCGAGCACCATGCCGGTGCCCCATTCGGGGTGCCGCACCGTGCTGTGCAGCGGGAACGGCCCGGCCGCCATCGACGGCGCCGCCGTGCCCGCGTGGCAGTTGTCGCAGTGGTCGCACGGGCGGGACTGGTGCTCGCCGAAGTACGCCAGCAGGGTCTGGCCGCGGCACGAGCGGGTCTCCGCGAAGGCGCGCATCATGTCGGTGCGCGAGCGCTGCACCGTCTGCTGGCGTTCGACCTCGGCCAGGGCGGCGCGGGCCGCGGCGACCGGCTCCGGAGCGTAACGGGGTGCGGCCAGTTGGTGATGCCCGACGGGCGCGGCCGCGCCCACCTGCTCCAGCAGGCCGAGCAGCCGGCCCAGCGAGCGCGCGCTCAACCCGGTCTTCTTCCGCAGGTCGGTCTTGGTCAGCGGACCGGTACGCAGCACCGCCGCCAGGTCACGCAGTTCCGTCTCGTCCGGCGCGCCGCCGCTGAAGAACCGTTGCAGGCCCACGTCTTCGGCGCGCCACAGCAGCAGCGCCCGGGCCGGCGCGCCGTCCCGCCCGGCGCGGCCGATCTCCTGGAAGTAGCTGTCCGGCGAGTCCGGCAACGCGACGTGCGCCACCCAGCGGATGTCCGCCTTGTCGATGCCCATGCCGAACGCCGACGTGGCCACCATGATGGGCACCTCGCCGCCGAGGAACTCGATGTGCCGGCGCTCGCGCAGCCCGGCCGCCATGCCGCCGTGGTAGGCCTGCGCCGGGAAGCCCGCCGCCGTCAGGCGCGCACCCAACTCCTCGGCGGCGCGCCGGGTCGGCACGTACACGATGCCTGGTCCTTTGTCCTCGGACAGCAGCGCGACCAGCCGGCGCCACCGGTAGTCCTCGGTGGGGCAGTGCGCCACCTCCAGGAAGAGATTCGGCCGGTCCAGGCCCGTGATCACCACCCGCGGCCGTTGCAGGCGCAGGCGTTCGATGATGTCGTCGCGCACCGGTGGGGAGGCGGTCGCGGTCAGCGCCGCGATCGGCGGCCGGCCGATGCCCTTGATGAGGTGGCCGAGCGCGAGGTAATCCGGGCGGAATTCGTGCCCCCACGCCGAGATGCAGTGTGCCTCGTCGACCGCGACCAGGGCGGGGCGTAGCAGGCGTACCTCCGTCTGCCGGTCCGGATCGCTCAGCTGTTCCGGCGTGATGAACAGGAAGCGGGCGGCGCCGCGCCGCACCGCGTCGAAGGCCTCCGCCTGCTGGGCGGGCGTCTCGGCGGAGCTGACGCGTACCGCGCGGGTCCCGTCGCCGCGGGCGTTGAGCCCGGCGATCTGGTCCTGCTGGAGGGCGAGCAGCGGCGAGATCACCACCGTGGGGCCGGGGAGGAGGGTGGCCGGCACCTGGTACACGGCGGACTTGCCGCCGCCGGTAGGGAGCACGACGAGCGTGTCCCGGCGGGCCAGGATCGCCCGCATGGGGTCGAGTTGGCCGGGGCGCAGGCGCCGCCAGCCGAAGTGTTCCTTGGCGGCGCGGCGGAGCCGGCGCCCGTGCAGCAGTGATCTCAACATGGCCCCGCCATCTTCCCCCAGCGGGACAAGCTACAAACGGGGCAGGATGTGCTTGGCGTAGAGGTCGAAGAAGGCTTGGTAGTTCGGGCCCACGTTCGCCACGTAGACCTCGTCGAAGCCGGCCTCGGCGAACCGGTCGATCATCTCGCGGTGCCGGTCCGGGTCGTTGCCGCAGACGAACGCCGCGCGCAGCGCGTCCGGCTGGACCAGCTGGCTGACCTGCTCGAAGTGCTTCGGCGACGGCAGCACCTGGGACAGTTCGCCGGGCACGCCCGCGTTCGGCCAGCGCTCGTACGCGATCCGCACCGCCTCGTCCTCGCTGTCGGCGTAGCAGGCCTTGAAGCCGCCCTGGGCCGGCTTGTCGCCGCCGCCGTTCTCCCGGAAGCGCCGCACGAGGTCGCCGTCCGGCATCGCGCTGACGTACCCGTCGCCGATGCGTGCGGCCAGGTCGACGGCCTTGGGCCCGAAACCGGAGACGTACACCGGCGGTGGCTTCTCCGGCAGCGTGTAGAGGCGCGCGTTCTCCACTGTGTAGTGGGTGCCGCGGTGGTAGGTGTAACCGCCCTGCCACAGCTCGCGCATGACCGTGACGGCCTCTTCGAGCATCTCCAGCCGCACCTCGGCGCTCGGCCAGGCGTCGCCGAGGATGTGCTCGTTGAGGGCCTCGCCGCTGCCGACGCCGAGCACGAACCGCCCCTCGTGCAGCACGGCGCTGGTCGCGGCGGCCTGCGCCAGGACGGCCGGGTGGATCCGGACGGTCGGGCAGGTGACGGCCGTGGTGATCGGCAGCCGGCACACCTGGCTCAGCGCGCCGATCATGGACCACACGAACGCGCTCTGGCCCTGGGCGTCGACCCACGGATGGTAGTGGTCGGAGATCGAGAGGGCCGTGAAGCCGGCCGCCTCGGCGCCGCGGGCCTGCTCGATCAGCTCCGCGGGCGTGAACTCTTCGGAGGACAGGAAGTATCCGATGCGCATGCCGTCGAGGTACCCCGGCGCGGCGCCGTCACACCGCCGGGCGTGCGGGCCCGTCGTTGTGGCGCGCCGCCGGCCCGTCGTTCTGGTGGTGGGCCGGGCGGGCCGGGCCCTCGCCCGGCTGCGCCTCCGGGCAGCGCAGCCGCAGCTGCTGGTGCCCGAACGGGGTGTCGACCAGCCAGCAGTGGTGCGGCTCGGTGCTGCCGGGATGCGCGTAGCCGTCGAAGAACCGGCAGGTCACGCACATCTTGGTGACCGGGATCTGGCCCTCGCGCTGCATCCGGCGGATGTGCCCGCTGACCACGCCGAGCAGCTGGTGCTGGCCATCGTGGTCGAGGTTGTGCAGCTCAGCGAGCAGGTCGGCGGCCCAGTTCAGCACCTCCGGCGCGCTGGCGCGGCCGGCCGGGGTGAGCGCGATGCGGACGGCGGTCGGCGCGTAGGACGGGGAGGGGTCCATCGAGACCAGGCCCTCGCGCGCCAGCGTCGACACCGCCGCCATGGTGGCCTGCGTCGTCATGCCCAGGTCCGCCGAGAGGTCCGCCAGCGGGTACACCTCGCTGCGCCGGCTCAACAGCAGGAGCACCTGCTGTTGCGCGATCGTGCGTTCGAGATCGGCGGAAGCGCCTTCGGCGGCATGCACCGCGACTGCTACCCGCGCCAGGCCGGTCGCGAGCTGGCGGGAAGCGTTTTCCAAGTCCACGCGTATCTTGCCCCAGGATTCGGTGGAGGTGACCGCCGTCACGTTACCTTGGTGGGGCCCGCGTGACGAGTCACAGAACGGTCGCTACTTGCCTAAGATTGGCTTAGCGTCCTAAGAATGGCTTAACGTCCCTTTCGATTTTTGGTTAACGGCCGAACATCCGCCGGATGGCGGCGACGACCAACAGGATGCCGAGGATCGCGCCCACGAGGCGGACGCCGGGGATGTCGAACCAGCTGGTGTCTTCGGCGGCGAGTGGCGACATGCCCGACACCTTCCCACACCCAGCCCATGATCAAGGCGTCCCTGTAGTCGTGATGACGACATGAGGGACGCCTTGATCATGGGTCGGGTGTGGTCAGGGCGAGGGCGGTGATGGCGGCCTCCACTCCGGACACCAGCGCGCGCAGCACGGCCGGCAGGCTCTCGGTGACGCGGATGAGCCGCTCCCGCAGCTCCGCGCGGCCCAGCTCCGGCGCGACCACCTCGTCGAGCCCCGTGGCGCCGGCGAGCGCGGCCAGCGTCGCGAGCTGGGCGTCCACGCGTTGTTGGCGGGCGAGCGCCGCCGCGAGGCGGCGGCGCGGCTCGGCGTACGCGATGGGGTCGTGCGCGGGAAAGCGCACCGGTCCCCGCCAGGCCAGCCCGCGCGGCTGCTCGCGGCGCACCAGCCCGGCGGCCAGCAGCCGCCGCGCCACCACCTCGCGCACGTCGCCGCGCAGGTATCGCACCCAGTGCGGGACCGGGCGCCCGTCACCCTGCCGGGTGATCTCGGCCAGCACCGCGTCGGACACCTTCTCCCCGTACGGCCGGTGGGCCTGGACCGCGACCCGGTCGTCGATCAGCGTCAACCGGCCGTCCAGCAGCAACTCGCCGAGCAGCGCGCCGGCGAGCGCGCTCGCGAGCACGCCCGCATGGCCGGCCGGCTTGCCGGTGTGCGCGTCGTGGCCGACGAGGAACAGCTCGTCGGCGAGCGGCCGCCTCATGCCAGCAGGTCTTGGTACTCCGGGTTCTTCGTGATGAAAGCGGCGATGAACGGGCAGCGCGCCACCACCTTCTCGCCGCGCTCGCGGACCTCGTCGAGGGCGCGGCCGGCGAGTTGGGCGCCGATGCCCTTGCCCTGGAAGGCCGGGTCGATCTCGGTGTGTGTGAAGACGACCGCGCCGTCCCGCACCTGATATGCCGTGAACCCGGCCAGCGCGTCGTCGACGAGGATCTCGAACCGGCGCTGGGCGGGGTTGTCTGCCACCACCACGTTCACCACGCCAGCGTAGCGGCGCGGCCGGCGTAGCGGGTCTCCCGTAACCTTGGCAGGATGACGAACCGACTGACCGCCGCCCGCGTCGCGACGGGGCTGGCCCTCGGCCTGTTCCTTCTCACCGGCTGCTCCTCCGAGGGTGCCGACACCAACTGCGGCCTCGACCAGTGCACCGTGACCTTCGACCGGGGCGTCGACGCCCAGGCCAACGTGCTCGGCGTCGAGGCCAAACTGGTCAGTGCCGAGGGCGACCAGGTGGTCGTGGAGGTCGCCGGCGAGCAGCTCACGCTCACCACGGGCCAGCAGGGCACCGAGGTCGGCGGTCTGAACGTGACCCTGGAGAGCGTCACCGACGCCAACGTGGTGGTGAAGATCGCCCGCTGAGCCGGTTGAGCCGCTGAGCCCGCTGCGGCTGCTGCGGCTGCTGGGACGAGAGTTCAAGATCACAGTGACGGATACCCAGCGGGCCTAGTGGGCATGGGACCGCGATGGAGGTCCTGCTCTGGACGCTCGGCTTCACGCTGGGCGCCATCCTGTTGACGCTCCTCGGGGTCGAGGTCGTGCACCGGGCGGTCCGCCGGCTCGGCCGGCGCTCGTTCTTCCTCCGGGAGCTGTCCGACCACACGCACCGGCCGTTCCAGGTGGTGGCGGCGCTGGTCGCCGGCCAGGCCGCGGTACGCGGCACCGCCGGCGACTTCAGCGGGCGCCCCGCCGTGCTGCACATGCTGGTGCTCGCGGTCATCGCCGCGGGTGCCTGGCTGGTCGGCGCGCTGCTGCTGGTCGTCGAGGACGTGGCGCTGGCCCGGTTCCGCACCGACGTGCCGGACAACCGGCGGGCCCGGCGGCTGCACACCCAGGTGGTGATGCTGCGCCGGGTCACCGTGGCGGCGATCGCCGTCCTCACCGTCGGCGTCATGCTCATGACGTTTCCGCACGTGCGGGCGGTCGGCGCCAGCGTGCTCGCGTCGGCCGGCCTGGCCGGCGCTGGCCGCGCAGAGCGTGCTCGGCAACGTGTTCGCCGGGCTCCAGCTGACCTTCAGCGACGCGGTGCGGCTCGACGACGTGGTCGTGGTCGAGGGCGAGTGGGGGCGCATCGAGGAGCTCACGCTGACCTACGTCGTCGTGCAGATCTGGGACGACCGGCGGCTCATCCTGCCCACGTCCTACTTCACGTCGACGCCGTTCCAGAACTGGACCCGCACCCAGGCCGCCGTGCTGGGCACCGCCGAGTTCGATCTGGACTGGTCGGTGCCGGTCCAGGAGATGCGCGAGGAACTGCGCCGGCTCATGGAGGGTACCCAGATGTGGGACGGCCGGGTATGCGTACTCCAGGTCACCGAGGCGACCGGCGGGACGATCCAGGTGCGGGCGCTGGTGAGCGCGGTGGACGCGCCGACCCTGTGGGACCTGCGCTGCCTGGTCCGCGAGCACCTGGTGGCGTGGGTGCGGGAGCGGTACCCGACCGCGCTGCCCCGGATGCGCGCCGAGGTGGGCGACGGCGACGGCCGGCTGCCGTGGCAGTGGGTCCAGCCGCGCCGGTCCCGCAACGGCGCCGGGTCGCGGGACGGCGCCGCCCGGGACGGTGGCGAGCCGGACGACGACGCGCGGGTCTTCGGGGGCAGCGACGACGGCGAGGCGCGGGGGACCGCGTTCGTCGGCCCCGACGACCGCCCCTCGTCATGATCAGGGCGTCCTTCACGTCGTTCTAACGACGTGAGGGACGCCCCGATCATGGGGCGTGGGGGGCGCACTCCCCGGGCGGGCCTCCCGGCCGCTTCACCGCGGGGCGGCACGCCCTGATCATGGGAAGTGGGGGATTGGGTGCGGGGTGGCCGGGGAATGACAGGCGTATGGCTGACGTGGTGAAGACGGGCCCGGCGCGCCCGGTCGCCGAGCAGTCGACGGCGGAGCTGGTGCAGCATGCGACCGAGCAGATCTCCCGGCTGGTCCGCGACGAGCTGGCGCTCGCGCGGGCCGAGCTGGCCGAGAAGGGCAAGCACGCGGGGGTCGGCATCGGACTGTTCGGCGGTGGCGGCGCGCTCGCGGTGTACGGGCTCGGGGTACTGATCGCGGCGGCGGTGCTGCTGCTGGACCTGGCGATGCCGGCGTGGCTGGCGGCGCTCATCGTGGCGGTCGCGCTCTTCCTGATCGCGGGCGTGCTCGCGCTGGTCGGCCGGTCGCAGGTCAAGCAGGCCACGCCCCCGGTGCCGAGCGAGGCGGTGTCCAGCGTGCGTGCCGACCTCGACGCGGTCGCGCACGCCGTCAGAGACGGGCGGCACGGATGATGGAGCACAACGGACACGGCGAGACGGACACGGAGCTGCTGCGGGCCGAGATCCGGCGGACCCGCGCGGAGCTGGGCGACACGGTGCAGGCGCTGGCCGCGAAGGCCGACGTGAAGGCCCGGGTCCGCGCGTCGGCCACGCAGACCCGGGAACGGGTCCTGGAGTCGGCGGTGCACACCCGGGAACGGGCCGGCGCGGCGGTGCGGGGCAACCCGGTACCGTGGGCGGCCCTCGCGGCGGGTGCGGCCGCGGCGATAATCCTGCTCATGGTCATCCAGCGGAGGCGTTCATGAACAAACTGGCGTACAAGCCGGTGGGGATGCTGCTCGGCATCGGCGCGGGTGTGCTGGCCGGCGCGTTGTTCAAGCAGGTGTGGAAGCTGGCGGCCGGCGACGACGACGCGCCAGACGCCACCGACGAGGAGCGCGGCTGGGGCGAGGTGCTGGCCGCGGCGGCGCTGCAGGGCGCCATCTTCGCCGTGGTCAAGGCGGCGGTCGACCGGGGCGGGGCGACCGGCGTCCGGCGGCTGACCGGCCGCTGGCCCGGGTAGGGGGCCGGCCGCACCCCGCACGACGGGGCGCAAGGGCCGGCGCCACGAAAACAGGTCACATGTCGGAGAAAATCCTCGGGTAGACTGTACGAAGTTTTTCGGTACGTGGTTTGCTGGTTCACGCTGTTGTCGAGATGGCGTGGATCCGAGAAGTCCTCCACCTGGGGGCCGCCTCACAGCGCCGCTGCTCGAAAACGGCCAAGCGACCGCACTGGTGCTCGGTCGTCAGTTTTAGAAGGAGATACAGCATGGCGCAAGGAACCGTGAAGTGGTTCAACGCTGACAAGGGCTTCGGCTTCATCACCGTGGATGGTGGAGGTGCCGACGTTTTCGTCCACTTCTCGGCCATCCAGAGCAGTGGTTACCGCAGCCTGGAGGAGAACCAGCGGGTCGAGTTCGAGATCGCGCAGGGCCAGAAGGGCCCGCAGGCCGAGCAGGTCCGTCCCCTCTGAACGTCAGCACGACGGTAACGCCCCCGGCCATCCGGCCGGGGGCGTTTCCCTTTGTCCATCCCGTGTCAGTCCATCAGGTCGTCAGGACGGTGGTCGGCGGCGGACGCGGAGGCCGAACCAGATCAACGCCAGGCCGACCAGGGCGACCACCGGCCCGATGATCGCCCAGATGGTCTGGTCGGTCATCACGCTGCCGGTGAGGTAACCCAGGCCCTGGAGGGTCCAGACGGCGCCGACGACGATCGCCAGGAGCCCCAGGGCGAGGGCGAGCCAGCCCTTCACCAGCGGTGGTGGATCTGCGGGCGGACGAACTCGTCGTAGACGGCCCGGACCTGCTCGTGCGCCTCGGGGGAGAGGGGCGGCAGGTCGGCCGCGGCGGCGTTCGCCCGGGCCTGCTCGGGGTTGCGCGCGCCGGGGATCACCACGGTCACCGCCGGCTGGTCGATGATCCAGCGCAGCGCGAACTGCGCCGTGGTGGCGCCCTCGGGCGTCAGCGGCGCCAGGCGGCGCACCGCTTCCAGTCCGATGTGGTATTCGACACCGGAGAACGTCTCGCCGACGTCGAACGAGGCGCCGTGCCGGTTGTAGTTGCGGTGGTCGTTCTCCGCGAAGTGGGTGTTCTCGTCGTACCGGCCGGAGAGCAGGCCGCTGGCCAGCGGCACCCGGGCGATGATGCCGACGCCGGCCTCGGCCGCCGCCGGCAGCACCGCGTCGAGCGGCTTGAGTCGCAGCGCGTTGAGGATGATCTGGACGCTGGCGATGCCCGGGCGGGCGATCGCCGCGAGCGCCTCGTCGCACGTCTCGACGCTGACGCCGTAGGCCGCGATGCGCTTCTCCTGCACCAGGGTGTCGAGCGCCTCGTAGACCTGCTCGGTGTGGAATACCGCGGTGGGTGGGCAGTGCAGTTGCACGAGGTCGATGGTGTCGACGTTGAGGTTCTCGCGGGAGCGATCGTTCCACTCCCGGAAGTTGTTGAGGGTGTAGGCGGCGGGGTCCTGGGTGGCCCGCCGGCCCATCTTGGTCGCCACGGTCAGGGTCGGCCCGGCCGGGTGCTCGGCCAGGAAGCGACCGATGATCTGCTCGCTGCGGCCGTCGCCGTAGACGTCGGCGGTGTCGATAAAGGTCACCCCGGCCTCGACGGCGGCGGCGAGCGTATCGAAAGCGGTGTCCTCGCTCACGTCGCCCCAGTCCGCACCAAGCTGCCAGGCTCCAAGTCCGATCACGCTGGTTTCGCGGCCCATTCGGCCAAATGTGCGCTTCTCCACAGGGTCACCATAGCGGTAAAGTCAGCAAGACGGACGTACGGTTTGGAGATTGACATGTGGGATCCGAGCACCTACCTGCGCTTCGACGACGAGCGCTCGCGGCCGTTCGTCGATCTCCTGGCCCGGGTGCCGGCCGGCAAGCCGCGCGCGGTCGTCGACCTGGGCTGCGGTCCGGGCCATCTCACCGCCCGGCTCGCCGACCGGTGGCCGGCCGCGCGGGTACACGGCATCGACTCCTCGCCCGAGATGATCGACAAGGCGCGCGCGGCCGGGTACCCGATCGATGTCACGGTGGGTGACCTGCGCGATTGGCTGCCGGATCCGGACGTCGACGTGGTGGTCTCCAACGCCGCGCTGCAGTGGGTGCCCGGCCACGACGAGCTGCTGCGCCGGTGGGCCGGCGCGCTCGCGCCGGGCGCGCACCTCGCGGTGCAGGTGCCCGGCAACTTCGACGCGCCGTCGCACCGCGCGCTGCGCGCGGTGGCCGCGACGTTCGCGCCGCTCGCGGGCCTGGTGCGGGAGGCGCCGGTGCGAGATCCCAGCGGGTACGCCGAGCTGCTGCGCGCCGCGGGCTGCCAGGTGGACGCGTGGGAGACGACGTACCTGCACCAGCTCCCCGTCGTGCCCGGGGGCGACCACCCGGTGCTGTCCTGGATGGAGGGTACGGCGTTGCGGCCGGTGCGCGCCGCGCTGGACGCCGGCGACTGGGGCGTGTTCCGCGCCACGCTCGGTGAGCGCCTTCTTGATCACTACCCGGCGCGCGGTAACGTCGTGTTCTTCCCGTTCCGCCGGATCTTCTTCGTCGCCACCGTCGGGGGTTTGAGTGCTTGAATTCATCGCCGGCCTGCCCAAGGTGGAGCTGCACGTGCACCACGTCGGCTCCGCCTCGCCGCGCATCGTCGCCGAGCTGGCGGCCCGCCACGAGGGCAACACGCCGGTGCCGGCCGACCCGGTCAAGCTGGCCGACTACTTCGCGTTCCGCGACTTCCGGCATTTCGTCGAGATCTATCTCAGCGTGGTCGACCTGATCCGGGACGCCGACGACGTGCGGCTGCTGACCTACGAGATCGCCCGTGAGCTGGCGCGGCAGCGGGTGCGCTACGCCGAGCTGACCGTCACGCCGTACTCGCACGTGCGTCGGGGCATCCCCGCGACGGCGTTCTGCGAGGCCATCGAGGACGCCCGGGTGCGCGCCGAGGCCGACTTCGGCATCGTGCTGCGCTGGTGCTTCGACATTCCCGGTGAGGCCGGCCTGCCGGCGGCGGAGGAGACGCTGCGGATCGCGCTGGAGCAGCGGCCCGACGGCCTGGTCAGCTTCGGCCTCGGCGGGCCCGAGGTGGGCGTGCCGCGGCCGCAGTTCAAGCCGTACTTCGACAAGGCGCGGGCGGCCGGGCTGCACTCGGTGCCGCACGCCGGCGAGACGACCGGTCCCGCCACCATCTGGGACGCCATTCACTCGTTGGGTGCCGAGCGGATCGGCCACGGCGTGGCGGCGGCCCAGGATCCGGCGCTGATGTCCTATCTGGCCGAGCACGGCATCGTGCTGGAGGTCTGCCCGACGTCCAATGTGCGCCTGGGCGTGTTCCCGTCCATCGAGGACCACCCGTTGCGCGCGTTGCGCTCCGCCGGGGTGCCGGTGACGATCAACTCCGACGACCCGCCGATGTTCGGCACGACGCTGGAGAACGAGTACGCGGTGGCCGCCCGCCTGCTGGACCTGGACGAGGCCGGCGTGGCCACGCTGGCGGCGGACGCCGTCCGCGCGTCCTTCCTCCCCGCGGCCGACAAGTCCCGCCTCCTGGCGGAGATCACCACCTACGCCTCCTCATGATCAGGGCGTGGGGCAAGTTGGGGTTTACACAATAAGGCTCTCTTTGATGTGTGTTAGATATGTTGTGTTAGACAGAGTATAACCACGCCCTGATCATGGGAGTGAGGTGCGGAGGGATTCGAGTAGCCGGGAGAGCGCGGCCCAGGTGTCGGCGAGGTCGCCGGGGTTCGCCGACTCGGCCAGCCACAGCGCCGCCTCGTTCATCGCGCCGGACAGCAGGCGGGTCAGCGGCGCCACCGGCTGGGCGGCGATCACCCCGCCGTCGATCAGGACGGTCAGCGCCTCCGCCAGGTGATTGGCGGACGTCGCCTCGTCCAGGGCGCGCCACTCGTGCCAGCCCAGCACGGCGGGGCCGTCGATCAGCATGATGCGCTGCACGTCCGGATCGAGGCTGGCGGCGAGGAACGCCCGGCAGCCCGCGGTCAACTGAGCCCACGGGTCGTCGTGCCCCTCGGCGGCCGCGACGACCTTCTCGGCCACCTCGTGCTGCACCTCTTCCAGAACGGCGCGGAACACGTCGGCCTTGCTGTCGAAGTGGTGGTACAGCGCGCCCTTGGTGACCCCGGCGGCGCTGACGATCTGCGCCAGCCCCACGGCGCCGTACCCCAGGCTCGCGAACAGCCGCCGGCTCTCCCGCAGCAAGACCTGCCGGGTCTGCTCCCGCTGCCGCGCCCTGACGCTCATGGCCCTCCCCACTTTGACATACCGATGGTACGCCAGTACCGTCCTTTCGCATACCAACGGTATGCGAAAGGGTGATCATGGTGCTGACCAGCTTCTATCCGGTGATCTGCACGCCTAAGATCCAGGAGTCGCGCGAGTTCTACACCGGGCTTCTCGGCTTCGAGACGACGTTCGAGGCCGACTGGTACGTGAGCCTCCGCCGGCCCGGCACACCGTCCTACGAGCTGGCCCTGCTCGACGACGACCACCCCACGCTGCCGGCGGCCTTCCGAGCTCCGGTGCGCGGCCTGCTGCTCAACTTCGAGGTGTCCGACGTGGACGCCGAGTGGCAGCGCCTCGTCGTGGACGCGGGGCTCCCCGCCCAGCTGGAGCTACGCAGCGAGGACTTCGGTCAGCGACACTTCATCGTGGCGGACCCCAACGGCGTCCTCATCGACGTCATCACGCCCATCGCCCCGACCGGCGCCTACGCCGACCAGTACGTCACCCCGTAAGAACAGGCACCTATCCGACGGCGCGCGGGTCGGCGCGTGGGTCGGGAGATCTTGACGTTCTGGCGTCGCTATCACGACGCCGCGGCGTCAAGATTCAGGAGAGCGAACCTGCGCCGTGCGGCGATACGTGGCGTTTGTTCGTACTGTCCGCAGGCGCCGCGGCGGCGCCCATCACCCGCTGCGGATGGTTGATCACAGCGGGGAGGGCTGGGAGTAGACCGGGTCCTGCATGCAGGCGAGGAAGGCGAGGATGAGCGCGGCGACGATGGCCGTCCAGCGGATCAATCGACGACGCCGCCACGACGGGCGCGGCCCGGGCGTATCGGTCTCGACGCTGTCGGCGGTCTCGGCGGGCACGCGCGGACAATCCTCCCTGGTAGTGGGCGCGCGGCGGGATCTGGGTTGGGGGACCATCTCCCGCCGCGCGCAAGCTCCTCCGGACCGGGTGGGTGGACAGATACTGCGGGCGGTGGTCCGGGGAACCGGATGGGATCGCTCCCGATGTTGCCACCCGTCCCCCAACGGGGTGACCCCGTTAACTCAGACCTAAGGAAGACTTGTACGCCTCCCCATGATCAAGGCGTCCTTCAAGTAGTTCTAACTACTTGAAGGACGCCTTGATCATGGTTAGGAGGGGTTGCGTTGGCGGGGCCAGCGGCGGGCGCCGGGCTCGCGGGCCAGGCGCCCGACCAGGCCGAAGCGGCTGACCTGGCGGGGGGCCGCCTCGGCGTCGGCGAGCAGCATGACCACGCTGGCGCCGCCGAGCTGGGCGCGGTCGATGCTCACCGAGCCGCGCGCCTGCTGGGCCACCCGCTTGGCGATGTCGAGGCCCAGGCCCGTCGAGCCGCGGTCGCTGGCGCCGCGGCGCAGCGCCCGGTCGGGGTTCGCGATGCCGGGGCCGGCGTCGTCGACCCGCAGCGCCACGTAGCCGTCGCGCCGGGAGATCGCCACCTCGAAGGCGGTGCCCTGCGGCGTGTACCGGAACACGTTGCCGAGGACCGCGTCGAGCGCCGCGGCCAGTTCGGCGCGCGGCACGGGTACCCGGATCCGGGTGGACGCCCCGCTCACCTTGTGTGGCCGTTGCTGGTCGGTGGCGAGCTGGGCCCAGAAGACCAGCCGCTCGCGGACCACCTCGCTGGCGTCGCAGGTGGCGCCTTCCGGCTCCGCGGCCTGCGCGGCGGCTTTGCGGCTGGTCTTGATGAGGACGTCGACCTCGCCCTCGAGCGTGACGATCGCCTGCCGGATGCGCCGGATCGTGCGGCGCCGGTCGAGCTCGGCCGCGCTGAACTCGCCGACGCTGGTGTCGTCGGAGTCGAGCGCGTCGGCGTCGAGCCGCAGGGCGGTCAGCGGGGTGCGCAGCCGGTGGGAGAGGTCGGCGACCAGTTCGCGCTCGTTGACGCGGGAGGTGGCGAGGCGGTCGGCCATGCGGTTGAACGCGTATCCGGCCTCGGCCAGCTCGCGCGGGCCGCTCGGCTGTACCCGTACCCCGGCGTCGCCGTCGCCGACGGCCATGGCCGCCTGGACGAGGCCGCGGGCGGCGGCGACCGCCTTGGCGGCGAGCCGGTCGACCACGATCACCGACGCGACGATCAGTCCCGCGACCAGGCCGAGCAGCAGCCACCAGTGGCCGCCGGCCAGGTCCGACTCCGGGATGAACACCTCGACGACGGCGGTCTCGCCGTCGAGGCGGACCGGCTGGAGGACCGCCGCGCCACCGTCGACGTCGATGACGCGGCTCTCGGTACCCAGAGCGGTTCTCGACACCTCGGCCCGCTCGACCCGGCTGCCGTCGGCGGCCTGGTCGAGCCCGTGGACGACGGGCGCCGGACCGGAACCGGCGGCGGCGATGGACCGTTCGACGGCGCCCCGGCCGGTGGCGACGGTGAGCGCCCCCGCGACGGCGGCGGCGCGTGTGCGCGCCGCGGCGACCGCCTGCTCGCGGGCCTCGGCGTCCTGCTCGACGCCGAGCGGGATCATGAACGCGAGCGCCGCGATCGCGGTGAGCGCGGCGGTGACGTAGGCGAACGCCTGCCTCAGTCCGGTGCCACCAACCGGAAGCCCACCCCCCGCACGGTGCGCAGGTAGCGAGGCTTCGCCGCGGACTCGCCCATTTTGCGGCGTAGCCAATACAGATGAACGTCGATGGTCTGATCCTCGCCGACCGACGGTTGCCGCCATACCTCCTCCAAGAGCTCCCGGCGGGACACCACGCGACCCGGTCGCGCCGCCAGGTAGGCGAGCAGGTCGAACTCCTTGCGGGTCAGGGCCAGCGGGACGCCGTCGAGCGCCGCGCTGCGCTCGCCGACGTCGACCCGGAGGCCGCCGACCTCGTACACAGCAGGTTGTACGGTGCGGCTGGCCCGTCCGGCTCGACGCAGGACGCTGGTAATTCGGGCGTCGAGGTGCGCACCCGTGAACGGCTTGACCATGTAGTCGTCGGCGCCGGCCCGCAACAGCCGCACGATCGCCTGCTCGTCGTCGCGAGCCGTGGCGATGATGATCGGGATGTCGGTGATGCCGCGCAGCATCCGCAGCGCGTCGGCGCCGTCGAGGTCGGGCAGCCCGAGGTCGAGCACCACGAGGTCAGGGGTTTCCGCAGCGACCCTCCGCAGCGCGTCGAGGGCCGTGCCGACAGCGTGCACGGCGTGCCCGCGGTCGGCTAGCGAACGCAGCATCGCCCCGCGTACGACATGGTCGTCTTCGACCAGGAGCACGGTGGCCATGCGAAGAACCGTACTGCGCGTGGCAAGCCCCCGGCGTTCCGCCCTTCGGGACGCGGTCCGGATTTGATCCATCAGGGACCCGTGAGCCGTGATATCAAGGCATGGGCGCCGTCCGCCTGGGAAAGTGAGAGACGTGAACCGCACCACGATCGCACCGACCAGTCAGGTCGGTGCCACCCCAAATCCCGACGCACTGAAAGAAGACGATGACGCGCTCTGGCACGGTGCAGCGGCCGTGCTCGATGCCAATTGGGAGCGCGATCACACCGTACCGTCCCGCACGCTGTACCCACATCAATGGAACTGGGACGCCGGGTTCATCGCGGTCGGCCTCGCCCACCACGATCCGGCCCGCGCCTGGCTCGACCTGCACAGCCTCTTCTCCGCCCAGTGGATCGACGGCCGGGTGCCGCACATCGTGTTCGATCCCGACGTGGCCGAGCGCGACTACTTTCCGGGCCCGGCGTTTTGGGACATCCCGGCCATGCCGGGCCGGCTCGCCGGCCTGACCACGGGCATCGTCCAGCCGCCGGTGCACGCGATCGCGGCCTGGGAGATCTACCAGCGCACGACCGACCGCGACGCCGCGCGGGCCGAGCTCGCCTGGCTGTACCCGCGGCTCGTGCACCAACAGGAGTACCTGCTGGAGCGGCGGGACGTCGGTGGTCTCGGCCTCGCCAGCATCGTGCATCCGTGGGAGTCCGGCCTCGACAACAGCCCGTCGTGGGACCACGCGCTCGCGCGCGTCCCCGTCGACCAGGAACTGCTGCGCCGGTACCGGCGGCAGGACCTCAAGGTGTCGGTGCAGTCGCACCGGCCGACGGACGCCGACTACGCGCGCTACATCGCCATCGCCGCGGGATACCGGGACGGCGGATACCTGGACGCCGGCCTGTTCGACCGGCATCCCTTCATCGTCGAATGCCCGGCCTTCAACGCGATCCTGGGCGCGGCGGAGCACGCGCTGGCGTCCCTCGCCGAGGTGGTCGGCGCCGACCCGGCACCGCACCGGGAGCGCGCGGCGCGGATCACGTCGGCGCTGGTCGACAACCTCTTCGACCCGGCGACCGGCATGTTCCACGCGCGCGACGTGCGGACCGGCGAGCTCAGCCCGGCGCGGTGCGTCAACGGGTTGATCCCGCTGATCCTGCCCGACCTGGCGCGGGAGCGGGCCGCGTCGCTGCTGGCGGTGGCCCGGTCGGCGGCGTTCGGGTTGGATCCGCTGCCGGTGCCCAGCTACGACCGCACCGCGCCGGATCTCGACCGGTTGCGTTACTGGCGCGGACCAATCTGGATCAGCGTCAACTGGCTGCTGTGGCGCGGGCTGCGCGGGCACGGGTTCGACACCGACGCCAAGGCGCTGCGCGAGGCCATGCTGGGGTTGATCCGCCGTTCGGGGTATTACGAATACTTCGACCCGGTGACCGGCGAGGGCATCGGCTCGAACGCGTTCAGCTGGACCGCGGCGCTCGCGCTGGACTTGCTCGCGCACTGACCCTTTTCCTGCGCCGATCTTGCACTTGTCAGGGTCCAAATCAGGCATTCGGGCATGACAAGTGCAAGATCGGCGGGGTTAGGCGGGGTTACGCGGGGTTAGGCGGGGTTACGCGGGAGGGTGAGGACCCAGCGGTAGGCCTGGACCATGCCGGTGTCGAAGCCTGCCGCGGAGCCCCAGAGGAAGAGGCGGAATCTTCGGTATAGGGGGTCGCCCCATCTCTCCACTACCTCCTCGCGGGCCTCGTCGAGGCGGCGCGCCCACTCGCGGCAGGTGAGGAAGTAGTTGTGGCGGTCGTCCTGGACGCTGAGTAGCTCGAACGGTGAGTGGGCCACGTGCTTCAGGTATTGGTGTAGCAGTAGTGGCGCGGAGTTGCCGGGGTAGATGTAGCGCTTCATGAACGTTGATACGCCGTGTTTGCGGCGCATCGCGAGCGCGTCCAGGTAGACCCGGCCGCCCGGGCGCAGCAACTCGGCATACTTGCGCAGCGTCGTGCGGTAGTCGGGCAGGTGCTCGGTGACGCCCATGTTGACGATCGCGTCGTATCGCTGGTCGCTCTGGTAGCCGAAGATGTGCTGCCGCACCACCTTTACCGGCAGCCGCTCGCGGTCGAATAGGTCTAACAGGTAGCGCTCCGACTCTCGCGACAGCGTCATGGTGGTCACGTCGATGCCGCGCCGGGCCGCGTACTCCGCGAACGCGCCCCAGCCGCCGCCGACCTCCAGCACCCGGTCGCCGGGCTTGACGCCGATCGCGTCGATCGCCAGGTCCATCTTGCGGGTCATGGCGTCTTCGAGCGGCTCGTCGTCGGACGCGAACACGCCCTCGGTGTAGCAGCGGTGCCGGTGGTCGAGGAAGGTGAGAAAGAACTCGGACTCCTCGTCGTAGTGCTTCGCGATCGCGCGCCGGTCGTCTTCCTTGCGGCCGCGCAGGATGGCGGCCGGGGTGAATCGGGCGAGGAACTTGATCGGGTGAAAATCGCGGAAGAACGCCCGCATCTTGAGTGCCGCGGCGAGGTCGCCGTGCACGTCCAGCCATCCCTGGAGGTATGCCACGGCGACCGCGAACTGGTCGAGTTTGGCGAGCGCCTTGGCCCCGCGCTGATCTTTGACCTCGATGGTGAACACGGGCTCGCCGGTGCCGAACACGTGAGCCGGCGAACCGGCGCTCGCCACCGCGAACGGCACCGCCGCGTCGGTGGCGAAAAACTCCTGGTACCTGCGCTGCAGCGCAGCAATCACGTCGATCCCTGCCACACCGGCAATCTACCGCTGCACGGCCCCCCTCGGGTGGCTCTATAGCATGGCGGGGGTTACTACTGAACACACCTGAGGAGATCACCGTGTCTGGACCCCGTACCCCCGCTGTGGCCGACCCGATCGTCGTCCCGGCCGGGACGACGGCGGCCGACGCGGTGGCCGCCGCCGGCCTGCCCAGCGCGGGCCCGAAGGCGATCGTGGTGGTGCGCGACGGGGAAACGCTTCGCGACCTGGACTGGGCGCCGACGGCCGACGCGACCGTCACGCCGGTGGCGCTCGACGAGCCCGACGGGCTGAACGTGCTGCGCCACTCCGCCGCCCACGTGCTGGCCCAGGCCGTGCAGGACCTGTTTCCCGAGGCGAAACTGGGCATCGGCCCGCCGATCGAGAACGGGTTCTACTACGACTTCGACGTGCCGCGGCCGTTCCAGCCGGAGGACCTCGCCAAGCTCGAGAAGCGCATGCAGGAGATCGTCAAGGCGGGGCAGCGGTTCCGGCGGCGGCGGTTCGACAGCGTCGAGCAGGCGCGGGCCGAGTTGGCGGACGAGCCGTACAAGCTGGAGCTGGTCGGCGCCGCCGGCGCGGGCGGCTTCGACGCCGACGAGATCATGGAGGTCGGCGGCGGCGAGCTGACGATCTACGACAACGTCGACGCGCAGTCCGAGAAGGTGTGCTGGTCCGACCTGTGCCGCGGGCCGCACCTGCCCAGCACCCGGCTCATCGGGGCGTTCAAGCTGATGCGCAGCGCGGCGGCGTACTGGCGGGGGTCGGAGAAGAACCCGCAGCTGCAGCGGGTGTACGGGACGGCCTGGCCGACCCGGGACGCGCTCAAGGCGTACCAGAAGCTGCTGGAGGAGGCCGCCCGCCGCGACCACCGCAAGCTCGGCGCGGAGTTGGACCTGTTCTCCTTCCCGGACGAGATCGGCTCCGGGCTCGCGGTCTTCCACCCGAAGGGTGGGATCATCCGGCGCGAGATGGAGGACTACTCGCGGCGCCGGCACGAGGAGTCCGGGTACGAGTTCGTGAACACGCCGCACATCACCAAGGCGCGGCTGTTCGAGACGTCGGGCCACCTGCCGTACTACGCGGACACCATGTTCCCGCCGATGGACCTGGAAGGCGCGCAGTATTACCTGAAGGCCATGAACTGCCCGATGCACAACCTGATCTTCAAGGCGCGCGGGCGGTCGTACCGGGAGCTGCCGCTGCGGCTGTTCGAGTTCGGCACGGTGTACCGGTACGAGAAGTCCGGGGTGGTGCACGGCCTGACCCGGGTGCGCGGGCTGACCATGGACGACTCGCACATCTACTGCACCAAGGAGCAGATGCCGGGCGAGCTGCGCACGCTGCTGGCGTTCGTGCTCGACCTGCTGCGCGACTACGGCCTCGACGACTTCTACCTGGAGCTGTCGACCCGGGGCGACTCGGACAAGTTCATCGGCTCGGCGGAGGAGTGGGCGGACGCCACCGAGACGCTGCGCACGGCGGCCGAGGAGTCCGGCCTGGAGCTGGTGCCCGACCCGGGTGGCGCGGCGTTCTACGGGCCGAAGATCTCGGTGCAGGCGCGCGACGCGCTCGGCCGCACCTGGCAGATGTCGACCATCCAGCTGGACTTCAACCAGCCGAAGCGGTTCGGGCTGGAGTACCAGGCGGCGGACGGGACGCGGCAGCAGCCGATCATGATCCACCGGGCGCTGTTCGGGTCGATCGAGCGGTTCTTCGGCGTCCTGACCGAGCACTACGCCGGTGCGTTCCCGGCGTGGCTGGCGCCGGTGCAGGTGGTGGGCATCCCGATCCGCGACGATCACGCTTCGTATCTGGCGTCCTTTGTGGCTCTTCTGAAGAGTGAGGGGATTCGCGCGGAGGTGGACACCTCCGACGACCGGATGCAGAAGAAGATCCGCACCGCGCAGCAGCAGAAGATCCCCTTCATGGCGATCGCCGGCGACGCCGACGTCGAGGCGGGCACGGTCTCGTTCCGGTACCGGGACGGGTCGCAGCGCAACGGCGTGCCCCTGGCGGAGGCCGTGGCCCACGTGGTCGAGGTGGTCACCTCCCGGACGAACGCGGGCCCCTCCGCCACCTGAGTCCTTCATGATCAAGGCGTCCCTGTAGTCGTTATAGCGACTACAGGGACGCCTTGATCATGGGGGTGGCGCGGCGGTGGTCGCGTGGTGGTTACAGCCGTAACCATGCCGGCATGACTGGATCGAAGCGTGCCATTGGCATCGGTGGCGTCCTGCTGGCGATGGCCGGCGTCGTGGTGCTCGTCGGCGACGTGCCCGCGGCGCAGGCCGCGCGCCGCGACGCGACCTGCGCCAACGCCCCCACCGACGCGACCACCATCCAGAACGCGATCAACGCGTCCAATCCCGGCGACGAGGTGGTCATCACCGGCCGTTGCCTGATCACCAGCACGATCAAGCTGCGGGACGAGCGCACCTACCGCGGCGACGCCCGCAGCGACCGGGCCGGCGCGGGTACCCTGCTGCGCCAGGCCGACGGCCAGAACCTGCCCGCCCTGGTCGCGACCGAGACCTGGTACGACGACCAGCCCTGGGTCTCGTCGAGCATCCGCATCGAGAACCTCACGCTGGACGGCAACCGTGAGGCCAACACCGGCACGATCGGCCTCGCGCTGCAGACCTGGGACAGCCGGGTGTACGACGTGAAGGTCCAGTTCACCCCCGGCGACGGCATTCGGCTGAGCAGCGTGTCCCGCAACGGCGTCCCGCTCCCCGCGGGCAACAACAGCGTGAACGGCGTGATCTCCGACGTGTTCGTGGAGCACAGCGGCGGCGCCGGCATCCGGGTGGTGGACCCGGCGAACAACGTCACCGACTGGGTGCTGGAGCGCAGCTGGATCTCCGACAGCGGCGGCAGCGGCGTCGACCTGGACAACGCGGCCGGGTGGCAGGTGCGTGACCTGCACGTGTACGAGTCGGCCCGGCACGCGATCGACGCGCGGCGCTGCTACAACGCCGGCATCCACGACAACTACATCGAGGACTTCGGCATCCAGGGTACGGCCGACACTGTCTACTATGGAATTCGGTGCACCCTCCAGTCTGGATCGCCGGCCACGGTGATCGGCAACAAGATCAATTACCTGTACGGCACGCTGCCGGCCGCCTCGTACGTGTACCTGGGGCTGGAGGGTCACCAGTCCGGCGCGAGCTACGCGGCCGTCACCGGGAACGCGGTCGTGGGTCGGGGCACCACGCGGGAGACCGGCCTGCGGTACGCGCTCGGCGCCGGCACCGCGATCACGGTGGCGTCGACCGGCAACCTGGTGACCGGCGTCGGCACCCGCCGCTCGGTAGGCGCCGGCGTAACGGTAACTGCCGGCCAGTAACCCCCTTCCCATGATCAAGGCGTGCCGCCACGCGGTGTAAAGACGTGAGGGGCGCCGGGGGCCTGGGGCGCCCCGAAACCCCCGCCCCCTCAACAGGCCGCCCCTCCCGTCTTTCTACCGACTTGCGGGACGCCTTGATCATGGGTGGGTGGGCGCTCGGTGGGTGCCGCTTCGTTGATCGAGGTCTTGTCGTCCCGCTTGATCGGAAGATCAACACAACTCTCTGAAAGTTGGGGTGTCCTTGGCCGGGGATACCCCAACTTTCAGAGAGTTGTGTTGATCATGCGGATCGGGCTGGCTGGTTTTGATCGTTGTCCCAAAAACTCAACTCCACGGGCGTTTCGTTGAGGTTTTGGGACAACGATCAAGGTGGCTCCCTCCGAACGGGAGCCCCTATAACGATCAAGGTTGTTCCCTTCCGAACGGGGCCATTATCACGACGTGATCAGGAGGGTGAGGCCGCCCAGGAGGGTGAGCGTCAACAGGGCGGCGAGCGCTACGGCGCGCTGGCGGGCGTGGGAACCGCCGACGAGACGCATCGCGAGCGCGAGTGGGCCGACAGGCTGCATGATCATGGATCCTTTCGAGGAGGTCGCGGCGAGCCGTGCGGCGGCGCCGACGGCACCCAACGCGACGCGCAGGGGGGAGAGATCGAGGTCGGCCGCGCCGGTCACGTCGGCCAGCCATTCCTCGCGGTGGCGGGCGCGCTGCCGAGGGTCCGGCAACATCGCCGCTGCCCAGCGCACCAACACCAGCGCCGCCCGGAGCCAGCCCGATGGCGCTGGGCTGTCCGATGGCGCTGGGCTGTCCGACGGCGCTGGGCTGTCCGACGGCGTTGGGCTGCTGGGGGTCATTGGGCGGCCCGGGGCGACGCCGGGCCCCACGGCGTTGGCTTCGCGGCGGCGTGGGCGGGCTTCGTGGCGGCGTGGGCGGGCTTCGCGGCGGCGCGGGCGGGCTTCGCGGCCGCGCGGGCGCAGATCCGGCGGGCTTCGGTCGCCCCGTCGGCCGTCAACCGGTACATCCGTCGCCGTGGACCGCGCCGTTCGCTGTCGTCCTCCCAGTGGGACGTCACCCAGCCGGCCCGCTCCAAGCGGTCCAGCAAGGGGTAGACGCTCCCGGACGGCCGTCCGGTCAGCTTGATGATTTCGAGCCCCCAGCGGGGCTGATCACTGTCGATCAAGACGGCCAGCACGTCGATGGTCGCCTTGCCGATGCGCGCCAGCGGTTCCACGGCACTAGACTACCTATGTAGATTAAGGATGTCCAGATCATCGACTGCCCCTGGGGAGGCCCTAGGATCGTGGTGTGACGGACGGGTTGGAGCGGCTCTGGACGCCGCACCGCATGACGTACATCTCCGGACAGGACCGGCCGGCCGGCGGATATGACAAGCCGGATGGCTGTCCGTTCTGCCTGGCGCCGGGGCGCACCGAGGACAGCCTGGTGATCGCCCGCGGCAAGCTCGTCTTCGTGGTGCTCAACCTGTATCCGTACAACCCCGGGCACCTGCTCGTCTGCCCGTACCGGCACCTCCCCGACTACACCGACCTGGATCTGGACGAGACGGCCGAGTTCGCCCGGTTCACGCAGACCGCGATGCGGGTGATCCGGCAGGTCAGCGGCGCGCACGGGTTCAACATCGGCATGAACCAGGGCTCGGTGGCCGGTGCCGGCATCGCCGCCCACCTGCACCAGCATGTGGTGCCGCGCTGGGGTGGCGACAGCAACTTCATGCCGGTGGTCGGCCAGACCAAGGTGTTGCCGCAGTTGCTGGCCGACACCCGCGCCCTCCTGGCCGACGCCTGGCCCGACGCCGACGAAACCCCATGATCAAGGCGTCCCTCACGTCGCTCTAACGACATGGGGGACGCCTTGATCATGGAGCGTTCGTCTACGTCGGCCACACTGTGTTCGTGCGGATTCCAGTCTTCGTTTCGATGCCGACGGACTTGTCGGATGCGCAGGCCGCATCGCGGAAGATCGTCGAGAAGCTGCTGAAGGAGCACGGCCTTGAGCCGAGAACGCTCGGGCAGTCTGACTATCCCGACGAGTACCCGCTCAAGGAGGTGTACGCCATTGGTCGGCACTGTTCGGGCGGCGTCATCCTGGGATTCGAGCAGGTGCGGGTCACCGCCGGCATCGCCAAGCCGGGCACAGCCAAAGAGCGGAAAATCAAGGCTCCGTACGCGGTGCCGACGCCCTGGAATCACCTCGAAGCCGGCATTCTCTTCGGCCTGGGACTGCCGCTGCTCATCTTTCGGGAGCCGCAGGTGACCGGTGGGATCTTCGACGCCGGCGTATCTGATGTGTTCGTGCAGCTCATGCCGGATGTCGCACAGGGTGGCAATCGGGTAGGTCTCAAGGAAGTCGTACTCAAATGGCAGGCGAGAGTACGTCAGCACTATTACCGCGACGTCCGGTAGCGCGGCATCCCCATGATCAGGGCGTCCCGCACGTCGCTCTAACGACTTGAGGGGCGCCGGGTTGCTGGGGGGGGGGGTGTGTTCGTGTTAGCTCGGGGCGCGCGGCCCCCCCATGCGCGGGGCGCCCCCCCGGCCGCTAAACCGCGGTGCGGCACGCCTTGATCATGGGGTTGGGGTTGACTTCGAGTTCGCTCGAACTGACAGGCTGCCTGCCATGAGGACACTGGGACGCAGTGGTATCGAGGTGAGCGCCCTCGGCGTCGGGTGCTGGGCGATCGGCGGGCCGTTCTGGGCCGGGGAGCAGCCGCTCGGCTGGGGCGAGGTCGACGACGACGAGTCGGTCCGCGCGCTGCGCCGGGCGGTGGAGCTGGGCGTGACGTTCTTCGACACCGCGGACGTGTACGGCACCGGGCACAGCGAGGAGGTCGTCGGGCGGGCGCTGCGCGACGTCCGCGACGAGGTGGTGATCGCCACCAAGTGGGGCAACACGTTCGACCCGGCCACCCGGCAGCTCACCGGCACCGACGGTTCCCCCGCCTACCTGCGCCGGGCCGCCGAGGACTCGCTGCGCCGGCTGGGCACCGACCGGATCGACCTCTACCAGCTGCACCTCGGCGACCTGCCGATCCCGCGGGCGCTGGACCTGGTCGACACCTTGGACGGGCTGGTCGCCGAGGGCAAGATCCGGGCGTACGCGTGGAGCACCGACCTGGCCGACCGGGCGACCGCCCTCGCCACCGCCAGCGCGCACGCGACGGCCGTGCAGCACAACCTGTCGGTACTGGAGGACGCGCCCGCGGTGCTGGACGTGTGCGAGAAGCACGACCTGGCCAGCATCAACCGCGGGCCGCTCGCGATGGGCCTGCTGACCGGCAAGTACACCGCCACGTCGACGCTGGGCGGCGACGACGTACGCGGGATCGCGCCGGACTGGATGCGGCTGTTCCGGGACGGGCGGCCGGCGCCGGAGTGGCTGGCGAAGGTGGCGGCGGTGCGCGACGCGCTGACGTCGGACGGGCGCACGCTGGTGCAGGGCGCGCTCGGCTGGATCTGGGCGCGCAGCGGCCGCGCCGTGCCGATCCCCGGCTGCCGGACGGTGGCGCAGGTCGAGGAGAACGCGGGCGCGCTGGCCTACGGCCCGCTGCCGGGCGACGCGTACGCCGAAGTGGAACGCCTGCTACGCCCATGATCAAGGCGTCCCTCAAGTAGCTCTAACGACTTGAAGGACGCCTTGATCATGGTTAGGAGGTGTGTTCCTTCTTGACCTGCTCGGCCAGGTGGGTGGGCATCGGGTCGTAGCGGGTGAACGCGCGGGAGAACGTGCCGGCGCCCGAGGTCATCGAGCGCAGCTCGACCGCGTACCGGACCAGCTCGGTCGCCGGCACCTCGGCCCGCACCAGCGTGCGCTCGCTGCCGGCGGCGTCGGGCTCGGTGCCCAGCACCCGCCCGCGCCGCCCGGACAGGTCGCTCATGACCGCGCCGACGAACGAGTCGGGTATCCGGATGACCACCTCGTCGACCGGTTCGAGCAGCTGGATCTGGCCCTTCTCGGCGGCCTCGCGCAGGGCCAGCGAGCCGGCCGTCTGGAAGGCCGCGTCCGAGGAGTCGACGCTGTGCGCCTTGCCGTCGAAGAGCGTGACCCGGACGTCCACCACGGGGTACCCGGCGACCAGGCCGCGCTCCATCTGGGCCCGGACGCCCTTCTCCACCGAGGGGATGTAGTTGTGCGGCACCACGCCGCCGACGATCTTGTCGACGAACTCGAAGCCTTCGCCGCGGGCCAGCGGCTGGACCTTGACGTCGCAGACCGCGTACTGGCCGTGGCCGCCGGACTGCTTGACATGCCGGCCATGGCCGGTGGCCTCGGCGGCGAACGTCTCCCGCAACGCCACCCGCACCGGTTCGGTCTCCAGGTCGACGCCGCCGGCGCGCAGCCGGTCGAGCACCACGTCGGCGTGCGCCTCGCCCATGCACCACAGCACCAGCTGGTGGGTCTCGGCGTTGCGTTCCAGCCGCATCGTCGGGTCGCCGGCGACCAGCCGGCCCAGGTTCTTGGCCAGCGCGTCCTCGTCGGCGCGGGTCTTCGCCACGATCGCGACCGGCAGCAGCGGCTCCGGCATGTCCCACGGCGCGACCAGCAGCGGGTCGTCCTTGGCGGAGATCGTGTCCCCGGTCTCGGCGCTGCCGGACTTGGTGATCGCGCAGACGTCGCCGGCCACGCAGTGCGGCACCTCGCGGAGGTTGGCGCCCAGCGGCGAGTAGATGTGCGCGATCCGCTCGTCGTTGTCGTGGTCGGGGTGGCCGCGCTCCTCCATGCCGTGGCCGGAGACGTGCACGACGGCCTCCGGGCGCAGGGTGCCGGAGAACACCCGGACGAGGGACACCCGGCCGACGTGCCGGTCGATGGTGGTCTTGACGACCTCGGCGACCAGCGGCCCGTTCGGGTCGCAGGTGAGCGGCGGTCGGGGTGCGCCGTCGACGCCGGTGACCACGGGCAGGTCGTGCTCCAGCGGGGTGGGGAAGGCCTTCGTGAGCAGCTCCAGCAGCGCGTCGAGGCCGACCTCGGTCTCGGCGCAGACCGGGACCACCGGGTAGAAGTGGCCGCGCGCGACCGCCTTCTCCAGGTCGGTGATCAGGACCTCGACCTCGATCTCCTCGCCGCCGAGGTAGCGGTCCATCAGCGTCTCGTCTTCGCTTTCCGCGATGATGCCCTCGATCAACTCGTTGCGGGCCTCCTCGATCGCGGGCAGGTGCTCGGGGTCGGGCTCACGGACCTGCGGCGGGTAGCCCTCGGAATAGTCGAACACCCGCTGGGTGATCAACCCCATCAGGCCGACGGTGGACTCGCCGTCGTCGCCCAGCATCGGCAGGTACAGCGGCATGACGTTGTCGCCGAACACCCGCTGGCACAGCGCCACCGTCTCGTCGAAGTCGGCCCGCTGGTGGTCGAGCCGGGTGACCGCGACGGCCCGCGGCATGCCGACCGCGGCGCACTCCTCCCACAGCGTGGCGGTGGCCGCGTCCATGCCGTCGACGGCCGACACGACGAACAGCGCGGCGTCCGCGGCCCGGAGGCCGGCGCGCAGCTCGCCGACGAAGTCGGCGTAGCCGGGGCTGTCCAGCAGGTTGACCTTGACCCCGTCGTGGATCAGGGGAGCGCAGGCCAGGGTGACCGAGCGCTGCTGCTTGACGGCGGCCGGGTCGTGGTCGCAGACCGTGGTGCCCTCGGTGACCGACCCGGCCCGGGACACCGTGCCGGTCGCGGCCAACAGCGCCTCGACCAGGGTGGTCTTGCCAGCACCCGAGTGCCCGACGAGCACCACGTTGCGTACCCTGCCGGGTTCGTCCACCACCGGCGCGGGGCCGGTGACTCCCTTCTCCTGACCTTTTTGCGCCATCGGAGCCTCCCTACAGTGAGCTACCTCACGTTCGCTCTTCGATCCCACACCCGCAACACGCCGTACACAACCCCGACGCGCTACATCACTAAACCCTGGCCGGGACCGCTGGGCCGCGAGCGGCCCGTTATCGTGAGAGCCGCCATGGCGAAGATCTTCCGTGTGTCCGCTCGCGTCGTGCTCCGCCGCGCCGTCGAGCCCATTGCCCGTGTCCTCCTCAAGCTGGGCGTGACGCCCAACGCCGTCACGGTGGCCGGCACGGCCGGCGTGCTCGTCGGCGCCGTCGGGTTCGGCGCCCGCGGCCACCTGATCATCGCACTGGTGATCGTCACGGTGTTCGCGCTCACCGATTTCCTCGACGGCACGATGGCCCGCATGCGCGGCGGCGCCAGCAAGTTCGGCGCGTTCCTCGACTCCTCGATGGACCGGGTGGCCGACGCCGGCATCTTCGGCTCGGTCGCGTTCTGGCTCGGCACCCAGGACGACCGCTGGGGCATGGTCGCGGCGCTGCTCTGCCTGGGCGTCGGGCAGATCGTGTCCTATGTCAAGGCGCGCGCCGAAGGTCTCGGCTGGACCTGCAACGTGGGCATCGCCGAGCGGCCCGAGCGGTTGCTCAGCGTCGGCGTGGGCGGCCTGCTCGCCGGCTTCGGCCTGGAGTGGGCGCTGCCGGCCGCGCTGTGGATCCTCGCGGTGCTGTCGGTGATCACCGTCGGCCAGCGCGTCGCCCACGTCTACAAGCAAGCCACCGCATGAGCGTCGCCGAGCTCGGATACGCCGCGGGCTTTCGCGTCGTGCGGGCGCTGCCCGCACCGGTCGCGGCCGCGGCGTTCCGGACCGGCGCCGATCTCGCCCACCGCCGGCGGGGGCCGGGCGTGACCCGGCTGGCGCGCAATCTCCGCCGGGTCGTCGGCCCCGACGTCCCGCCGGCTGAGTTCGAGGATCTGGTACGCCGTGGGCTGCGCTCCTATGCCCGGTACTGGATGGAGGCGTTCCGGCTGCCGTCGCGGACCCGGGAGCAGCACCGCACCGACTTCCAGCTGGACGGCGACCATTTGCTCGCCGCGGACGTGGCCGCCGGGCGGGGCGCCGTGGTGGCGCTGCCGCACGCCGGCAACTGGGACGCCGCCGGCGCCTGGGTGGCCGCCCAGGGGTGGCCGATCGTCACGGTCGCCGAGCGGCTCAAGCCCGAGGCCGTGTACGAGCGGTTCCTGGCCTTCCGCCGCGGCCTCGGCATGGAGATCGTGCCCGCGACCGGCGGCGACCGGGCGCCGATCGACGTGCTCGCCGACCGGCTCGCCCAGGGCTACGTGGTGCCGCTGCTCGCCGACCGTGACCTGTCCGCCCGGGGCGTCGAGGTGACGTTCTTCGGCGGCCGCACCCGGATGCCGGCCGGGCCCGCGCTGCTCGCGCTGCGCAGCGGCGCGCCGCTCTACACGACGACGATGTGGTACACGCGGGAGGGCCCGCGCGGGGCGCTCAGCGGACCCCTCGAACCGCCGACCGAGGGCCCGCTCGACGTGCGGGTCAAGGCGCTCACCCAACAGGTCGCCGACGGCCTGGCGGCGGGCATCGCGAAGCATCCGGAGGACTGGCACATGCTGCAACGGGTGTGGCTGGACAGCCCGGCTCCCGCCACGAGCCAGCCGGCCTGAGGGGGAGGGCCGCCAAACGTGCGTGTCGGCATCGTGTGCCCCTACTCCCTCGATGTGCCCGGCGGGGTGCAGAACCACGTCATCGACCTGGCTGAGGCGCTGATCGCGCTCGGCCACGAGGTGAGCGTGCTGGCGCCGGCCGACGACGACGCGCCGCTCCCGCCGTACGTGGTGCCGGCCGGCCGCTCGGTGCCGTTCCCCTACAACGGTTCGGTGGCCCGGATCAGCTTCGGCCCGGTGTCGACCGCGCGGGTGCGGCGCTGGCTGAACCGGGGCGACTTCGACGTGCTGCACGTGCACGAGCCGTTCGTGTTGAGCCTGTCGATGCTCGCGGTGCTGGCCGCGCGCGGCCCGGTGGTGGCGACGTTCCACACCGCGATGACCCGGTCCCGCGCCATGGCCGCCGCGCAGGGCCTGCTCCAGCTGGTGCTGGAACGGATCACCGCCCGGATCGCGGTCAGCGCGCTGGCCCGCAGGGTCCAGGTCGAGCACATGGACGGCGGGGCGGTGGAGATCCCCAACGGCGTGGCGGTCGCCAAGTTCGCGGGCGCCGCGCCGCTGCCCGGCTGGCCGGGCGAGGGCGGGGCGATCGGCTTCCTGGGCCGGTTCACCGAGCCGCGCAAGGGCTTCGAGCACCTGCGCGCGGCGTACGTGTCGCTGGCCCGGCAGCGGCCCGGGCTGCGGCTGCTGGTCGCCGGGCCGGGGGAGGGCGACGAGCTGCTCGACGGGGTACCGGCCGACCTGCGTGACCGGGTGGTCCACCTGGGCAAGGTGTCCGAAGAGGACAAGGCGCGGATGCTGCGCAGCGTCGACGTCTACGTGGCACCGAACACCGGTGGCGAGTCGTTCGGCATGATCCTGACCGAGGCGATGGCCGCGGGCACCGCGATCGTGGCGAGCGACCTCGACGCGTTCCGCCGGGTGCTCGACGGCGGCCGGGCCGGCGCGCTGTTCCCGGTCGGCGACGACGAGGCGCTGGCGCGCTGCGTCGGCGAGCTGCTCGACCAGCCGGAGGCCCGCGCCGAGCTGGCCGCGCGGGCCCGGCAGGCGGTCACCGCGTTCGACTGGCAGGTGATCGCCGGGCGGGTGCTCGAGGTCTACGCCACCGCCATCGAGGCGACGGACGGCCGAGTCATGGACCAGGACCCCCCGTCCCCATGATCAAGGCGTCCCTCAAGCAGTTCTAACGACTTGAGGGACGCCTTGATCATGGCGCGGTGCGGGGCGCCGGAGCCGACCGTTTACTATGCCGGCATGTGGTGGGTGGTGGGCGCGGTCGCGGTGGCGGCGCTGCTCTCCGCGTACCTCCTCTGGACCGCCAGCCGGGTGGAGCGGCTGCACCAGCGGGCGGCGGCCGCGGCCAAGGGCCTCGACGCCCACCTGCTGCGGCGGGCCGCCGCGGCCGCGGTACTCGCGGAGGCCTGTGGTGCGATGGAGCTGTACGCCGCCGCGCGGATCGCGCTCGACGCCGGCCCGGGCGAGCGGGAAGCGGCGGAAAACGACCTGACCCGGCAACTGCGTGCCCTGCCCGACGGGCTGGTCGAGGACCTGGCGCCGGCGAGCCGGCGGCTCGCGGTGGCCCGGCAGGTGCACACCGACTTGGTCCGGGACGCGCTCGCCGCCCGGCGGCGCCCGGTGGTGCGGCTGTTCCGGATGACGCGCAAGCACCCCGCGCCCGCCTACTTCGACATCGACGACCCCATCGTCACCCCCGTGGAGATCCCCACCCAGGCGTCGCCGGTAGAGACCCCCACCCCATGATCAAGGCGTCCCTCAGGTTGTTCTAACGACTACAGGGACGCCTTGATCATGGGTGGTGCAGGCCACCTGGGGGGTGATTGGCCGTCGGCGCCGGTCCCCGGGCTCATTAAAATTGGCCCCATGTCTGAGACTGCCCCTGCTACGGGTACCGCACGCGTCAAGCGCGGGATGGCCGAGATGCTCAAGGGTGGTGTGATCATGGATGTGGTCACACCCGAGCAGGCGAAGATCGCCGAAGACGCCGGCGCGGTCGCCGTGATGGCGCTCGAGCGGGTGCCGGCCGACATCCGGGCCCAGGGCGGCGTGTCCCGGATGAGCGACCCGGACATGATCGACGGCATCATCAACGCCGTCTCGATCCCGGTGATGGCGAAGGCCCGGATCGGCCACTTCGTGGAGGCCCAGGTGCTGCAGGCGCTGGGCGTCGACTACGTCGACGAGTCCGAGGTGCTGACCCCCGCCGACTACGCCAACCACATCGACAAGTGGGCGTTCACGGTGCCGTTCGTGTGCGGCGCGACCAACCTGGGCGAGGCGCTGCGCCGCCTCACCGAGGGCGCCGCCATGATCCGCTCGAAGGGCGAGGCGGGCACCGGCGACGTCTCCAACGCCACCACGCACATGCGCAAGATCCGCGGCGAGATCCAGCGGCTGACGTCGCTGCCCGAAGACGAGCTCTACGTGGCGGCCAAGGAGCTGCAGGCGCCGTACGAGCTGGTGCGCGAGGTGGCCCGGACCGGCAAGCTGCCGGTGGTGCTGTTCACGGCGGGCGGCATCGCGACCCCGGCCGACGCGGCGATGATGATGCAGCTCGGCGCCGAGGGCGTGTTCGTGGGGTCGGGCATCTTCAAGTCCGGCAACCCCGCGCAGCGGGCCGCCGCGATCGTCAAGGCCACCACCTTCTACGACGACCCGGACGTGCTCGCCAAGGTTTCGCGCGGCTTGGGCGAGGCCATGGTCGGCATCAACGTCGACGACATCCCGGCGCCGCACCGGCTGGCCGAGCGCGGCTGGTGATCAGCTCGTGACGGTGATCGGGGTACTCGCCCTGCAGGGCGACGTGCGGGAGCATCTGCGGGCGCTCGGGTCGTGCGGCGCGTCGGCGGTGCCGGTCCGCCGGCCGGCGGAGCTCGACGGGGTCGACGCCCTGGTGATCCCCGGCGGCGAGTCCACCGCGATCAGCAAGCTCGCCGTCGACTTCGGCCTGCACGACCCGGTGCGCAAGCGGATCGCGGGCGGCATGCCCGTGTACGGGTCGTGCGCCGGCATGATCATGCTCGCCGACCAGATCCTGGACGGCCGCCCGGACCAGCGGCCGTTCGGCGGCATCGACATGACGGTGCGGCGCAACGCGTTCGGCCGGCAGGTCGACTCGTTCGAGGGGCCGGTGCGGCTGACCTCGTTCGATGACCCGTTCCACGCGGTTTTCATCCGGGCGCCGTGGGTGGAAAGCGTCGGCGCGGAGGTCCGGGTGCTGGGCCGCGTCACGGACGGTGCCGCCGCCGGTAGGATTGTCGCGGTTCAGCAGGGCAGTCTGCTCGCGACCGCCTTCCACCCGGAGTTGACCGGCGACCTCCGCGTTCACCGTTACTTCGTGGAGATGGCGCGCGCGGCAGTTGACGCGTAGGAGGTTGGGATGTCGGGCCACTCCAAGTGGGCGACCACCAAGCACAAGAAGGCCGTTGTCGACGCCAAGCGCGGCAAGCTCTTCGCCCGGCTGATCAAGAACGTCGAGGTGGCGGCGCGCACCGGCGGCGGCGATCCCGCCGGTAACCCCACCCTCTTCGACGCCATCCAGAAGGCGAAGAAGAATTCGGTACCCAACGACAACATCGACCGCGCGGTCAAGCGCGGCTCCGGTCTGGAGGCCGGCGGGGCCGACTACCAGACGATCATGTACGAGGGGTACGGGCCGAGCGGCGTCGCCATCCTCATCGAGTGCCTCACCGACAACCGCAACCGGGCGACCACCGAGGTGCGCACCGCGCTCACCCGCAACGGTGGTTCGCTGGCCGACGCCGGCTCGGTGGCGTACATGTTCACCCGCAAGGGCGTGGTGATCGTGCCGAAGGCGTCCGGCCTGTCGGAGGATGACGTGCTGCTGGCCGTGCTCGACGCGGGCGCCGAGGAGGTCAACGACCTGGGCGAGTCGTTCGAGGTGGTCAGCGAGCCGACCGACCTGGTGCCGGTGCGCACCGCGCTCCAGGAGGGCGGCATCGAGTACGAGTCGGCCGAGTCGTCGTTCGTGCCCTCGGTCAACGTGCCGCTGGACGAAGAGGGCGCCCGCAAGATCTTCAAGCTGATCGACGTCCTCGAAGACTGCGACGACGTGCAGAACGTCTACGCGAACTTCGACGTCTCCGACGAGGTCATGGCCGCGGTCGGCTAGCTCCCATGATCAGGGCGTCCTTCATGTAGCTCTAGCGACATGAAGGACGCCCTGATCATGGGACGGGGGCGTGGTGGGTGTACTGCTCGTAGAGGTGGCGCAGCGGGTTGTCGGGGAACTCGGCGTGCCAGGGCTTCACGGCGCCGACGTAGTGCACGATGCCCTCGCGCCGGGTCAGCTCGTCGAGCCGGCCGGCGCCGAACTTGCCGTGCACCGGGTGCTCGATCATCTTGTTCCACTTCTCCGGCAGCGGTGTCCAGCGCCCCGCGCAGATGTGGTTGAGGATGTCCTGGTCGGCGTGCGTGGTGTCGGCGCCGTACCGCCGATGCATGGCGATGGCGCGGGCGCTGATCTCCTCGGCGCGCCAGCGCCGCAGGTCCATGAGCAGCACGCCGGAGTTGAAGTGTCCCGGCGGCTGAGCGCCGGTCTGGATCTGGCGGGCGCCCTCTTCGGTGATGAGGAGCGACCGGCTCGGTGCGAAGCCGTTGAGCACCGCGCCGAGCGCGTTGCCGCCGAGGTCGTGGTGGTAAAGCCGGGTGATGTCCTCGAGGACGAGCAGGTCGGCGTCGAGGTAGAGCAGCCGGTGGACGTCCGGTGGGATGACGTCGGCGACGTGTAGCCGCGCCACCGCCGCGTCCGAGTACCACAGGCTCGGTGCGCGCAGCTCCAGCCGGTCGGGGATGCGGTGGAACCGCAGGTCGCCGCAGCGGGCCAGCCGGTCGGTGAGCTCGGCGCGGCTCTCGTCGCTCAGGTCGCAGTCGATGACGTGCCAGACCAGGTTCGCCTCGCCGTCGCGTAGCTCGGCCCGTGCCGAGTGCGCCACGACCGCCGCGCCGGGGACGTAGTTGTCGTCGACGGCCAGCATCACGTGGATGTCCATGCCTCAAGTAACCACCCGCACGGGCCGTTTGGCAACTTCTGGCAAAAGTTGCCTGTGATTTGCCCCGAGGATACGGTGGAGTGGTTCTTCCGACTTCGAGGGGCGGCGATGGCTTTCACACCGGCGTGCAGCGTCATCATCCCGACGTACAACCGGGCGGCGCTCCTGCGGCGCACGCTCGAATCGTTGACGCGGCAGGACATCGGCGTCGGCGCGTTCGAGGTCTTGGTGGTGGACGACGGATCCAGCGACGGCACCGCCGAGGTGGTCGCGGGATTCGAGGACCGATTGCGGGTGCGCTACTTCTTCCAGCCGGACGAGGGATTCCGGGCGTCGGCCGCGCGCAACATGGGTATCGCCCATGCCGTGAGCGACGTGTCGGTCATGCTCGACTGTGGAGTGTTGGCGCACTCCGGCTGCCTGCGTGCCCACCTGCGCAGCCACGCCGACGAGCGGCCGGCGGCGGTGATCGGCTACGTCTACTGCTTCAACCTCAGTAACGAGGACGCCGAGCGGATGCGCGAGACGCTCGACTTCGACGACGTGGACGGCACGATCGCGCGGCTGCGCCGGGAGGGCCGGTGGCTCGACCTGCGGGAGGAGTTCTACGCCCGCGACCCGGGTCCGCTGCGGGAACTCCCCGCGCCCTGGCCGCTGTACTGGACCTGCGACGTCTCCGCCCGCACCGCGCAACTGCGCGACATCGGCGGTTTCGACGAGACCTTCACCACCTGGGGGGCGGAGGACATCGACCTGTCCTACCGGCTGCACCGCGACGGCGCGATCTTCGTGTTGAACCGCGACGCCAGCGCCATCCACTATCCGCACTCCAAGGACTGGTCGCACAACAGCGAGCTGGCGTTACGCAACCGTCGGTACGTGGCCGAGAAGTACGACACCCCGATCACCCGGCTGCTCGCCGTCGAACCGATGATCAGGCTCTTCGATCTGAACGACATCATCCGCCGGGAGGGCCTGCCGAGCTGCCGGGAGTACCTGGCGGAGGTGGGCGCGGACCGCCCCGGCACGACCCGGACGGAGGGATGAGCGGATGGAATACCGCCGGCTGGGCGACTCCGGACTGGTGGTGTCGATCGTGGGCCTGGGGTGCAACACCTTCGGCCGCATGATCGACGGTGATGCCGCGTGCGCGGTCGTCGACGCCGCCCTCGACGCCGGCATCAACTTCTTCGACACGGCCGACATCTACGGCGCGGGGCGCGGTGAGTCGGAGCCGATGCTCGGCGCCGCGCTCAAGGGCCGCCGCGACGACGTGGTGGTCGCCAGCAAGTTCGGCATGGACATGGAGGGCATGAACGGCCCCGACTTCGGCGCCCGCGGCTCCCGCCGCTACGTCATCCGGGCCGTCGAGGCGTCGCTGCGCCGGCTGGACCTCGACCACATCGACCTCTACCAGATGCATGAACCCGACCCCGGTACGCCGATCGAGGAGACCCTCGCCGCCCTCGACGACCTGGTCCGCGCCGGCAAGGTCCGTTACCTGGGCAACTCCAACTTCGCGGGCTGGCAGATCGCCGACGCGGCCTGGACGGCGAGGACACGCGGGCGGACCCCGTTCATCAGCGCGCAGAACCGGTACAGCGTGCTGACCCGCGCGGCCGAGGCCGAGGTGATACCGGCGTGCGAGCGGTTCGGCCTGAGCCTGCTGCCCTACTTCCCGCTCGAGAGCGGCCTGTTGACCGGCAAGTACCGGCGCGGTCAGGCGGCGCCGGCAGGCACCCGGATGACCACCGAACGGTACGTGCCGTGGCTGGCCAACGCGCCGTGGGACGCGATCGAGGCGGTCGAGGCGTACGCCCGCGAGCGTGGGCGGTCGATGCTGGAGGTGGCCATCGGCGGCCTCCTCGCCCGGCCGGTCGTCGCGTCGGTGATCGCGGGCGCCACGACCCCGGAACAGGTCCGCGCGAACGTGGCGGCGGCGTCCTGGCGACCCACCTCCGACGACCTGGCGGCCCTGTCGGCGATCGGGTCGACGTGACGGAGCGGGACGCGCGGTCGCGTGGCCGGGCGATGGTCGTCCGCAGCCTGCTCCCGGGTCGTCGGCTGGGGTTCGCGCTGCTCGTCTCGGTGGTCGCGACCACCGTCCTGCCGGTGCTGGCGCCGCAGTTCACCCTGCGGTTCGTCGACGACGCGATCGCGGGCGCCGGCACCGGGCACCTGGTGCTGGTCGCGGCTGGCTACCTGGGTGTGGCCACCGCCGCCCTCGCCGCGCGCACGGTGACCGGCTGGCTCGCCAACGGGCTCGCCTGGGACGGCACGAACCGGCTCCGCGAGCGGCTCGCCGACCACGCGCTCGGGCTCGACCTGGGCTACCACGGCCGGCACACCCCCGGCGAGCTGATCGAGCGCGTCGACGGCGACGTGGCGGCGGTGGCGGACTTCGCCGTGGCGTTCCTGCTCGACGTGGTGGTCAACGTGCTGCTGCTGGCCGCCATCCTGGTCAGCGTGTTCCTCGTCGACGTCCGCCTCGGCGCCGCGTTGGCCGCGTACTGCCTGATCGTGTTCGTGGCGATGGCCCGCGGTCAGCGCTGGGCGGTGCCGTCGGCGACCCGTTCCCGCGCGGCGAGCGCCGCGCTGTACGGCCAGCTGGAGGAGTCGCTGGCCGGCGCGGAGGACATCCGGGCCAACGGCGCCGGGCCGTACGTGGTCAGCCGGTTCCACCGGACGAGCGCGGCGTGGTACCGCGCCGAGAACCGCGCGGCCCGGGTCGGCGTCGCCGTGATGGCGGGTGTCTCGGTGGCCTTCGCCGGCGGTACCGCGGTGGTGCTCGGCGCGGCGGCGTGGCTGCTGGACGCCGGCGCGTTGACCGTGGGCACGGCGGTCCTGCTGCTGCAGTACACCCTGCTGCTGCGCGCGCCGTTCGAGCGGCTGACCGAGCAGCTACGCGCCTACCAGGGCGCGCTGGCCAGCGTGGCCCGCGTGGCGGAGCTGCTCGGCCAGCGCCGCACGCTGCCGCGGCCGGAGCCGGCGCGGCCGCTGCCGGCCACCGGGCCGTTGGAGGTGCGCCTGGAGCGGGTGTCGTTCGCCTACGACGGCGGTGACCAGCCCGCGCTCTCCGATGTGGACATCCACCTCGCACCGGGAGAGACGCTCGGCCTGGTCGGGCGGACCGGCAGCGGCAAGACGACGCTCGCGCGCCTGCTGCTGCGGATGTACGACCCGACGGCGGGCACGGTCCGGGTCGGCGGGGTCGACCTGCGGGAGACCGACACCGCGTCGCTGCGGGGCCGGGTCGGCATGGTCACGCAGGACGTGCAGCTCTTCTCGGCCAGCATCCGGGACAACCTCACGCTGTTCCGGCCGCTGGCCGACGACGACCGGCTGCGGGAGGTGCTGCGGGAGGTGGGGCTCGGCGAATGGCTCGCCGAGCAGCCGGACGGGCTGGACACCGCGCTGCGCGGCGTGTCGGCGGGCGAGGCGCAACTGCTCGCGTTCGCCCGCACCCTGCTGGGCGATCCCGGGCTCGTCGTCCTCGACGAGCCGTCGAGCCGGCTCGACCTCGCCACCGAGCGGCGGGTGGAGCAGTGCGTCGGGCGGCTGCTGACCGGGCGGACCGGCGTGGTGATCGCGCACCGGCTGTCGGTGCTCGACCGGATGGACAAGATCGCGGTACTGTCCGGCGGCCGGATCGTGGAGTTCGGGTACCGCGCGGAGTTGATCGCCGACCCGCGCAGCCGGTTCGCCCGGCTGCTCGATCTGGCGGGGGCCGGCCGGTGAGGCAGATGCTGCGGGTCACCGCCCGGCTGATCGGCTTCGACCTGCGCCGCTACCTGCTCGGCGCGCTGTTCTGGCTGCCGGTGAGCGTCATCCCGCTGGCCGGCGGCGTGCTGTTGAAGTGGGTCTTCGACCGGATCAGCGGCGGGCCGCCGGTCGACCTAGGCCAGGTGTGGTGGCTGTGCGCGGCGTTCGTCGGCGTGGAGCTGGTCCGCGGCCTGACGATGCTGGTCGCCTGGGTGTACGGGGTCTACTGGTGGGACGCGGCCGCGTCGGTGCTGCGGCTCAACGCGCTGCGCTCGATCTTCACCGCACCGGGCCCGGCCGCCGACCGGCTGCCCGACTCGTCCGGGGAGTCGCTGGCCCGGTTGCGTTCCGACGTGGCCAGCCTCGTCGACTTCGCCGACGAGTTCATCCCCCTGACCGGCGCCCTGCTGTTCACCGCTGGCGCCTTCGCCATCATGATCCGCATCGACTGGGCGATCAGCCTGGTGCTGGTGCTGCCGATGCTCGCCGTCGGCGTGCTCAGCACGGTCGCGGCCCGCACCGTCAAGCGGTTGCACACCCGTGCGCAGGAACGCGGCGCCACGGTCACCGCGTTCGTCGGCGAGATCTTCGGCAGCGTACTGACCATCAAGACCGCGGGCGCCGAGACCGGCGTACTGCGGCGGCTGAGCCGGCACAACAAGGCCCGGCGCGCGGCCGCGGTGCGTGATCGCCTGGCCACCGACATGCTCGACGCCGGCACCGGCGCCAGCGTCGAGATCGGCATCGGCCTGGTGCTGCTGCTGGCGGCCGGTGCCATGCGCCGGGGCGAGTTCACGGTGGGCGACCTGGCGCTGTTCACCACTTACGTGAGCGGGCTGACCGCGTTGCCGCGCCGCATCGGCACGATGCTGTTCCAGGTGCCGCAGGCCACGGTGTCGACGCAGCGGCTCAGCCGGCTGCTCGCCGCCGAGCAAACCCCCGACGACCTGGTCCGGGACACCGCGCTGTGCTTCGGCGACACGCCGGCACCGGATCCCCCGCCGGCGCCCGCGCACCCCGACCCGCTGAACGTGCTGGAGGTACGGCAGCTGACGGTGCGCCACGACGGCGGCGCGCGCGGCGTGCACGACGTGGACCTGCGCATCCCGCGGGGTTCGATCACCGTGCTCACCGGGGCGGTGGGCGCGGGCAAGACCACCCTCATCCGCGCCGTGCTGGGCCTGGTGCGACCCGATTCCGGCACGGTGTGCTGGAATGGCCGGCCGGTCACCGATCCGGGCACGTTCCTGGTGCCAGCGCGCACCGCCTACGCCAGCCAGACGCCCCGCCTGTACTCGGCCACGCTGCGCGAGAACGTGCTGCTGGGCTGGCCGGAAGCCCGGCTGAGCCGGGCGCTGCACCTCGCGGTGCTGGACGAGGACGTCGCCCGGATGCCCGACGGCTGGGACACCGTCGTCGGGCCGCGCGGGGTCCGGCTGTCCGGCGGGCAGGTCCAGCGGGTCACCGCGGCGCGCGCCCTGGTCCGTACCCCCGACCTGCTCGTCCTGGACGACCTGTCCTCGGCCCTGGACGTCGAGACCGAGGCCCTGTTCTGGGACCGCGTCGCCCACGCGACCCGCACCGGCGACGGGCCCGGCGCGCTGCTGGTGGCCTCGCACCGCCGGGTTACGCTGGAACGCGCCGACCAGGTGATCGTGCTGGACCGAGGCCGGGTGGTCGGCCGAGGGCGGCTCGCGGACCTGCTACGGGACTGCGCCGAGATGCGTCGGCTGTGGACCGAGGAGCTGGCGGCCGAGGAGGACTAGCCGGGCGCTGGCGCGCCAGCCCCGGCGGCGCCGGGGCTGGCGCTGGCTAGCGAGCCAGCGCTTCCACCTCGGTGGGGCGGAGCCCGTCAGCCGCCTCCACCGCGGGCGAGACCCGCTTGGCCTCCCGCAGGATCGCCTCGCGGTACCGCGGGCCCAACGCCGCGACGGCGGGCAGCACGCGTACCTCCCCGACGGTCCGGTCGGGGTAGGGCAGGCTGAATCCGGCGAGGGGGAGGACCGCCGGCCGGGACCCGGCGTCGAACCATCCGGCCACCGGAGCCTCGACCACCCGGGTGGCCGCGTCGACCAGGGCGCCGACGACGAGCGTGTCGCGGCCGCGGACCGGCCCGCGGACCACGGCCAGGCGCCGGTGCGGCTCCCCGGCCGCGTCGGCCAGTTCCCGCGCCACCTCCGGGTAGTACTGGTCCGCCCGCAGCCAGCCGAAGGCGAGCGCCAGTTCGAGGTCCAGCCGTGGCCATTTGCCGAGGTAGTACCGGTTGTTGGCCCACGCGGCCGCGTCGTTCCGGGTGATATCGCGCGGGTGCGGCAGGTGTAGGCCGAACAGCGTGCTCGCGTGCAGGATGGGGATGCCGGCCCGGGAGATGCGAAACGCCCACTCCTGGTCCTCCGGGCCCCAGCCGCGGAAGTTCTCGTCGAACATCAGGTCGTGCTGCCGCACCGACCGCACGGGCACGGCCGCCAGACCGGTGCCCACGAACGCCCACGGGAACCGCGCCAGCGCGGACGCGTACTTGGCGGACCACCGGTAGTCCCAGTCGCCGTCCTCGGCCGCCAACTCGGCGAGCGCGTCCCGGTAGTGGCTCCAGGCCAGCAGCTCGGCGGTGGGCGCGTGCTGGTGCATCGCGGTCTCGTAGCCCACCACCTGGCCGACCACGCAGACGTTCTGCCCGTGGGCGAAGTACCGGTCGTACGCGTCCCGCAGCGCGTCCGGGGGAAGGGCGACGTCGGCGTCCAGGGTCATCAGGACCTCGCCGGAGGCGTGCCGGATGGCGTGGTTGCGGGCCCGACCCACGTTCCACTCCTCGGCGGCCAGCACCGAGACGATGTCGAGGCGATCGGTGAACTCGCGGCAGAGTTCGAGGTACTCCGGCGCGTACTCCATGGCACCGACGATCACCTCGAACTCCGCGCGGTCCATGGTCTGCTCGGCCAGCGAGGCGAGGACGAGCCGCAGGGTGCCCGCCCGGCTCTTGTACGGCACGACGATGCTGAACTTGCGCGTGGTCTGCATGTGCTCCTGCCTTCCTGGGGGGTCAGTCGCCTCGCTGGTGGGCGTCGAGCGTCGCGGCGAACCACTGCGCCGCCTTCGCCAGCAGCCGTTCCCGGCCGTCCCGGCTGGCGAAGCCGAGCGCCTTCCCGGCGCCGGAGGCGTCGAAGCGGAACATGGCGCCGGTGATCGCCGGCCCGTCGTCGACCTCGGACCACGCGTCACGCACGCCGAGGCCGCGCCGTCGGGCGATGCCGGCGTACAGCTCGGCCAGCTCGCGGAACCGGACGTAGGTGGGGTCGGCGAGCATGGCGACGGTCCCGTGCGCCTCGGGACGGAAGAGGTTCGAGGCGATCGTCTCCGCCACGTCCCGGACGTGCGCGAAGCTGATGCCGGTGTGGGCGAAGCGGGCGTCGCCGGGCCGCAGCACGACCGTGCCGCCGTCGGGTTCCAGGTGGCAGAAGCCGGTGGCGAGCAACTCGCGTAGCCAGGGCGCCCCGTCGGCGAGCCGGTCCGGGATGACCACGGGCAGCCGGTAGACGACCGGCGGGATCCCGCACACCGCCGCGGCGGTCCGCTCCCACGCGGCCTTCATGGCGCCGTACGCGGACGTCGGGTTCGGCGCGCTGTCGTCGTCGAGGAGCGGTGGGTCCGATGCGTCGCGGTGGACACTGGCGTCGCCGAAGACACGCGGGTGGCCGCGGACGGTGGCGTCGCCGAAGACCGCCTGGCTGGAGGTGAAGTGCAGCTCCGCCTCGTTGGCGTTGGCCGCGCCGAGGACCGCGTGCAGCGCCGGGTAGTCGTACCGGCACAGGTCGGCGAGGTCGTGTGTGGACCGGGCCAGGTGGACGACAGCCACGCTGCCCCGGCAGGCGGCCGCCACGGCGTCCGGGTCGGCGACGGAGCCGACCACGACGGCCTCGGCGGCCCGGACCGTCCGCGCCCGTTCCGGGGTGCGGGCCAGCCCGCGGAACGGGATGCCCCGGCGGACCAGCACCTCGCACAGGGTCCTGCCGATGAGTCCGGTGACGCCGGTGATGGTGACGGGTCCGGTCACGGTTCAGCACACTCCTTGCCGCAGCAGCGTCGCCGCGTGCCGGCCGGCACGCGCGGCGAGCGCCATGATCGTGAGCGTGGGGTTCTGCCAGCCCCCACCGGGGAAGCAGGCACCGTCGGTCACGAAGACGTTCGGGCAGTCCCAGCACCGGTTGTCCGGGTCGAGCACCGACGTCGCGGGATCCGTGCCCATCCGGGCGGTGCCTAGGTCGTGCACGTTCAGGCCCGGCACGGTCAACGCCTCCGCGACGGCGGTCAGGCGCAGCCCGGCCGCTGCGGCGGCCCGCGTGATCGCGCGCCGCATCGCGGTGTACAGCCGCCGTTCGTGCGGCCCGTACCCGCACTCGATGACCGGGACGGGTACCCCCCAGCGGTCGGTGGTGTCGCCGAGGCGGACCCGGTTGTGCCAGTACGGGAGCATCTCGCCCTGGGCGTCGACGCTGCCCACCGGCACGCCGTTCGCGGTCAGCCGCTGGAGGGTCACCCACAGCCCGAACGGGCGGGTGCTGACCGGCCGGCCCGGTGGCGGCGGCACTATCAGGCCGCGCTGCCGCGCCGACCACTCGTAGCCGGCGGCGGGCGGGTGGCCGTCGAGCACGCCGGTCGCGGCCAGCACCGGGTGGTCCATCAGCCCGCGCCCGACCCATCCGCTGGAGTTGCCGAGGCCGTCGGGGTGGCGCGGGCCGCGCGAGTGCAACATCAGCCGGGCTGTCTCGATCGTGCCGGCGCAGAGCAGGACGACCCGGGCGGTGACGTGGTGCCGGGCGCCGGTCGCCGGGTCGACGTACCGGACGCCGGTCGCCCGGCCGGTGCGCGGGTCGGTGGTCACCTCGGTCGCGACGGCGTTCGGGCGCAGTTCCAGCCGGCCGGTACGCCGCGCCGCGGCCAGGGCGGTGGCCTGCATCGTGAACCGCGGCCAGCCGTCCCGCCCCGCCTCGCTCGGTATGAACCGGACCGGGATGGGGCGGGTGTCCGGCTGGTGATACGCCTCCCGGAAGTCCTTCTCCGCCGGGGTCAGGGCGGGCGGTTCGTGCCGGTAGACGCTGTCGGGCACCTGCGGCAGGCCCTCCGGGCTGCCGACCAGCCCCATCGTCTCCTCGACCGCCGCGTAGTACGGCGCCAGCGTCTCGTACCGCAGCGGCCAGGCCAGCGCGCAGCCGTCGAGTGACGCCGCGTCCAGTTCGTACGGTGACAGCCGCAGCGCGGTGCCGCCCCAGGTCAGGGACCGGCCACCGACCTGCATCCCGCGGATCCAGCGGTACGGCAGGTCCGGAGGCGTCTGGTACGGGTGCCGGTCGTCGTCGACGAACAGGTGCGGGCCGCGCGGGCCGAAGCCGGGATGCTCCCGCTGGACGTGTTGGCGCGCGGCACCGGCGGCGCGATCCGGGCCGACCTCGCCGGCGGTGTGGCCCGGCCCGGCGTCGCCGGTGGCGTGGTCCGGGCTCGGCGCGGCGCCGTCGAGGCGGGGTGCCGCGCTACCGAGCCCCGCCACGCCACCGTCCAGGTCGGCGTGGTGCGGGAACCGTTCCGGGACGTCACCCGCCGTGCGGGCCGGACCGGCCTCCAGGACGAGCGTGCGCCAGCCGGCCTCGGTCAGCTCCTTGGCCGCCCACGACCCGGCGAAACCGGATCCGACCACCAGGGCATCGTGTCCGCTCACGTCAGTCCACCTCCCCGCGACGTCATCCGGCGGCGCTCGGGTGCGCCGCGCGCCGGAGCAGGTGGTCGTTGATGTCGAAGTAGCCCACCGGCGGATCCGCCACCAGCGCCCGGATCTCGGGCGTGTCGAACTTCCGGACGATGTACCGGAGGTTGGCGGCCGCCTCCTGCTTGTTGTGCGCGTGGTCCTTCTCGTGCGGGTAGTGGATCGCGCTCGCCGCCCGCTCGACGACGAACCGCGCGCCGCCACGGTGCAGCCGGTACGCCAGGTCGACGTCCTCGTACCCCCAGGACCGGAACGCCTCGTCGAAGCCGCCGATCGCGCGCAGGTCCGCGGTGGGCGCCGACACGTTGCAGGTCCAGTACATGAGCCAGGGCGCGGGCAGGTCCGCGATGGCGTCGCCGGGGTAACGGGCGTAGAAGTTCTCCCGGTCGTCCAGCCAGCGCCCCTCGCGCGCCAGCCGGGCGATGGTGCCGTCCAGGTCGTCGAGGTCGAGCGTCGCGTGCATCAGCTCGGCGTCCTCGTTGTTGTGGTTGAAGCAGTAGACGTAGCCGATCACCGCGGCCGACGCCGGCTGGGCGTGGTCGCGCAGGTGCGCGCGCAGGCAACCGGAGTGGGCCAGGACGCCGGAGTCCAGGAAGACACACACGTCGGCGGCGGCGTGCGCGATACCCACGTTGCGGGCCGCGGCGACCCGGAAGCCCTCGTCGGGCTGGTAGAAGTACGCCAGGCGCAAGCGGTCGCGGAAGCCGTCCACCACGTCGCGGGTGGCGTCGGTGGACCCGTCGTCGACCACCAGCACCTCGAACCGGTCGGTCCCGAGGTCCTGGCGGGCGAGCGCGTCGAGGGTGCGCGCCAGCAGTTCCATCCGGTTGTACGTGGGCACGACGACACTGCACTTCGGTCGGCGGTTCATCACTGTCCTCCTCAGCCGTATGGCGTCACCTTGCCACGTGTTGCCAAGGTTGGCAAATTTTGTGCCAAGCTCAGGACGACGCGTACGCCCGGGCCTGCATGGTGTAGAGCTCCGCGTACGTGCCACCGGCGCGCATGAGTTCCTCGTGCGTCCCGGACGCGGCGACCCGCCCACCCTCCAGCACCACGATGAGGTCGGCCATGCGGACGGTGGAGAAGCGGTGCGAGACGTACACGGTGACCGCGCCGTGGGAGTCCTGGTCCCGGGCCGCCGCCGCGAACCGTTCGAACAGCGCGTGCTCGGCCATCGGGTCGAGGGCGGCCGCGGGCTCGTCCAGGGTCAGCAGCGTCGGTCGCTCGCGGATGAGCGCGCGGGCCAGACCCACGCGCTGCCATTGACCGCCGGACAGCTCGGCACCCGGCGCGTACCGCGAACCCAGCACGGAGCCCAGCCCGTCCGGCAGCTTCGCCGGCAGGTCGCCGAGGTCAGCGCGGCCCAGCGCGCCGGTGACGGCCGGGTCGGGCGGGGTCGCCTCGCCGTCGAAGGCACCGACACCGACGCTGTCGCGCAGGGCCAGTTCGATCCGGGCGAAGTCCTGGAACAGCGCGGCCACGCCGTGGCCGTCCGGCCCGGCCGCGGTCACGTCCCGCCCGTCGAACCAGATCCGGCCGCCGCTGGGCTCGTACAGGCCGCAGAGCAGTTTCACCAGTGTGCTCTTGCCGGCGCCGTTCTCGCCGACCACGGCGACGACGGAGCCGGCGGGCAGCGTCAGGTTGACCCGGTCCAGCACGAGGCGGTCGGCACCGGGGTAGGCGAACGACACGTCGCGCAGCACGATGCCGCGGTCCTCGGGCGGCCGGCCGCCGTCCGTCTCCGCGCCGCCGTCCGTCTCCGCGCCGTCCGTCTCCGCGCCGTCCGTCTCCGCGCCGTCCGTCTCCGCGCCGGCCCCCGGGAGCGGTGTCGCCGGTCGCGGCTCGCTCAGCTTCTCGACCCGCGCGATCGTCCGTCCGGCCTGCTGGAGCACGCCGAGCAGGCTCACGGCGGTGATGATCTGCATCGTGGTCTGCACCGCCAGGGCCAATACCATGACGAAGTCACCCACGGTGGCCCGGCCTTCGGCCAGCTGTTGGAAGACGAACAGCAGCGCTCCGGCATACCCGGCGGCGAACGCCAACTGCCCGACGATCTTCCCGAGCGCGGCACGCAACTGCCCGCGCCCGAGCTGGCGGGTGGCCGCCTCCCACGCCGCGGTGTGCCGCGCCACCGCCTCCCGCTCCAGGCCCCACAGGCGCAGCTCCAGAAGGCTCTCCGGGGCCGTCGACAGCTCGAGGAAGTGCCGGGCGCGGCGGGTCGGCTCGGCGGCCCGGTCCTGGGCCCGCTCCACCTCGCGGTGCGCCCAGGCGCTCGCGACCACCAGGAAGACCGCCAGGCACGGCACCAGTACCAGCACCCAGTGCAGCCGCGCGAGCAGCACCGTGCTGAGGGCGAGCTGCAGGAAGAGCCCGCCGAACTGGAGGATGGACTCCAGCGCCCGGTTGATCTCCCAGGTCCGGGACTGGGCCACCTGGAGGTCGTCGGCGTAGTCGGGCTGCTCGCGCCGGGACAGCGGGACGCCGGCGTTCGCCGCCGCGAACAGTCGTTGCTGCAAGTGCGTGTGTGACTGTTCGCCGAGCTCGAAGTAGAGCAGGTGGGCGAAGTGACCGCCCATCAGTTCCACGAGGAGCAGCACGGCCAGCACCAGCCCGACCGTCACGGCCCAGCCGCTCCGGCCGGTGATCAGCGCGTTGGTGAGCTCGCGCAGGCCGAGCGCGATGAGCGGGGTGGCGACGAAGCCGGCGAGCAGCAGCAGTGCGGACCGGACCAGCTTTCCCCGGTCGATCCGCCACGCCATGGCCAGCAACTCGCGGGCGGCGGTGAGCGTCTTCACGGTCGGCCTCCGTCGGCGGCCACGGCGGCGAACCGGCCGGCCTGGGTGCGGAACATCGATGCGTAGGTGCCGGATCCGGCCAGCAACCGGTCGTGATCGCCGAACTCGCTGATCCGCCCGTCCTCCAGCACCGCGATCGCGCTGGCGCGGCGGACCGTGGAGAACCGGTGGGAGATCACCAACGTCGTGAGCCCTTCGGTCAGTTCCAGGAACCGGTCGTAGAAGTCCACTTCGGAACGCACGTCGAGCTGCGCGGTCGGCTCGTCGAGCACCAGGACGGTCGCGCCCTGGTGCACCGCGTAGAAGGCGCGGGCGAGCGCCACCCGCTGCCACTGGCCGCCGGACAGGCCGGTGCCGCCGGCGTACTCCGGGGACAGCACGGTGTCGAGACCGGCGGGTAGGCGTTCGAGGATGTCCAGGGCGTTGGCCCGGGCGAGGGCCTCGTGCATGGCCTCCTCGTTCTCGGGCAGGTGCACCGCGCCCAGGCACAGGTTTTCGCGCAGGCTCAGGTCGAAGCGGACGAACTGCTGGAAGATGACGGCCAGTTCGCGCCGCCACCGCGCCGGGTCGAGGGTGCGCAGATCGTGCCCGTCGACCAGGACCGATCCGGACGTCGGTGGGTAGCCGCCGGCCAGCAGCTTGACCAGGGTGGTCTTGCCGGCGCCGTTGACGCCGACCAGCGCGGTGGACCGGCCGGCGGCCAGCACCAGGTCCAGGCCGCGCAGCACCTCGCGCTCGGTACCCGGGTAGCGGAACCGCACGCCGGCGAAGCGGATCTCGCGCGCCGCGCCGGCTTCCGGCGCCTCGCGCGGCGCCGTGACGGCCGCCGGCGCGTCGGCCGCGGGCCCGGTGACCAGCGCGCGGTACTCGGCCATCGTGTTCTGGTACTGGAGGCCGTACTGGGTCTGCACGTCGCACTCCGGGAAGTAGACGCCGAACCGCAGCGGGATCAGCATGGCCTGCACCGCCACGACCAGCACCACGACGCCGTCGGCCGGGTCGTACGACCGGGTCAGGATGACGAACGACACGACGGCCACCACGAATCCGATCGCCGTGTAGACCAGGAACGGCCGCTGGTAGACCTCGCGGCGCCGGCGCCAGAGGGGCCGCAGGTAGCTGTCGGACTCGGCCGTGAACCGGCGCTGCAGCCACGGCAGCAGGCCGAGCACCCGGATCTCCTTGGCGGCGTCCGGCTCGATGCCCAGCGCCTGGACGTAGTTCATCCGCTGCCGGGCGTCGCCGAGGCGCGACCACTCCGCGGTGAACGTGTCGAGCGCGCCGCGCTGGCCGAACCGGATCACCAGCGCCCCGACCAGGAGCAGGCCGGCGACCGGCCAGGAGACGGTGACGCCCACGAGGATCACCGCGCTGGTCAGCTGGAGGTACCGGCCGGCCAGCATCGGCAGCACTCCCGCGCCCACCCCGGGAGTCGGTGCGTTGCGCTGGTACGCGTCGCTGACCTCGGCCATGGCCGACACCGCCCGCCGCCGTTCCACCCGTTCCAGCGGGGCACGCAGTGCCGTCGACAGGTGGTCGCCCAGCACCTGCCCGTCAATGCGGCGGCCGGACCACTTGGCCAGCGCCTCCTGTAACGGTGGCACCAGTTGCTGGCCGGCCAGGGTGGCGAACGCGAAGATCAGGTCGGGGCCGGCCGCGGCGACGGCGTCGGTGAGCCCGGCGGCACCCTGCGCCTCGGTGAGGCGCCTCAGGACGCGGGCCATCGCCACGATGAACGCCGTGGGCAGCAGGCCGGAGAGGATCGCCAGGATCGCGGTGGGCACGAGGAGGTCCCACCCCGCGTACCGCAGCAGCGCCGCCATCCGCAGCCAGGCACGGATCCGGTCGTGCCTTATCACCGTCATGCTCAGCTCCCACCGTCGGCCGTCCCACGAGCGTTCCCAGAAAACCATGGCCCCACTCGTGTGGCAACTTTTGGCAAACTTCCCTAGCCTGTTGCCTAGGGGTCTTGAAGATCAGCGCCGATGATTTGCCGTCGGCTCATACCTAGAGAGGCACCGAGACGATGACGGGTTTCGCTCCAGCGTGCAGTGTCGTCATTCCCACGTACAACCGGATGGCGCTCCTGCGACGCACCTTGGAATCGTTGACGCGGCAGGACATCGGCGTGGACGCGTTCGAGGTGTTGGTGGTGGACGACGGGTCCGGCGACGACACCGCGCGGGTGGTGGCCGGGTTCCAGGACCGGCTGCACCTGCGGTACTTCTTCCAGCCGGACGAGGGGTTCCGGGTCGCCGCCGCGCGGAACGTGGGCATCGCCCACGCCACCAGCGACGTCCTGGTGTTCATCGACTCCGGCGTGCTGGCGCACTCCGGCTGCCTGCGAGCCCACCTGCGCAGCCACGCCGCCGAGCGGTCGGCGGCGGTGATCGGGTACGTCTACTGCTTCAACTACGGCAACGAAGACGCCGGCGACATGCAGGACACCCTCGACTTCGACGACGTGGACGGCACGATCGCGCGACTGCGGCGAGAGGGCCGGTGGCTCGACATCCGGGAGGCGTTCTACACCCGCGTCCGCGACCGGCTGCGCGACCTCCCGGCGCCGTGGCTGATGTACTGGACCTGCAACGTGTCGGCCCGCACCGCGCGGGTGCGCGCGGTCGGCGGGTTCGACGAGGCGTTCCGCACCTGGGGCTCGGAGGACATCGACCTGGCGTACCGGCTGCACCAGGACGGCGCGGTCTTCCTCGTCGACCGCGACGCGGGCGCGATCCACCACCCGCACCCCAAGTCCGGGTTGGACAAGGAGCTCGCCATGCGCAACCGGTACTACATCGCCGACAAGTACGACACGCCGATCACCCGGCTGCTCGTCGCCCGGCCGATCATCGACTTCTTCGACATGAACGACATCATCCGGGAGCGCGGGCTGCCGAGCTGCGCCGAGTACCGGTCGGCGCGGACGGCGGAACGGGTCGCGCGATGACGGCGCCCCGACCCGTGCGCGTCGCGGTCCAGGTACAGCCGCAACACGCCGACTACGCGGCGATCCGGGCCGTGGTCACCGAGGCCGAGCGGATCGGCGTCGACGCGGTGTTCACCTGGGACCACTTCTTCCCGTTGACCGGCGATGCCGACGGCCGGCACTTCGAGTGCTGGACGATGCTGGCCGCCTGGGCCGAGGCGACCAGCCGGGTGGAGCTGGGTCCACTGGTGTCGTGCACCGGATACCGCAATCCCGACCTGCTGGCCGACATGGCCCGCACCGTCGACCACATCAGCGGCGGCCGGGTCGTGCTGGGCCTCGGCGCCGGCTGGTTCGACCGCGACTTCACCGACTACGGGTACCCACTGGCCAGCCCGGCCGAGCGCCTCGACGAGCTGGCCGCGGCGCTGCCGCGCATCCGGGCGCGCCAGGCGGCCCTGAACCCGCCGCCGATCCGCCGGATCCCGCTGCTGGTCGGCGGTGGCGGCGAGCGGCGCACGCTGCGCCTGGTCGCCCGGCACGCCGACCGCTGGCACAGCTTCGGTGACCCGGACACGATGCGACACAAGATCGGAGTACTGCGCCGGCACTGCGCCGAGATCGGGCGCGACCCGGCCGAGGTCGAGATCTCCGGCAGTGTCGGCGGTGGACCGTCGCCGGCCGGCGAACCGGAAGACCTGGGCCCGAAGCTGCGTGACCTCGGGGTCTCGCTGTTCACCCTCGGCGTGAGCGGGCCGGACTACGATCTCGACCCGCTGCGCCGCTGGCTGGCCTGGCGCGACTCCCTCCCACCCCCCCCACCAGCCCCCCGCCCCTCAGGTAGGAAGAACGGCATGAGGGACGCCTTGATCATGGTTACTAGCTCGTGCGCGGTGGTCTCGGCGACCGCGTCCGGCCGGTAGTAGACCGTCAGCCACAGGCCGCCGTCGCCGGTCGGCCACAGCTCCGCGTGCAGCTCCAGCGGCAGGTCCAGGTAGGGCTGGCGCACGAAGGTGGTCCGCGCGCCGTCGAGCGGCAGGTCGGGCGGTGCGTTGTCCTGGAGGGCGAACAGGGTCTGGAACAGCGGCGGCCGGCCGCCGCCACCGGGCAGGTCGAGCGCGCGCAGCGCGTCCTGGAACGGCACGTCCTGGACGGCGAAGGCGTCGGTGAAGGCGCGCCAGGTGGCCGCCACGCCGGCCCGCCCGCGGGCGAGCGCCGCGCCCCGGAGCCGCAGGCACAGCATGGCGATGTGGCAGCCGATGGCCAGCTCCGAGCCGGCGCCGTGGCGCTGCGCCACCGGCACGCCGACGGCGAAGTCCCGCTGCCCGGTGACCTCGGCCAGGGCGGCGCCGAAGTGGTGCAGCAACACCGCGAACCGGCTGACCCCCGCGGCCCGCGCCGTCGCGTCCACCGCGGCGACGACGTCCGGCTCGACCGGTACCCCGACCAGCCCCGGCTCGTCGGCGCCAGCCGCCGACGGCGAACCGGGCCAGCGCATCGCCGGTACGCCGGTCCACAGCTCGCGCAGCCGCTCCCGCTGGCCGTCCAGCCCGCTCTCCGCGACGCGGTCCGCGTGATCGCGGTACGACCGGGCCAGCGACGGCGGGGCGGGCGCGGCCGGCGGCGGATCGCCCCGCCGGGCGGCGTTGTAGGCGGCGGCGAGGTCGCGGGCGAACACGGACTCCGACCAGCCGTCGAACGCGATGTGGTGGACCACGCAGCCGAACACCGTGCCGGTACCGGCACGGGCCACGGCCGCGCGCCACAGGTCGGCCTCGCCGATCAGCAACTCGCCGGCGAACAGCGCACGCAGCGCGCCGGTCGCCGCCGCCACCGAGGGCTGGTCGGGCAGTACCTCCAGCGGTGGCGGGTCGATGTCGACGAGGTGCGCGGCCGGCCGGGGATCGGCCAGGTAGGCCGCCCGGAGCGGCTCGTGCCGGGCCTGCACGGCGGCGAGCGCGGACGCCAGCGCCGCGTGGTCGAGGTGGCCCTCGACCACCCAGGTCAGCAGGCAGTGCGAGGTCAGATCGGTGGGGTCGACCAGGTGCCGGGTCAGGTAGACCAGTTGCATCGGGGTCAGCGGCACCACGCCCTCCGTCGCGTCCCCGTCGCCCCCGCCGGTGGCTTCGGTGCGGTGGCTGGCGTCGATCCAGGCGGCCAGGGCGCGGGCGGTCGGATGGTCCAGCAGCAGGGCGAGCGGCACCGGTCGGTCAAGGCGCGCGGCCAGCCGGGCGCACACCCGGCCGATGTCCAGGGAACTGCCGCCGAGGTCGGTGAACGGCACGTCGACCGGCACGTCGTCGCGCCCGAGGACCTCCCCGAACACCTCGGCGACCAGAGCGACGCCGCCGCCGTCCGCGCCGCCGCCGTCCGCGCCGGCAGCGTCCGCGCCGCCACCGTCCGCGCCGGCAGCGGCCGTGGCGTCGGCGAGCGCCGCACCGTCGGTGCGGGTGGTGCCGCCGTCCGGCGCGCCGGCGCGCAGCGTGCCCAGCAGCGCCCGCTCGTCCAGCTTGCCCTGCGGCGTCACCGGGAACGCGTCCACGGCCAGCACCGCCGCCGGTACCTGGTACCCGGGCAGGACGCGGCGCAGCGCGGCAACGGCCCCACCGAGCCCATCGCGGGGCCGGTCGGGCACGCACCAGGCGATCAGCGCGGGCTCGCCGCCACCGGCCCGGTCCACCACCACCCGGCAGGAGCGCACCGGCAGCAGGTCCTCGACGCGGCGTTCGATCTCCGCCGGTTCGATGCGGTGTCCCCGGATCTTCACCTGCCGGTCGGCCCGGCCGCGGAAGTGCAGCAACCCGTCGGCGTCCCGCACCCCGAGGTCACCGGTGCGGTACGCGCGAACGGCGCGGCCGCCCACCTCGACGGTGACGAACTTCGTGGCGGTGAGCGCCTCGTCGCCGAGGTAGCCCAGCGCCAGCCCGGACCCCACCGCGCACACCTCGCCGACCTCGCCGGTCGCGCACGGCCGGTCGCCGTCGAGGACGAGGACCTCGGTACCCGGGACGGGCCGGCCGAGCGGCACCCCGTCCGGGCGCTGGACGTCGGCCGGCACGATCCGGTGGGTGGTGGTGAACACGGTGCTCTCCACCGGGCCGTACCCGTTGAGCAGCACGACGTCCGGGTGACGGCGCAGGAAGCGGCCGACGTGCGTGGGTGACAGGCGTTCCCCGCCGATCATCAGCTGGCGCAGGCCGCGGAAGGCGTCGAGGTCCTCGTCGACCGTCATGTTGAACAGGCTGCTGGTGAGCCACGCGGTGGTCACGCCGTGCCGGCCGATGGCGTCGCGGAGCGCCCCGGCGTTCAGGTACGGCTCACCGATGAGCACCGAGGTGCCGCCGTTGAGCAGGGCCGCCCACAGTTCGAGGGAGAACGCGTCCCAGGGCGCGGGCGCGGCCAGCGGTATGACCGTGTGCGCGTCGAAGGTGGCGAACGTGCCGGGGACGAACAGCCGGGCGGTGGCCCGGTGGGGGGTCAGGACGCCCTTGGGGCGCCCGGTGGTCCCGGAGGTGAAGAACACGCAGCACGGCGCGCCGCCGTCGACGTCGGCGGGCCGGAATCCGGGCGGCGGGCCGAGCGCCCCCGCCGGCGGCACCCACACCGGCCGGCCGGCGCCCGCCACCGGCCGCGCCGCGACCAGCACCGGCGCGTCGAGCATCGCGAGCACCTCGCCGAGCCGCGCGGCCGGCCACGCCGGGTCGAGCAGCGCGTAGGCGGCGCCGGTCTTCAGCACGGCCAGCAGGGCGGTCACCAGATCGGTACCGCGGGGCAGCAGCACCGGCACGCGGTGGCCGGCGGTGACGCCCGCGGCGGCGAGCCCGGCGGCCCACGCGTCGGCGGTGCCGTCCAGTTCCCGATACGTGACGCGGCGGTCGTCGGCGACGAGGGCCGGCGCGTCGGGGCGGTGCCGGGCGATCCGGGCGACCCGCTGGTGCAGCCCCTCGTCGAGCGGGCCGGGCCGCACCGGCCACTGTAGATTTTGGTGCACGATTGCCTCCCGGCGACCTGGGACGACTGCCTCCGCATGTTGCCAATCGTGCCCTTCATGTTGCCAGATGTTGCCAACTGGGGCAACCTGGGAACATGAGTCGCGACCGATCACTCGACGTCGCCGTCACCGGCATCCACGCCCGCTTTCCGGGCGCTGCCGACCTCGACGAATGGTGGGCCGCCGGGCTGGCCGGCCGGGTGCTGACCACCCGGCTCGACCGGGCGGAGCTGCTCGCGGCCGGCGTACCCCCGGACGTGCTGGACGACCCCGCCTACGTGCCGGTGCGCGGGCGCCTCGACGACGCCGACCGGTTCGACCACGCGCTGTTCCGGATCAGCGGCCGGGACGCCGAGCTGATGGACCCGCAGCACCGGCTCATGCTCGAATCGGCGTGGGCGGCTCTGGAGGACGCCGCCAGCCCGCCGGCCGGCGACCTCACCACCGGCGTGTACGCCTCCGACAGCGGGAGCGGTTACCTGCGGGCGATGCTCAGCGGCGGCCCGCTCGACCCGCTGACCCTCGACCAGGCTCTGCACGGCACCGAGCCGGACTTCATCGCCAGCCTCATCGCGTACAAGCTGGGCCTGACCGGGCCGGCGCTCGGCGTGCGCACCGCCTGCTCCTCCTCGCTGGTCGGCGTGCACCTGGCCGTCCAGTCGCTGGTCAACGGCGAGTGCGACCAGGCCCTCGTGGTCGCCGCCGGCATCGACTTCCCCCAGGCCGGACAGGTGCACGTGCCCGGCGGCATCCAGTCCGCCTCGGGGCACTGCCGGCCGTTCGACATCCGGGCCGACGGTGTGGTGGCCGGCTCCGGCGTGGCGTGTGTGGTGCTGCGCCGCCTCGCCGACGTGGCCGACGGCCCACCGCCGTACGGTGTGCTGCTCGGCAGCGCGATCAACAACGACGGCGACGCCAAGGCCGGGTACTACGCACCGTCCGTGGCCGGTCAGCGGGCCGTGATCGCCGCCGCGCTGGCCGCCGCCGATGTCGGGGGGGACTCGATCGGCTACCTGGAGGCGCACGCCACCGGTACCCGGGTCGGCGACCCGATCGAGTGGTCGGCCGCCTGCGCCGCGCTGTCCGCCGGTGGCGCGCGCCCGGGCCAGGTGGCGGTCGGCGCGCTGAAGGCCACCATCGGCCACCTGGACTCGGCGTCCGGGCTGGCCGGCCTGATCCGGGCGATGCGGGTGCTCGACGAGGGCGTGGTGCCTCCGGTGGCGGGGTTCACCGAGCTCAACCCGCTGCTCGACACCGCCGACTGCCCGCTGTACGTGCCCACCGCCGCCGGTCCGTGGTCCGGCCCCGAGCCGCGCCGCGCCGGCGTCAGCTCCTTCGGCATCGGCGGCACCAACGCGCACGTCATCGTCGAGCAGCCGCCGCCGGTACCGGCGGTGCCGCCGTGTCCCCGGCGGGAGCGGCTGGTGGTGCTCTCCGCCAACGACGAGGAGGCGCTGGCCCGCGCCGCCCACCGGCTCGCCGGCCAGCTGCGCCGCGCCGAGCCGGACCTCGCGGACGTGTCGTACACGCTGGCCACCGGCCGCACCGACCTGCCCGACCGGCTGGCGGTGACCGGACGTACCAGCGCGGAGGTCGCCGACCGCCTCGAGCGCGGCGCCGGGGTGGTCCGGGGGCGCGGTCCGGCCGCCGGCCCGGCACCGGTGGTGTTCCTGCTGCCGGGCCAGGGCACCCAGCGGCCCGGCATGGCCGCCGCGCTGGCGGCGGCTCTGCCCGGCTTCGCCGGCGCGCTGGACGGCTGCCTCGAGGCGTTCCCCGCCGCCTTCGCCGGCCGGGTGCGCGCCGCACTGTACGAACCGGACTTTCCGGCCGACGAGCTGGCCGCGACCGTGCTCGCCCAGCCGGCGCTGTTCGCGGTCGAGTACGCGGCCGGGCGCGCGCTCACCGACCTCGGTGTCGTACCGGCGGCGCTGGTGGGGCACAGCCTCGGCGAACTGACCGCCGCCTGCCTGGCGGGCGGGCTGGACCTCGCGGACGCGGCCCGGGTGGTCCGCGCCCGGGGCGAGGCGATGCAGGACTGCCCGCCCGGTGCCATGCTCGCCCTCGGATGCCCGGCCGGGACCGCGCTCGGCTGGCTCGCCGAGGCGGGCGCCGACCTGGAACTGGCCACCGTGAACGGCCCCGAGAGCTGTGCCGTCGCCGGGCCCGTGCCGGAGGTGGCACGGTTCCACGCCTGGCTCGGCGACCGGGTGTTCGCCCGGGTGCTCCGGACCAGTCACGCGTTCCACAGCCGCCTGATCGAGCCGGCGCTGCCCCGGCTGGCCGAAGCCCTGGACGGCGTGCCGCTGCGCGCGCCGGCGGTGCCGTACGCCAGCAACCGCACCGGGCGGCTGGTGGAGCCGGGCACGCCGGTCTCGCCGGACGACCTGGTCACGCAGGCCCGCCAGCCGGTGCGGTTCGCCGACGGGCTGGCCGCGGCGGCCAGCCGGTTGCCCGGATGCCTGGCGGTGGAGGTGGGTCCGGGCAGCGTGCTGTCCGGGTTGGCGGAGGCGGCCGGGATCGACGCCGTGCCGCTGCTGCCGGGGCGGGCCGAGCGGCCGGCGGCGGAGGTGTTGGCGGCGCTCGGCGCGCTCTGGACTCGCGGCCAGCCGATCCCACCGGTGCGGCTGGGCGGTGCCGATGGCCGGCCGGTGCACCTGCCCTCCTACCCGTTCGGTGGCCGCCGGTGGAGCGCGCCCGAGGTGGCCGCGGCGGCAGACGCCGCCGCGACCCCGCTCCCGGTACCGGCGGCCGCGGCCCCACCGGCTGACCCGGCCCCACGGGCTGACCCGGTCACGCCGGCCGACCCGGACGTCGTGGTACCCAAGCTGTGGGCCGAGGTGCTGGGCCACACCGACCTCGACGACGACTCCGACTTCTTCGCCCTGGGCGGCGACTCGCTGCTCGTCACCCAGCTCGCGCGCCGTATCCACGGCGAGTTCGGCGTCCGGGTGCCACTGCGGGAGATGCTCGCCGGCCGCACGCTCGGCCGGCAGACCGCGCTCGTCCGGGACACGCTGCGGCGCGCCGCGGGGGGCACCCCGTCCTGACGCCGCGCCACGCCGGTACCGCCCATTCCCTGAGACCGTGAGGAGAATCCGTGTCAGACATCGACCGGCCGGCCATCGGCCCCGCTCCTGCCCATCCGGCCGCGCACACCGCCACGGCGGCGCACACCCCGCCCGCCCCGGACCGCGCCGGGCCCGATCCGGGTGTCGGCCCGCCCCTGCCGTCGACCGGTCGGGAGCCCGTGCACGAGGCCGTCGCCCGGTTCGCCGGCAGCCAGCCGGACCGGCCGGCTGTCCACGGCGGCGCCAGCACCGTCAGCTACCGGCGACTCGACGCCTGGTCGGCCCGGGTCGCCGCCGACCTCGCGGCGGTGGGCATCGGCCGCGGCAGCCGGGTGGGCGTCCTGGCCGAGCCGTCACCGGCCATGGTGGCGGCCGTGGTCGGGATCCTGCGGGCCGGCGCGGCCTACGTACCGGTCGACCCGAGCTGGCCGGACCGCCGGATCGCGGACGTGCTCGCCGACGCCGGTGTCGCCGCCGCGGTGTGCGCGGGCGCGGACCGGGCGCGCCGGCCCGGGGCCGCGGTGCCGGGCGGGCCGGGGGGTCTGGCCCCGCCGGCCGACTCCGCGGCCCCCGGTACCGCCCCGCCGGCGACCGCGCCGGTGTCTGGTGACGACCCCGCGTACGTCATCTACACCTCGGGCAGCACCGGTGAGCCCAAGGGCGTGCTCGTCACGCACGCGCAGCTCGCCGCGTCCACCCTCGCCCGGCGCCTGGTCTATCCCGGCGAGCCGACCTTCCTGCTGGTGTCGCCGTTGGCGTTCGACTCGTCGGTCGCCGGCCTGTGGGGCACCCTGACGGCCGGCGGCACCCTGGTGATCGCCTCCCGGGACGAGGTCCGCGACCCCGAGCGGCTGGTCGCGCTGGTACGCCGGCACGGCGTGACACACACCCTGTGCGTGCCGTCGCTGTACGAGGTGCTGCTGGACGCCGCCGGACGTGCCGGCGGCGGCGTGCTGGCCAGCCTCCAGACGGTCATCGTGGCCGGTGAGCCGCTACCGCAGCGGCTGGTCGAGCGGCACTTCGGGTGGCACGGCGGGCGGGTGGCCCTGGTCAACGAGTACGGACCGACCGAGGCCACCGTCTGGGCGAGCTACCGGCGTTTCGACGCTCCCGGCCCGGTGTCCATCGGCGGCCCGGTGCCCGGTGCCCGGCTGTACGTCCTCGACGACGACCTGCGGCCGGTGCCGCCCGGCGTGGAGGGGGAGCTGTGCGTCGGCGGCGCCGGGGTGACGAACGGCTACGTCGGCCGGACCGACGCTACCGCTGAGGCGTTCCGGCCCGACCCGTTCGCCGGCGCCGCCGGGGCACGGATGTACCGCACCGGCGACCGGGTCCGCTGGAACCCGGACGGCACGCTGCACTTCGTGGGTCGGCGGGACCACCAGGTGAAGATCCGCGGACACCGGGTCGAGCTGGGCGCGGTCGAGGCCGCGCTGAGTGCCGTGCCGGGCGTCCACGACGCCGTCGCGGTACCCGACCCGGACCGCACCGGCCTCGTCGGCTTCGTCCGGGCGGACGCCGGCGTCGAGCCCGACCAGGTGCGCGAAGCGCTGGCGGGGCGGCTGCCGCAGGCGATGGTGCCGGGCCGGATCCGGGTCCTGGAACACTTCCCGCTGACCTTCAGCGGCAAGGTGGACCGGGAAGAGCTGCGTGCCGCCGCCACCGAGACGGTGCCCGCCACGGCGGTCCCGGCGCCTGGATCAGCGGCGCCCGGATCAGCGGTCGGCGGATCGGTGGCGGGCGTCGCCGCGGCGTGGTCCGAGGTGCTGAAGGTCTCCCCGGTGCCGGCCGACGCCAACTTCTTCGACCTGGGCGGCCACTCGCTGGCCATGTTCCAGCTCCAGGACGCGCTGGAACGGCACACCGGTGTCCGGCCCTCGGTGGTGGCGCTGTTCCAGCACACCACGGTGTCGGAGCAGGCGGCACTGGTCAGCGCCGGGGCCGCGGGTACCGGCCGGTCGCCGGCCGACCGGAGCGCGGCCGTCGCCCGCCGGGCCCGCGCCGTGCGGGCCCGCCGTCAGCGCGCGACCCGGGAGCGGTCGGCATGAGCGGCGACCGCGATCGTTGGCTGGACCGTGCGGTCGACTGCCCGGGTGCCCGCCAGCGCCTGGTGGCCTTCCCACACGCGGGTGGCTCCGCCGGGTTCTTCCGGGAGTGGGGGCACCACCTGCCCGGTACCGAGGTCCTGGCGGTCCGCTATCCCGGACGGGCCGAGCGGATCGACGAGCCGCCGCCGACCGACATGGTGCGGCTCGGCCGGGACGTCGCGACGGCGCTCGCCGGACTCGACGACCTTCCGCTGACCCTGTTCGGGCACAGCATGGGTGCGGTCGTGGCGCTGGAGACGGCCCGCGCGTTGCGGGAGTCCGGCACCCAGCCGGCGCACCTGATCGCCTCCGGCGCCCGGAACGGGCCCCTGCCGCCGGCCGGCGCGCCGACCGAACTGGAGGCGGACGCACTCGCGCTGCGGCTGGCCAAGCTGGGCGGCACCGACCCGGCGATGCTGGACGACCCGTTCTTCCAGGAACTGGTGCTGCCCTACATCCGCGGCGACGGCGCCATGTTCCACGCCTACACCCATCGGCGGGAGCCGGTGCTGCACTGCCCGGTCACCACCGTGGTCGGAGCCGACGACGTCGACGCCGACCAGCGCCCATGGGCGGAGCTGACCGAGGCCGGTTTCCGCGAGCACGTCGTCCCCGGACACCACTTCTACCTGGTCGGCCACCCGCCGTACGGGCTGCTCCGCGACGATCTGGCGGTCATCCGGTGACGGCCGTCCAGGACGCGCCGGGGGCGGCCACCGGCGGGCCGCCGCCGGCCGTGGACCACGAGCTGGCCGCCCCGCTGGCCGGCATCCTGGCCCAGCTGCCCGGCCCGCTCGGCCCCGATCTGATCGCCGACCGGCGGGCCCGGACGGCCGCCGGCAGCCTGTCGGACGAGGAGATCCGCCGGGGCGGGGCGTTCGAGCTGGCGGAGCTGACGGCGCCCGGTCCGCCCGGCGCTCCGGACGTCCCGCTGCTGCTGTGCCGGCCGACCGCGGTGCCCGGACCGCATCCGGTCATCTACCACACGCACGGCGGTGGAATGGTGGCCGGCGGCACCCGGACCGCGGAACTGGCCGACGAGCTGGACCGGGCCCAGGCGCTGGGACTCGCCGTGGTGGCGGTCCGGTACCGCCTCGCGCCGGAGCATCCGGACCCCGCGCCGCGCGAGGACTGCTTCGCGGGGCTGCGCTGGATGGCCCGGCACGCGGCCGACCTGGGCCTCGACCCGGCGCGGATCGTGGTCAGCGGCAACAGCGCCGGCGGCTGCCTGGCCGCCGGACTGGCCCTGGCGGCGCGCGACCGGGGCGGGCCGCCGCTGCTCGGTCAGATGCTGCAGTGCCCGATGCTCGACGACCGGTGCGACGCCCCGTCGCAGCACCAACTCGCCCACGCGGGTCTGTGGGACGGCGCCTCCAACCGGGCGGGATGGGACGCGCTGCTGGGCGCGCGCCGGGGCACGGCGGATGTGTCGCCGTGGACCGCGCCGGCCCGCGCCCGCGACCTGTCCGGGTTGCCGCCGGCGTTCGTCGACGTTGGATCCGTCGAGGCGCTGCGCGACGAGGCGGTCGCCTACGTGACCCGGATCTGGCGGGCCGGGGGAGAGGCCGAGCTGCACGTGTGGTCCGGCGCCTTCCACAGCTTCGACCAGTGGGTGCCGGACGCGATCGTCTCCCGGACCGCGAAACGGGCCCGCGAGGACTGGCTGCGCCGGCTGCTGGAACGCAGCGCTCGTGACGGTGCCCCATTTCCTCAACAAGCCCCACATTGACGAGAACTGGAGGAGTAACCATGACACCGCGTACCGCGGTACCGGAACCGTCCACTCAGGACCACGCCCCGCCGCTGGACGTCGCCGAGTTCCATCGGTCCGGTTACCTGATCCTGCCCGGCTTCCTGCCCGCGGATCTCGTGGGCCGGATGCGCCCGGAGGTGGACCGCTGGGTCGACGAGGGCCTGCGGGCCCGGTCCATCGCGTGCAGCGTCGATCCGGACACCCACGGCCTGCCGCCGGTGCTGGAGCTGGAGTTGCCGGCGCACGGCGACCTCATCACGCACCCGCCGTTGCTGGCGGTCCTCGCCCAGTTGATGGGACCCCGGTTCGCGTTCCACCACCTGCACAGCGACCGGCAGGAGCCGGACCGGCCGGGCAAGGCCTGGCATCACGACTACGAGCAGCGGCCGCAGACGGACCGGACGCACATGATGATCCACACTTTGCACTACCTCGACGGTCTGGACTCCGAGACGGCACATCTGGTGGTACTGCCGGGCTCGCACCGGGAGGTGGCGGAGAAGGACGCCCGCGCCGACCGGGGCACCGACCCGTTGCCCGGCGAGCTGGTGATCGACCGGCTGCCACCGGGCTCCACCGTGGTGCTGCACTCGGCGCTGTTCCACGCCCGCCGCGCGCTGCCCGGCGGGCAGGGCCGGGACCGGTATTTCGTCGATGCGTCCTACTGCCAGGTGGGCACCCGCTGGCCGCAGGTGAAGCCCTACTGGCGGTACGCGCTGCGCCGGGCCCACGAGCGGGGTCTCGGTGCGCAGTGGCCGGACCTGTTCGCGGAGCGGCATTTCAGCGAGTACGAACCGCCGGAGCGGTAGCCGGAGCACGGCTGGCGGTGACCCGGGCTCGACCGCACCGGGTCACCGCCGTCCCGTGTTTCCGGAGAAGCTGATTCGATATTTTGCGCGCCTTCGGAATGATCTTTCTCGTCCGGTAAATGATCATTCTTACTCTGTGAGCAGGTGGATCATTGTTGTTTAAGAACGCGATATTAGGGAGACAGTCGTCGATGACAGTGGTTCCGTTCGGGGGAGAACAACGTGGTCACCTGGTCCGGGATTCGGGCGCCCTTCCACTCCTACTGCGTAATTGCGCAATTCGCCGCGATTATGCGCGCCGTCGGCACAGCCGGGTCGTCGCTGGCCCGGCCGGCGGTCGGTATCGCACACACCGGTAACGCACGCACGGGTATCGCACACGCCGGCACGGACATCGACTGGCCGTGACGCCAGGAAAGGACGCACATGTGGTTTTCGGGGATCTCCTGGGACGACGCGGGCTTCGCGGTCGAGGTGGTCGACGACAGGGGTGAGACAGTCCGGCCGGCGACCCGGTTCCCGGCGCGGCGGGCTGACGAGATCGTCGGTTATCTCCGCGGTCTCGACCAGCCCTCGGTGGCCGTCATCGACAGCACCAACGGGTTGCTCGACGGGCGGCTCACGGTCGCCGGTATCCAGGTCCATCGCGCCGATCCCGGGTTGTTGCCCGACCGCCCCCTGTTCGGCTCCGTCGCGCCCGGTGCGCTGGCGCGCGCCGCCCAGCGCGACCTGAGCCGGCTGGCGCGCCTCGACCTGGCCGACGGCACCCTCGGTGGCCGGGGCGACGATCTCAACGCCGGAGTCGCGGCGAGCGCGCCAGCGGTGGCCGAACTGACCGCGGCCGGACGTTGCCTGACGCACGGCGCTCGGGACCGGCAGGAGATCGCGCTCACCTTCGACGACGGGCCGCTGCCGCCGTTCACCGGGCAGGTACTCGACATCCTCGACCACTACGGCGTGCGCGCGACGTTCTTCTGCGTCGGCATGCTGGCGGAGGCGTACCCCGACGCGGTCGCCGAGATCGTCGGGCGTGGGCACGCCCTCGGTAACCACACGTGGTCCCACCCGTTCCTGCCGGAGCTGACCCGGCCGCAACTGGTGGCGCAGGTGGAGCGCGCCGGCGAGGCGGTCGCCCGGGCGTCCGGCGGCAGCCCGCCCGTGCTGTTCCGCCCGCCGTACGGCGGCCGCTCGCCGGCGGTCCTCGGCTGGCTCGACGAGCTCAAGACGGTCGTCGTGCTGTGGGACGTGATCGGCTTCGACTGGGCGTTGCCCGGCGAGCAGCGCATCTCCGGCACCGTGCTGGACCGGGTCCAGCCGGGCTCCGTCGTACTGCTGCACGACGGGGGCGGCGACCGGCGGCAGACCGTCGAGGCCCTGCCCGCCGTCGTCGAGGGCCTGCTCGCGCGGGATCTGCGGTTCGTGACCGTCGACGAGTTGCGCGCCGCGCCGCCAGTCGTTCCCGCGGCCGAGGACTCGCGCGCCCGGTGACCGTGTCGCCGCGGCCCGGGGCGGCGGCCGCGCCCGACGCACCGCATGGACCGGACCGGCCCGCCCGGCCGCCGCTCTTCGTGGCGCTCGTGCTCGTGATGGGCGTTGGTCCATTCGCGACGGACATGTACATCGCGGCCCTGCCGGCCCTGCGGGAGTCGCTGCACACCACCGCCACGGTGGCGCAACTCACCCTGACCACGTTCATCGTCGGGTTCGCGCTTGGGCAGTTGGTGATCGGCCCGATCAGCGACGCCCGCGGCCGGCGCGTGCTGCTGCTCGCCGGCGCGATCGCCTTCACGGTGCTGTCGGTGGCGTGCGCGCTGGGCCCGACCGGCCCGGTGCTGGTCGCGCTGCGGTTCGGGCAGGGCATCGTCGCCGGTGGCGGGGCCGCGCTCGGGCGCGCCGTGGTCACCGACACCTATCGGGGGGACCGGGCGGCCGCCATGTTCGGCGCGATCTCGTCGCTGAGCTTCCTCGGTCCGGTGGTCGCACCGGCGATCGGCGGGCTGATCCTGGCGAACGGCACCTGGCGGACGGTGTTCGCGGCGCTGGCGGGCTTCGGCGCGCTGATGGTGGTCGGGGTGTTGGCCGGCATCCCTGAGACGCTTCCGCCGCACCGGCGCCAGCCGGCCGGCCTGGTGCGGACGGCCCGCCGCATGGGCGCTCTCGCGCGCCGGTGGTCCTTCATGCGGCACGTGCTCGTGCAGTGCCTGGCCACGGCCGGATTCTTCACGTACATCGGCGGATCGTCCTTCGTGCTGCAGACGGTGTTCCGGGTGAGCCCGTCGCGGTACACCGTGGTCTTCGCCACCAACGCGGCCGCGATGGCCGCGGCCGGCCTGGTGTTCCGGCTGGTCGTGGTGCGGCTCGGCGCGGTGCGGCTGCGCGCCGTCGGGGTGAGCGCCGCCATGGTGGGCTCCACCGCGCTGCTCGCCGTCGCCGTCGTGGCTCCCGACGGCGACGGTGTCCCGCTCGCCGTGCCCTGGGCGCTGCTGTGCCTGGTGGGCGCCGGCATGGGCCTGACGTTGCCCGCGACGACGGCGTTGGCGCAGGAGGCCGGCCGGCACTCGGCCGGCTCGGCCGCGGCGCTCCAGGGCGGCCTGAGTTTCCTGGCGGGCGCCCTGGTCACGCCGTTGACCGGCATCGCCGGTTACCAGACGCTGCTGCCGATGGCCCTGATGATGACGGTTTTCTCCGTCGCCGCCTTCGTCGCGATGGCGAGCGGCGGGCGGCTCACAGGCCGAGGCGCTCGATCAGCCCGGTCGAGGAGCCGGTGAACTGGCGGGCGGCCAGTTCGTCGGCGCGTGTCGCGAACTCCGCCCGCCCCTCGAGGAACCGTCGCAGCACCTCCGTGGATAGCCCGTCGGCGCGCATGCCGATCCCGAAGCGGTCCAGCATCATCGCGTTGAACTGCTGCTCGTACACGTCGAACGGCAGGCCTAGCACCGGTTTGCGCAGGTAGAGGCACTCCGACAGCAACTGGTGGCCGGCCGTGGAGACGACTGCGGCGCAGGTGCGCAGCGCCTCGGTGAACTTCGGCCGGTCGAAGGGGGAGACCACGACGTTCGGTGGCGCGTCACCGACCGGTGTCCGGCTGAAGACGGTGAACGTCACCCGCGGGAACCCGGCGAGGACGTGCAGGAACGCGGCCGGGTCCTGGCGCATCGGGGCGTACGGGGACAGGTAGACCACGACGGAGGCCTCGTCGACCTCGGGCGACTGGGACAGCACATCCGGCCGCAGGATCGGCTCGATCACCTCGCCGGGGTACCGCTCGTCCGGCTCCCAGTCCAGCGGGAAGAACGACGAGGCGATCCGCCGGTCCGCCGCCGGGAAGAAGTACCGCAGTTTGGCGGCCTCGTGCCAGCGCGTGTACCCGCCGGCGTCCGGGGTGCGGTACATCAGGAACTTGCTCTGTTGCTCGGTGGTGATCAGCCGGGATCCGAACATGTACGCGAGCTGCGCGCTGGCCGGCTCGTAGTCGGTCAGCACCGCGTCGGGTTCGCCCCCGAGCTGGGCGACGACCTGCTCGGCCAGCGCGAAGTTCCACGCGTCGCCCCCGGGGTCGAGCGCCCGGCCGTTCGCCGCGCTGCGCGAGATGTCGATGCCGGTCGGGGTCATGGCGACCCAGCCGCCGGGATGGTGGGTGGGCACCGCGATGGGCACGTGCGACGGGAACGCGTCGTCGAGGGCCGCCACCCCGTCGCCGAAGGTGATGATGGCGACCTGGTGCCCGCGCTCGCGTAGCCGGTTCACCAGGTTCAACTGGCGGGAGGCGTGTCCGTTGCCCATCCCGCACGCGCCGACGAGGACGCGTCGCGCCCGGGCGGCGGGGGTCGACGGCTGGACGCCGGGGTCGGTCATGGCGGATCCGTCCTTTCCGACGCGGTCGGTGGGCTGTGCTCGTTCTCGACTTACTCTCGCACGATGTTGCCTAGCTTGGCAACGTCGTGCGACCCGCGTGGCAAATTCTGTCAAAGGCTGGCACAATCGAACCGTCCGGACGCGGGAGGGTGGTCCTCCCGGCACCGGAGGGAGGTCCGATGAGCTGGCTGGTGGTCGGCGGGGCCGGGTACATCGGGTCACACGTCGTGCGTCGGCTGCGCGCCGACCGGAGGCGGGTGGTCGTGCTCGACGACCTGTCCAGCGGTCGGCGCGAGCGGGTGCCGTACGGCGTGCCGCTCGTCGTCGCCAGCAGTGCCGACCGGGACGCCGTGTGCCGCGCGCTCGACCGGCACCGGGTCACCGGAGTCGTGAACCTGGCCGCCCGCAAGTCCGCGCCCGAGTCGGTCGAACACCCGCTGGGGTACTACCGGGAGAACGTCGAGAGCATGCGCGTGCTCCTGGAGGCGATGGTCGACAAGGGCGTCCGGCGGATGCTGTTCTCGTCCAGCGCGGCCGTGTACGGGCGGCCCCCGTCGGCCCGGGTCGACGAGGAGACCCCCAGCGAGCCGATCAACCCGTACGGTCAGACCAAGCTGATCTGCGAGTGGATGTTGCGGTCGGCCGGCGCCGCGCACGACCTGTCCTGGATCGCCCTGCGCTACTTCAACGTCGTCGGCGCCGCCGACCCGGTGTGCGGCGAGAAGAACGGCGCCAACCTGTTCCCGCTGGTGTTCCGGCGGGTCACCGCCGGCCTGCCGGCCGTGGTCACCGGCCAGGATTTCCCGACCCGGGACGGCACCGGCGTGCGCGACTACGTGCACGTGGCGGACGTGGCCGACGCGCACGCGGCCGCGGTCGGCCGGCTGGAGGCCGCCTCCTGCGCGGACGTCTACAACGTCGGCACCGGAGACGGGTACTCCGTCCTGGAGGTGCTCGACGCGGTGCGCGAGGTCACCGGACTGCCGGTCGACGTCGAGGTGCTCCCCGCCCGGCCGGGCGACCCGCCCGAGGTGGTGGCCGAAGTGGACAAGATCCGCCGGGACCTCGGCTGGAAGGCCCGGAACGGTCTGGTCGACATGGTCCGCAGCACCTGGCAGGCGTACCGCCGGATGCGGCCGGCGCGCTGACCCGACTGGCCACTTCGGAGTCCGTCGAGCCACTTTGGAGTAGCGATGACCGACACCGCGGCACCATTGAGCAACTGGGCGCGCAACGTCACCTACGGCGCCACGCGGCTGCACCGGCCGGCGACCCTGGACGAGGTGTGCCGGACCGTGGCCGGCAGCGTGCGCATCCGTGCCCTGGGCACCGGCCACTCCTTCAGCCTGGTCGGTGACACCACGGCCGAGCTGATCCGGCTGGACCGGATGCCGCGCACCGTGGCGATCGACGCCGCCGCGGGCGTGGTGCACGTCTCGGCCGGCACCAGCTACGCGCACCTGGCCGGAGAGCTGCACCGGGTCGGCTTCGCCCTGCCGAACCTCGCGTCGCTGCCGCACATCTCGGTGGCCGGTTCGTGCGCGACCGGAACGCACGGCTCCGGGGCGACGCTGCGCTGCCTGGCCTCGGCCGTCCGCGCGGTCCACCTGGTCGGCGCGGACGGCCAGGTCGTGGAGTTCGACCGGGACGGTCAGCCGGACACGTTTCCCGGCACCGTGGTGGCCCTGGGCGCGCTGGGGATCGTGACCCGACTGACGCTCGACATCGAGCCGGCGTACGAGGTGGCGCAGCGGGTCCTGGTCGACGTGCCGCTGGACGAGATCCAGGCGAACCTGGACGCCGTCTTCGCCGCCGCGTACAGCGTGAGCGTCTTCACCTCCTGGCGCGGCGGCCGGGCGAACGTGTTCCTGAAGCGGCGCACCGACCGGCCGGCGGGTGACTGGACCGCGGGCCGACCGGCGACCGTGCCCGTACATCCGGTGCCCGAGCAGCCCGCGGCGAACTGCACCACGCAGTTGGACCGGCCAGGCCCGTGGCACGAGCGGCTGCCGCACTTCCGACCCGAGTACGTGCCCGGGTCCGGGCGGGAACTCCAGACGGAGTACTTCGTGCCCCGGGAGCACGGGGCCGCGGCGATCGGTGCGCTACGGCGGCTCGGCGACCTCATGGCGCCGGTCCTGCAGATCTCCGAGCTGCGCGCCGTGCGCGGCGACGACCTGTGGCTGAGCCCCGCGTACGGGCGCGACACGGTGGCCCTGCACTTCACCTGGGTCGACGACCTCCCGGCGGTACTGCCGGTGATCGGCGCCGTGGAGGCGCGGCTGGGCCCGCTGGGACCGCGGCCGCACTGGGGCAAGCTGACCCTGATGTCCCCCGGCGAGATCCTCGATCGCTACCCGCGCGCCGCCGACTTCGCCAAACTCGGGGCGACGCTCGACCCGGCCGGGAAGTTCGGCAACGCCTTCGTCGAGGCCCTCTTCCCGCCCTCCTGACCGTGGCCGTCCCTGGGGGCGGCCTAGCCGTCCTCGGCGCGGCCTAGCGGGGGAGGAGGCGCATCGGAAGGCTCTCGGGGCCGGCGACGGCGATCGACGGCACCCGTTGCACCGGCCCGCACAGCTCGATGCCGCCGGCCCGCTCCAGCAGCTCGGTGAAGACGATCCGCATCTGGGCACGGGCCAGGGTCGCGCCGAGGCAGAAGTGCTCGCCGGCGCCGAGGGCCAGGTGGCGGTTGGGGTTGCGGCCGACGTCGAAACGGTACGGGTCGGCGAAGACCTCCTCGTCGCGGTTCGCCGACGACACCCAGAGCACCACCCGGTCCCCGGCGGCGATCCGCTGGCCGCCGACGACGCGGTCCCGGGTGGCGGTCCGCATGCTGTGCACCGCGCTGGACGTCCACCGCAGCACCTCCTCGACGGCGCTGGGCAGCAGCGCGGGGTCGTCGGCGAGGCGCCGCCACTGGTCCGGGTGTTGGAGGAAGGCCAGCATCCCGCCGGCGAGGGCGAGCCGGCCGTTCTCCGTCGCGCCGACGATGTTCTCGCAGTTGAGCAGGACCTCTTCCTCGGTGAGCAACTCGCCGTCCAGCGTGCCGCCGAGCAGCGCGCTGACCAGGTCGTCGGTGGGCTCGGCGGTGCGCTGCCGCATCAGGTCGGCGAAGTACCGCATCAGTTCCAGGTGCCCGGCCAGCGAGATACCGGCCTCGAACGCCTCGTTGGTCCACCGGAAGAGGCTCTCGTGATCGCGCTCGGGTACGCCGAGGATGGCCCCGATCGAGTACATCGACAGCCGGCCGGCCACGTCGTGCACGAAGTCGCAGGGGCCGTCCCGCGGCACCCGGTCCAGGACGGCGCGGACCGTGCCGCGCGTCGCCTCCTCGAGGTCGCGCACCGCCCGGGTACTGAACCAGTCCGCGACGACGGCCCGCAGGTGCTTGTGCCGTGGCGGGTCGGTCAGGGCGAGCGTCATCCCGCCGCCCGGGTCCTCGCCCCGATCGATGGGGCGCAGCAGCACGCCGTGCCGGGAGGAGAAGGTGGCCGGGTCGCGGTACGCCGCCCGGACGTCCTCGTAGCGGGTCAACGACCAGAACGCCGGAAGGTGGGTGGCGCGGTGCCGGTGCACCGGGGCGTGGCGGCGCATCCAGCGCCACACCTCGTGCGGGTCGCCCTCGGCGTGCAGGTGGGGGTCGGTGAGCAGGTCGGGGGCGACGGCGGTGGTCATGACAGCCGCCCGGGGACGCCGGAACACAGCCGCTCCTCGTAGCGTCTGGCGATCACCTCGGCCGCGGACCGGGCGACCGTGTCGGGCCGGAAGGACACCGTCAGGGTCAGCCCACCGTCGCCGGCCGACCACACCTCGGTGTGCAGGTCGAGCGGCAGGTCGAGGCACGGCTGGCGGACGAACGTGGTGCGCAGGTTGGCGAGGGGCAGTGCGACGGGGGCGTCGTCGCGCAGCGAGAACAGGGTCTGGAACAGCGGCGGCAGCGGCCCGCCGGCGGGGCTCAGCAGGTCGTGGACATCCGGGGTGGTGCGGGCGGCGCCGACGAGCCGACCGACCGCCCGGACGCCGTCGACCCCGCCGCGCAGCGCCGCACCCCGCAGGCGGACGCGGGTCATGGCGGTGTGGCAGCCGATGGCGTCGTCGACGTCGGGGTCCGGCCGCGGCGCCACCGGCACGCCGACGGTGAAGTCGCGCTCACCGGTCGCCTCGGCGAACGCGGCGGCGTACTCCGCGAGCAGCACGGTGAACCGGCTGGCACCGGTCTCGGTGACCCGCTCCCGCACGGCCGCCCGGACGCCGGCCGGCAGCGACGCCTCGATCACCCCCGGTCCGCCGGCGTCGGGTGGTGCCGGCTCCTTCGGCCAGCGCAGCGCCGGCACGTCGGCCAGGTCCGCGCGATCCCGCTCCCGACGCTGATCCAGCGCGCTGTGCGCGATCCGCCGCTGGTACCGGCGGTGGGTGTCGGCCAGCGTCCGCGGCACCGCCATGGTCATCGCGGGGTCCTCGCCGCGCACCGCGGCGTTGTACGCCGTCGCCAGGTCACGGGCCAGCACCGCTTCCGAACAGCCGTCGAAGGCGATGTGGTGCACCACGCATCCGATGACGGTCCGCGAGCCGGCGGGCACGACCGCGACCCGCCAGACGTCGCCCTCCTCCACCAGCAGTTCGCCGGCCAACAAGGTGCGCAGCGCGGCGATCGCCGCGTCGACGGACGGCTGGTCGGGCACGCTCTCCAGCGGCGGCGGATCGACGTCGACGACCTGCGCGACCGGGGACGGGTCCGCCCGGTACGCGGCGCGGAGCGGCTCGTGCCGCCGGTGCACCGCGGCGACGGCGGCGGCCAGGGCGGTCTGGTCGGGCCAGCCGTCGACGACCCAGGTGAGCAGGCAGTGGGAGGTGAGATCGGTGGGGTCGAGCAGGTGGCGGGTGAGGTACACCAACTGGATGTGGGTCAGCGGCACCAACTCGGCGGGCGCCGGCGCGGTCGGCAGCGGGACCATCCACATCGGATCTGGCGACATGCGCTACTCCCCGTGATCTTGCCCAATCGAAATCGTCAACGTGTCGAGATTGCCACGGGGTTGCCAAGCTGGCAACTGGACGCTGCGGTCCATCGGCCGCGCCTGCCTCGGCAAGGGCTTGCCTCGGTCGGTCGCACCTTCGGTCGGCCGGTTCCTCGGGTGCGGCCCGTCCCCGGTCAGCGGCTCCGGGGGCGGGCGCGTCCCGGTTTCGGCGCGGCGACCGTGGCGTAGTCGGCGACGAGCGTCTCGGCCAGCAGCCGCCAGATCTCCGCGGCGAGCTCGACGTTGTGCGCCGCCTCGCTCTGCCGGGCCAGGTCCTGCAACGCCTGGACGCCGCCCTCGCGGTCACCGTCGACGATGCGCAGCCGCCCGCACAGGGCCTGGAACCGGATCCGGTCCCGGAACGAGAGCAGGAGCGGCTCGCCGATCTGCGCGCAGATCTCCCGCGCGTCGGGGATGCGGCCTTCCGCGAAGGCGAGATGGGCGCGCAGCGTGAGTAGCTGTTGCTGGTGCAGTTCGGTGCCGACCAGCTTCACGACCGGCGACACCTCGTCCAGCGTGGTGCGAGCGCGCTCGGTCACCGCCGGGCTCGCCTGGAGGTACAGCGAGGCGGCGGCGAGCCGCAGCCGGATCCACATGCCCAGGTCGCGACGGCTGTCCAGGCGGAGCAGCGCGCTCTCCAGCAAGGTCTGCGCCGCGGCGTGGTCGTTCTGGCGCATCCGCACCGTCGCGGCGGCCCACAACGCCTCCACGTGGTGCTTGTCGCCCACCGGCTCGGTCAGCGCGCACAGCTCGTCGACGTGCGTGCGCGCCTCGGCCAGCAGACCCAACTCCGCCTCCGCGGACACCAGCGCGTGCAGCGCGGCCACCCGGTCGTGCACGGACAGCTCGGCGGCGAGCCGGTGCGCCGCCGCGGCGTGCTCGCGCGCCGCGAGGTTGTCGCCGCGGACCCGCGCGCACCGCGACATCTGGGTGCGCGACCGCGCCTGGAGCGTCGGGATGCCCAACTCGTCGCTCAGGGTCACGAGCTTGGCGAACAACGCGCACTCGTCGTCGTGGCGACCCTGCCGGCCACGCGCGCCGGCCAGCAGCCACAAGCCTTCCCAGCGCAGGGCCGGATCCCACTGCTCACCGGTGTGCAGCATGTCGGCCAGCGTGTCGGCCAGCTCGTCGTCGGCGCCGGAGATGACGGCGGCCAGGATCGGCGCCACCACGGAGGTCTGCGCGGCGGCCGGCCGCGCGTCGCTCGGCGTGTCGAATTCGGACATCGGCACGTTCAGCCGCTCCGCCAGGTACTCGGCGACGTGCGCCTTCGGGCGCCGGGCGCCGGACTCGAGCCGGGACAGGTAACCGGTGGAGATCATGTCGCCCGCGAGGGCGGCCTGGGACAGACCCCGTTTGATCCGCAGGGCCCGAAGGCGTTGGCCGAACGTCGGCTGTTCGAGCATCGCTCCTCGCTGATTCGGTAGCTGCCGTCGGCATCGCGCCGGCCGACAATAGGTTGTATGCCTACTATGCCAGGTTGTCCCCAGTCTTAACAAAGCTTGGCACATTCTGCCGCTGACGTGCCGTTCGGGGTGCCGGCTCGGTGGTCGCGGCGCTCTCACCAGCACTAGAAACGTCTGGCAAATCTGGTAACATCGCTGGCAACTAATTGCCAGCGGTGGCACCGGAACCCGGCCGACGAGGAGCACACCAGATGGTTCCCAGCGACGCGCCCGACCTGCCCGACGCGACCAGTGCCGTCGCGGCCCGGCAACGTGACCGCCGGTACGTCTGGCACACCTGGTCGCCGGTGAACGCCGCTCGCCGCCACCCGATGTTCTCGCACGGCGACGGGTACCGGCTCTGGGACGTGGACGGCCGCGAGTACCTGGAGGGCTCGGCGCTGAACTCCACGTGCGGCTACGCGCATCCGGACGTGGTACGCGCTATCGCCGAGCAGGCCAGCCGGCTGCAGCACGTCGACCTGTCGTTGAGTACCCACGAACTCGCTGGCGTCCTGGCCGAGCGGCTCGCCGCCTACCTGCCCGACCCCCTGAACCGCACGCTCTTCGTCAACAGCGGCTCGGAGGGCTTCGACGCGGCGCTGTTGATGGCGGTGCAGCACGTCCGGCATGCCGGACGCCCCCGCTCGCGGGTCGTCTCGTTCGCCCGCGGCTACCAGGGGGCCACGCTACTCAGCCGCAGCCTGTCGAGCCTGCCGCGGAACCGCCACCCGTTGGCGCCGCCACTGCCGGTGACGCTGGTCGACCTGCCGGTACCGCCCCGGGAACTGCGCCGGCCGGAGTCGCTACCGGTGCTGCTCGACGCCTTCGCGCGGGCCCTCGACGCCGACCCGGCCGAGCCGCCGGCCGCCGTGGTCGTCGAGCCGTTCCTCAACGTCGGCGGCGGTGTCGTGCTCCCGGACGGGTTCCTGACCGGCCTGCGCCGGCTGTGCGATCAGGCCGGCGCGTTGCTCATCCTCGACGAGGTCTTCACCGCGTACGGCCGGTGCGGGCGGATGTACGCCGTCAATCGCGAAGAGGTGGTGCCCGACATCGTGGTGTCCAGCAAGGGCCTGGCGGGCGGGTACGCGGCGATCGCGGCGGTGACCGTGACCGATCGGATCCACGACGGCTTCGCGTCCGACCCCGTGATCGGCGGGCTGCGGTACGGCCACACCACGTCCGGGCACGCCGTGGCCTGCGCGGCGGCGCTCGCCACCCTGGACGTGGTGGAGAAGGAGCAGCTCGCCGAGCGCGCCGAGCGGCTGGGCGCCGTGCTGGTGGATCGGCTGGCGCCGCTGGCCGGCTCCGGCGACGTGGTGGACGTACGCGGGCTCGGCCTCGTCGTCGCCCTGCAGACGACTTCGGAGGCGGCCGCGACCGCGGTGGTGGAGCGGGCCCGGAAAGCCGGGCTGCTGCTCCGCAGGCAGAGCGACGCGGTGCTGATCGTGCCGCCGCTGGTGATCGACGACGAAGGCGTCGACCAGCTGTTGACCCGGTTGGCGGTCGCGCTGCCGGCGCCCGACTGAGGCGCACCGGCGCCCGCACCGGCGTGCGGCACATCGGGAAGAGGGGAGCGACATGCGGCACGCGGGAATCGCGTGGAGCGCCACCGGCTACGAGGTCGACGTCGTCGACGAGGGCGGGCGGCGGGCGGCGCCGACGGCGGTGTTCGGACCCGGGCAGCTTCCGGAGCTCGTCGGGTACGTGCGCGAGGTGGCCGACGCCGCGGTGGTGGAGAGCACCAACGGCGTGGTGGACGGCCGGTTGATGGCAGCCGGGGTGCCGGTCCACCGGGCCGATCCGCACGTGTTACCGCCCAGGCCGGAATTCGGCTCGGTGCCGGCCATCGAACTCGCCCGAGCGGCGCGGGATCTCGCGGCGCTGACCAGGCTGGTGCGGCGGCGCGGCACGCAGACCGGCCGGGAGGACGAGCTGGCGGCCCGCATCGCCGGAAGCGAGGCGGCACTGGCATCGGTGACGGCGGCCGGCCGCTGCCTGAGCCACGGTGCCCGCGCCGGGACGGCGGTGGCGCTGACCTTCGACGACGGTCCACAACCGCCGTACACCGGGCAGGTGCTGGACGTGCTGGAGCGGTACGGCGTTCCGGCGACCTTCTTCTGCGTGGGCCTGCACGCCGGCGGCCATCCGGACGAGTTGATCCGGATGCGGGAGCAGGGCCACCAACTGGGCAACCACACCTGGTCGCACCCGTTCCTCCAGGAGCTGTCCCGGACGGAGCTGGCCGCCCAGGTGGAACGGGCCGGCGAGGCCGTCGCCACGGCGAGCGGCGGACCGGTGCCGGCAGTGTTCCGGCCACCCTACGGCTCGCGTACCCCACAGGTGCTTCGCTGGCTCGCGGAGCTGGACCCGACGATCGTGCTCTGGGACGCGGAGGCGGCGGACTGGGCGATGCCCGGCGCCGGTGTCATCGCCCGGCGGATCCTCGACCAGGCGCGGGCCGGTTCGGTCGTCCTGTTGCACGACGGCGGGGGTGACCGCCGGCAGACCGTGGCGGCCCTGCCCGAGATCATCGAGGGCCTCCTCGCGCGGGGCCACCGCTTCGTGACCGTCGACGCGCTGGCCGCTCCGGCGCGTTCCGACCACACCCTTGTCGATCAGTAACCGTCACCCTTCACAAGGAGGTTCCATGAGGATCGAGACCAGGCAGCGCGTCCGTCGGCTGGTGGCCGTCCTGTCGCTCGCGTTCGCCATCGGCGCCGTGGCGCCCGGCGTGGCGCACGCGGCGCCCGCCGGCGGCGACTGCCCATTCCTCGACACCCTGTGCTTGTTCGAGGGAGAGAACTTCACCGGAGAACGCTTCACGGTCACCTCCCTCGAGCCGGGGGGCACCTGCGTCAGCCTGGTCGACCACGGCTGGGGAGACCGGGCACGCTCGGCCATCAACACCAACAGCGCCAGTGCCGCGATGTTCTTCAACGACGACTGCCTCGGCGGTCCCTTCCAGGTCGCCGGTAACAGCGCCCTGCCCAGCTTCGGCGGGTTCACCCCGGAAAGCGTCTGGGTACCCTGACCCCCTCCCATGATCAAGGCGTCCCCCCCCGCGTTTTTAAAAACGGTTGGGGGCGCTGTTTGAAGGTGGGGGACGTCCCTCACGTCGTTATAACGACGTGAGGGACGCCTTGATCATGGGAGGGTCAGCCGACCTTCGCGAGGATGCCGGCGATCTCGTCGGCGTTGTACGCGCGCATCGTCGTGGTGCGCACGTTTCCCTGCGAACCGATGGCGAGCAGGAACGCCGTGCCGGTCTCGTCGTCCGGGAACTCGCTGATCGCGACGAGGTCGTAGGGACCCACGGTCCAGAAGATGGTCTTCAGCTCGCCGCCCATGCGACTGGCGAGCTCAGCCGCCGCCCTCGACCGATCGTTGGTCTCCTTGGCACTGCGGATACCCTGATCTGTCCAGTTGATGAGACTGATGTAGGTAGGCATGGGTGCTCCCGTTGAGGTCCTGATGACGGCGCACAGTGTGTGGACAAAGACGACGATACGGTCATTTGCCACTGTTGTGGTGTGGACCCCAAAATCCGGCGACGGCGTGTGGCGCGCCGCACCCACCCGCCATCAGCCGGGCGCCCCGCTGTGGGTTCAAACGAGTGGGGGCACGCCCTGATCATGGTGTGGTGGTCAGGGTTGCCGTGGCGGAGCGGAGTTGGACGCGGGCCACGTCGGCGACCGGGATGTCGAGGTGATAGCCGGCGGTGCCGGTCCGGCCGTACACCTGGCACGTGCCGGACGGGTGGGCCGCGCCGTCGCGATCCACCGCCAGCACGTCGTACGCCCCGTCGGCGGGCGCCGCGGAGATCGTGACGAGCAGCCACGACGGGTTGCCCTGGTAGAGGAAGACCGTGCCGGCGTCCTGACCGTCCACAGTGGTCATCCGGAGCGCCTTGAGGTAGCGGCCGTCGGCGACCGCGAGGGTCTGCCGGTACTGCTCGGCCAGTTTGCGATCGTCCGCCGATCGCCACTGCGCGGCTTGCGCACCGCCGCCGGCGGCCAGCGCGACGGCGGCGGCGAAGGCGACCGCGGTGCGCGGCCGCGGCAACCATCGCCGGATGGCCGCGCCCCACGGTTGCCCCCGCCGCCCGCCGGCGGGCACCGTGCCGGTGTCCGGCCGCTGCCCGCCCTGTCCGCGCAGCTCGCCCTGTCCGCGCAGCTCGCCCTGTCCGCGCAGCCCGCCCAGCCCGCCCGCGTCCGCGGGCGGCTCGCCCGGTCCGCGGGCGGGCGCATCCGCGTCGGCCCGCAGCCCGCTCGGTCCGCTGGCGGATGTCGCAGTCGGATCCGTGCGCAGTCCGCTCGGCTCGCGGGCGGACGCCGCACCCCGGTCCGGCCGCTCCGCCCGCAGCTCGCTCGGCTCGCGGGCGGGCGCATCGGCGTCGGCGCGCAGCCCGCTCGGTCCGCTGGCGGATGCCGGACTCGCGTCGGCGCGCAGCCGGGCGAGGACGCCGCTCTCGAACCCGGGAGGCGGTTCCACCGGTGGCGCCAGGAGCAGCACGGCGTCGGCGGCGCGGGCCAGCTCGGCCAGTTCCTGCCGGCAGGCCGCGCAGCCGGTCACGTGCGCCAGCGCCCGCGCGCGGTCGTCGCCGGCGACCGCACCGGTCGCCAACTCCGCCAACGACGGGCGGATCTCGTGACACTCCTGCTGTTCACTCATCACGTACCTCGAAGCGTTCGCGCAGCCGGGCGAGCCCGAGCCTGATCCTGGTCTTCGCGGTGCCCAACGGCACGACCTCCCGCTCCGCGATCTCCTTGGCGGTCAGGCCATAGAAGGTCGCCAGCACCACGGCGACGGCCTGCTCGCGCGGCAGGGCCAGCAACGCCGAGCGGATCAGCTCCGCCTCGGCGACGCTGTCCTGTTGCCACTCGGCGACCGACCCGGTGGCCCGCTCCGCCGTACCCAGCAGGGCGAGCAGGACCTCGGGCTGGTGCGGCTCGTCCCGGCGCATCCGCACCGCGTCGATCGCCGCGTTGCGGGCGATGGCCAGCAGCCAGGGCAGGACCGCGCCGCGCCGGGGGTCGTAGCCGCCGGAGAACCGCCACGCCCGCACCAACGCCTCCTGGGCCACGTCCTCCGCGGTGGCGGGCACGCCGACGATGCTCAGCGCCAGGCCGTACACCCGGGCCTGGTAGCGCCGGACGAAGCTGGCCGCGGCCTGCGCGTCGCCGCTGGCCATCCCGGCCACGAGCGTCTCGTCGCTCACCCCCACATAGGTACTACGCGCGCGGAAGCGGATCGGGATTCAACGATGGCGATGAAATCCCGGCGGCCCGCCCGGTCAGTAGTACCGGTATGAGACATCGACTGAGTTGCACACTCGCCGCGCTGGTGCTGGCCGCTGGTGGCCTGGCCGCCTGCGGCGGCGACGAAGCCGAGAGCACCGCCACCGGATCCGGCGGCGGCATGTCCGTCACGGTCGTCGAGCCCGCGGCCGGTGCGGAGGTCCAGGTGCCGTTCACGGTGCGGGTCGACGCGACCACTGAGCTGGGCCCGCAGGAGTCCGGGAAGCACCACGTGCACGTCTGGTTCGACGACGACGAGGACAACTACACCATGATCGAGGCGGACAGCGGCCCGATCACGAAGGCGCCGTCCGGCGAGCACACCATGCACGTCTCGCTGCGGAACGCGAACCACTCGGCCGCCGGCGTCGAGGCCACCACCGAGTTGACCATCACCGGCGGCACCCCCGGCGAAGACGCCCCCGGCCCATACACCTACTAACCCCACGCTGCCCTTCGCCGCTCGCCCCCCGCCACCCCCCCCCGGGCGAACCGGGGGGGCGCCAGGTGTTTCCACCTCCGATCCACGTGCCTACGCCCTTGATCGACGTAGCTTTCCTTGATCGGCGGGGACGATGCGAGGGCGGCGGTGGGAGGGGCGGCGCGAGGGCGGTTCGGCGTCGCCGCACGCCACCGGCGTCCGGCCCGCGCGTGCGCGTGCGCGCCGCGTGGTGCTCAGCGGTGCGTTACGCACGTTATCCGGCATCCATAAGGTGCGTAGCGCACCGCTGAGCCACACACGCCGCGTGCTCCCCGGCGTCGACCGGGTCGACACGTCCGCCGGCTGGTGACTGGCCGCCTTCCCCCCCGGGCGACCGCCGCTTTCGCGGGTTATGCGCCCGGGGCCCGCGGCGGCAGCGTCCGCCGCCGGTCCGCCGCTGGTCCGCGCCGCGCTGGTCCGCGCTGCGCTGGTCCGCGCCGCGCTGGTCCGCGCCGCGCTGGTCCGCGCCGCGCTGGTCCGCGCCGGTCCGGTCCGCGCCGGTCCGGTCCGCGCCGGTCCGCGCCGGTCCGGTCCGCCGGTCCGCGCCGGTCGGCCGTCGGACCGGCGCGGACCGCGGCGATCAAGGAAAGATACGTGGATCAAGGGCTGAGGCACACGGATCGGAGATCGAACCATGTGCCCAAGCCCTTGATCAGCGGATATGGGGGGTGGGTGGGGTGGGTTAGGAGCGGAGGGTGCTGGGGGTGGCTGTGGGGGTGGGGATCGGGGTGATGTCTGCGTCGCGTTGGGTGGCGAAGAACCAGACCGCCAGCACCGCCACGGCGGCTGTCGCGCCCAGGGCCACCGTGGTCGCCAGCGAGGACTGGGGCTTCCGGTGGTCGGGTGGCTGGACCGGCGCGGTCGGCGCGGCGGCGGCGTGGGCCGGTGCGGCGGGCGTCCGTCGCAGGATCGGTGAGCGCAGCGCGAACCCCGACGACGGCTGCACCCGGAAGCCCTCCTCGTCGTCGAGGAACCGCCGGTACGTGGTCAGCGCCGGGCCGAGCGCGCGCTCGATGTCGTCGGGCGCCACCTCGGCGAGGTCGCCGTCCGGGCAGGCGAAGCCCACCATGACGCGGAGCAGCCGGCCGTACTCGTCGCGGAGCGGGCGCGCCGGGTCGGGACCGCCGGGGGCGCCCGGCCAGGCGACGTCCGCGACCGTGACCAGGCGGGTGACGTAGGCCAGCGCCAGCGGCCGGCCGCTGCGCGTGGTCACCCGCAGCACGCGCGGCGGGTCGTCGTCAGCGGTGGGACCGACCGTGGCGGCCAGCACGGCGTACTCACCGGCGTCGAGGAGGAAGTCCGGTGCGAGCAGCGTGGTGTAGTCGCGGCGGCGGCCGGCCCCGACCAGGAACGGCCAGCCGGCCGCGCTCTGGAACGCCACCTCAGTGCCCTCCCTTGTGGTCGGTGGTCAGCGGATACCTTCCCATGTGGTCGATGGTCAAAAAAACCTTCCCTAGTAAGTCTTCAGTGCTCGGCGGACAGGCGCGACGCGGGCAGCCGGCCCTCCAGGATGTCGACCCGGCTCTGGAACTCCCGGATCACCTTCCGCCGCGCCAGATGGAACTCCTCGATCTCGCGCTCCACTTCGGTCAGTCGGCGGTCGACGCGCGCCTGCCGGTCCGCCTGGCTGTCCTCCGCCCGGCCGAACAGCTCGGCGACCGCGTCGCCGACGAACGCGGCGTACAGCGGGTTGATCGCGCCCAGCGCCCGGCCCGTGGTGCGCACGACGAACGAGCCCAACTCGGCGATGGCCGCCACCGGGCCGGCGCCGCTCGCGCCGCGGGCGCTGGCCAGCGCCGCCTGGAGCTGCGCGTGGTCCAGCTTGCGCTGCACCTGCTCGAACACATCGGGTACGACGGAGGCGAGCGGCGCGTCGACGTTGGTCGGGTGCATCTCGCCGCCCGGCAGCTTGGTCACCAGCCCGTGGTCATCGACGGCCGCGAACGTCGGCCCCACCGCGCTGACCGGGACGAGCCGGACCACCCGGTGGTAGCTGTGCGTGTTGACCAGATCGCGGAAGCCCTGGTTCGACATCAGCAGCTTGCGCACGATCTGCAGGCGGCCGTTCTCGTCGGCGTCGATGTCGGCGAGCAGGTCCCACTTGGTGATGACGAACGTGATCGGGCAGGACACCAGCATCATCAGGCCGATCATGGCGGTGAGGGTGTGCTGGACGCGCCGCTGTCCCTCGTACTTGCCGTCGATCCACTGCCGGAGCTGGAAGCCGTCGATGAGGCCGATGAGCGCGTCCGCCGACTCGATCCGGCGCAGCAGTTCGGTCTGCAGGCTCGCGTCCGCGCCCTGCGGGTCGGTGAGCAGGCCACCGGCGTACTCCAGGTAGCCCAGTTTCATCACGGTGTGCAGGCGGCCGGACGGCGCCCGGGTGCGCACGGTGAACATGAACTCCCGGGTGTCGGCCGAGGTGGTGCCGCCCGGCCAGTCCTGGCCGGTGTCGGCGACCTGCGTGAACCACTGGTTGAGCACGGCCACCTGGTCGTAGGGGGCGGTGAAGAAGTAGCTGCGGCCGGACGGCGTCTGCATCTGGTGGTACATGCTGGCGAGCAGCAGCGTCTTGCCGGAGCCGCGCGGGCCGAGGGCGACCACCCGGAACGTCGGCGCGCCGTCGGCGGCCGTCGCCGCCGACGCGGGTGGGCGGCGGCGCGCCCGGGCGAACCGGGCCAGCAGCGCCGCCGCGACGAGCGCGACGGCGAACAAGACCACGAATCCCATGGCGTGGCTCCTTATCCCGGTCGGCGCCCCCGCGTGTTGGGGCGATCACACCACGCAGAGTGGTGGTTCCGTCCGCCCAGTCGGCAACCTGACACAGTGGACACCCGAACGGGCGAATCCCCGCTAGATCAAGGCGAGACGGTCGGGGTGCGGTATTCGACCTCGGGGCGGCCGGGGCCGCCGTAGCGGGGGGAGCGGACCACCCGGCCGGTTTCGGCCAGGTGCTCCAGGTACCGGCGGGCGGTGACCCGCGACGCGCCGATGCGCGCGCTCACCTCGGCCGCCGACAGGCCGGGCGAGTCGCGCAGCGCGGCCAGCACCCGGTCGAGCGTCGTCTCGTCCAGCCCCTTCGGCAGCCCGCCGGTCGCGGGGCCGCGCAGCGCGGCGAGCACCCGGTCGACCTCGTGCTGGGCGGTGACCTCGCCGGCGCCGCGCACCTGGCGGCGGTACTCGGCGTAACGCTCCAGCTTGTCGCGGAACGTCGCGAACGTGAACGGCTTGAGCAGGTAATGGGTGACGCCGAGCGCGACGGCGGCGCGCACCATCGCGATGTCCCGCGCGGACGTCACCGCGAGCACGTCGGTGCCGCTGCCGGCCGCCCGCAGCGCCCGGCACACGTCGAGGCCGTGGCGGTCCGGGAGGTTCAGGTCGAGGAGTACCAGGTCGATGGCGGGGTCGGTGCGGAGCGCGGCCATCGCCTCCTGGGCGGTGTGCGCCACGCCGGCGACCGCGAAGCCGGGCAGCCGCTCGACGTACGCCCGGTGCGCCTCGGCGATCAGCGGCTCATCCTCCACGACGAGCACCCGGATCATGACGCCCTCCCAAGATCAAGGCGTCCCTCAAGTAGTCCTAACGACGTGAAGGACGCCTTGATCATGGGGGAGGCGACATTCATGACGACGCCACCGGGAGGCGGACGGTGACCACGGCGCCGCCGTCGGGGCCGGCCGTGACGAGGGCTTCCCCGCCGTACCGGGACACGACCTGCCCGACCAGCGCCAGCCCGATGCCGCGCCCGGCGGCCGTGGTGGTCGGACCGGCGGCCTTGGTGGTCCAGCCGCGCCGGAAGGCGTCGGCGGTGCGCTCCGGGTCGAGGCCCGGCCCGGTGTCGCTGACCCGCACGACCACCGCGCCGTCGACGACGCGCACGTACACCGTGACCCGGCGCGGCGGATCGGTGCCGGCGACCGCCTCGAGCGCGTTGTCGACGAGGTTGCCCACCACCGTCAGCAGGTCGCGGCTGGGCAGCGGACCGGGGTCGAGCCGCGAGCCGGGGTCCACGACCAGGTCGATGCCGCGCTCGCTGGCCTGCGCCGACTTGCCGAGCAGCAGCGCCGCCAGCTCCGGTTCGGTGACCGCGCCGACGACCTGGTCGGTCAGCTCCTGGGCGAGGGCCAACTCCCGGGTGCCCAGCTGGACGGCCTCGTCGGCGCGGCCCAGCTCGACCAGGGTGAGCACGGTGTGCAGCCGGTTGGCCGCCTCGTGGGCCTGGGCGCGCAGCGCCTCGGTGAGCCCGCGTACCGAGTCCAGCTCGCCGGTGAGCGCGCGCAGCTCGGTGTGGTCGCGGAGGGTCAGCACGGTGCCGAGCGGCCGGCCGTCGAACCGGGTGACCCGCTGGTTGGCGACCAGCACCCGCTCGCCGGTGAGCACCGGCTCGTCGTGCGCGTCCCGGCCGGACCCGACCAGCTCGGCGACCGCGGGCGGCAGGTCGAGGTCGGCCACCGGCCGGTCGGCGACGCCGGTCTCCGGCAGCCCGAGCAGCCGCCGCCCCTCGTCGTTGACCAGCGCCACCCGGCGGTGCTGGTCGACGACGACCAGCCCTTCGCGTACCGAGTGGAGGACCGCGTCGTAATACTCGTACATCCGGGTCATCTCGGTCGGTCCGAGGCCGTGCGTCTGGCGGCGCAGCCGGCGGCTGAGCAGCCAGGCGCCGGCGGCGGCGAGCGCGAGGGCGGCGGCGGTGGCGACGCCGAGCACCGGGGCCTGCGCGAGCAGTTGGCGGTTGATCTCGCGGGTGGTGATGCCGACCGCGACCAGGCCGACCACGGTGTCGCCGGTCTTGACCGGCACCACCGCGCGCACCGACTCCCCGAGGCTGCCGGTGAAGACCTCGACGACCTGCCCGCCGGCCAGGGCCGGCTCGATCGTGCCGGTGAACCGGCCCCCGATCTGCTCCCGGTTGGGGTGCGTGTAGCGGGTGCGGTCGGGCGCCATCACCACGACGAAGTCGGTGTGCGTCGCGCGCCGGGTGGCTTCCGCGTACGGCTGGAGGCGTGCCGCGGGATCGCTGGCGCGCAGCGCGTCGGCGACCCAGGGGGCGGTCGCCACGGTGTACGCCACCGCGACCACCTCCTCCTCGGCGGCGTGCCGCGCGTCGGACCGCGCGAGCAGCACCGCGCCGGCCATGCCGCCGCCCACGAGCAGCGTCACGACCAGCACCTGGAGGGCGAAGAGCTGCCCCGCGATGCTCCATCGTCGCGTCATCGCTGTTACCGCCTCATGAACAGAATGAACACAAGCGTGATCTGTGGTGAGACCCAGACCACAGTCTGCGGCATGGAGACCCAGAGCCCCCTCCCGCGGGTCAGGCGGGACCGCACGCACTATCTGTACATCGCCGTCGTGATCGCGGTCGCGGCCGGCATCCTTGTCGGCCTGGTCGTGCCCGATGTCGCGGTCGAACTCCGGCCGATCGGCACCGGCTTCGTCAACCTGATCCGGATGATGATCAGCCCGGTCATCTTCTGCACGATCGTCCTGGGCGTCGGCTCGGTGCGCCAGGCCGCCAAGGTCGGCAAGGTCGGCGGGCTCGCGCTCGGCTACTTCCTCACCATGTCGACCATCGCGCTGGCCATCGGCCTGGTGGTGGGCAACCTCATCCACCCGGGCTCCGGCCTGGACCTGGGCTCGTCGGTGGCCGAGGCCGGCCAGAAGGCGGCCGCGGGGGCGTCCGACGAGGGTACGGCCGATTTCCTGCTCGGCATCATCCCGACCTCGCTGCTGTCCGCGCTGACCGAGGGCGAGGTGCTGCAGACGCTGATGGTGGCGCTGCTGGTCGGGTTCGCGGTGCAGGCGATGGGTACCCGGGGCGAGCCGGTGCTGCGCGCGGTCGGCGTGATCCAGCGGCTGGTCTTCAAGATCCTCTCCATGATCATGTGGCTGGCGCCGATCGGGGCGTTCGGCGCGATGGCGGCGGTCGTGGGGGCCACCGGCGTCGACGCGCTGAAGAGCCTCGCCCAGATCATGTTCGGCTTCTACGCCACCTGCTTCGTCTTCGTGTTCGTGGTGCTCGGCCTGCTGCTGCGGCTGGCCGCCGGGATCAACCTGTTCACGCTGCTGAAGTACCTCGGGCGGGAGTTCCTGCTGATCGTCTCCACGTCGTCGTCCGAGTCGGCGCTGCCCCGGCTGATCGCCAAGATGGAGCACGTCGGCGTCAGCAAGCCGGTCGTCGGCATCACGGTGCCCACCGGGTACTCCTTCAACCTGGACGGCACGGCGATCTACCTGACCATGGCGTCCCTGTTCATCGCCGAGGCGATGGGCGACCCGCTGTCCATCGGCGAGCAGGTGTCGCTGCTCGCCTTCATGATCATCGCGTCGAAGGGCGCCGCCGGCATCACCGGCGCCGGCCTGGCCACCCTCGCGGGCGGCCTGCAGAGCCACCGCCCGGAGCTGGTCGACGGCGTCGGGCTGATCGTGGGCATCGACCGGTTCATGTCCGAGGCGCGGGCGCTGACCAACTTCGCCGGCAACGCCGTCGCGACCATCCTGGTGGGGCACTGGACCGGCGAGTTCGACCGGGAGCGCGCGCAGGCCGTGCTCTCCGGCGCGGACCCGTTCGACGAGTCGACGATGCTCGACGAGGAAGAGGAACCAGCGCCGGTATCCCCCGCGCTGGTCTAACCGCTGCAAGGAAGGGCCCCTTGTTAACGCATCACCGCGTTAACAAGGTGCCCTTCCTCTGCGGAAAGCGAGTGCAAGGGTCCCCTCCTCACGGGGAGGAGGGTTAGGAAGGGGCCCTTCCTTGCGGCGGGGCTAGGAGTAGGACACCGAGAAGCTGTTGGTGCGGAAGTCCATGCCGCCGGAGCTGCTGGTGATCTCGTACCCGAACTGCACGGTGCTCAGCGTGACGTCGCCGAACCAGCCGCGCCCGCGGATCCAGTTCATGATCGCCCGGACGTCGACCGAGCCGGAGTTGGTGTTCGCGCTCCGGATGAACGAGAACACCTGGTTGGAGCCGTTCGAGCCGCGGTAGACGGCCCAGCTGTGCCCGCCCACCGACGCGTTGGCCTGGAACGAACCGAGCGGTCCGACCGGGCCGAACTTGTTCATCCACAGCATGATCTCGTACGTGTGGCCGTCGGCCCAGATGTCGTAGGCGCTGGTGTACGCCCCGGCGCTCGGCACGGTCACGTTGAAGCTGCTGGTGGCGCTGTTCAGCGAGCTGAGCCGCCGGTTCACCTCGCGGGTGGCGTTGGGGTACGACTTGATCCCGCCGGTGTTGGGGTGGTTGGCCCAGACGCCCCAGTTGCTGAACGAGTTCGCCCAGATCGTCTGCGGACCGTAGCCGTTGCCCCAGATGTTGTTGTAGAGGATGTAGCCGCCGTTGTTCCAGGTGCCCCAGCGGTCGGCGGAGCTCCAGGCCGCCGCCTGCGCGGGTGCGGAGGCGCTGGCGACGACCACGGCCAGCAGCAGGGCGGGGAGGGCGAGACGCAGTGTTCTGCGCATGGCGTGACTCCTTCGTCAGGCCGTGTCGAAACCGTGAGTCGAAGCGCTTCGACGATATTTCGACATCTTTCGGGGTAAATGCGCGCGGTACGCCCCACCATAGAGGTCGAAGGTCATGGATGCAACAGGCTCGTAACAAGTGGGGCCCGGGGGGGCGCTCCCCACTTTTGGGATGCCGGATAAGGTGCGTAGCGCACCGCTGAGCGCCGTCAAGGACGCCTTGATCATGGTCCCCGCGTCCCCACGTCCCCACGTCCTTGATCGGCGGGGAACTTCGGGCCTAGGGCGGCACACGTACGCTCGGTCCATGACGGGGATGCCAGACCTGTGGGACGCCGAGCCCGGATGGTTGAACACCGCCAGCTACGGCCTGCCACCCCGGCCCGCGTGGGAGGCGGTGCAGCTCGCGCTGGCCGACTGGCGCGCTGGGCGTACCTCCTGGGAAGGCTGGGGCGCGGAGACCGGCCGGGCCCGCGAAGCCTTCGCCCGGATCGTGTCCGTGCCCGCCGCCGACGTGTGCGTCGGCTCGGCGGTGTCCCAGCTGCTGGCGCCGATCGCGGCGGCCCTGCCCGACGGCGCCCGGGTGCTGGTGCCGGAGATCGAGTTCACGTCGAACCTGTTCCCCTGGCTGGCGCAGGCCGGGCGCGGCGTGCGGGTGCGCACGGTGCCGGCCGACAAGCTGGCGGAGTCCATCGACGCGGGCACCGACCTGGTCGCGTTCAGCCTGGTGCAGTCGGCGGACGGCACCGTCGCGCGGTACGACGACATCCTCGCCGCCGCCCGCGCGCACGGCGCGCTCACCGTGGTCGACGCGAGCCAGGCGTGCGGCTGGCTGCCGTTCGACGCGAGCGGCGCCGACGCGGTGGCGGTGGCCGCGTACAAGTGGCTGATGTCGCCGCGCGGCGCGGCGTTCGCCTACCTCGCGCCGGCGTTGCGCGAGCGGCTGACGCCGCACGCGGCCAACTGGTTCGCCGGCGAGGACGTGCACGCGTCCTATTACGGCCCGCCGCTGCGGCTCGCCGCGGACGCGCGGCGTTTCGACATCTCACCCGCCTGGTTCTCGTACGTGGGTTGCGCGGCCGCCCTCGCGGTGATCGAGGAGATCGGGGTACCGGCGATCCGCGACCACAACGTGGCCCTGGCGAACCGGTTCCTGGCCGGGTTGGGGCGGCCGCCGGGGGAGAGCGCGATCGTGACGGTGGACGTGCCGGGTGCGCAGGAGCGGCTGGCGGCGGCGGGGGTCCGGGCCGCGGTGCGCGCCGGCCGGGTCCGCGCGTCCTTCCACGCCTACACGACGCAGGCCGACGTCGACGCCGCGGTGCACGCCCTGACGGCGCGTTGATCGGCGGCTAGGCGGTTTCGGAGAGGGGGACGGCGAAGACGACGCGTTTGTCTATCACGTCCCCGTTGGGATCCACGACGTGTTCGGTGGCTGTCCATACCTTGCCGGCGCCGATGGTCGCGCCGGTGCCGCTGTGCTCGTGATAGAGGTCCTCGCCGCCGATGGCCCAGCTCCACGTCCGCATGGTGGCGTCCCGTGGACCGGTGAAGAAGAAGCTGTGCTTGTCGGCCGACGACCGGCCCAGATAGTAGGTGCCGTTCCAGGTCTGCGCGCCCTGCACGTTGGACTTCGGGATGGTCACCGCGTCGAACGGCACCGACTTGCCGGCGGTGAGGGTGAGCAGGCGGGTGCTCGCGTCCACCGGGTACCGGACCACCCGGCCGCCGGCCACGTTGAGGTTCGCGGTGTCCACGCCGGCGCGGTACTCGCCGGTCACCAGCGTGTCCGGCGCGGTGCTGCGGTCCAGCGTGACGTAGGAGAAGCAGAGCGAGCTGGTCGCCGGCGCGCACGAACTCTGGGTGGTGGCCTGCCGGTAGTGGCCCACCTGCGGCAGGACGTACGAGAATCCGTGTCCCTTGTAGACGCCGCCGTGGCGCCCCACCAGGCCGCCGTCGGCGGCATCCACCCAGAGGAACTTACGCATGTCGAAGACCCGCAGGCCGTACCCGGTGTCCGTGACGTACAGGTAGTTGCCCAGCCACGCGATCCCGCCGGCGTGGATGGGCACCGCCTTGAAGTTCGGGGTGGCCGTCTTCGTCGGCTCCACCAGCAGCACGTGCCGGTACCGGCCGGTGGCCCGGTCGACCACCGAGATGCGGGCGCCCTTGTCGTAGCTGGTGCCGGCCTCGGTGGCGCTGTAGTGCCAGGCCACGACGATCACCCGGTCGTCGGCCCACAGGTGGTCGTCGTCGGCGTCGGACGAGCCGGTGATGCCCTGCGGGATCCAGTGCCGGACGGCGCTGTCCTCGGCGTTCCAGCAGAACCGGTCCGAGGAGCTGATGATCTGCGCCGGCTGAAGCGGGATGTCGGTTCGGGCGTAGTACTGCGGCTGCGCCTGGAGCTGGCTGCCGGTGCACGCGGTGGTGGCCCGGTTGGCCGTGTCGACGACGGCACCGACGCTGTCGGCGCCGATCTCGGTGGCCAGCGCGTTGGCGTAGGTGGTCAGGCTGAAGTCGGGCGTCAGGGCGAACGCCGCGCCGTCCCGGGCGGTCACCTGGCTGAGGCGGACATCGGCGGCGACGGCAGGGCTCGCCGCGGTCAGTGTGAGCGCCGCGGTCAGTGTGAGCGCCGCGGTCAGCCTGAGCGCCGCCGTGGCGGCGCTGGCGAAAACTTTCAATATGGTGGCCATCGATAAAGAATATCGTCACTTTGTGACCGGCGACACTTTCCGATACGAGACGGTTCCGTATCGCCGCATGCGGGACTAACGTGTGAACCGAAACGGAACCGTCTCGTATCGGGGGAGAACTCGTGCAGCCCCAAACCAACACCGGCCACCCGCGGCGGTGGCTGATCCTCGGCGTGCTGGTCGTCAGCCTGCTGGTCGTCGTCCTCGACAACACCGTGCTGAACGTGGCCCTCCGGACGCTGGCCGACCCGGTGCACGGGCTCGGCGCCAGCCAGGGCGAGCTCGAGTGGTCCATCAACTCGTACACCCTGGTCTTCGCCGGTCTGCTCTTCACCGCCGGCGTGCTCGGCGACCGATACGGTCGCCGGCTGTTCCTGCTCATCGGCCTCGCGCTGTTCGGCCTCGCGTCGCTGCTGTCCGCGTACGCGCAGGACCCGACGCAGCTGATCTGGGCGCGGGCACTGATGGGCCTCGGCGGCGCCGCCATCATGCCGGTGACCCTGTCGATCATCTCGAACGTCTTCGACCCGCGGGAGCGGGCGCGGGCGATCGCCATCTGGTCCGGCTCGGTCGGTCTCGCGATCGCGATCGGCCCGATCCTCGGTGGCATCCTCCTCGAGCACTTCTGGTGGGGCTCGGTCTTCCTGATCAACGTGCCGGTGGTGCTGCTCGGCGTCGTCGCCGTCGCGCTGCTGGTACCCGAGTCGCGCGACCCGAAGCCCGGCAAGATCGACGTCGTCGGCGTGGCGCTGTCCGTCGTCGGCCTGGTGGCCCTGTCGTACGGCATCATCGACGGCGGCGAGCACGGCTTCGGCCGGCCGGTCGTGTGGGCCTCGATCGTCGGCGGCCTCGCGGTGTTGACCGCGTTCATCATGTACGAGCGGCGCATCGAGTTCCCGTCGCTCGACGTGCGGCTGTTCCGGGTGCCGCGGTTCGCGGTTCCGGTGGCGCTGATCGGCGTGGTGTTCTTCGCCGCGATGGGCGTGTTCTTCTTCAGCGCCTTCTACATCCAGCTGGTGCGCGGCTACAGCCCGCTGGAGACCGGTTTGATGCTGCTGCCGTTCGCCGTCGCGCAGCTCGTCTTCGCACCGCGCAGCGCCGCGATGGTCAAGCGGTACGGCGCGAAGGCCGTCGCCGCGGTCGGCATGGTGCTGACCACGATCGGTCTCGCCGGGTTCGCGTTCCTGGGCGCCGACACGCCGATCTGGGTCATGCTGGTCTTCTTCTTCGTCCAGGGCGTCGGCATGGCCAACATCATGCCGCCGGCGATGGAGTCGATCATGTCGTCGCTGCCGCGGGAGAAGGCCGGTGTCGGCTCCGCGGTCAGCAACACCGTCCGGCAGGTCGCCGGCGCGCTCGGGGTCGCCATCCTCGGCTCCGTGCTGGCCAGCGTCTACCGCGACGAGGTGCGCACCACGGCGGCCGGACTCCCCGGCCCGGCGCGCGACGCGGTCGAAGGGTCGATCTCCGGCGCGTACGGTGCGGCCGAGCGGCTCGGCGCGGCCAGCGGCACGGTGCTCGACGCGGCCAACGGCGCGTTCCTCACCGCCATGCACTGGACCGCCGCGATCGGCGCGGTCGTGACCGGGCTCGGCGTCCTGATGGTGCTTCGCTGGATGCCGGGCAAGTCGGCGCCGGCACCCGCACCGGATTCGATTTCCGAAAAGCCGGAATTGGCAACGGCCTCTTAGGATCGGCCACAATGCCTGACATGACGTCACCGGTAGTGAGCGCTCCGCGGTCGCCTGGGCGGCCGCGGAGCGCCCGCGTGGACGAGGCGATCGTCGAAGCGGTGCTCGACCTGCTCGCCGAGGGCAGCACCGTCGAGTCGCTGTCCATCGAGGCCATCGCCGCCCGCGCGGGGGTCGGCAAGGCCACCATCTACCGCCGGTGGTCCGGCAAGGACGCGCTGCTCGTCGAGGCGCTGCGCAAGCTCAAGGGGCACCCGGCGATGCCCGACGGCGCGTCGCTGCGCGACGACCTGGTGACGCTGGTCGGGGCGGCGGGCCGTAACCCGGACCCGCGCGCCGCGAAGATCATGCCCTGCCTGGTGCCCGAGATGCATCGCAGCCCGCAGCAGTACGCGATGTACCAGGAAATCGTGCAGCCGCGGCGCGAGATCATGCGCGAGGTGCTGCGCCGCGGCGTCCGCACCGGCGAGCTGCGCCCCGACCTCGACATCGAGCTGGTGATGTCGCTGCTGATGGGGCCGACCGTCCTGCAGCGAGTGCTGCGCTGGAACCCCCAACTCGACGAGGCGAACCTCCCCGAACGCGTCGTCGACACCGTCCTCGCCGGCATCGCCACCTGAGCTTGTCCCAAGAGGGCAGCCCTGTGGGGCGTAGCTGCCCCCAGAGGGCTCCCCTCTCATGCTCTCGGCGGGTATAGGGGACCCCTCTTGGGGCGCGTCCCAAGAGGGCAGCTTTCTTGGCGTGAATTCCCAACACGGCTCCCCTCTCACCGTCTGGGCGGGTATACGGGAGCCCTGTTGGGAATTCGCGGCCCACAGGGCTGCCCTCTTGGGGCGCGGGGCGGGCGGGCGCGCGGGCGCGCGGGCGGTGTGGGGCGCGCGGCGCCGCCGCGTGTCGGTGCTGGCCGCGTGGCGGGGGCCCGTTAGGGTGGTCGAACACACGTACAAGCGAGGGGGCCTGGAGTGCGGGTGCTCGGCGTCGACCCGGGGCTGACGCGCTGCGGGGTGGGTGTGGTCGAGGGCGTGTCCGGCCGGCCGTGCACCCTGGTGGCTTACCACGTGATCCAGACGGACCCCGGTGAGGACCTGGCGCTGCGGCTGCTGCACCTCGACCGCAGGCTCGCCGAGCTGGTCGCCGAGCACCAGCCGCTCAGCGTGGCCGTCGAGCGGGTCTTCAGCCAGCACAACGTGCGCACCGTCATGGGCACCGCGCAGGCCAGCGCGGTCGCCGTGCTCGCCGGGGCGCGCGCCGGCCTGCCGGTGAGCACCTACACGCCGAGCGAGGTGAAGGCCGCCATCACCGGCTCCGGCCAGGCCGACAAGGCGCAGATGACGTCGATGGTGACCCGGCTGCTGAAGCTCGACGCGCCGCCGAAGCCGGCCGACGCCGCCGACGCGCTGGCGCTGGCCATCTGCCACGTGTGGCGCGGCGGCACCCGGTCTAAGCTCGCGGCGGCAGCGGCCCACCAGCGGCTCGCGGCCGTGGCGGCCCAGCAGCGGGCCGCGGCGGCAGCGACCCAGCGGCGGGCCGCGGCCCCAGCGGCCCGACAGCGGGGAGGACACACATGATCGCCAGCGTGCGGGGCACGGTCGCCGCGTTGTCGCCGGACGGCGCCGTCATCGAGGTCGGCGGTGTCGGGCTCGCCGTGCAGTGCGCGCCGGGCACGCTCGCCGGGCTGCGCCCCGGCAGCGAGGCCCGGCTGGCCACCAGCCTGGTGGTGCGGGAAGACTCGCTCACCCTCTACGGCTTCGCCGACGACGACGAGAAGCAGCTCTTCGAGCTGCTCCAGACCGCGAGCGGCGTCGGTCCGCGGCTGGCGCAGGCCGTGCTGGCGGTGCATTCGCCCGAGACGGTACGCCGGGCGATCGCCGGTGCCGACACGGCGACCCTGACCCGGGTGCCGGGCATCGGCAAGAAGGGCGCCGAGCGGCTGGTGCTGGAGCTGCGCGACCGGATCGGGCCGGTGTCGGTGGGCGCGGACGGCAACGCGGGCGTCGTGACCGGTGCGTGGCAGGAGCAGGTGCGGCAGGGCCTGGTCGGGCTGGGCTGGACGGCGGGGCAGGCCGAGCAGGCCGTCGCGGCCGTCGCGGAGACGGTCGACGGCACCGTCCCCCCGGTGCCCGTGCTGTTGAAGCAGGCGATCCGCCTCCTGGGCAAGACCCGATGAGCCATCGAGCGCTGAGCGAGAGGAGGGATCATGACTGAGGCCGAAGGGTTGGTGTCGGCGTACGCGTCGGACGCGGAACACGACGCGGAGGTCAGTGTCCGTCCGAAGCGCCTGGCCGACTTCATCGCCCAGCATCGGGTACGCGACCAGCTGGACCTGCTGCTGCGCGGCGCGAAGGGGCGCGGCGCCCCACCCGACCACATCCTCTTGTCAGGGCCGCCTGGCTTAGGTAAGACCACCCTCGCGAATATCGTGGCGGCGGAGTTGGGCGCGGGGATCCGGGTGACCAGCGGGCCGGCGATCGAGCGCTCCGGCGACCTGGCCGCGATCGTCACCAGCCTCGGTGAGGGCGACGTGCTGTTCATCGACGAGATCCACCGCATCGCGAAGCCGGCCGAGGAACTGCTCTACAGCGCGATGGAGGACTTCCGGGTCGACGTCATCGTCGGCAAGGGGCCGGGCGCCACCGCGATCCCGCTCGACGTCGAGCCGTTCACGCTGGTCGGCGCGACCACCCGGTCCGGGCTGCTGACCGGGCCGATGCGCGACCGGTTCGGGTTCGTCGCGCACCTCGACTTCTACGCGCCGGCCGACCTGGAATCGCTGCTGCACCGGTCGGCGCGCATCCTCGGCGTACCGATCACCGACGATGGCGCGCGCGAGATCGCGGGCCGGTCGCGCGGCACGCCCCGGATCGCGAACCGGCTGCTGCGCCGGGTCCGCGACTTCGCCGAGGTGCGCGCGGACGGGGTGGTCGACCAGGGGACCGCGCGGGCGGCGCTCCAGGTGTACGACGTGGACGATCTGGGCCTCGACCGGCTGGACCGGGCGGTGCTGACGGCGCTGGTCGACTCGTTCCGGGGCGGGCCGGTGGGGTTGTCCACGCTCGCGGTCGCGGTGGGGGAGCAGCCGGACACGGTCGAGGAGGTGTGCGAGCCGTTCCTGGTGCGCGCGGGGCTGCTCGCGCGGACGCCGCGCGGGCGGGTCGCGACCGACGCGGCATGGCACCATCTGGGACGCAAACCCCCAAATGGTACGTTCGGGGGCGGGTCCGATCTGTTCTCCTCCGATGGCTAGCGTCTATCGGCGGGCCTGTATAGGCGTTCTCAGTCACACCGACTAGACTCGCCGCGGTCCCGTACAGGACGTGAGAGTCTGCCTCCGCTCCGGCTTCGCCGTGCTGGCGGGGGGCCAACTGGAAGGTTTAACAGCGTGCTTCAGGCAGCGCAGTCCTCCGGGGGCGGCAGTTTCCTGCCCCTCCTTATGATCATTCTGCTTTTCGTCGTCATGTACTTCATGATGATCCGTCCGCAGCAGCGCCGCCGCCGTGAGGCCGAGCAGATGCAGCGGACCATTGGCCCCGGCGCCGAGGTGGTCACGATCGGCGGCCTGCACGGCACCGTCGTGGCCGTCGACGACGAGGTCGCCACCCTGGAGATCGCCCCCGGCGTCCACGCCCGGTACGCCCGGCCCGCGATCGCCCGCGTGATCAACCGTCCCGCCGAGCCGGCGCCGGCGGAGGAGACCGAGCCGGCCGAGTCCGTCGTCGAAGAAAAGAAAGACTGACCTCGTACCCCACCCGTACCCCATACAGGAGACCCGACAGCCGTGGCACCACCTCAGGGACAGATGCGTCCCGGCCGGCAGCTGGCCGTGCTTGGCCTCATCTTCGTCGTTCTCTACCTGCTGGTGTTCCTCGCCGGCGCGAAGGGTAGCCTCACCGACCGGCTCGAGCCGCGGCTCGGCCTGGACCTGATCGGCGGTAGCCGTGTCACGTACACGGCGACCGAGACGGAAACCGGCGCGGCGCCGCCGGCGGACAACCTCGAAGAGGCGCGGCAGATCATCGAGGCCCGGGCCAACGCGTACGGCGTGTCCGAGGCCGAGGTGGTGACCGAGGGCGACCGCAACATCGTCGTGTCGCTGGCGGGCGAGAGCAGTGACGCCCTCGCCGACCTCGGTGACGCCGCGGAGCTGCGGTTCCGCAAGGTTCTCAAGGTCACCACGGACTCCGGTGGGGTCACCCCCGCGACGCCGGCCCCGTCGGGCAGCGCGACTCCGGCGCCGTCCGGCTCGGCGAGTCCCGCCGTGAACGGCGCCAGCCCGTCGGCCAGCCCGTCGCCGGGCGGTCAGGGCGGCATGGCGACGCCCACGCCGACACCGAGCGGCGCCGCCCCGAGCGGGAGTGCGACGCCCACGCCGAGCGCGAGCGGCAGCGCGGTGCCCGACCAGCCGGGGATGACCGACGCGCAGCGGCTGGAGGTCGCCAAGCAGAAGGTGGGCGCGGCGGCCTGGGCCGCGGCCTCGGCACTGCAGGCCCCGGCCGACCTGAGCCAGGACCCGACCGCGGCGGCCACCTACGCGGCGTTCGGCGAGCTGACCCCGGAAGAGGTCAAGGTCCTCGAGCCGGCCATGCAGTTCAACGTGCCGACCATCACCTGCGCGCAGCTGGACGGCCGGCCGGCGGGCTCCATCGCGAAGATCGACAAGCAGGCGGTGGCCTGCGAGGGCGCCCAGAAGTACCTGCTCGACGTGGCCAAGGTCGAAGGCACCGACGTCAGCGACGCCAACGGCGTGCTCGACCAGCAGCAGGGCCAGTGGGTGGTGTCGCTCAACTTCACCGGCTCCGGCCAGGAGAAGTGGACCGCGCTGACCAAGGAGGCGTACGAGAACGCCGGCAGCGGCTGCGACCAGACGGCGCTCGGCAGCGAGGGCCGGTGCCGGGTCGCGGTCGTGCTCGACAACGAGGTGATCTCCTCGCCGGAGATCCAGGGCGTGCTGACCGGCGACTCGCAGATCACCGGCGACTTCAACGCCACGACGGCCAACGAGCTGGCCAGCAAGCTGCGGTTCGGCGCGCTGCCGCTGACCTTCACGCAGAGCGAGGTGCAGAACGTCTCCGCGACGCTCGGCACCGAGCACCTGAAGGCCGGTCTGCTCGCCGCCGGCATCGGCATGCTGCTGGTCATCATCTACGCGTTCTTCTACTACCGGCTGCTGGGCACGGTCATCTTCCTCAGCCTGGTGCTGTCCGGCCTGCTGGTCTTCGGCGCGCTGATCGTGCTCGGCCGGCAGATCGGCTACACGCTGACGCTGTTCGGCATCGCCGGCTTCATCGTGTCGTTGGGTGTCGCGGCCGACTCGTTCGTCATCTACTTCGAACGGCTCAAGGACGAGATCCGCGACGGGCGGAGTCCGCGCAGCGCCGTGCCGCGCGCGTGGGCGCGCGCCCGGCGTACCATCATCTCCGCCAACGCGATCTCGCTGCTCGCCGCGGTCGTGCTCTACCTCTTCTCGGTCGGTGTGGTGAAGGGCTTCGCGTTCGCGCTCGGCCTCGCGACCATCCTCGACCTGGTCGTGGTGTTCCTCTTCCGGCACCCGATCATGACCATGTTCGCGCGCACCCGGGCGTTCCTGTCGCCCCGGGTCAGTGGTCTCGGCCGCGCGGTGCACTCCGCCTCGGCTGACGACTCCACCAAGACCGGCCCGCGCGCGTCGCGGGTGAAGGAGGCCTGAGATGAGCGGGCGCAGCGGGCTGGCCAGTCGCCTGTACCGGGGCGAGGCCGGGCTCAACATCGTCGGTCGCCGCACCCTCTGGTTCTCGGTGGCCGCCGGCATCATCCTCGTCGCGGTCCTCAGCTTCGCGTGGCGCGGCTTCACGCTGGGCATCGAGTTCGCGGGCGGCAACGAGTGGCAGGTGCCGGCGTCGGTGGGCACCCTCCAGCAGGCCGAGGACGCGGTCGGCGAGGCGCTCGCCAACGTCGACACCGACGGCGAGCCGCTGGACGTGGCCTCCGCACAGTCGGTCGGTGGCGGTGAGGGCACCTACCTGATCCGCACCTCCGAGCTGACCGCCGACCAGTCCGAGCAGGTCAAGCGGGATCTGGTCGAGGAGCTCGGGGTGCCGGCCGCCGAGATCAGCAGCAACCGGGTGAGCGGCGCCTGGGGCGCCCAGGTCACCCAGCGGGCCCTGCTCGGCCTCGTGGTCTTCGTGATCCTGGTGATGCTGTACCTGGTCGTCCGCTTCGAGTGGCGGATGTCGGTCGCGGCGGTGTCCGCGCTCGCGCTGGACCTGATCGCGACCGCGGGCGTGTACTCGCTGATCGGGTTCGAGGTCACCCCGTCCACGATCGTCGGCTTCCTGACGATTCTCGGCTTCGCGCTGTACGACGTGGTGGTCGTGTTCGACAAGATCCAGGAAAACACCCGCGGCATCACGGCGAGCGGCACCCAGACGTACGCGGAGGGTGCCAACCTGGCCATCAACCAGACGCTGATGCGGTCGATCAACACCGCGGTCGTGGCGCTGCTGCCGGTCGGTGGCCTGCTGTTCATCGGCGCCGGCCTGCTCGGCGCGGGCACCCTGCGCGACCTCGGCCTGGTGCTCTTCGTCGGTATGGCGGTGGCGTTCTACTCCTCGATCTTCTTCGCGACCCCGCTGCTGGTCACGATGAAGGAGTTCGAGCCGAAGTTCCGGGCGCACACCCAGCGGGTGCTGGCGCGGCGGGCGGCGATCGCGCGCGGCGAGGTGGTGCCCAAGGGCGCCCGCTCGGCGAAGCCGGTCAAGCAGGCCGGGTCGGCGGAGTCCGAGCCGGGCTCGGACGCGGAGCTGGCCGCGCTGTCCGGCGCGGCACCGAAGGTCGGGGCCCGCCCGGGCACCACCGGCAAGCGGGCGCAGGGCGGCAGCCGCGGCGGCCGGCCGGGTGGCGGCAACCGTCCGGGCCGGAAGCGGCGGTGAACGGGTGACGGTCACCGCTGAGGCGCTGGCCGACCTGGTCGCCAGCCGGGTGGTCGACGTGCCGGACTTCCCGAAGCCCGGCATCGTCTTCAAGGACCTGAGCCCGCTGTTCGCCGACGGCCTGGCCTTCCGCCAAGTGGTCGACGGCATCGCGGCGCGGTATGCCGGCGGCTTCGACGTGGTCGCCGGCATCGAGGCCCGGGGCTTCGTCATCGCCGCCGCGATCGCGTACGCCGCCGGCACCGGCGTGGTGCCGATCCGCAAGGCGGGCAAGCTGCCCCGGGAGACCTACACCGCGGCGTACGCGCTGGAGTACGGCGAGGCCGCGCTCGAGGTACACCGGGATGCGTTTCCGGCCGGGCAGCGGGTGCTGCTGGTCGACGACGTGCTGGCCACCGGCGGCACCGCGGCGGCGGCGCTGGAGCTGGTCGAGCGGGCCGGCGGCGCGGTGACCGGCTTCACAGTACTGCTGGAGCTTTCGTTCCTCCCGGGACGGGAGCGCCTGGCGCCCCGCGAGGTTCATGCGCTGCTGACCGTTTAGCCCGCCTCAGCGGGCCCCCGGGCCGCGATGCGGCCCGGGGTGGCGGCGCGGTTGGGTAGCGGAGGACCGGGCCGGGCGGATACCGTCGGAGCTGTTCCGGCGAGGTGTGAGGAGGCCGGTGTCCCACGAGGTCGTCCATCCCGTAGAGGGTGAGGGAGCCGCCCGCGAGCCCGCGGTCGAGCCCGTTCCCAACGGCGTGGTCATTCCGTTGCCCGGCACCGAAGATCCTGCTGAGCAGGATGAAACCGGTGCTGGTTTCGGGCTGGCCGGCGCGCCCACTGGGCGTCGGGTGCGAGCGCGCCTGGCCCGCTTCAACGCGCCCTGGCAGACGCCACAGGTCAGCGAGGTGCTCGAGCCGCTGATCGCCACCCACCGCGCCTGCCACCCGAAGGCGGACGCGCGGCTGCTGCAGCGCGCCTTCGACGTGGCCGCCCGCTGGCACTCCGGGCAATACCGCAAGTCCGGCGACCCCTACATCACGCACCCGCTCGCGGTCGCGACGATCCTGGCCAACCTGGGCATGGACACCACGACGCTGGTGGCCGCGCTGCTGCACGACACGATCGAGGACACCGACTACGACCTCGACGAGATGCGGGCCGACTTCGGCCCCGAGGTGGCGCTGCTCGTCGACGGCGTCACCAAGCTCGACAAGGTCAAGCTCGGCGACGCGGCCAAGGCCGAGACCATCCGCAAGATGGTCGTCGCGATGGCGAAAGACCCTCGGGTACTGGTCATCAAGCTCGCCGACCGGCTGCACAACATGCGGACGCTGACCTTCCTCCCGCGCCCCAAGCAGGAGCAGAAGGCCAAGGAGACGCTGGAGATCCTGGCCCCGCTGGCCCACCGGCTGGGTATGAACACGATCAAGTGGGAGCTGGAAGACCTCGCGTTCGGCACGCTGTTCCCCAAGCGGTTCGAAGAGATCAACCGGCTGATCGGCGAACACCAGCCGCAGCGCGACACGCTGCTGCGCCAGGTCACCCGGACGGTCCAGCAGGACCTCAAGGCCGCCAAGATCAAGGCGGAGGTGACCGGCCGCCCCAAGCACCTGTATTCGATCTACCAGAAGATGATCGTCCGCGGCCGGGACTTCAACGACATCTACGACCTGATCGGTGTGCGCATCCTGGTCGACACGGTGCGCGACTGCTACGCGGCCCTCGGCGTGCTCCACGCGAACTGGCAACCGGTGCCCGGCCGGTTCAAGGACTACATCGCGATGCCGAAGTTCAACATGTACCAGTCGCTGCACACCACCGTGATCGGGCCCAACGGCAAGCCCGTCGAGATGCAGATCCGCACGATCAGCATGCACCGCACGGCGGAGTTCGGCATCGCGGCGCACTGGAAGTACAAAGAGACCAAGGGCGCGACGGTGGCCGGCCCGCCGGCGCACATCGACGACCTCACCTGGCTGCGGCAGCTGCTCGACTGGCAGCGCGAGGCGAGCGACCCCAGCGAGTTCCTCGACGCGCTGCGGTTCGACCTGTCCAGCCAGGAGGTCTACGTCTTCACGCCCAAGGGCGACGTGATCCCGCTGCCCACCGGGTCGACGCCGGTCGACTTCGCCTACGCGGTGCACACCGAGGTCGGGCACAAGTGCATCGGCGCCCGGGTCAACGGCAAGCTCGTGCCGCTGGAGTCCACGCTCTCCAACGGCGACGTGATCGAGATCTTCACCTCCAAGTCGGACACCGCCGGCCCGTCGCAGGATTGGCTGGGCTTCGTCAAGAGCCCGCGGGCGCGCACCAAGATCCGGCAGTACTTCAACAAGGAGCGCCGGGAAGAGGCGATCGAGGCCGGCAAGGAGTCGATCGTCAAGGCGATGCGCCGCCAGGGCCTGCCGCTGCAGCGCATGCTGACCAGCGAGTCGCTCATGACGATCGCCCGCGACCTGCACCTGGCCGACGTCGCGTCGCTGTACGCGGCGGTGGGGGAGAACCAGGTCTCCGCGCCGTCCGTGGTCCAGCGCCTCATCGCGTCGTACGGGGGCGAGGAAGGCGCGGTCGAGGACATCGCCGAGACCGCGGTCGCCACCAAGCCGCCGCGCGCCCGCCAGACCGGCCACGACCCGGGCGTCGAGGTGCACGGCATCACCGACGTCTGGATCAAGCTGGCCCGCTGCTGCACGCCGGTGCCCGGCGACGCGGTGTTCGGGTTCGTGACCAGGTCCGGCGGCATCAGCGTGCACCGCGACGACTGCGCCAACGCCGAGGACCTCCGGGCGCAGCCCGACCGGGTCGTCGAGGTGACCTGGAAGGCCACGTCGGCGTCCACGTTCCTGGTGGCGATCCAGGTGGAGGCCCTCGACCGGCACAAGCTGCTCGCCGACGTGACGCGGGTGCTCTCCGACGAGCGGGTCAACATCCTCTCCGCGACCGTCACCACCACCCGCGACCGGGTGGCGGTGAGCCGGTTCTCGTTCGAGATGGCCGACCCGAAGCACCTGGGCCACCTGCTGGCCGCGGTCCGCAAGGTCGACGGCGTCTTCGACGCCTACCGCGTCACCTCCGGCGCCTAGCCCCCTTCAAGATCAAGGCGTCCCTCAAGTCGTTAGAACTACTTGAGGGACGCCCTGATCATGAGGCGGTGATCTGGGGGGTCAGGTCGTCCGCGGGTGGGGTCCAGGTCGCCGGGTCGGCGTCGACCTGGGTGCCGGAGCGGATGTCCTTGACCGTGTCGGGGGCGCCATCCGAGCCGGGGAACCACACGTACGGGATGCCGCGGCGCTCGGCGAAGCGGATCTGCTTGCCGTACTTCGCGGCCGCCGGCGCCACCTCGGTGGCGATGCCGCGCCCGCGTAGTGCCGCCGCGATCCGGTCGCAGTCGCCCCGCCGCTCGTCCGAGGGCAGCGCCACCAGCACGCACGTGGGCACCGACCGGGACACCGACAGCGCGCCGCCGCCGAACAGCAGCCCGAGCAGCCGGGACACGCCGATCGAGATGCCCACGCCGGGGAACCGGTCGGCGCCCGCGGTGGCCAGGTTGTCGTAGCGCCCGCCGGAGCAGACCGAGCCGAACCGCTCGTATCCGAGCAGCTGGGTCTCGTAGACGGTGCCGGTGTAGTAGTCGAGCCCGCGGGCGATCCGCAGGTCGGCCACGCACAGCCCAGGGGCGTGCTCGGCGGCCGTCTCCACCACCCGGGCCAACTCCGCCAGGCCCTCGTCGAGCAGCGGGTGCTCGACGCCCAGCGCGCGGACCGCGTCGGCGAACGACGCGTCCGGCGCGGAGATCTCGGCCAGCCGCAGGCAGGCCGCGGCCTGCGCGTCGCTGGCGCCGGCGGTCTCGGCCAGCAGCGCCGTGACCTTCTCCGGACCCAGCCGGTCGAGCCGGTCGATCGCGCGCAGCGCGGCCTCCGGGTCGGTGAGGCCGAGCCCGCGGTAGAAGCCCTCGCAGACCTTGCGGTTGTTGACCTGGATCCGCACCGGGGGGATGGGCAGCGACCGCAGCGCGTCGCCGATGATCAGCGGCAGCTCGGCCTCGTAGTGGAACGGTAGGGTGTCGCGGTCGACGATGTCGATGTCCGCCTGGAGGAACTCCCGGTAGCGACCCTCCTGCGGGCGCTCGCCGCGCCACACCTTCTGGATCTGGTACCGGCGGAAGGGGAACGTGAGCTTGCCGGCGTTCTCCAGGACATAGCGGGCGAACGGCACCGTGAGGTCGAAGTGCAGCCCCAGCGACTCGTCGCCGGTGTCGGCGGGGTCGGCCTGGAGCCGGCGCAGCACGTAGACCTCTTTGGACGTCTCGCCCTTGCGCAGCAGCTGGTCGAGCGGCTCGACGGCGCGGGTCTCCAGCGGGGCGAACCCGTAGAGCTCGAAGGTGCGGCGGAGGCGGTCGATCACGTACTGCTCGATCATCCGCTGCGGCGGCAGCCACTCGGGGAACCCGGACAGTGGCGTCGGCTTACTCATCTAATGGTTTCCTGCATCACTTGACGAAGGTACGGGTTGGTGGCGCGCTCCCGACCGATGGTGGTGGTCGGGCCGTGGCCGGGCAGCACGACGGTCTCGTCGGCCAGCGGCAGGACCTTGTCGCGCAGACTCACGATCATCTGGTCCATGCTGCCGCCGGGCAGGTCGACCCGGCCGACCGAGCCGGCGAACAGCACGTCGCCGGAGAGGCAGAGCTCGTGGTCCTGATCGGGCAGCCGGAACATCACGGAACCGCGGGTGTGGCCGGGCGCGTGGTCGACGGTGATCTCCAGCCCGGCCAGCTTCATCGTCGCCCCGTCGGTCAGCGGGGCCACGTCGTCCGGCTCGCTCCACTGCAGCCCACCCAGCAGCGTGCGCGGGTCGATCGAGTTGATCGCCTTGCTGGGATCGGCCAGCAGCTCGCGGTCGTCCGGATGGATGTATGCCGTGACGCCGCGCGCGCCGCACACCGGCGTGACCGAGAACGTGTGGTCGAGGTGCCCATGGGTCAGCAGCACCGCCGCCGGATGCAGCCGATGCTCCGCGAGCACGGCGTCGAGCCGGTCGATGATCCCGATGCCGGGATCGACCACCACGCACTGCTCACCGGGCGCCGTGGCGACCACGTAACAGTTGGTGCCGAAGACGTCGGACGGGAAGCCGGTGACGAGCATTCCCTAACGTTAGCGTTTTGATACTCGCCGATCGCGTCCTTATCGACCTCGCATACCACTTTCCCAGGTGCTAGCCGTACACTCTGGCGGGTTGTGGCGCGCTACACACCGACAGTGTCGCGCGCCCGGCGGTGACTGAGGGAGGAGAGCGCGGGGTGGCTTCCAGCAGGGCTCGGCAGCGCAAGCTGGCGCGGGCCAGATACGACCGGCAGATGGCCCGGCGGGCGGCGGCGACGCGGCGCAAGCGCCGCATCCAGGCCGGCGTCGGCTCGGCGCTCGCGCTGCTGCTGATCGTGTTCGGTTCGGTGTGGCTGCTCGGCGGCTTCGACTCCGACCCCGAGGACACCGCGGCCGCGGACGTGTGCGCGTGGACGTCGCAGAACACCGGCGCCAACACCAACCTCAAGGACGTCGGCACGCCGCCCACCAAGGACATTCCCACGACCGGCACCCGCCCGATGACCATCACCACCAACCAGGGCGCGCCGATCACCGTGAGCCTCGACGTCACCGCGGCGCCGTGCGCGTCGACCAGCCTGGCGTACCTGGCGGGCAACGGCTTCTTCGACAACACCAAGTGTCACGAGATCACCACGACCGGTGCGGTGCGCTGCGGTGACCCGAGCGGCACCGGCCTGGGCGGCCCGTCGTACACGTTCTACAACGAGAACGTGCCGACGCCGCCTTCGCCGTCCCCCGCACCCTCCGGGGCCCAGACACCGGTGTACCCGAAGGGCACGGTCGCGCTGATCGGTAACCCGCCGGGCAGCAACGGCAGCCAGTTCCTGATCTTCTTCAAGGACTACACGCCGACCGAGGCGCCCGCGTACCCGATCGTCGGCACCGTGACCGGTGGCCTCGACGTCGTGGACAAGATCGCCAAGATCCCGACCATGGACAACGGCTCCGGCGAGAAGATCAAGCCCGCCCAGGACGTGATCATCCAGAGCCTCACCATCGGCGAGGTGCCCACCGCGGCGCCCACACCGGCGCCCTCGTCGGCGCCGGCCGCGACCCCGTCGCCCACCCCGAGCCAGTCCTGACGGCCCGTCATATATGTACCAGGAGGAAAGAGCGTGACGTCCACGAAGGAGCGGCAGCGCGCCGCGGCGCGGGCCCGGCTCGAACGGGAGATGGCCCAGCGCGCCGAATCGGCCCGCAAGCGCCGGCGGATGCAGGCCACCATCGGCGCCGGGGTGGCGTTGGTGATCGTCGTCGTCGGCACGGTGTGGCTGGTCAGCGCGCTCGGCGACGACGACTCGGCCACCACCGGGGAGGCCGCGGCCGGCACCGCGACCTGCACGTGGATCGAGGTGGCGCAGAACGAGCGCACCGCGACGACCAAGGACGTGGGCCTGCCGCCCACCACGGCGTCGAAGACCGGCACCAAGACGATGACCGTCACCACCAACTTCGGTGCGATCAACGTGACGCTCGACCAGGCCAAGTCGCCGTGCGCCGCGGCCAGCTTCGAGCACCTGGCCAGCAAGAAGTTCTTCGACGGCACCAAGTGCCACCGGATGTTCCCCGGCATGCTGCAGTGCGGTGACCCGAGCGCGAAGGGCAAGGGCTACCGGGAGACCGACGGCACGGGCGGTCCGTCGTACCGGTTCGGCAACGAATACCTGCCGACCACCGACAAGCCGGCCTACCCGGCGGGCGTGGTGGCCCTGGCCAACAGCGGCTCCCCGGACAGCAACGGCAGCCAGTTCTTCTTCATCTACCAGGACGCCCAGCTGTCGCCGGACTACACCGTCATCGGCACCGTCGACCAGGCCGGCCTCGGCGTGTTGACGAAGGCCACCGAGAAGGGCCACGACGGCGCCTTCGACCCGAACCCGGGCGGCGGCCACCCCAAGAACGACATCGAGATGACCACCGTCACCGTCTCATGATCAGGGCGTCCCTCAAGTAG